>DATCJZ010000005.1:0-10867 GCA_036562545.1 Capillibacterium sp. | reverse complement strand
TGCTCACCTGCACCGGTCTCGTCTTCCTCCTCTTCTTCTTTTTTTGGGGTCAGCGGCAGCGGCAAAGTAAGCCGGTTCCCCTCTTGCCTTTGGTCCGGGAGGATGAGGTTCCGCCCGGCGAAAGCGGCCCGGAAGCAAAGCCGAGTTTAAAAGGGGTGCAAATTGCTTTGGTCGACCGGACGCAGCGGCTTAATTGGAAACTCCAGGTGGACCTGGTGGTGGAGGAAGAAGGGATCTGCCTGCTCTCCGGGATCAAGGGTGAGTATTATACCATGAACGGCGAGAAATATTTGGTGGAAGCGGAGGCCGGGGAAATGGGCAAAGACTTTTCCTGGCTGCGGCTCTCCCCGGAGGTGGTTTTTTCCGGGGAGGAAATTCGACTCCGGGCCGGGGAACTGAGTTGGACGGACCAGGCGGCGGAGGAGGTTACCGGCCGCGCGTTACGGGTTGAAGGGGAAAGTGTGACCCTTTATGCGGATCAGTTCGTGTTTAATCCGGGGAAAGGGGATCTTATGCTTCCGGGCGAGTCCCGTTGGTCTTTCCGGTAACAGAACGGTTGGTTGAATTGATGATCTGCAAAGTGCATGAGGGGAAAGAAGTTAATGTTATTGAAAGAAGGCAAATACATTCGGATTTTTGGTATCATCCTATTCTTCCTGCTCACGGTGGCAGTTCCGGGGCGGGCGGCCGGTGAGGAGCTTGGCAGCGGGGTGGAGGTGGTGGTGCCGGCGAAGGGCTTCACCGAACTCAACCTGAAAACCGGGGTCTGTCTCTACCGGGGTTCCGGAGGGGAGCCGGTCGCTGTCCGGCTGGAGAACCCGCCGCTTCGTCTCACCGCCTTCCAAGTTACCTATGATCAAGGGAAACAGTTCCTCACCGCCGAAGAACGGGCGAGGTTGGAAGCGGAGAACCTGGTGGCCACCGGCCCCGCCATGATCCTGACCCCGGAAGAGGTCCGGCTGCCCAAAGGCGGCGAGCTTACCGGCGTACCGCCGGAGGCGGGACGTTTAGTCGTGACCGGCGTCTTTGTTTACCATTTTCCGGAGGCGACTTTCCGGGGGACGGGCGGATTTTTGCTGGAGGGTGCCGGTTGGTGGCTGGAAGGGGAGGAGTTGGCCGGTAACGTAGAGGAAGGGGAGTTTACCGCCGGTGGCCGGCTGAAATTCCGGTACCGGGATTGTACCGGGGAAGCGGAAACCGTTGTTTATCAACGGGAGGAAGCAAGGCTGATCCTGAAAGGTTCACCTTTAATCCGTTGGGATGGGGGGGTTCTCCAGGGCGGGACCGACACGGTGATCAGTTATGACCTGGCCAGTGGGCAAGCCAAAGTGGAAGGGGCAACCAAGACCCGGTTTTATCAGGAGCAAGGAGTGCATTCCAGTGGCGATTGAAGTTCATGGTTTGGTTAAAGAATTTGGCCAGCGGCGGGTGGTTGACGGGGTCAGTCTGGAAGTGAACCCGGGGGAAGTGGTGGGGCTCTTGGGACCCAACGGCGCCGGGAAGACAACCACCTTTTATATGATCGTGGGGTTGGAACGCCCCCTTGCCGGCTGGATTAAAATTGACGGTCATACCGTGACCCATTTACCCATGCATAAACGGGCCCGTTACGGCGTTTCCTATTTGGCCCAGGAACCGTCGGTTTTCCGCAAACTGACGGTGGAAGAGAATATCCTGGCCATTTTGGAATTGGTGATGAAAGATAAAAAACAGCGGATTGAGCGGTGTAACCAACTGCTGGAGGAGTTTCACCTTACCAAGGTGAGAAAACAAAAGGGGTTTATGCTCTCCGGCGGCGAACGGCGCCGGGTGGAGATTGCCCGGGCTTTAGCCCAGAATCCCCGTTATATCTTACTGGATGAACCCTTTACCGGTGTGGACCCGATTGCGGTGGCTGATCTCCAGGATATCGTCAGGGAATTAAAGGAGAAAGGGTTGGGGGTGCTCATCACCGACCACAGCGTCCGGGAGACCCTGGCCATTACCGACCGGGCCTATATAATGTACTCCGGGAAGATCCTGGTCTCCGGGGAAGCGCAGGCCATTGCCGAAGATGAAATGGCCCGTAAGTTTTATCTTGGTGACCGTTTTAATATGTAACAGGAGAAATTAGCATGCGGATTATTACTAAGTATTTGCTAAAAGAATTATTGGGACCTTTCTTTTTTGGCTTTTTAGCCTTTAGCGGGATGTTTTTAGGTTTTACCCTGGTTAATGTGATCCAATGGGCTGAAGCCTATCAGGTTCCCTTTTTCACCGTTTTGAAGCTCTGGGTCTATTGCATCCCGGAAAATATGGCCTATGGGATCTATATTGGGATGTTGCTGGCGACCCTGCTCGGGTTGGGGCGGATGACCAGCCATAGTGAGACCATTGCGATGCAGGCCGGCGGGATGAGTTTCTTGCGAATTGCCACACCGGTCTTGCTTACCGGGGCGATCTTGACGGTCGGCACCTTTTTCCTTAATGAGTCCCTGACCCCGCTGGCCAAACATACTTACCGGGAAGAACAGGCCTTTTTGCGGCAAGATAAACCGAAGGGCGTGATCGAGGAATATTTCTACGCCGAACGGGGAAAGAACGGGAAAAAACGGTTGGTGTATGCCGAAGAATATCATGCCGCGGAAGAAAAGTTTATTAATGTCATGATTCAAGAGATCGAGCAGGGTAAATTAGTCCGGACCTTAAAAAGTAAAGAATTGTTATGGGGCCAGGAAGGCTGGTATTTTAAAGAAGGGGAAATCTTCACTTACCGGGAAGACGCCGTCATTCCGGTCCGGGTCACCGAGGGGCATAATCCTTCCGGTTTTACGAAAACACCGGCAGAGGTGATTAAATTGACCCGGCGACCGGAGGAGATGAGCTGGTGGGAGTTGAAATGGTATCTGGAGAATACGGAGATGAGCTCAAAAAACCGCCGCCGGTACGAGGTGCAACTCCACCTGAAGACGGCTTTTCCCTTTGCCTGTTTTGTCTTCGCCCTCCTCGGCACCCCTTTAGCTTTACAATCCCAACGCCGCACTTCTTCAGCGGGGCTGGGGATCTGTTTGCTTAATGTCATCTTTTACTACTTGTTGATGGCCTTGGGGACCTTTTTGGGGCAATCGGGAGCGACTTCCCCCTGGGTGGGTGCTTGGTTGCAGAACCTTGTCATTGGCGGGTATGGACTTTATTTATTTCTCAAAAAAGCACTCTATCTATAGTTAAGGGGGAGCAAATTGTACGGTGTAATCCTGGTCCTAACCATTGCCTTTTTGGGCGGGCTCATCGCCCTGCTGGGCGACAGGATAGGAATGAAAGTCGGCAAGAAGCGGCTGTCCATCTTCGGACTGAGGCCGAAATATACCTCGATGCTGATTACGGTGGTGACCGGAATCTTGATCGCCGGAACCACCCTTTTATTATTGGCGTTGGTCTCCAATGATGTCCGGACGGCGCTTTTCCGGATGAAAACCTTAAAGCAGGAGCTGGCTGCCACCAAAGCCGAACTGGTCCTGGAGCAAGAGCGGTTAACGGAGTTGGAGGTGGTTACCAAGGAGTTGCAGGAAAGTAAGGTCGCCCTTGAGGTGGAAAAGGAGCGGCTCCGCAAAGAGATCCAGGCCTACTCCGGTGAAGCTTCATTCCTCCGGGCCAATGGGCAGATGAACGCCACAGGCCGGTATATTTTTACGGAGGGGGAGATCCTGGCCACGGCGGTAGTGACGGCCGGGGCCGATCCGGCGGCGATCCAGAGACAACTGGATACCCTGGTTCAGACCGCCAACCAGTTGGCTTTAGCCCGTGGGGCCCGCTTGCCCGGGAAGAACGATGAGGCTTTGGTGTTGGGGGCGGAATTTCCATCCCTTCCGGCTTACGGAGCGTGGCTGGCCGCCGCCGAAAAACCGGGCGTCCTCAGGTTGGTCGCGACCCGGAATACGGAGGTCTTTACGGCGCTGGAAATTTCCTTCGCTTATTTTCCAAACCGGCGGGTGTTTCAAGCGGGAGAACTCTTGGGCGAGTTGGCAGTCTCCCCTTTCACCGCCGAAGAGGAGCTGCTGGACCGGATTGTCGGATTGCTTGCGGAGATAAAGCAAACCGCCGTGCGCAAGGGGATGCGGGTGGAAGGACTGTCCTTAAGCCAAATCCTGTCCCCGGCTGAGATTACGGCGGCCATCGGGCGGATCAAGGCGGAGAAGCGTGAGCGGGTATTACGGCTTGTGGCGGCGGCCGATTTCCAGGTCATCGATCAAGGGCTTAAAGTGGAAATTGCCTGGGAGACGATGGGTGATGCAAATGATTCTAGCGATTGATCCGGGAAAATGTAAATTCGGGTATGCGGTGCTGACCAACGAAAAAAAAGTGTTAAGGCAGGGAACGGCCGATGTCCGTGACCTTTCCTCCATTGTGACGCGGATGGTCGCCCGGTTTGACGTCAAGACCGTGGTCATCGGGGACCGGACGGGCGGAAACCAATTTTACGCGGCCTTAAAACCGGTCCTGCTGGCGCCGGGTCTTAGCTTGGCGTTGGTGGAGGAAGACGGCTCCAGCCGGGAAGGACGGGAGCGCTTTTTAAAAGCCAACCGCAAGGGCTGGCGCCGTCTGGTTCCTCTGGGGCTGCAAACGCCCTGGCGGGCTTATGATGATTATGTCGCCGTTATCCTCGGGGAACGGTATTTGGACCGGCAATGAAAAACCCTTAAAGTCCCTTTGATGCTGGTCGCCTTCCCCGGCTTTGATCAATTTACTTCGTGAAACTAATGTAGCTCGCGTGCGCGGCTTGCCAAGAAATTTAAGTCACCCGGAGAATACCATCCGGCCCCGGCGGAAAAGGACGCGTGAAACTCCCGTAAGACTAGCGGATAAGATAGTTATACCCCTCAATGGTGAATTCATCGGCGATTTCCAGTTTATCTTGAAGCTGTCTGAGGACGGTCGAATTGATTTGCGCGGGGGCTTCGCCCAGGGTCTCCCGGTAGATTCTTCTGCTGGCCGTGCTTTCCGGGTGGTCCCGGACAAACTGGATAATCTCCTCGATCTCCCGTTTCTTTTTCAACATGATCCTCCCTTTCCAAGTCTCGGTCCCCATCTTTTTTCCCGGTTATAATTTATCCGGATCAAACCGGGAAATACGCGCCAGAGGAAATTGCCAAACTAAGGATAGTCTCCGGAAAGGCGGGTATCAGGTTATGCCCGTCAATAATGGCGCCGGGGATTGACCATGGAAAAAGAGCACCCCCTCCCTCAGATTGGGCGTTTTGCCGGTAGGCCGGAAAGGGTGGACGAACATAATATGTACAAACACCCTTACCAAGGGGAGAAAAGGGGGAGCAAAATGTCCGTAGAGGTAATCGCCGAGGCTCAGGTCCAGGTCTTGGTGGAAGATACCATTGATCTTTTTACTCCGGCACAAAAGATTGACGAGATTCGCGCGACTGTTCAAAATCTCCGTTGCCATGTCATCCCCGGTAAAGTTATCTTCCAGGGGATTCTGCATAAACAGATCTTCTTTGTGAACGAGGATAATGTGGTGGTACATCAGGGAGTAGACATCCCCTTCTCTGGCTTTGTCGACATTCCGGAAGCGGAACCGGGACAGTTTTGTCAAGTGTCGGCGACGGTTGAGTTTATCGATTTCGAGTTGCTCAGCCCCACGGTGCTCCGGGAGACCACGGTGATCCTGGTAAACGTGCAATTACTAAGTAATGCGCCTTTGCCCGTGGTTTTAGCCGTCAACCGGAATACCCAAGAACGGCCAGCGGTCTTTAACGGGGTTAAAAGCGCTTTTGTCGCCCGCGGACCGGGCCGGTCGGTAAAAAGATAAAGGAAATTAAATCTCCAAGATTTGATGGTTGCTTTTTTCCGGCTGATCATGTACAATATCTTAAGGGTTAATAAGCGCCCGTAGCTCAGGGGATAGAGCACTGGCCTCCGGAGCCAGGTGCACAGGTTCGATTCCTGTCGGGCGCGCCACTAAGAAATTAAGAAGCGACGCGGTTTTCACGGCGTCGCTTTTTTGGTTTGGCCCCCTTTTTGGCAATCCCTTTTTAGTTTATTTTCGGAAATTCCCCCCAATTTCGTATTCGCTTCCTGCTGCTTTTTGGGCAAGACGTGACTACAAATGTTTTCAGTCGGTGAGAAATGGATGTACCGTCAGCCATTGCCGGGGTACCCCGGGATCAAGGCCGGCGTGAATGGGTTCTGGATTAAGAAGGGGGTAGCCCTGAAGCAAAATCCTGGATAATATAAAACGTCTCAGAGGTTGTTCCCCATGAGACGCACATACCAGTAAGGGTTGGTATATTAGTGATATATTAAGTAATATATTATATAATTATATATGAGATATATTAGAAGATCGGCTTAAAAAAGCCAATTTCAAAATGTTAATTTTGGAGTTATCGTCATTTTCTTACTGAAATGAATTTGTCTGTGGTATGACGGCCCGGGTTTTTACCCACAGTGTTTTTGGGAGGATAATCTGAAGATGAAAGGTTAATTCATTGAGGTATGAAATCAAGTGAGGGGTCAATAATTTGTTGTATTCCCTGTTTTTTACATGCCATTTTACGCTCATCCCGGGAGTCAGGCCTTTGACCGATGAAGTGATGGTGAATGGATCGATGATTGGATCACAGAATAAGATGTTGTTCTCTCCGACAAGTGTTTTATATTGGTAGGCAAAGCCGGTGATGAAAACCCGGTCATATAAAACTCTGATCCGGACATCTCTAACTTCCGTCCAGCATCGAGTGATCTTAATAACTTTTTTGGGCGGCGCATAGTTTTTTTGGATAAGGTAGCGGACATCCTGCTCACAAATTACTACATCAGTACAGATCGGAATGAAAAAAGTATCGGAGGTCCCAATATAGTTACCTTTGTTAATGGCAATGGCGGTATACATTCTCCTGAATCCCTCGCCTTCCTTTATATCCCGTTCGGTCTGGCCGGCGTGAATATTTGCTAAAAGGGAAGGACTTTTTCCGGAATCCAAGTTTCCAGCTGGATTTTGTCCGGGGAATCCAGCACGCTTTTTAAATGGTCGCTGTCGTCAAACTCTTTGTAGTGCAGATATTTTCTTTGAATATCCTGCGTCCGAACCCAGCCGTAATGTTTGACCCGGATATCCGATTGATAGACCGGGATGGGTCCTCTTGCCTCCAATGGAATTCTCCCGCAGTGAAGTTTCCGCCGGGGCCAGGAATAGGTCTGACGGGGATTATAGCGGAATAACATCCGGACCCTTTTCACCCACGGATCCCAGGATCCGTCCACCCGGTAGTGCTGCCGGTCGCCCCAAAAATCGAAAAGCCGGAATTCAACGGCGTCAAATTCATCTTGACTAATTAAGCCGATAACTTCATGGGCCATGCGTTTTTCGAAAACTTCATCGGCATCGATGGCCAAAATCCATTCCGGACCACGGTTGACGGTATAATCCCATAATCGGATCCTTGCAGTGCTTTCGTCCTTTGCCATCAAGGATTCGGTTTCCCGGTAAAGCCGGACTTTGGGAAAGGAGAGACAGAGATCCGGAGTGTGGTCGGTTGAGCCGTCGTCAAGGATGATGATTTCATCAACAAACTTTGATAACTCGGATAATACTTCCGTAAGATAACGGTCGGCTTCGTTACGGACGAGCATCATCGCGGTTAATTTGGGTAAGGAGCCCGACATGGGAGGATACCTCGCTAACGGAATATTTTTTCGATCAGCCGTTGCCAGCGTCGCCGCCAGACCGGTAAAGCGAAATGTTGGGCGACCGCCCGGGCGTTATCTCCTAAGTGACGCCGTTCTTCCGGTGAGTTAATCAGATCCCGGATCACTTCAATCAATACTTCGGCGGATGGATTGATGATGATGCCGTTATGATCATGGATGACGAGATCGGCGAGGCCGCTGTTTTGGCCGACGATCACGGTTTTACCCAAGGACATGGCGGCCAGGCATATCATATCGGTTTCCTGGAAACTTTTGCCCGGCAACAGCACAAGATCCGCCTGCTTCAAGATTTTGCCGGTAACCGGTTCGGTAATTAAAAGACGGCGGGGATGCTTTTCGGACCATTCCGTCAGATACTTGACTGTAGCCGCCGGGCCGGCATTTGCCAACTGAAATTCGATACGGTCATCCATCTCCAGCAATGTTTCCATGGCCCGGATGGTTTCGCTGATTCCAGCTTCAGGGGTGAGGGGGCCGGGGAAAAGGATCCGGACCGTATTTGCGCATGACTCCGGCGCGCCCGGCCTCGCGGTGACGGGGGCTTCTTCTTCTGCCCAGGCGGGTATGAAGTTCGGCAGATACTCGAAGGTGTTATACAGACCGGGCCAGGTGGCGGTGGCCCAGTGGATGAGGCCGCTCTCGACGGTGACCACCTTTTGGGGGGCGCGCAAAGCCATCCAGAGGCGGCGCTTCCACTCTTCCCGTTCCGCTTCGGTCGGTAATTTTGCTTCAAATAACGGATCATCCCAGGAGATGCCATGGGCTACAGCGATGGACGATTCGTGGACCTGCGGGTAGGCCAGGATGAGGTCGAAATAGATACACCAGTCAAATCCGTGCGCTTTTTCGTAGAAATCATCGGCGGTGGCGGGCCAGGTGAGAAGCTGGGCTCCATCCGGCAGGACGCCATAGACCGGCACCTCCGGAAGCAGTTGACTATGCCAGCCGTTTCCCGGTTGAAACCAGGCCGCTTTATAACCGAGATCCAAGAGTAATTTGGAGAGTTCGATGGCATACTGCCGCCGGTAATCGGAGACGAATTTCCGGGCTAGGGGGTCCAATAATTTTAAGGTGGCGATGGCAACGGATCCTTTACGCATTGATTTCACCTCGGGTTTTATCGAAAAACGGCTTCAATCACCTTACGCCAGCGGTGTTTCCATTTTTCCAGGGAAAAGGATTCCGATACGGTTCTGGCGTTTATACTCAGCCTCTGTCTCAGCTCGGGATCTTCGATCAAACAGGATAAAGCTTCCATCAATGTCCGGGTATTCAGCGGCCGGAGCAATAAGCCGTTATATTCGGGGATGATCAGATCGGTAAGGCCTCCGGTGCAACCGGCGATGACCGCGCAGCCGGATGCCATGGCTTCCAGACAGGATAAGGAGGTTCCTTCGGAAGCTTTGGTCGGGATGATGGCGATGTCCATTTGCCGGTAAATCTCGGGCATTTGGTGGGGAGGACGCCAATAATAATAGACCTGTTCATATCGGCTGGCCCAGCGCAGCAGCTCACCTTCGTGATGGTCGTTATGGCTGCGCCCGACAATATGAAACTCAGCCTGGGGATATTTGGCCGCCAATTTTTCGATGGCGGCGATCGTTTCGTAAATTCCCCGGACGGAAGTTAGCCGGCGCGGATAAAGAATCCGCACGGTTTCCCGGGGTACTTTTTCTTTTAGCGGGTAAAAACTATGCAAATCCACAAAATTGGGGATATAGATCATTTTTTCGCTTAATCCGGGCCAGGTGGCATTGATATACCGGATCGTTGCCGTATCGCAGGAAACGATCGCTTCGGGGCGGTTTAAAGCGCTCCACCAACGGTAACGCCATTCCCGGCGATGGCGTTCGGTGGGAACAATCCTTTCCCAGGTGGGATAATCCCAATAGATGCCGTGGGAGATGGAAATACTTTTCTTAAAGGCCTGCGGGTAAGCCAATAAGGTACTGAAATAAACGGCAAAATCGATCCGGTTGGCCTGTTCATGGAAAGCATGGTTTAAGGCCGGGCAAGTTTGGTATTCCGCCTCACCCATCGGGAGGCTGTAAAGGGGAACTCCCGGAAGGATTTCCTGTTCCCAACCGGAGCCGATCTGCCACCACTCCACGTGGTAACCCATCTCCAGCAGCAGCTTGGTAAATTCAATACCATAACGTTCCGCGCCGCCGTAGATCATCCGGTTGCCGTCGTTATGAATATGGTATGAGGTGAGAATGCCAACTCTGCCTTTACTCATCGGGATCACCTTATGCATAATATGCAAAAGAGCCGGTTCCGGGGAACCGACTCTTTTGCGAATTAACGAAATTACGCAACTGATACGGCGACGAAAACAAAATCGGTATTGAGCGCTTTTCCCAACAAGGTAGGCCCGCTTTTGGTCCCCGGCAAACCGACGGATATGTTGACCTGGGCGTCGGCCGCCGGAGCAAGGCCGGAGATGACCTTTTGGTCAATGAGCCCGATAAAGCTGCCGATATATTGTTGGGTTGGTGCCGGGTCTTCCGACAGGAATACGCTGACGGTCAGCGCGTTAGCCAGGAGGGTTGCTTCCCGGTCGGTCGTCCCGGATGCCGGTCCCCAGTCAGCGGTTAAATAGACATCGGCATTGACCTGGCCTGTATTAGCGACGGCGATCGAATTAGCGACGACATCGCCGGCTTCGATCGTTTCATCGATGATCGCGGTGGTAGGGTTAATCGAGATCGCAAGGTCATACGTCTCCAAATCATTGTTTAGATTTGTCTGCGCAAAAGTGAATGGCATATGAATCACTCCAATGCTTGGATTTTGGGATTCAATATAAAAATATGAGAATATCCTTTGAAAGGTACTTAAAAAGGTACTTAAATCAGCTTAAGCATTTGGTATTTTTTATTGGCTGATCTGCTGTGACGTTAACGCATTCCGTTTCACGCTCCGGCTTCTTTCGGCATGGTTGCTCCCGGCGCTCAAGGCGCGGGCCGACGGGGATTGATTTTGCTCCGGCGCGGGGCGGTGTCAGGAGGGATTGGCGCGGCGGTGACGAAGATCCGGTGGTAATTCATCGGGCAAAGGAGAGACTAACCAAGGGGCGCCAACCGGGTTTCGCCGCGAGGCGCAGGGAGGGATAGGATGACCAAAGCAGAAGCGGAAAAACGGATTGCCGAGTTACGGGAGGAAC
>DATCJZ010000065.1:0-63216 GCA_036562545.1 Capillibacterium sp. | reverse complement strand
GGGTGTGGAGATGGTGATGCCGGGCGACAACATCACGATGTCGGTCGAACTGATTACGCCGATTGCGATGGAGGAAGGTTTGCGTTTCGCCATCCGTGAAGGCGGCCGGACCGTTGGCGCCGGGGTCGTGACCAAGATTATCGAGTAAGGAGATGACGGCGTGCAGCATATATTGCTGCACGCCTCCAGGTTATGTCCGAAATGGTAAAGGCCTAAGGAGCCAGGTTTTCCTTATGCCGCTTGTGTAAAGTCTCCATTATAAGGAGGGACGATAAATTGGCCAATCAAAAGATTAGGATCCGTTTAAAAGCCTTTGACCATCGGGTATTGGATCAGTCAGCGGAGAAAATTGTGGAGACCGCGAAACGGACCGGAGCGGTGGTGGCCGGGCCCATTCCCTTGCCCACCGAAAAAAGTATCTTTACGGTGCTCCGTTCGGTTCATAAGGATAAAGACTCCCGGGAACAGTTTGAGATGCGCACCCATAAGCGGCTGATTGACATCTTGGAGCCCAGTTCCAAGACGGTAGACGCCTTAATGCGGCTGGATCTGCCGGCCGGGGTGGACATTGAAATCAAATTGTAGTCTGTTATTATTTCCCCCTTGTTTATTTTCAGACCGATGAAATTTTCTTGTTGAGGTTAGGAGGTGACTCGGTTGGCCAAGGGCATCCTCGGGAAGAAGGTCGGAATGACGCAAATTTTCAATGCGGCCGGCCGGTTGGTTCCCGTTACTGTCGTTGAAGCCGGGCCATGCCTGGTTGTTCAGAAAAAGACTGCCGATAAGGAAGGCTATAACGCCATCCAGTTAGGTTTTATGGAGAAAAGCGCCAAACGCACCAGTCAGCCGATGAAAGGACATTTTGCGAAGGCTGGCGTGAAACCGTTACGGTTTTTGCGGGAGATCCGCATCACGCCGGAAGAGGTGGAGCAGTATAAAGTCGGTGACACGGTTGATGTTTCCCTCTTCAAAGAGGGCGAGCTTGTGGATGTGGTCGGCACGGCGAAAGGGAAAGGCTTTGCCGGGGTGATTAAGAGGTACAATTTTAACCGCGGACCGATGGCCCACGGTTCGATGTACCATCGTCGTCCCGGGTCCCTCGGCGCCACTGGACCCGCCCGTGTCTTTAAAGGACGTCGGTTACCCGGACGGCTGGGTGGCTACCGTGTAACGGTCCAAGGGCTGGAGATCGTGAAAGTGGATCCCGAAAAGAATCTGCTCTTGATTAAGGGCGCTGTTCCAGGCCGTAACGGTAATTTGGTTCAGATTAAGGAAAGTGTAAAAGCAAGATAGGCGAATTTCCCGCAAGGAGAGGAGGATTGGCATGCCGATCGTACCGGTATACAATATGGATGGGCAACAGGTCGGGGAGATGAATCTGGCTGATTCCATCTTTGCCGCCGAAATAAATAAACCACTCATGCACCAGGCGGTCGTAATGCAACTGGCGACCAGACGTCTGGGCACGGCGAAGGCTAAAACCAGAGGCGAAGTGCGTGGCGGTGGCGCCAAACCATGGCGGCAAAAGGGAACCGGCCGCGCCCGTCATGGCAGCAGACGTTCACCGCTCTGGACGGGTGGCGGTGTGGTCTTTCCGCCGCAACCCCGGAGTTACGGTTTTAAGATGCCGAAAAAAGCTTGGCGTCAAGCTTTACGTTCCGCTTTGGCGGCGAAAGTGGAGGACGGCAAACTGGTGGTCCTCGAGAATTTGGCTTTTGAGGCACCGAAAACCAAAGCCGCCGTTGGGGTGCTGACCAATTTGAAGCTGGCTGACGCCACAACCTTGGTGGTCATGGCGGAGAAAGACGAGAATGTAACCAAATCCATGCGTAATCTCCCCGGGGTAATGACCATGAAGGCGGAAGGTCTCAATGTTTATGATATCTTACGCCACGACCACCTGTTATTGACCAAAGAGGCAGTGGGCCGGATTGAGGAGGCGTTAGCGTAATGGATCCGCGGGATATTATTAAAAAACCGTTGGTAACCGAGAAAAGTACCCGCCTGATGGAGATGAACAAATATTGTTTCCTGGTTGACCCCCGGGCGAACAAAATGCAGATTAAGGAAGCCGTCGAGACCATCTTCAACGTTAAGGTCGTGGCGGTCAACACCATGCGGGGGCTTGGCAAGTTAAAAAGGATGGGCCGTTACGAAGGACGCCGTCCGCGCTGGAAAAAAGCGGTTGTGACCTTGGAACCAGGAAACCGTATCGAATATTTTGAAGGAGTCTGATCTGATTTTCCCGGTAAAGGAGGTTTAAGCAGTGGCTATTAAGAAATACAAACCCACATCCCCCGGTCGCCGTTTTGTTTCCGTTGCCACCTTTGAAGAGATTACCAAGGCGACACCGGAAAAAGCCTTGTTGGAACCGTTGACCAAGACGGGTGGACGGAATGCCGCCGGGCGGATCACCGTCCGTCACCGCGGCGGCGGACATAAACGGATGTACCGCCGGATTGATTTTAAACGTGATAAATTTGGGATCCCGGCCAAAGTGGCCGCGATTGAATATGACCCCAACCGGACCGCCCGGATTGCCCTTTTGCACTACGTCGACGGGGAAAAGCGCTATATTATCGCGCCGGACGGATTACAAGTGGGCGATATGGTCGTTTCCGGGCCGGAGGCCGATATCAAGGTGGGAAATGCTTTACCCCTGGCCAATATTCCGACCGGTACGATTATCCACAATATCGAATTGGTTAAAGGAATGGGCGGCCAGTTGGTCAAGAGCGCCGGCGCCGGTGCCCAGCTTTTGGCGAAAGAAGGCGATTATGCCCATGTGCGGCTTCCTTCGGGCGAAGTCCGTTTGATCCGGCTGGAATGCATGGCCACCATCGGACAGGTTGGTAATCTTGATCATGAGAATATTGTCATCGGGAAGGCGGGACGCTCCCGCTGGCTTGGGATCCGTCCGACCGTCCGCGGTGTGGTCATGAACCCGGTGGATCACCCCCATGGCGGTGGTGAAGGACGGTCGCCGATTGGACGGGCTCCGGTTACGCCTTGGGGTAAACCGGCACTGGGTCACCGTACCCGGAAGAAGAAACCTTCCGATCGTTTGATCATTAAACGGCGGGCGTAAGGCCGGAAGGGAGGAAGAGAGATGTCGCGTTCGTTAAAGAAAGGTCCGTACATCGACCCAAGTTTGTTGAAGAAAGTGGTCGCGATGAACCAGAGCGGCGAAAAAAAGGTGATTAAGACTTGGTCGCGCCGGTCAACCATCTTCCCCGAACTGGTTGGTCATACGTTGGCGATCCATGATGGCCGTAAGCATGTGCCGATTTACATCACCGAAGAAATGGTTGGTCATAAGTTGGGGGAATTTGTCCCGACCCGCACTTTCCGCGGACACAGTGGCGCCAAGACCGAGAAGAGCACCGCTCTGAAGTAAGCCTGGGTGAAAAGGAAAGACCGTCGATGCTGACGTGTTGAAGGTAAGTCGAAAGGAAAGGGATTCGTCCTAAGAACGAGGGGAGGCGAGTCGATGGAAGCCAAAGCAGTAGCGCGTTTCGTGCGGATTGCCCCGAAGAAAGTGCGGCAAGTGGCCAATGAAATAAAGGGCAAGAGCGTGGACGAAGCGTTTCAGATTTTACAGTTTACACCCCGGGCGGCGGCGGAAGTTTTACGGAAAGTTCTGCATTCTGCCGTGGCCAATGCGGAAAATAATTTTGATTTGGACCGGAATAATTTAGTGGTGGCCCATGCCTTGGTGGACCAGGGACCGGCCCTGAAACGGTTCCGGGCCCGGGCGCAGGGGCGGGCGGCCGCGATCCGGAAACGTACCAGTCATATCACGATTGTTGTGGAAGAAAAGGAGGGTTGACCAAATGGGGCAGAAAATTCATCCGGTAGGTCTTCGGGTTGGGATCATCCGTGATTGGGAAGGCCGTTGGTTTGCGGAGAAAGATTATGCCACCCTCCTCCATGAAGACCTGAAGATTCGCCGGTTTATCAAAGAGAAACTCTATAATTCCGGGGTGGCCCGGGTGGAGATTGAACGGGCGGCCAACCGCGTTAAAGTGACCATCCATACGGCCCGGCCCGGCATGGTGATCGGCCGGGGCGGCACGGAAGTGGAGACCCTGCGGAAAAGTCTGGAGAAATTAACCGATAAACAGGTTTCCTTAAATATTGCCGAGGTAAAGGTGCCCGACCTCAATGCGCAGCTGGTGGCGGAGAACATCTGTTTTCAGCTGGAACGGCGGAGTTCCTACCGGCGGGCGATGAAACAGGCGATCAGCCGGATTATGAAGCTGGGGGCTTTGGGCGTCAAGATTCGCTGCAGCGGCCGGCTGATGGGAGCGGAGATCGCCCGGAGTGAAGGTTACAGCGAAGGAAAGGTGCCTTTACACACCTTGCGCGCGGACATCGACTATGGTTTTGCCGAAGCCAACACCACTTACGGCAAGATCGGAGTCAAGGTTTGGATTAATAAAGGTGAAGTTTTACCGGAGAAAAAGGCTGCGAAGGGTGAGGAGGGAAATTAAATGCTGCTTCCAAAGAGAGTTAAGTACCGTAAACAAATGCGCGGACGGATGAAAGGGATGGCCTCCCGCGGTTCCCAACTTACCCTTGGCGATTACGGGTTGCAAGCAGTGGAACCGGGCTGGATTACCAATGTGCAAATTGAGGCAGCCCGGGTGGCCTTAACCCGTCATATTAAACGGGGCGGCAAGATTTGGATTAAAATCTTCCCTGACAAGCCAGTCACGGCGAAACCGGCGGAAACCCGGATGGGGAGCGGGAAAGGCGCCCCCGAGTACTGGGTGGCCGTGGTCAAACCGGGACGGATCATGTTTGAGATTACCGGGGTGGACGAGGAATTGGCCCGTGAGGCTCTGCGCCTGGCCGGGCATAAATTGCCGATTAAGACGAAATTTATTAAACGTGAGGAAGCGGGTGGTGAGTCCAGTGAAAGCTGAGGAAATTAGGGCAATGAGCGGTGAAGAACTGCAAAAGAAACTCACTGACCTCAAGGCCGAACTCTTCAACCTTCGTTTTCAGTTAGCCACCGGGCAATTGGATAATCCGGCACGGGTCCGCTCCGTCCGGAAGGATATTGCCAGGGTCAAAACGATTCTGCACGAACGGGAAGGAAAAATAAGGGCATAAGGGAAAAGGAGGTTGGATGAGGAATGTCTGAGCGTCTTACCAGGAGAAAAACCCGTGTCGGCCGGGTAATCAGCGACAAAATGGATAAAACCGTCGTCGTGGCGGTGGAACGTTTGGAACAGCACCCGTTGTATAAAAAGACGGTCCGGCGGACGACCAAGTTTAAAGCCCATGATGAAAACAACCAATGCCGGATCGGTGATGAAGTACGGATTATGGAGACCAGACCTTTAAGTAAGGAAAAACGCTGGCGGGTTGTGGAGATTATTAAGCAGGCCGAGTAAAAACGGTAATCTTCGTTAACCCTGCTGAAATTGTAGATGGAAAGGGGGATCTAATGATGATTCAGGTGCAATCTTACCTTAACGTGGCGGATAACTCCGGCGCCAAAAAGCTGATGTGTATCCGTGTGCTCGGCGGTTCGAAGAAACGCTACGCCGGAGTGGGCGATTTGATCGTGGCCGTAGTTAAAGATGCGCTTCCCCCTTCGGCTGCCCGGAAAGGGGCCGGAATTGTCGGGGTAAAGAAGGGCGAGGTGGTCAAGGCCGTGGTGGTGCGGACCCGGAAAGAAACACGGCGGCCCGATGGCTCTTATATTCGTTTTGATGATAACGCGGCAGTGATCATTAACGAGGAGATGAACCCGCGGGGGACCCGGATTTTCGGGCCGGTTGCCCGGGAACTGAGGGAGAAAAACTTTATGAAGATTGTGTCGCTGGCGCCCGAAGTTTTGTGAGGGGATCGGCTAGCGCATTTCTGATCTGTTCAGAGGGGAGGTATAGTCGTGGTTTCCAAAACATTTCTCCGCAAGGGAGACGAAGTGGTTGTGCTCTCCGGGAAAGATAAAGGAAAACGCGGTAAGATTCAACGGGTTTTACCGCGGGAAGGAGCAGTCATCGTCGAAGGCATTAATTTGGTGAAAAAGCATGCCAAACCCACTAAGGATAATCCCCAGGGCGGAGTGATCGATAAAGCAATGCCCCTTTCGATGTCCAAAGTAATGCTGCTTTGCAGCAGTTGTGGCCGGCCGGTGCGGGTTGGCCGTGAGCGGACCGCCGACGGTTCGCCGGTCAGAGTCTGTAAGAAATGCGGTCACCAGATCGGGTGAATTGGACGGCTGGATAAACAAAACGAAGAAGTGGAGTTTGGGAGGAGGTGCGGACCATGTCGCGCTTACGGGAGAAATACACGAAGGAAGTTGTTCCCGGCTTACAAAGCCGTTTTGGTTATAAAAACGTAATGCAGATTCCCCGCTTGGAAAAGGTCGTCATCAACATGGGTGTCGGTGAAGCAACCCAGGATGCGAAGGCGATTGACGCCGCGGTCAAGGATTTGACCCAGATTGCCGGCCAGAAACCGGTGGTTACCAAGGCGAAAAAGTCCATCGCCAACTTTAAGGTGCGGGCGGGGGCCTCGGTCGGTTGCAAGGTCACTTTACGCGGGGAAAGAATGTATGAATTCCTCGACAAGCTGTTCAATCTGGCTTTGCCCCGGATCCGTGACTTCCGGGGGGTTTCGCCCCAATCCTTTGACGGACGGGGGAACTACAATCTCGGCCTGAAAGAACAGTTGATCTTCCCGGAGATTGACTATGACACCATTGACAAGATCCGGGGCATGGATGTGACCATTGTCACGACGGCCCAGAGTGACGAGGAAGCTTATGAACTGTTAAAACTCCTGGGTATGCCCTTTAGGGCGTCCTAAGTAAAGGAGGTAAAAGAATGGCCAAGAAATCGATGATTATCAAAGCGAGCCGCAAACCCAAATATCCGGTCCGGGCGTATAACCGGTGTAAAATCTGCGGGCGTCCCCGGGCTTACATGCGGAAATTTCAGATGTGCCGTATTTGTTTCCGGAATCTGGCCCACCGTGGAGAGATCCCCGGTGTGGTGAAAGCCAGTTGGTAAGGAAGGAGGTATCTCAACATGGTGGTAACGGACCCAATTGCCGATATGTTAACCCGGATTCGTAATGCCAATATCGCCCGGATTAAACAGGTGGAGGTTCCGGCGTCCAATATAAAAAAGGAATTGGCCCGCCTCTTGAAGGAGGAAGGCTATATTCAGGATTATGAGATTATTGAGGATAATAAACAGGGGATTCTCCGGCTCCATTTGAAGTTTAACGGAAAAGAACCGATTATCAGCGGACTGAAGCGGATCAGCCGGCCGGGTTTACGGGTCTATGTGGAAAAAGACCAGATTCCGAAGGTACTCGGGGGGTTGGGGATCGCTATCCTTTCCACTTCCAAGGGAATTATGACGGATAAAGCTGCCCGTAAGCTGGGTATCGGCGGGGAAGTCCTCTGTTTTATCTGGTAAGCGGTTGGCTGGCGGAAACAGAGCGGCGGGAATCATCAGTAGAATTAATTAAGAAAAACACCGGTTTCGGAATGGAGGTGTAAAGAGTGTCCAGAATAGGCAAAAAACCGATTACGGTACCCGCTGGGGTTGAAGTGAAGATCGACGGTAATCTCGTCCGCGTTAAAGGACCGAAAGGGGAATTATCCCAGGAGATCCCCGAGGGTATCCAGGTTGTGCAGGATGGAGCGGTCGTCAAGGTGGAACGGGCCGACGACGACGGTTATTATAAGGCATTACACGGCTTAACCCGGAGTTTGATCGCCAACATGGTGGAAGGTGTCACCAATGGGTTCAGCAAGACCCTGGAGATTAACGGGGTTGGTTACCGGGCAGCCAAACAAGGGAATAAACTGGTGCTGACCATTGGTTATTCCCATCCGGTGGAAATTGAGGCCATTCCCGGCATCGAATTTGAAGTTCCGGCGCCCAACCGGATCGTGGTGAAAGGCGCTGATAAGCAACAAGTCGGCCAAATCGCCGCCGAGATCCGGAGCGTCCGTCCGCCGGAACCCTATAAAGGGAAAGGGATTAAGTATCTGGAAGAAACGATTCGTCGTAAAGCCGGGAAAGCCGGGAAATAGTCCGCTGAAAGGAGTGGCGATTGGTGTTTAAAAAAGCAGATCGAAATGAAGCCCGGGTCCGACGTCACGTCCGGCTCCGGAAGAAACTGGCCGGCACGGCGGAACGCCCCAGGCTGTCGGTGTATAAAAGTCTTCACCATATTTACGCACAGATTATCGATGATGTAGAGGGCAAAACCTTACTCTCCGCTTCGACGGTTGATCCGGAAATCAGGGAGCAGGTGAAGGGCTACGGCGGAAATGTGGAAAGCGCGAAGCTTGTGGGGAAGGTTATTGCCCAGCGGGCGCAGGCAAAAGGAATCAAACAAGTGGTTTTTGACCGTGGCGGTTATGATTATCACGGCCGGGTCGCGGCTTTAGCGGAAGCGGCGCGGGAGAACGGATTGGAGTTTTAAGCAAAGGAGGGATATGATGAAACGGATTAACCCGAAGGATTTGGAATTAACAGAGCGCGTAATCTACATCAACCGGGTCGCCAAAGTCGTCAAAGGCGGACGCCGTTTTAATTTCAGCGCTTTAGTGGTGGTTGGCGACGGTCAGGGCCATGTCGGAGTGGGGTTAGGCAAAGCCGGTGAAGTGCCGGAGGCCATCCGTAAAGGTGTTGAGGACGCCAAGAAGAAAATTTTTGAAGTACCCATGGTCAACACCACTATCCCTCATCCGATCGAAGGACATTTCGGCGCCGGCCGGGTCGTCCTGAAACCGGCCGCTCCCGGTACCGGTGTGATCGCCGGTGGACCAGTCCGTGCCGTTTTGGAATTGGCCGGGATTCGTGATATTTTGACCAAATCGATTGGATCGAACAACCCCTTGAATATGGTCAACGCTACCGTAGCCGGTTTGCAAGGGTTGAAGCAAGCGGCGGAAGTGGCGGCCTTACGGGGTCTCCCGCTGGAAAAAGTTTTAGGCTAAGGGGTGGTATCTGATGCCAAAGAAAGCAACAAATGAGAAGAATTTGGTTGTTACCTGGAAGCGGAGCACCATTGGCCGGAAGAAGGACCAAAGAGCAACCATTGCCGCCCTTGGCCTGCACCGGTTGAACCAATCGGTTGTTCTGCCCGATAATGAGGTAACCCGTGGCATGATTAAAAAGGTCGAACATCTGGTAGAAGTAACCAATGGATAGGAGGTGCCAAGATGAGGCTTGAAGATTTAGGACCGGCAGCGGGCGCAAAAACCGCACCAAAACGGGTCGGACGGGGGATCGGCTCCGGTTTGGGCAAAACCTCCGCACGCGGGCATAAAGGCCAGAAGGCACGCTCCGGTGGGGGAAAAGGACCGGCTTTTGAAGGCGGCCAGACTCCGTTGCAGCGCCGTCTCCCGAAACGCGGTTTCAAGAATATTCACCGCAAGATTTGGGCGGAGATTAATGTGGAACGTTTAAATCGCTTTAACGACGGGACCGAGGTTACCCCGGAGCTTTTGGTGGAAAACGGTCTGATCAAAGGAGTCTATGACGGGGTGAAAGTATTAGGCCGGGGCGAGCTGGAAAAGAAACTGGTCGTGAAGGCTCATGCGTTCAGCGGTTCAGCGACAGCGAAGATCGAGGCGGCCGGCGGAAAAGCTGAGGTGATATAAGATGTGGGAGTCTCTAAAAACCGCATTTCGGATCCCGGATCTCCGGAAAAAATTCTACTGGACCCTTTTTTTGCTGGCGGTTTTCCGGTTGGGGTCTTACATCCTCGTTCCCGGGATGGAGCGTTTGGAACTCGGAGAGAACACCATCTTTACCCTGCTGGACCTTTTTTCCGGCGGTGCGCTCAGTAATATGTCCGTCTTTGCGCTAGGGGTTCAACCCTATATCACGGCCTCGATTATTATGCAACTGCTGACGATGGTGATTCCTAGTTGGCAGGAGATGTCGAAAGAAGGAGCGGAAGGCCGGAAGGTTTTGGCCCGCTATACGAAATACGCCACGGTAGTGCTGGGGTTCGTTCAAGCCTTGGCGATTACCTTCGCCTTTCGTGGAGCCTTAGCCGACCCGGGGAGTGTTTCTTCGTTAGTTTTGATCGTACTGACAATGACGGCGGGGACTCTCTTCTTAACCTGGCTGGGCGAGACCATTTCCGAACGGGGGATCGGCAACGGGGTTTCCATGCTGATCTTTGCCGGGATTGTGGCCCGTCTGGTCCCGGATTTTATTAATACGGTCGGAAATATCGGTGAAGGCGGGGTTTCTCTGCTGGGGTTGATTTTCTTTTTCTTGCTTCTCGTGGTGATCGTGGCCTTTATTGTGGCAGTCACGGAAGGTGAGCGGAGGATTCCCGTTCAGTACGCCAAACGGGTGGTTGGCCGGAAGATGTACGGCGGGCAGGCAACGCATCTGCCGCTCCGGGTGAACCAGGTTGGGGTGATTCCGATCATCTTTGCCTCATCGGTGCTGGCTTTCCCGATGACAATCGCCGGTTTCACCTCTCAGGAGAGCGGGTTTTACAAGTTTGTCTATAAATTCTTTTATCCGGGTCAACCTGTTTACCTGGTTATTTATGCGGTTTTTATCTTCCTCTTCTCCTATTTTTACACGGCAGTGACCTTCAATCCGATGGATGTGGCCGATAACCTGAAGAAATATGGCGGGTTTATTCCGGGGATCCGGCCGGGCCGGCCCACCGCCGAATATCTGGATAAAATCTTAACCCGGATTACCACGGCGGGCGCCCTCTTTTTAACTTTTGTGTCCTTGCTCCCGTATTTGCTCGGACCGTTAACCGGAATCCGGCAGTTCGGGTTTAGCGGAACCAGTTTACTGATTGCCGTCGGGGTCGCCATTGATACGATGAAACAGATTGAAGCCCAACTCGTAATGAGACAGTATGAAGGTTTTCTCAAGTGATCGCTGGCGCCGGCTTCCATGGGTATTTGCTATGAGGATCTAACCAAAAGCCGGGTGAGTCGACAGGCAGCGAAGTCTGATTTGAGGAAGGGTGAGCTTTTTGCGTTTAATTTTGCTGGGTCCGCCAGGGGCCGGGAAAGGAACCCAAGCCGCCAGTCTCAGTGCCGAGTTTAAGATTCCGTCCATCTCCACCGGTGATATGTTCCGGGAGGCCATTAAACAACAGACCCCTTTGGGTCAGCAGGTGGAGCAGTATATGAAAAGAGGCGAATTGGTCCCTGACGAATTGGTCCTGGGAATTGTCGCCGAACGGTTATCCCGGCCGGATGTGGCCAATGGTTTTTTATTGGATGGTTTCCCACGGACGGTTCCGCAAGCGGAGGCTTTGGACCGGTATTTGGCGGAAAAGGGGCAAAGCTTGACCGCTGTGGTTGAGTTGGCGGTGGATCCCGAGATTTTGGTGGCGCGCCTTTCCGGGCGACGGGTCTGCCAAAATTGCGGCGAGGTCTACCATATTGTGACCAAAAAAGAAAAACAGACCGGCGTTTGTGATCTGTGCGGAGGTCCATTGATTCAGCGGGAAGATGACAAGGAAGCCACCATCCGGCACCGGTTGGAGGTATATACCCGCCAGACCCTTCCCTTGATCCGGTATTATGAGGAAGCCGGACTTTTAGTGCGGGTGGACGGAACCAAGGCGATTCCCGTTGTTTATCAGGAGATTCTGCGAGAAATTCGTAAGCGGGTGGGCCAATGATTACACGCAAATCCCAATTTGAGCTCAGCCGGATGCGGAAGGCCGGTGAAATTACCGCTTTGATTCTTAGCCGGGTTGCGGCAGCGGTTGAGCCCGGAATTACCACGCAAGAACTGGATGAACTGGCGGAGGCAGCAGTCAAGGAATTTCAGGTCAAACCGGCGTTCAAAGGTTACCAAGGGTTCCCGGCCAGTATTTGCACTTCGGTCAACGACCAGGTGGTGCACGGCATCCCCGGGCCGCGGACGTTAAAACCGGGGGATATTGTCGGTTTGGATTTCGGTGTGGTCTATGAAGGATATTATGGAGATGCGGCGGTTACCGTCGGTGTCGGGAAGGTGACACCAAAGCATCAGAAGTTAATGCGGGTTACGCGGGAGGCGTTATGGAAAGGGATTGCCAAGGCCCGGGCCGGGAACCGCCTCTCGGCGATCTCGCGGGCGATCCAAAATTATGTGGAAGCCAACGGTTTTTCCGTAGTGAGGGATTTTGTCGGTCACGGCATTGGCCAGACCATGCATGAGGAACCGCAGGTTCCCAATTATGTTTCTCCTCTTTACCGTTATGACCCGGTCTTAAAGCCGGGCATGACGCTGGCCATCGAACCGATGGTGAATGCCGGCGCCTACCAGGTGAAAATTAACCCGGCGGACCAATGGACGGTGACAACAGTGGACGGGTCATACTCGGCCCACTTTGAACATACCGTATTGGTGACGGACGGGGAGCCGGAAATTTTAACACGGGTGCCGGATGGCGAGGGGGGAAACGGGGGAATGGTTGTATGGTAAAAACGGCGGCGACTCCACCCCGCCTGGGGCAGCTGGTCATTTCGAAGCAGGGGCGGGACACCGGGGCATTATTTCTCATCGTTGCTTTGCTCAATGAGGATTATGTTTTGGTGGCGGACGGGCGGAAACGCCCCTTGGAGCGGCCAAAGAAGAAAAACCGGAAACATCTTGCCTTCACGCTCCGCGTGGCCGAGGAGATCGGAGCCAAACTGGCAGCGGGAGACCGGGTGTCGGATGAAGAGATTGTCGATGCTATCCAGTGTTTGGGGGAAAATAAAAAGGAAGGAGAGGTAAGCCATGGGGAAAGATGATATTATCGAAGTCGATGGGACAGTCATAGAGCCGTTGCCCAATGCGATGTTCCGGGTGGAACTGGAGAACGGGCATAAGGTCCTGGCTCATATTTCCGGAAAGATGAGGATGAATTTCATCAAGATTCTTGCCGGAGACCGGGTCATGGTGGAACTGTCACCCTATGATCTAACCCGCGGCCGGATTATTTACCGTTATAAATGAACCTTCTTTCTTTGCTCTTTCCCTCGTTTTGGGTAGTAGATCTTAATTTGCAATTGTGAGGAGGTACCACATTGAAAGTTGCTCCGTCAGTGAAACCCATTTGCGAGCATTGCAAGATTATCCGTCGCAAAGGGCGGGTTATGGTGATCTGTAGTAATCCCAAGCACAAGCAGAAACAGGGTTAAAAGGAGGGAAGCTTCAGTGGCGCGTATTGCCGGTGTCGATTTACCAAAGGATAAGCGGTTGGAGATTGCCTTGACTTATATTTATGGTATTGGGTTAACCTTATCCCGGGAGATTCTGGCCAAAACCGGGATCAATCCCGATACGAGAGTGCGGGATCTGACCGAAGACGAGATCGCCAAACTTCGGGAAGTGATTGACCATGAATATAAGGTGGAAGGGGACCTCCGGCGGGAAGAGAGCATGAATATCAAACGGTTGATTGAGATTGGGAGTTATCGTGGGCTCCGTCACCGCCGTGGGTTGCCGGTCCGGGGACAACGGACCAAGACCAACGCCCGGACCAGAAAAGGCCCGGTCAAAACCGTAGGGCGCAAGAAAAAAGCTTAAGGGAGGGATAACCAATGGCGGCTCCGCGTAAAGGAACCAGAACGAAGAGAAGAGAGAAGAAATATGTAGAAAATGGTGCGGCGCATATTAAATCTACATTTAACAATACACTGGTAACCATTTCGGACCTGAACGGCAACGTGCTTTCCTGGTCATCCGCCGGGGCGATGGGGTTTAAAGGTTCGCGGAAGAATACCCCTTACGCGGCAGGGATGGCGGCGGAAGCGGCGGCCAAAGCGGCGATGGAATATGGTCTGAAACAGGTTGAGGTTTACGTGAAAGGTCCGGGCGCTGGACGGGAAGCGGCGATCCGTTCTTTGCAAGCGGCGGGTTTGGAAGTTAGCATGATTAAAGATGTCACCCCGATTCCCCATAACGGCTGCCGGCCCCCGAAACGGCGTCGCGTCTAACTTGAGGAGGTGTTAAAAACCAGATGGCAAGATATATTGGTTCAGTCTGTAAAATGTGCCGCCGGGAGGGGCAGAAACTTTTCCTCAAAGGTGACCGTTGCCTCTCGGAGAAATGCAGTTTTAACCGGAGAAGCTATGCCCCCGGTCAGCATGGACAGGCCAGAAAGAAATTGTCCGATTATGGCCTGCAGCTCCGGGAGAAGCAGAAACTCCGCCGGATTTACGGGATTCTTGAGGCCCAGTTTGCCCGTTATTTTGCCTTGGCCGAACGGAAAAAGGGAATTACCGGTGAAAACTTGCTGCAACTTTTGGAAACCCGGTTGGATAATGTAATCTACCGGTTGCGACTGGCCAGTTCCCGGCGGGAAGCCCGTCAATTGGTCCGGCATGGTTTCTTCCGGGTGAACGGCCGCAAGGTTAATATCCCTTCCTATCAGCTCAAACCGGGTGATGTGATCACACTTAAAGAAACGGCGACCAATTCTCCCTTGATCAAGAGTATTCTGGAGGCTAATAACGGCCAAAATATCCCTGAATGGCTGGAACTGGATACCAACAGCTGGACTGGCCGGGTCCTTGCGATACCTTCGCGGGAACAGATCGATGTTCCGGTTCAGGAACACCTCATTGTCGAGCTCTACTCCCGTTAAACTCAGGGTCTAAGCCAGACCTAAGGACCGAAGGGAGGCTTTTGTATGATTGAAATCGAAAAGCCAAGGGTGACCATTGACGAAATCAAGGATGACCGGTACGGTCGGTTTATCGTCGAGCCGTTGGAGAGAGGCTACGGTACAACGCTGGGCAATTCGCTCCGGCGGGTGTTGCTTTCTTCACTGCCGGGCGCTGCGGTTACCTCGGTCAAGATTGACGGGGTCCTCCATGAGTTCTCCACTATTCCGGGGGTAGTGGAAGATACGGCCGAGATTATTTTGAACCTCAAAGAGTTGCTGGTCAAGATCCACGGCGACGGCCCCAAAGTCGCCCGTCTTGAAGTCAGAGAGGCGAAAAATGTTTTGGCCAGTGATATTCAGCTCCCCAGTGACGTGGAGATCTTAAACCCCGATCATCATATTGCCACCGTCAGTGAAGGCGGTAGCCTCGCAATGGAGATAACCTTTGGTAAGGGCAGAGGCTATGTTCCTGCCGAGCGGAATAAAAAGCCGGAGGATGTGATCGGTGTAATTCCGGTGGATTCCATCTTTACTCCGGTGCATAAAGTCAATTATGTGGTGGAAAATACCCGCGTCGGCCAGATTACCGACTATGATAAACTGATTTTGGAGTTGTGGACCAGCGGTAGTATTAATCCGGTGGAAGCCGTGAGTTTGGCCGCGAAGATCCTCACGGAGCACCTGATGCTCTTTGTGAATTTGAGCGAATCCGTGAGTGAAACCGAGATTATGGTGGAGAAAGAAGAAGAATCCAAGGATAAAATCCTGGAGATGAACATTGAGGAGCTGGATTTGTCGGTCCGGTCCTATAATTGTCTGAAGCGAGCCGGAATCAATACGGTGCAAGAATTAATTAAAAAGACGCCGGAGGATATGATGAAGGTACGGAATCTGGGGAAGAAATCCCTGGAGGAAGTGGAGCAGAAACTGGCGGCCCTCAATCTTTCCCTCCGGAAGTCGGAAGAATAATTCCTTCCACCATCCATTTCTAAGCCGGGTCGTTAAAGTAAACGGTTGAATTATTAACTTGAAGGAGGGAATTAGGATGAACTTACGACGTTTAGGCCGGCCCTTTGGTCACCGGAAAGCACTCTTCCGGAATCTGGTGACTGAACTGTTGGACCACGGCCGCATCGAAACAACGGAGATTAAGGCCAAAGAGGTCCGGATACTGGCCGAAAGGCTGATTACCTTAGGGAAACAAGGCGATCTTCATGCCCGCCGGGAAGCGGCCAGGGTGATTGGGGATAAAGCCGTGGTCAAGAAGTTGTTTGATGAGATTGCCACCCGTTATACCGAGCGGAACGGGGGTTACACCCGGGTAGTAAAGTTGGGGCCCCGTCGCGGGGATGCGGCGCCGATGGCGATCGTTGAATTAGTTTAAAGGATGGCGCCCTTTTTAAATTTAGAGCAAGTCTCCTACTGCTACCCCGGCTCTCAGTCGACCGGGGTTTGTCAGGTTAATCTGGAGCTTGAACTTGGAACCTTTCTGGCAGTGCTAGGCGCTAACGGGTCGGGGAAATCAACCCTGGCCCGTTTGTGTTGTGGCCTGCTTAAACCAACGGCCGGCCGGGTGCTGGTGGATGGTTATTCCACCGCCAACGAGGACCAATTGAAAGAGGTCTACCGCCGGGTGGGCCTGGTTTTTCAGCATCCGGAGAACCAGTTTGTAGCGGGGACGGTGGAGCGGGAAATTGCTTTCGGCGTGGAGAACCGGACCCTGTCCACGGAGAGCATCCGGCGGGCCGTCGATGAGGGGCTGGCCCGTTTCGGGCTGGAGCCGCTGAAAAACGCCGGCCCCCATTCCCTGTCGGGCGGGGAAAAACGCCTACTGTCCCTGGCCGATATCTGGGTCTTAAAACCCAAACTGATCCTGGTTGATGAACCCTTGGCCATGCTCGACCCGGGGGCGAGAAAGCGGATTCTCCGACTGCTGGCGGATTTACGCCAAGGCGGGCAGAGTATGATCTGGTTTACCCACCGCCTGGCGGAAGTCCTCACCGCCGACCGGGTGCTGGTGATGGCCGGAGGCCGGGCGGTATGGAGTGGTCCGCCGGCCCAGCTGCTGGCCATGCCGGAGGAGGCCAGGACTTGGGGAATCGTCCTCCCGCCGGCGACGGAAGCCGCCTACCGGCTGGGGCTTAAGGGATCGGCAGTGACAAACTTGGATGAATTGGTGTCAGTGTTATGGAAATAAAGGCAAAAGAGATCACGATGGTTTTCGCCCGGGACGGGGAAGGGAAAAAACAAGCTTTAAGCGGAGTCACTTTCCGGTTAAAAGCCGGAGAAGCCGTAGCGCTCATCGGACCAATCGGTGCCGGAAAGTCAACCCTCCTCCGGATTTTAGCCGGGCTCGTCAAACCCACCTCCGGCCAGGTCACGGTGGAAGGCCGGGAAGAAGGGCCGGTGGTCCTCGCCATCCAAGAACCCCAACGGGGTTTTTTTGCCGCCACCGTCCGGGAGGAAGTAGCCTTCGGCCCGGAAAACATGGAGCTTCCGCCGGCGGAAGTGGCCGCCCGGGTGGCTTGGGCGTTGACCGCCGTTGGCCTGAGCGAGGAGCGGTGGTCGGTTTCCCCCTTTCAGCTCTCCGGCGGTGAACAACGGCGGGTGGCTTTGGCGGTAGCCCTGGCGATGAAGCCCCGTTTTTTACTCTTGGATGAGCCGACGGTTGGTTTGGATGGACCGGGTGAGGTGGCGCTGGCGGAAACCTTACGGAAAATCAGGGCCGAAACCGGTCTCGGACTTTTGGTGGCCTCCCATAATCCCGACTTCCTCTTTGGTTTGACCCGGCGGGTGCTGGTTTTGGTCAACGGTAAATTAAAAGCGGATACGACGTGGGGGGGCTTGTGCGGACGGGGGCCGGAATTGGAGGCGGAGAGCCTGGAACTGCCCTTTGTGCTCTCCCTTCTTTACCGTTTACAAACGGCCGGCGCGCCGGTGGCGGCGGCCCAGGAGACACCGGAGGAAGCCTGGGCCGAGTTGGCCCGGTTTTGCCGGCAAAGGCAACAGGGGGGAGGAGCCCGATGAGGAGGATCGGTTATTATCCGGCCGTTTCCTTTTGGCACCGCCGGGATCCCCGCTTAAAGTTGCTGGTGGTAATCATTGGGGCGACGCTGGCCTTCTCCGAAAACGGTCTGCCCGGACAACTCATTCTCCTTGCCGTCAATCTGCTCTTGTTTGCCTCCGCCCGTCTGCCGATCAACCGGGGGTGGCAGGTCATAATGGGATTCCGCTGGCTTTTAGGCCTGACTTTCCTGCTGAATCTGGCGACCGGAAGCGTAGTTGAGGCTGTCATATACTTTTTACGCCTGTTGAATTTTCTCTTTTTAAGCGCGTGGTTATTGGGGACCACGGAAACTTTGACCTTGATTAAAGGGGTGGAGCAAATCCTCAGGCCCTTTGGCCGTTTCCTTCCGGCCGGCGAGATCGCGATGGCCCTCGGTTTGGCCCTCTCTTTCTTCCCCTTACTCTTGGAAGAAGCCGGTGAGATTCGCCTGGCCCAACAGGCCCGGGGGGTAAACTTTCAGGCCAAATGGACACGGAAAATTAGAGGCTTGCTTTCGATGGTGGTACCTTTGTTTATTTCGGCGCTGCGGCGGGCTTTAGAGATGGCCCAGGCGATGGAAGCCAGGGGCTATGTACCGGGGGCGCCCCGTGGCTCCCTTTACGCGCTGGCCTGGGAGGGAAAGGATACCCTCTGCGCTGTTTTGCTGTTGCTCTTTTCTCTTCTCTGGTGGGGAAGACGGGTGATCGGGTAAAAAATAATTCCGGTCAAGGTATGAATTCAGCCACCGGAGTGCCGGGAGATTAAAGGATGGCGGGGTATATTACCCCGGAAGCCGCTCCCGCCGGCTGTCGACCGGACAGCTTAAGTGTGCGGGAGAAAAGCAAAGCCGGGTGGGCCGGCACACATTGAAGGCATTTTCGGGGAGGAGGTGGGGAAATGGTCAATATTAAATTGACCATTGCCTATGACGGAACCGAGTTTGCCGGTTACCAGCGGCAAGGCCAAGGAGAGCGGACGGTCCAGGGTGAATTGGAAAAGGCCTTGCGGCGGCTGACCGGTACGGTACCGAAGCTGATTGCCGCCGGCCGGACCGATGCCGGTGTCCATGCCAAGGGACAAGTGGTGAATTTTACCACCGATTCTCCGATTCCTTTCGACCGCTGGCCGGCCGCACTGAATTCCTGTTTGCCGCCGGATCTCATTGTCTGGCAGGCCGAAGAAGTTCCCCTCTCTTTTCACGCTCGTTACGGGGCAAAGCGAAAAACCTACCGGTATTTGGTCTCCCGCCGCCGGTGGCCCGATCCCTTTCTCCGCCGCTACTCCTATCATTTTCCTTGGCCGCTGAAGCTGGAGCCGGTCCGGACCGCCGCCGCCTATTTACTGGGGGAGCATGACTTTAAAGGATTTTCCGCCGCCGGGTCCGCGGTGGCGACAACGGTGCGCCGGCTGGACAAGGTGGAAGTAACGGAAGAGGGAGAAGAAATCTGCTTTACCTTGACCGGAAACGGTTTTTTATATAAGATGGTCCGGAATATTGTCGGTACTTTACTCTTCATCGGGGAAGGAAAAGCCGATCCCCTTTTGGTCCGGGAGATCTTGGCCACGGGTAACCGGCAGGCGGCCGGGCCGACCGCCCCGCCGCACGGCCTCACACTGATGACGGTCGAATATTAAGCAGATCCGCCGGCCCAAGCAATATTTCTGGTTTTACCTTGCCTGATTTTATTACTTGCCAAATTTCCTCTAAAGAAATTCCTCGAATCTTCCTTAATCTTTCCTGCCAATTGTCCCCATGACGTTTTCAAATGGCGCCCCGTAGCGATTGGACGAAAGAAGCCATCCTCTTCAGTTCCGGATCTTCCGCAATGGTCTGGACAATGGCGCTGCCGACCACGACACCGTCGGCCAGCCGGGAAATTGCTCTGGCCTGGTCGGGGGTGGCGATCCCGAAGCCGACAGCCACCGGACATGAACTGAGTGTTTTCACCCGTTGGATAAAAGCCGGCAATTCCGGGGGGAGGTGGCGGCGGGCGCCCGTTACCCCTTTGACGGAAACCGTGTATAAGAAGCCGGTGCTGGCGTCAGCCGCCAACCGGATCCGCTCTGCTGTGCTGGTGGGGGCCACGAGAAAGTTGAGGCCGATCCCGGCCGCCCCCGCCAACCGGCTTAGCTCGCTGGCAGCTTCCGGCGGCAAATCGGGGATGATGAGGCCGGCGACGCCGGCTGTTTTCGCCTCCTCCACAAAGCGCGTTACTCCCCGTTGGAAGAGCTGGTTATAGTAGATCATCAGGATTACAGGGATCGGCAAGCAGGCCGCCACCGGTTTGAGGGCCGTGAGGAGTTTACTGAGGGTACAGCCGTTCCGGAGAGCCCGCTGTCCGGCGGCCTGGATGACCGGCCCGTCGGCCAGGGGGTCGGAGAACGGCACGCCCACTTCGATAAAGTCGGCCCCGGAGGCGGACAAAATCTCTAAAATACGCGGCAAATGGGGTAGATCCGGATCACCGCCCATGATATAAGGGATAAAGGCCTTACGGCCGGTCCTTTTCAATTCTTGGAAACCCAGGGCAATCCGGTTCATGTATTCACCCCCAGCACCCGGGCAACCGTGGGGATATCCTTGTCGCCCCGCCCGGAAAGATTAATGACCATGATTTCATCCTGCGCCAGTTGACGGGCGAGCTTCATCCCGGCGGCCACCGCGTGGGCGCTCTCCAAAGCCGGAATGATCCCTTCCGTCCGGGTCAAATAGGAGAAGGCCGCCAGCGCCTCCTGGTCGGTGACGGCCAGGTAGTTAACGCGTCCGCTGTCTTTTAAATAGCTATGCTCCGGACCGACGCCCGGGTAATCCAGGCCGGCGGAGATGGAATAGGCCTCCTTGATTTGGCCGTCGGCGTCGGAAAGCAAGTAACTTTTTGCCCCATGGAGGATGCCCGGCTTTCCTTCGGCCAGGGCGGCGGCGTGTTCGCCGGTGGAAAGGCCTTTCCCGGCGGCCTCCACCCCCACCAATTTAACGCCGGGTTCTGCCAGAAAAGCGGTGAAAATGCCAAGGGCGTTACTTCCCCCGCCCACACAGGCCACCACATAGTCGGGAAGGCGGCCTTCCAATTCTTCCAGTTGGGTACGGGTCTCCCGGCCGATGATGGACTGAAAGTCGCGGACAATCTCTGGATAGGGATGGGGGCCGACCACTGAGCCGATAAGGTAATAGGTATCGTCCACATTGGCCACCCAGTCCCGGATCGCTTCATTGGTCGCGTCCTTCAAAGTACCGCGGCCGGAGGTTACCGGCCGGACTTCGGCCCCGAGGAGTTTCATCCGGAAAACGTTCAAGGCTTGCCGGGCCATATCGGCTTCACCCATATAGACGACGCATTCGAGGCCGAATTTGGCGGCGACGGTCGCCGTGGCGACCCCGTGCTGTCCGGCGCCGGTCTCGGCGATGATCCGGCGCTTCCCCATCCGCCGGGCCAACAGAATTTGGCCCAGGGCGTTATTGATCTTATGGGCGCCGGTATGGTTCAGATCTTCCCGCTTAAAATAAACTTTTCCCATTCCCAGTTCCCGGCTGAAACGTTCGGCATAGTACAAGGGGGTCGGCCGCCCCGCATAGGAACGATAGAGTTGGGCCAACTCCTCCTGGAATTCAGGGCTCCGGGCGTATTGACGGTAAGCGGCGGTCAATTCATCCAGCGCGGCCATGAGCGTTTCCGGCACGTAACGGCCGCCATAAGGGCCAAAGTACCATTCTTCGTGAAAAGTTGTGATGGTCAACACCTCCTTTAGGCTGCAAGCAAGGAAGAAAAACCTTTGACTAAAAAGAGCTTGTTGTAGAAAGACGGGGTTGCGCCGCTTTTACTACCGTAACCAGTCTGGCGATTTTCGCCGGGTCCTTGATCCCGGGCCGTATCTCCACTCCACTGGAGACATCGATCCCGTCGGGGCGGACGCTTTGCAGGGCGGCGTTGACGTTATCCGGATTTAAGCCTCCGGCCAGGATCAGGGGGAAACCCAGCTGCCGGTAGGGGGTCACCAAGGACCAGTCAAAGACGTGGCCGGTCCCGCCGTTATGGCCCGGAAGGAAAGTGTCAATTAAGATCCCCCGTAAGGGGGCCTTCTTCCAGCCGGGGTCGGGCCGGTCGCAGCCGGCACGGAAAGCCTTAATCACCCGGCCGGCCAAGATTTCACAATCTCCCGGGGATTCCGCCCCGTGCAATTGGGCCAGATCCAGGCGGCAATCCCGCATGATCTCCCGGATGCGATAGGGATCATCATCCACAAAGACCCCGACTTTCAGGAGAAAAGGAGAAAGACGGCGGGTGATTTGGTAAACTTGGTCGACGGTGACTTGCCGCGGCGAAGGGGCAAAGACAAAGCCGAGGGCGGAAACCCCCATTTCTTGGCAGTAGAAGGCATCCTGCCAGTTGGTAATCCCACAGATCTTAACCGGCACCATAAGCGATCCCCCTCAATTCACGGAGCTTGGCGCCGGGATCGGCGGCGGTGACCAGGGCTTCCCCGACAAGGGCCGCGTTCACCCCCGCGGCGGCCAGACGCTGGAGTTGCTGCCGGTTTTGGATCCCGCTTTCCGCGACGACCACTTTATCTTTGGGGATTGCTTCCACCAGACGGAAGGTGGTCTCCAGATCCACCTGGAAGGTCTGGAGGTCGCGGTTGTTGATCCCGATAATTTCTGCCTCCGCCGCCAGGGCGTCCGCCAATTCCGACTGATTGTGGATCTCCACCAGCGCGTCCATGCCGAGCGCCTTCGCTTCCTGAAGCAAGCGGGTCAACTGAGGCCGCGGCAGGGCGGCGACAATCAGGAGGACTGCATCGGCCCCGTGAACCCTGGCCTCCACGATTTGGTACGGGTCGATGATAAAATCTTTCTGCAGGACCGGGAGGTTTTGGGTTCCGTTTTTGACCAGGGATAAATAGGCGAGGGAGCCCCGGAAGAAATTTTCCTCCGTTAAGACGGAAAGGGCAGCCGCCCCCGCCTCTTCATAGATTCTGGCCAGTTTCAACGGTTGAAAATCGGGGCAGAGTAATCCTTTGGAGGGGGAAGCCCGTTTGAGTTCGGCAATCAGCCTTATTCCCTCGCCGGTCAGGCTCGGCCGGAAGGGCCGCAAGACGGGAGCTTCCGCTAATTTTCTGGCCAACTGGCGGGCGGGGGTACGGGCTTTTTTCGCCATGACCTCCCTGTTTTTTGCCTGCAGAATTTGTTCCAAAAACATCATGCCACCCCCGCCACCCGCCGGAACTCTTCCAACTTGGCATAGGCCTTTCCGTTCCGGATGAGCTCACGGGCGAGGGCGATCCCCTCTTGTAAACTGTCGGCCACACCGGCGGCGAGAAAAGCGGCAGCCGCATTGAGCAGCACGGCGGCGAGTTTGGGCCCCTCGGCCTCACCCCGTAAAAGGGCAATGGTGATCCGGGCATTTTCCGCGGGGCTTCCGCCGGTCAAGGCCGCTTTCGGCGCGGGGGAAAGATTCAGATCCGCCGCTTGAAAGCTATAAGTCGTAATCCGGCCTTGTTTTAAAACACTGATCCGGTTCTCACCTTCCAGCGCCAATTCGTCCAGGCCATCGCCATGGACCACGACGGCCCGTTCAACGCCGAGCCGGTCCAAGACTTGGGCGACCACTTCCGTCAGGCGGGGGAGGAAGACCCCGACCAACTGGCAATTGGCGGCGGCGGGGTTGGTCAACGGCCCCAGCAAATTGAAGATGGTCCGGAAGCCAAGTTCCTTCCGGGGTCCGGCGGCATATTTCATCGCCTGGTGAAAACGGGGCGCAAATAAAAAACCGATTCCCGCTTCTTTGAGGCAGACTTCCACTTTTTCCGGGGGCAGGTCCACTTGGATCCCCAAAGCCTCCAGCACATCGGCGCTGCCACACCGGCTGGAAACGGCCCGGTTCCCGTGTTTGGCGACGGGGATTCCGGCGGCGGCGACAATAAAAGCGACGGTGGTGGAGATGTTGAAGGTCTGGGCGCCGTCCCCCCCGGTGCCGCACGTGTCAATCACCACGGGGGCCTTGAAATTAAGCTTGACCGCTTTTTCCCGCATCACCCGCGCCGCGCCGGTGATCTCTTCGACGGTTTCCCCTTTGAGGCGTAACGCCGTCAAGAAACTGCCGATTTGGGCCGGGGAAGCCTGGCCTTCCATGATGGCGGTGGTGGCCGTGATCATCTCCTTTTCACTCAAATTCTCACCTTGGGCGAGCTTGGCTAAACTCTCCTTAATCACTCTGCTCATCTCCTCTCAACTTATCTCTTTTTCCAGCCTTTTGCTCTTTGCAGGGTGTCCGTCCCCCGCTTCGCCACCGGCCCGGGTTAAGGCGGTGAAGAGGGCGGCGGCTTTATTCAGCGTTTCTTCATATTCCCTCCGCGGGTCGGAACCGGCGACAATTCCTGCCCCGGCTTGGAAATGGACCTGGTTCGCATAGAACAGGGCCGTCCGGATGGTAATACAGGTGTCAAGATTGCCGTTGAAGCCAAAGTAACCGACACAGCCCCCGTAAAACTCCCGCCTGGTCAGTTCCAGCGCTTCGATGATCTCCATTGCCCGCCGTTTCGGCGCCCCGGTAAGGGTTCCCGCCGGAAAGACGGCCCGCAGCAGATCAAAAGCGGAACAGGCGGGGAGCAAATCCCCCTCCAGGGTGGAGACCAGATGGATGACGTGGGAGTAAAACTCGACGGACATTAGTGCCGTTATTCTGACACTTTCGGGCCGGCAGACCCGCGCCAGTTCCTCCCGGCCGGCCTCCACGAGCATCAGATGTTCGTCCCGTTCTTTTCCATCGTTTAAAAGTTCCTGGCGGAGACGTTCATCCTCGGCGGCCGTACGGCCCCGGGGCCGGGTCCCGGCGATCGGCTTTACGGTAACGCGCCCGTCCGTCAACCGGACCAGGGTCTCCGGGGAAGAGCCGGCCAGTTGGTGGTCGCCGCAATCGAGATAAAAAAGGTAGGGGGAAGGGTTTACTCTTCTCAGCACCCGGTAGAAGAAGAAGGGATCCCCATGGTAAGCTTGGCGGATCCGGTGGGAGAGGACTACCTGCCGGACTTCGCCGGCCCGGATGGCTGCTTTGATCTGTTCGACCAGGGCCATAAATTGGCTTTGGGAAAGCGTAGTACACCCGGCGGCAGCCTGGCTCCCCTTTGCTTGGTCCTGCCCAGGGAGGGGCAGGGGAGGCAGGGAAGGCAGTTTCTGCCCTAACCGGTCGCGGATCTTGACCAATTCCTGGACTGCCTGCCGGTATGACCCGTCGACATCCTCCGGATCGACACGGCTCAAAACAATAGTGGTCAGTTTATGGGTAACATGGTCCAGCCGGACCAGGTACCGGGGGACGACGAAAAACAGGTCGGGCAGGCCGGTTAAAGGCCGGGTTTGCGCAGGAAGCCTTTCCAGCTGTCTTACGTAGTCGTAACCGATATAGCCGACAGCCCCTCCATAAAAGGGGCTCAGTTCCGGGAAGGAAGGGACCCGTAAAGTATCCAGTTCCTCTTTTACGATGGCCAAGGGTTCTCCCAAGCGCACGGTGGAACGGACGGGGGTCGTCAAAGTTAATTCCCGCCCGGTAGCGGTGAAGGTCATCAGCGGCTGCCACCCGATAAAAGAGTAGCCGCCGGTTTGGTTGCCCTGCTCGGCACTTTCCAGTAAAAAACGGCCTTTCCCTTCGGTTAATTTGGCAAAGAGCGTCACCGGGGTCTCAGCATTATTGAATTCTTCGCTATAAACGGGAATAAACCGGTACCCGGCTTCCGCCCATTGGCGGTACTTTGCTATTCCTGGCGTGACCACCGGCTAATCCCTCCCTTCCAAGCGGAGACACCTTTTGCCACCGCAACTCGTCCGCGGCGGACAGTTCCGCTCGCCGCCAAATCTGATCTCTGCTCATCTCAGCTCAGCTCCTCCTTGTTTTAAGATAAAAAAAGACCATGACTCCTAAGAGCATGGTCTGATCGAACGCTGCTTTTAAGCAAAAACCAACCATGAACTCTCAGCTCGTCTTTACTCAACTAAACTCTTCTCAACTGAATTCCGCTCTGACCCATAGATAAACTAATCTGGTTGGCAAAGTATAATGGGGTGTACTTGCCGCCCCGGCGGGGCCTTTTCCTCCGGCGTCAAATGCTTGCGGCCGGTACCGGTGGCCTCGACAAACGTGGGACGGTACTGGCCGGCGAAGAAAATTTCGAGGAGTTGATACCGCGTGTTTTACTAATTATAGTAAATGCTGTCTGCACTTGTCAAGAAGAATTTGGCAAAGAAAAATTCTCCCCGGGAAAGGCATTTTCCGGCCGTGCTCTTGACCGGAACCTGTCTTCTTGGTATAATTAAGAAGTTCATGAATTGAGGTTAAACTTACCTACGACTCCACGAGCCCCGGGTCGGATGGTTATTAAGACCTCGTTGCAAGGGAGGTTTTGATGTTGCGGACCTATCTGGCCAAACCGAATCAGCGCGAAAGAAAATGGTATGTGGTGGATGCCAAAGGTCAGACTCTGGGAAGATTGGCCAGTGTAGTTGCGGGGATTCTCCGGGGGAAACATCGCCCCGATTATACCCCCAATGTTGACTGCGGCGATCATGTAATTGTGATCAATGCGGACCAGGTGGTTTTGACCGGGAAGAAATTGCAGCAAAAGAAGTACTATGCCCATTCCATGTATCCGGGCGGGCTGAAGGTAACGTCCTACGCGACTTTGATGGAGAACAAGCCGGAGTTTGCGGTGAAAAAGGCCGTTTACGGGATGCTTCCCCATAACCGGTTAGGACGGGCCCAGTTTAAAAAATTAAAGGTATATCGCGGACCGGAACATCCCCACGCGGCTCAGAAGCCCGAGCCGTTGGAGATTAAGGGTTGAGTCGAAGGGAGGTAGCGAGCCTTGCCGAGTGGAAAACAAGCAGAACAACTGAGGTATTACGGTACCGGCCGGCGGAAAACAGCCGTAGCCAAGGTTTGGTTGGTTCCCGGGGAAGGAAAGATTGTCATCAACAAAAGGGATCCCGCCGAGTATTTCGGACGGAAGGTCTTGGAAGTGCTGGTGCGGCAACCGTTGGAAGCCACGGGAACAGTCGGCAAATACGACGTGATTGCCTCGGTTCATGGTGGCGGTATTAGCGGGCAGGCCGGTGCGGTGCGTCATGGGATTGCCCGTGCTTTACTAAAAGTGGATACCGAATATAGGACACCATTAAAACGGGCCGGGTTCTTGACCCGGGATCCGCGGGTGAAGGAACGGCGGAAGTACGGCTTGAAAAAAGCGAGAAAAGCTCCCCAATTCTCCAAACGTTAAAAGCCAGGACACGACTTTTCCGGTCGTGTCTTTTTCATTATGCCGGAGAAAGCAGGGGGGACAATGGGAGACAAGGATAAACGGGCCATTATTGTCGGGGGTGGACCTTTACATGAAGGGTTGCTCCGGACAGCGCTGGCCGCAGGCTATGATCTTTTGCTGGCGGTGGACGGAGGCGGTCGACCTTTGGCGGATTTAGGTTTTCAACCCCAGCTTTTAGTTGGGGATTTTGATTCCCTTCCCCCGGCGTACCAGACCTTTTTCATGGACAAAGGCGTTGAACGTTTGGCTTACCCGCCGGAGAAAGATTGGACCGACCTGGAAATCGGCCTCAACCATTTAAGTGCCAAGGGCTTTGGTGAGTTCCTGGTCTTCGGGGCCTTGGGGGGCCGTCTGGATCATACCATGGCCAACCTGTCCCTGTTATACAGTTTGCGCCGACGGCGGGGCTACCAACTGGTGTGCTTTGGCGCCGAACAGGCCGTAACTTTATTAACGGCCGAGGAAAGCATAAAAATATTCCCTTTTCCCGGCGGCCACTTTTCGCTTCTGCCCTTTCCGGAGACCGCGCGGGGTGTTTCGATCCGTAATGCCAAATATCCTCTGGTCCGGGCCACTCTGGAATTGGGGACGACCCGCGGTGTTCATAATGAATTTTTAACGGGACCGGCGGAAGTCTGCCTGGAGGACGGCGCGGCGCTGGTGATTGTGGAGGGGCTGGCGGCGTGGCCGGGCGGGAACCTGGTTTTCCAGCGGATACCAAGGGCAAAGTAGCAGGAAACGGCTTTTTTCCCGCGAATCTGTAAGCAAAGGATTGTTCCGGCAAGCATGTCGCTTTAACCCATCTCTGACAGGATACGCACCAGTGGCCAGCAGGACCTTTCCTAGAAAATACCTTCGATGTTTCTCGCCTCATCCGCCTTTCTTTGGTCACCTGGCTGGTGGCCGCAGGCGTGAGCCACTACTCAGCAGCAGCTTTCGGCAGGTTAAAGAAGACAGGCCAAAAGAGCGATTGGAAGCGGACGAAAAGTATATAATATAACGGGAGAATAACCTGGGGGTGCGCGTGATGATCAACCGTCGGGTGGTAGTTCTTCTTCCCGAAAGCCTGCTGGAAGAGGTGGACCGGGTTGCGGACCGGGAGTATGAGAGCCGCAGTGCTTTTATCCGGGCGGCCATGCAACATTTACTGGAAGAGAAAAGACGGGCCGAGCAGCGGGAGAAAATGGCCGTTGGGTACCAAAAAATGGGTCCGCTCAATTTGGAACTGGCGGAGGAAGGACTGGGCCAGGATTGGGCGGAGTGCGATCATTATCTCGATACCCTGGCGGTGGGTGAGGATCAGTGATCGTCAGACGAGGGGACCTTTTCTTTGCCAACCTTAATCCGGTGGTGGGCTCGGAACAAGGGGGGCTCCGGCCGGTGATTATTCTCCAGAATAATATCGGTAATACCTATAGCCCGACGACGATTGTGGCGGCCATTACGTCCAAAATCAAACGGGCCAAACTCCCGACCCACGTGGAGATTAAGAAAGACTATACTCATCTGGACCGGAATTCGGTGATTCTTTGTGAGCAAATACGGACTATCGACAAGAAGCGTTTGACGGAGAAAATCGGCGAACTCAACGAAGAATTGATGGCCAAGGTGGATGAAGCAGTCAAGATTAGTCTGGGATTAACTTCCCTTGATTAGAAAAGGGGTAGCCGCCCGTTTCCGGGCGGCTATATTTTATTTAATCTGCAGGATTTTATGGCGAAGAAACGAAAATTACCTATTTTGGGAGAACGGAAGGAATTTTGGCTTCACAATGAAAGAAAGATCCGCTCGTCCGGTGCTCCTTTGTTGATGACCGGCGAAGGAAACGAGCGGAAGGTTAACAACGAGAGGTGTTAGGTTTTGAACAAGGATGAAGTGAGAGTGAGGTTTGCCCCCAGTCCCACCGGCTATTTACATATCGGCGGGGCCCGCACAGCGCTCTATGATTGGTTACTGGCGCGGAAAAGCGGGGGCCGGTTTATTTTGCGGATTGAAGATACCGACCGGAACCGGTATGTGCCCGACGCGGTGGAGGATATCAAAGACAGTCTGCGCTGGTTGGGCTTGGAGTGGGATGAAGGTCCGGACGTGGGCGGCGCGGCGGGCCCCTATTTTCAATCGGAACGGCTGGCCCTCTACCAAAAGTACGCCGCAGATTTGGTCCGGGCAGGAAAGGCCTACTATTGTTTTTGCACCCCCGAGCGCCTCGAAGAGATGCGGAGAAAGCAGGAGGCGGCCAACCAGCCCTCCGGTTACGACCGGCATTGCCGGGGGCTGTCGCCGGAAGAGGTCGAGCAGCGTTTGGCGGCCGGGGAAAAGTATGTGATCCGCTTTAAAGTCCCTCTGACCGGCAAGATCCAGGTCCGGGACGAGTTGCGCGGGGAGATGGTCTTTGATTATGCAACTTTGGATGATTTTGTGATCTTAAAGTCGGACGGTTTTCCCACCTACCATCTGGCCAGTGTGGTCGATGATCATTTAATGGGGATCACCCATGTGATCCGGGGCGAGGAATGGATCATCAGCCTGCCCCGGCATTTCCTGCTTTACGAGGCTTTAGGCTGGGAAGTGCCGGCCTTTGTCCATCTGCCCATTTTCCTCTCCCCTGACGGGAAGGGGAAACTAAGTAAGCGACATGGCGCCACCGGGGTCCGGGAGTTCCGGGAGAAAGGATACCTGCCGGAGGCTTTGGTCAATTTCTTGCTGCTTTTGGGCTGGCATCCCGCCGACGACCAGGAGCTTTTCACTCTGGAGGAAGCGGTGTCTGCCTTTTCGGTGGAACGGATCAGCACGTCACCGGTGAGTTTTTCCCTGGATAAACTCGACTGGTTCAACGGCATTTATATCCGCCGGTTGTCCCATGAAGAACTGGCCAAACGGTGCCTGCCTTTCTTACAGCGGGACGGCTTACTGCCGGATCCCTGTCCGCCGGAGCGCTTTGCCTATTTGGTCCGTCTAATGCCCCTGGTTCAAGAGCGGATTAAACTTTTGTCCGAAATCTCCCAGGCGGTAGGGTACTTTTTACGGGAGGAAATCGACCCGCCCGAAGCGGCTCTTCTGGTGGGCAAGAAAGGGACGCCGGAAGAAACGGCCCGGATCCTCGAGGAAGTGGTGGAAGCTCTTGGTCCCTTGACCGAATTTAATGAGGAGCAGCTGGAACAGGCCTTAAGGGCGCTGGTCGAACGGCTGGGACTTAAGGCCGGGCAAGTCTTTATGCCGGTCCGGGTGGCGGTGACCGGCCAAACGGCTACTCCTGGTCTGTTTGAACTTTTGGCCGCGCTGGGGAGAAATAAGGTGATTAGCCGCTTGCAGCAGGCCATTGCGGCGCTGCGGAAGGGATAACAGCAGAGAAAACAAAGAAGAGGGAAGATTTTCCATATTCCACAGATGACAGGAGAGGGGGAAATACGAATGAAGAAAAAAGCGGTCCTGGTCATTGCCGAGCGGACCTTCCGGGATGAGGAGTATCTGGTGCCCAAGGATCTTCTGGCCCGGGCGGGGGTGGAAGTGGTGACCGCTTCCACCACAGCCGGGGAAGCCGTGGGGAAACTGGGGCATAAAGTCCGCCCGGACATTTTGATCTCCCAAGTCAAAGCGGAAGATTATGACGCCCTGGTCTTTGTGGGGGGGGGCGGCGCCGCCCAGTATTTTGCCGATGAAACGGCCCATCAATTGGCCAGGGATTTTGTCCATGCGGGAAAAGTAGTGGCGGCGATCTGCATCGCCCCGGTAATCCTGGCCCGGGCCGGCGTTTTACGCGGGAAACGGGCGACCGTCTTTCCCGACGGCGTGCCGGAATTGAAAAAGGCCGGGGCCATCTATACAGCCCAAAGGGTGGAAAGGGACGGCCGGATTATTACCGGGAACGGACCGGAGGCGGCCGAGGCCTTTGGCCAGGAAATTCTCGGCCAGTTACGGCAAGATTGAACAGGAAATTGACAAACGGGATGTTGACTAAGAGGGAGGAGTAAAATGGGGCGTTTATTTGGGACCGACGGTGTGCGCGGCGTCGCCAACCGGGAGCTCACACCGGAACTCGCCTTTGAACTGGGCAGGGCCGGCGCCCATGTCCTGGTGGGGAAAAAGGGAACAGCGGCCGGGCAGGGCCGGATCATCGTGGGACGGGATACCAGGGTCTCCGGGGAGATGCTGGAAGCGGCGCTGGTCGCCGGGATTACCTCCACGGGGGTCCAAGCCGAACTCATCGGGGTGGTGCCTACCCCCGGAATTGCTTATCTGACGCGTAATCTCAAGGCGGCGGCCGGAGTGATGATCTCCGCCTCCCATAACCCGGTGGCCGACAACGGGATCAAGTTTTTTGACGCTGAAGGGTATAAACTGATGGATGAAGTAGAGGATGAGATTGAAAGCTACCTCCAGAGCGACGAAGTGGCGCGCCCGGTCGGTTTGGAGGTGGGCCGGGTTTTCCGCCGGGAAAGGGCGGAAGACGAGTATATCAAATTTTTAGTCAACACGGCCGGACAGAGTTTGGCCGGGACAAGGGTGGTCCTGGATTGCGCCTTTGGGGCAACCTACCGGGTAGCGCCCCGTGTCTTCACCGAATTGGGGGCCAGCATAATTTGCCTGCATAATCAGGAGGACGGGTCCAGGATCAATGTCCGGTGCGGCTCCACCCACCCCGAGGTTCTCCGGGAGGCGGTGGTCCGCGAAGGAGCCCAGGTCGGTTTTGCCTACGACGGGGACGGCGACCGGGTCATTGCCGTGGATGAAAAGGGCGAAGTGGTTGACGGTGACGAGATAATGGGAATTTGCGGGCTGCAATTGATGGCCGACGGCCGTTTGCCCCATAATACCATCGTCGTTACCGTTTATAGCAACCTTGGCTTGATTGAGGCCTTTCGGAAGGCCGGCGGCCAAGTGGTGGTTACCGAGAACGGCGACCGGAAGGTCTTGGCCGCCATGCGGGAAAAGGGTCTGGTTTTAGGTGGTGAACAGTCAGGCCATGTGATCTTCCTGGAACACAACAGTACCGGGGATGGGATTCTGACCTCCTTACAATTGATGACGACATTGCTCCGGGCGGGGCAACCTTTGTCGGAGTTGAAGAAGAGAATCCGGAAATTCCCCCAGGTCCTGGAGAATGTCCGGGTGGCAAAGAAAGAGGGCTGGGCCGAAAAGAAACGGATCCGGGAGGTTATTGCCAAGTATGAGCAACTGTTAGGTTCCAGCGGCCGGATCTTTGTCCGGGCTTCGGGGACCGAACCTCTAATCCGGGTCATGGTCGAAGGGCCCGACCGGGAAGTGCTGGCCACCATCGCCGGAGAGATCGCCCGGGTGATTGCGGAAGAATTGAATTAGGGTCGGGGCCGGAGAACATCATCCGGTCCCGGCTGGCAAAGGATAATTACTTAATCAAGGGACGGAATGGAGAAAGGGGTATTCCCCTTTCTCTTTTTGTTAATCCTTTCAAGGGGAGGAATTGGGCGGCAGATCAAGAATTCATAGCTGTTGTCGGGAAATAAGAAGCTGTGGGAGGTGTGACTTATGGAGAGGGAGGAGCTAATTGCCAAAATTTCCAGAGAACTATTGGTCGAATTGGGCGAGGAAGGGTTCCGGACCGTAAACCGTCCACCACGGAAGACGCCGGAGCCGCAGATCGCCGGTCCTGCCGATTTGGCCAAACTGATCGACCATACTCTATTAAAACCGGAAGCAACCTATAGCGAGATTGAACGCCTCTGTTTTGAAGCTAAAGAGTACGGGTTCGCCTCCGTTTGCGTCAATCCGTCCTATGTCCGGCTGGCCGCACGTCTCCTCGGCGGGGGGCCGGTCAAAGTCTGTACGGTGGTGGGTTTTCCCCTGGGCGCCACCACCTATCAGGTCAAGGCCGCAGAGGCGAAAGAGGCGGTGGCCTGCGGCGCCACCGAACTGGATATGGTAATTAACCTCGGTGCGTTAAAGTCCGGTTTCTACAACCTGGTTTACCAGGAGATCAAAGCGGTGGTGGAGGCTGCTGCCAGTCAAGCGTTGACCAAGGTGATCATCGAGACCTGTTATTTAAATAGCGAAGAGAAGATCAAAGCTTGTTTGCTGGCGCTGTATGCCGGGGCCGATTTTGTCAAAACTTCCACCGGTTTCGGAAAAGCCGGGGCGACGACCGAAGATGTGGCCTTAATGCGCCAGGTGGTCGGCGGGGAAATGGGAGTAAAAGCGGCGGGCGGTATCCGTGATTTAGCCACCGCCGAGGCGATGATTAAAGCCGGCGCCAACCGGATCGGCGCCAGTGCCGGGGTCAAGATTATGCAGGAGTTGGCCGCCCGGATGGCCACCGGGGATTAAGGCGTTTAAGGAGAGTCTTCTTCCGGTTTCCGTCCGGATAATAAAGTTTAGTTTAAGAATAGAACCGAGTTTGGGCATAGATCTTTGGAAGAGATCACTGGAGGTTTTTTGATGCGGGAATTGGTCTTTGGGGTGGTTGGAGGCTTAGCCTTATTTATTTACGGTATGAACCTGACGAGCGAGGGTTTGAAGAAAGCCGCCGGCGAGCGGCTTCGGAAAATTCTGGAGACGGTCACCAAGAGCCCGTTCATGGGAGTGTTGGCCGGTACAGTGGTGACCGCGCTTATTCAGAGCAGCACCGCCACGACGGTGATGGTGATTGGCTTTGTCAACGCCGGCTTGCTCAACTTGGAACAGGCGATCGGGGTGATTATGGGGGCCAATATCGGAACGACGATTATCGCCCAGTTGATCGCCTTTAAACTTGGCGATTATGCCTATCTTCTGGCCGGCCTCGGCTTTGCCCTCTATTTTTTCGGGAAACGCAAATACACGAAACACCTGGGACAGATCATTTTCGGCTTTGGCCTCCTCTTTATCGGGATTAATACCATGTTGAACGTTCTGGAACCCTTGGCCAGCAACGAGCGGTCATTGAAGCTGATCACCATGATGAGCAATCATCCCCTGTTAGGGTTGATGGTGGGCCTTGCCTTGACCATTGTGGTGCAGAGCAGCAGTGCGGTGATTGGCGCCCTTCAAAGTTTGGCTTCCCAGTCGGTGGTGGAAGGGACAGTGGTGCATGCGCTAATCCCTCTCAGCGGGGCGGTTCCGATCCTTTTGGGAAGCAATATCGGGACGACCGTTACGGCTTTGCTGGCCAGTATCGGCGGGAATAACGGGGCCAAGCGGTCCGCCCTATCCCATAGCCTCTTTAACATTTTCGGCACCGTTCTTTGCCTCCTTTTCCTAAGTCCCTTCACCAAATTGATCAGTGCCATTTCGCCGGCGCCGGATCCGGCGGCCGGGATCACGGAGGCGGCGGTGGTAGCCCGGCAGATTGCCAATGCCCATACCCTTTTTAACGTTTTGAACACCCTGATTTGGCTTCCCTTTACTAAGTTTCTTGCCTGGATCGTCACTAGCCTCGTGCCCGGAGAAGAGCCCCTTGACGAACGGAAAATCCGTTACCTCGATGTCCATGTGGTTAATAATGCCGAGATTGCTTTAAACCTTTCCGCCAAGGAGCTTTTACGGATGGGCCAAATTTCCCAGGAGATGCTGGCTGCGGTGGAGACCTCTCTGACGACCGGGAAAGCCAGTGGCGATCTCAGTGGGATCCAGGAGCGGGAAGAGACTTTGGATTTCCTCCAAACCGAAATTAGCCATTACCTGTCCTTAATTGTTTCCCGGAGTTCCTTGACCGAACGGCAATCCAATTTGTTGGCCAATCTGATGCATATCACCGGCGACCTGGAGAGGATCGGCGACCATTGTACCAACATCCGGGAACTGGAAGCATCTATGGAAGAAAGCCAGATTACCTTTTCCAAGCTGGCCTTGGCCGATTTGCAAAAGGTTTTTGCCCTGGCCAAGGTTATGTTTAACTCCGCGCTAGCGGCGTTGGAGAGGAATGATGCCGCCCTGGCGCTCCGGGTTTTGGAGCTGGAAAGCAGGATGGATGTGATCGAAAAGGAGATCCGTACCAACCATTTGGAACGCTTAAGTATGGGCTTCTGCAACCCCAAAGCGGCCGTGATTTTCAATGAGATCGTCCGGAATTTGGAGCGGGTGGCCGACCATTGCAACAACGTGGCGGAGGCGGTGTTGGATCAACTTCACGCCGGGTAAATGCCAATGACTAAGGCTGGGGAGGTGATGCCGTGACTATTTACGATATTGCCAAAGAAGCAGGTGTTTCGCCCAGTACGGTTTCACGGGTGATTAATAACCGCCCCGGGGTGAGCATTGAAACCCAAAGGAAAGTCCAGCGGTTGCTCAAAAAGTACGATTACTTTCCCAATGAGACCGCCCGTGGCCTGGTAACGAAGGCTTCCAAAATCATCGGGATCTTAATTGATGATTTGCGGACCTCCCATCATACCGAAGGGGCCTATATTATCGAACGGGAACTGGCTAAACTTGGCTACTGCTGCATCATTTTGAACACCGGCACTGAGGACGAGAGTAAAGCGGAGTATCTGAAAATTCTACGCCAACGCCGGGTTGACGGCGCCGTGTTGATGGGGTCTTCCTTCCAGAACGACACCATTAAAAAAGCCATCGCCAAGTATCTGCCCAACCAGCCGGTGATTATGGCCAACGGTTATCTTGATTTGCCCAATGTTTACGGGGTGATGGCCGACGAGCTTAACGGCGTGGCCAATTGTGTCAAATTGCTGGTCAGTAAAGGTCACCTCCGGCCGGCTTTTGTGATTGACAAACCCACCCCGAGCAATCTCCAGAAACAACGGGGTTATGTGGAAGCCGTCCGGAATTTGGGCCTGATGCCGGAACCTTTGATTTACCAATGCGAAAGCAGTCTTCAGGGCGCGTATGCGGCTACCCAAAGGATTGTCAAGGAACATCCGGAAGTGGACGGGATTATCTATGCGGTGGACTTATTGGCCGTCAGCGGGGTCCGGGCGCTTACCGATCTGAAAATTGCCATTCCGGGACAGGTTTCCGTCATTGGCGTCGACAATTCCCTCTACGCCGAAATCAGCAACCCCAAACTCACTTCCCTGGATAACAAATTACTGGATTTGAGCATCGCCTCGGCCCAAACCCTGATTAACGCCTTAAAAAAGCGGCCCACCACGAAAAAGATCCTAATCTATTCTGCGGTGGTCGAAAGGGAAACCACGTAGCTAAACTAAATTTAAACGAAAAAGGCCAAAGGTTTGCGGAGCCGACGACGAGCAGAATGTAACAGAAAATAGTTTCGAAATACAGTTCAATAAATATAATAAAAAAATAATAACATAGGGAAGCGGGAGGAATAACGATGCTGCGTAGAAGCGCCGAAAAAAAGGTGGAGAAAAAAGAGAAGATGTTTGGCGGGGACGGAAGTATTACTTTCCGTCATTTGCTCAACGGCCCGCCGGAAATGTACGGCAAAGGACGGGTTTTTGCCCATTTGACTTTAGAACCCGGGTCTTCCCTCGGTTTTCATATCCATGAAAAGGAAGGGGAAACCTATTATATCCTGAGCGGGCAGGGGGAGTTTAACGATAACGGCGTGGTCAAGACGGTCACGGCGGGGGATGTGACCTTTACCGGCGCCGGGGAAGGGCACGCTCTAAAAAACATCGGCACCGAACCTTTGGAACTGATCGCGCTGATTCTCTACCAGTGAGGTTGTTGTTTGGGAAAAAATTAACCAAATAAAAATTTAACAAGGTTGAATATAAATATACTTGACTAAATTTGGGTGAACGGATATAATGAGAGTAAATCAGCCAACCAAGGTTATAATAACCAAGGTTATATTTGGCTGGCAAAATAAATAGCTTATTTACTTAGGAAGGTTAATTCAGTTCAAAAGAGGAAGGAGAGGTTCGGATGAAGAGCATCAAAGGAACCCGTACGGAGAAAAATGTGCTTACGGCTTTTGCCGGGGAGTCGCAGGCGAGAAACAGGTATACTTTCTATGCCTCGCAGGCGAGAAAAGAAGGTTATGTCGAGATCGCCGAGATCTTTGAAGAAACTGCCAACCAAGAGAAAGAACATGCCAAACGCCTCTTTAAATTCTTAGAAGGCGGCGAAGCGGAGATCCAGGCCGGTTTCCCCGCCGGGAAGATCGGGAACACCGCCGAGAACTTGGAAGCGGCAGCGGCCGGGGAGAATTTCGAGTGGACTAAAATGTATCCGGAATATGCCAAGATTGCCCGGGAAGAAGGGTTCGAAGAGATCGCCAAGGCGATGGAGGCCATTGCCGTTTCCGAGAAGAACCATGAACGCCGCTTCAAGGAGCGCTTAGCGAATGTGCAAGCCGGTACCGTCTTTAAAAAGGAACAGTCCATCAAATGGATTTGCCGGAATTGCGGTTATGTCCATGAGGGGACCAGCGCCCCGGAAGTTTGTCCGGCTTGTGCCCATCCGCAGGCCTATTTTGCCCCGTTAGAAAGGAACTGAGGCAAACATCGGAAGAGGGCGGAGCCGCCGGACGGCGGCGAAAATGAAAAAAAAGTATAGACCAGGATTGGTCTATAGTTTTTTTCTTACCCGGTTTCCATAAAGTTACGGGTATCCGGAGACCGGTTCTTCTTTTATTGGGCGGAAAGGGTGAAGATTTGACTGATCTTGATTAATTCTCCGGCCAAATCATTAAGCTTACTGGCCAAGTTCTTGATTTGGCTGGTGAACCCCGATTGTTCTTCGGTAATCGCCGAAACTTCTTCACAAGCGGCAGCCGATTCTTCAGAGATGGAGCTGATATTGAAGATGGACTGGAGAGTTTCGGTTTTAAATTCATCGATCTGCCGGATGAGGATGTACAACTGGGAATTAAGGTCGATGATGGCGTCCAGGGTGGAGCCGATCTGATCAAAGGTATTACTGGTTAAGTCCACCGCCATACGTTGCTCCTCAACGATTTGGTGGGCTTGGTCCGCATTGGCCGTGGAGTTGAGGATCAGGGTTTCCACCTGGTTTAAGATCTGCTCGATGGTGCGGGCCGACTCCCGGGATTGGTTGGCCAGTTTGTTGATCTCCGTGGCGACCACGGCAAAACCCCGCCCGGCCTCTCCGGCCCGTGCCGCTTCGATGGAAGCGTTGAGGGCCAAAAGGTTCGTCTGTTCGGTGATATTGGTGATGACGCCGGTGATCCCCCGGATTTGTTCCAGACTAAGGTTCAATTTATTGATATCACCGGTGATTTCCCGGGTGATCTGAGCCGTTTGGCCTGTTTTTTCCTGTAAAAGCAGGACGGTGTCTTTGGATTTCTCCGTTAAACTTCTTGTGGTTTGCGTTATTTCCTCGATTTCCCGGGCTTTGGCGGAAACCGAATCGATCTTTTCCGCCAGTTGATTGGCTTGGGCGGCTGTTTTTTCCGCCTCTACCGTTTGTTCAGTGGCGCCTTTACTAATCTGTTGAATCGAGAGGGCGAGCGTGGACATGGATTCCGCCGATTGGGCGGAGCTCTCCCGGAGCAGCGTGCTTTGCTCCCACATGACATTGACGGCGTCTCGATTCTTCTTGATCAAAGCAGTGATGTTTTGCACCATGTGGTTGAAGGTGGCGGCCAGTTCGCCAATTTCATCGGCCGAGGTAATGTCGATTTCCGTATCCAAATTGCCCTCACTGATGGTTCTGGTGGCATCCCGTAATTTGATCAGGGGTTTGGTAATCTGGCGGGCAAGGTAGCGACCCACAAAAACAGCCAGGGCAAGGCTGAAAAGGGTAATTAAGATGGAAACGATCACAGCCCGGGTTACCGGTGCGTAGGCTTCGCTTAAAGGTAATTCCACCACCACCGCCCAGTCCGGCTCAACCAAAGGAATATGGCTGGTCAAAACCTGAGTGTCAAAGATGCCCCGGGCTACACTGATCTGACCTGCAACCGGGGACTCTTGCTTGATAAAAGCGGCGACTTCGGTCAGGCCGGAGAGATTTTCACCCCGTAAGACCCGGCTAACGTCGGTGAAAGCCAATAAATTACCCTTCCGGTCGACCACATAGGCTACTCCTTTTTCCCCGATTTGGAGGGAAGCAACCAGATCCCACATAAACTTGAGGTTAATTTCCGTGACTAAAGCGCCACGTAAATCACCGAAGACGTTTTTAATGGGCACGGCCGTCAGGACCATCGGTTCAAAGGTGGTTTCGTCGATATAGACCGCTCCCACGTAGTTTTCGCCTCTGCGCAGATGCTCCTCGATTTGGGCTTTGGTCTCCGTTGCAAGTTTGGTCATGGCTTGGCTGGAGGTCCGGGAGAGGGAATATACCTCTTTTAACTGTTGGTTTAATAAGGTAATATGCCGGAAAGATGGTTCCATTCCCAATAGCCGGCTGAGCGCAAGGCCCCGTTCTTCTGAGGAAGAATTTTCAAAATTGCTAATATAAGCTGCAACCGAAAGAACACGCAACTTTTCCTGAATAAATCCTTTGACGGTATCGGCGGCTTCCTGTGCAATCAATGACTGCTGTCCGGCAATGATACTCCGGTTGTTCCGGTAATTGCCCAAGATACTTATGGTAGTGGTAATAAAAAGGGGAAGGGCGCTCAGCCCTAAGAAAGCTATAGTCAAAGTGAAGGTTAGACTTTTAGTCTTTTCCTTTTTTTTCTGTTTATTGGAGGTAAGTCTTAAGGCGAACAAGGAAACCACATCCTTAAAGTGAACTACTTTCCCAAGGAGCCCCGCTCCGAACTGGGGTTTTCAGCGAATAATCTCATCGGCCTGGTTCAGAATAGTTTCACTAATGTTCAAGCCAAGTTTTTGGACGATCTTATAGTTGATCTGGAAAAAGCTTTCGGAGGAGATGACGGGGGTAACAGCCGGATTGGCCCCTTTTAAGACTTTGTCAACAACGGTGGCTGCTTGCCTTCCGGTGGGGATAAAATCAACATTCACACCAAAAATGGTCCCATAATCCCCTTCGCTGATCAGGGCGCCGGCCATGGGTATCCGGCGAAGGGCGGCAAAGTTGTTAAGCACGGAAAAGGCGTCGGGAGTGACGGTCAGGGGTTCCGCTAAAAAGAGGATGGCGTCAAAGCCGGGATCGGCGGCTTGAGCCCGTCGCTCCAATTCGGCTTGGAGTTCGCCGGCGTCAGCGGCGGGGAAATATTCGATTTGCACTCCGGCGGCCTCTGCGACCGGGGTTAAGGCATTGATTTGACAATCTACAGGGTAACCTTTCTGATAGGGGATCCAAAGACGGGTGGCCTCCGGTACAATTGCCCGCATCAGTTCAAAACGCTTGACGGTGAGATCAGGACCCGGGTAACGGACACCGGTGAGATTGCCTCCGGGCTCCCGTACACTGTTGATGAGATTGTTATCTTCGATGTTTGCAAAACAAAAAACAACAGGGATCTTACTTTCGGCCGTCGCCAATTTCGCTTCGATGGTTGCTTCGGTAGGGAAGGTAAAGATTACATCAACTTTGTCCGCCACGAATTTTTGCAGGATTCGTTTATACTCAGCCATGTCAAAATTGGAGTGCTGCACATCATAAACCACATTTTTTCCCTCGACATAACCTAATTCCGTCATTTTCTCCTTGAAACCGATGACAATGTCGGAAGCGTAATCCAGGCCGGCCAGGATGCCGATGCGGTAGGTTTTTTCTTTGCGACAGCCGGTAAAAAGGAGTGTGCAGCATAACAAGGGGATTAACCCCAGTAAGAGGACAAATGTTTTCCGGCTTTTGATGACGGCCAAGCATTTATCCGTTTTATTCATTGCTTATAACCTCCCTTATCTTATAATGTAGAAAATAACATAAGATCGCCAATTTCAAAATTAAAAATATGTTCAGAGAAGGTTTGCTTTATTTATCGACATTTTAACAAGAATCATTATCCTTTTTTTACATATTAATGAAAAAATCTTAGTATTTCCCGTTTACCTTGACAGCAGTTGGGGGTCATGCTTTAATGGGATAAAGTAAGGATTACGGGTTAAAGATTGGCAAAAGCGGGTGATTTTTTATATGGTGGAGATCATTAATCACGGGGTTTACCTGATCCGGGAGCGGTTGTTTACAGAAGCGGGATTGACTGCGGCCGCAATAAATCAACGTTTGCAACAGGAAGGTTTGCCGCCGGTGGCGGAGGAGGCGCTTGCGCCCGGGCAGGCGGGGACCGGGACCATTGCCTATCAGATTTTGACGGCGCATAACATTTCTAAGGATCCGCAGCATTTGAAGTTGAAGTTTGATGCCCTGGCTTCCCATGACATAACTTATGTCGGAATCATTCAAACGGCAAAGGCGAGCGGGCTGAGGGAATTTCCTCTCCCGTATGTCTTGACCAATTGTCATAATAGCTTGTGTATGGTGGGCGGGACCATCAACGAGGACGACCACGTTTTCGGCCTGTCGGCCGCCCGTAAGTACGGGGGATATTTTGTCCCTGCCCATCAGGCGGTCATTCACCAGTTTATGCGGGAGATGTTTGCCGGTGGCGGCCGGATGATCCTGGGCTCCGACAGCCATACCCGCTACGGCCCTTTGGGCACCATAGGGATTGGCGAAGGCGGCCCCGAACTGGTCAAACAACTGCTGGGCCGGACTTACGATCTGGCCTACCCGCCGGTAATTGCGGTTTACCTGGAAGGGAAACCTGCCTGGGGGGTTGGTCCGCAGGATGTGGCCCTCGCCTTAATTAAAGCAGTCTTTAAGAACGGTTTTGTCAAGAATAAAGTCCTCGAGTTTATCGGTCCCGGGGTGGCCAATTTGTCTGTGGATTACCGGAACGGGATCGATGTGATGACCACCGAGACCACCTGTTTAAGCTCCATTTGGCAGACGGACGAACAGGTAGCCGAATATTACCGGATCCACGGCCGGCCGGAAGCATACCGACGGCTGGAACCGGCGGCGGTCACTTATTACGACGGTTTGATCCGGCTTGATTTAAGTACCGTCGAGCCGATGATTGCCCTTCCTTTCCATCCCAGTAATGCCTATACCATCCGGGAGTTGAAGGAGAATGCCGGCGACATTTTGGCTGCCGTTGATGGCGAAACGAAGAAGCTCTATCCCCAGCCGGACGTGAAACTGAATTTAACCGGAAAAATCAGAAACGGTCAAATCCATGTCGACCAGGGGGTAGTGGCCGGGTGTGCGGGGGGGACCTTTGAAAACCTCTGGACGATGGCCGCGCTTATCGGAGAAAATGCCATTGGCAACGGGGAGTTCGCCCTGAGCCTCTACCCGGCCAGCCAGCCAATTTATCTGGAACTGATCCGGAAAGGGGCGGCTGCCAAGTTACTGCAGAGTGGCGCCACCATCCGGACGGCCTTCTGCGGTCCCTGTTTTGGCGCGGGCGATATTCCTGCCAACGGGATGCTCAGCATCAGGCATACAACCCGGAACTTTCCCAACCGGGAAGGGTCCAAGCCGCGGGAGGGCCAGTTGGCGGCGGTGGCGCTGATGGATGCCCGTTCCATTGCGGCGACGGCGGTCCGGGGCGGGGTCTTGACCGCCGCCACCGAACTGGAACCCTGTCCGGTACCGCCGGTGAGCTATGATTTTGACCGTGCGGTTTACCGGCACCGGGTCTATGCCGGTTTCGGCAAGGCCAATCCGGACGTGGAACTGAAGTACGGACCCAATATTGCCGATTGGCCGGAGATGATTTCCCTGCCGGAGGCTTTAATTTTGAAACTGGCGGCGGTGATTACCGATCCGGTGACCACCACCGACGAACTGATCCCTTCCGGGGAGACTTCCTCTTACCGTTCCAACCCGTTGAAGCTGGCCGAATTTACCCTTTCCCGGAAAGAACCGGCTTATGTGCCAAGGGCAAAAGCCGTTGCCCGTCTGGAAGCGGAACGCCGGGCCTGGACGACGGGGCAGAAGCTTTCTCCGGAACTGGAAGAGTTGATGGGAGCCGTGGCAAGGCTTTCCGGAAAGAAAGTGGAGGAGTTAATGGCCGAAGCCGGAGTGGGCAGCGTCATCTTTGCCGTGAAACCGGGGGATGGTTCCGCCCGGGAACAGGCCGCTTCATGCCAAAAGGTCCTGGGTGGCTGGGCGAATCTGGCCATTGAGTATGCCACTAAACGGTACCGCAGCAATGTGATTAACTGGGGCATGATCCCCTTTACCATCGATCCGGCGGACCAAGAAAAATTGGCGGTTGACGGAGTGCTCTACATTCCTGGCATCCGGGCGGCACTGCAGGCCGGCGCCGAAGAGGTTCAGGCATACCTCTTGCCAGGCGGTACCACCCTGCGGCTTAAAATGGAAAACTTGTCCTCCACGGAGCGGGAGATCATTTTGGCCGGCTCCTTGATTAACTATTACCGTCAAGCCTAGACCGGAAGTTTCCGCCGGATTTCATGCGCTGACAAGCAGTAAAGAAGGAAGATCCAGGTCCTGTCGAGAAGGAAGAACAGGGGCGCCCGGATCTTCCTTCTTTTTTTTGCAACGGGGTGGAACTAACCAGCTTACCCGGCGTTTAGTTTGTAAAAACAATTTACGGAGGGGGAGCACAATGAAAAACTTTCGCGGGAAAATTAGTTTTGCCTTGGGCGGGCTGGCTTTGCTCTTGGTTTTGGCGGTTTTCTTGCCGACGGTGAAAGCCGAAGAACCCAGGTTAATTACGGTTTTGGGGGAAGCCGAAGTAAAGGTGGAGCCGGATGAGGTGGTGATCGCCATGTCGGTGGAGACGGCACACCGGGACATCATGGCCGCGAAACAAGCCAATGATAACCGGGTCCGGTATATTCTCGCTTTAGCCGAGCAGTTTCAGATTCAACCGGCCCAGATCCAGACCGGACAGCTGAATATTGAACCCCGGTACCGGGACAACTACGAAAAGAAAGAGTTTATCGGCTATTATGTCCGGAAAAGCATTGTGATCCGGCTGACTGATCTATCGAAATTTGAGGATTTGCTCAGCAGTCTTTTGGCGGCAGGTGTTAATTATATTGAGGGAATTCAGTTCCGCCGGAGCGACCTGGAGAAATACCAAGAACAGGCCCAGAAGGAAGCGGTCCGGGCGGCGCAGGCGAAAGCGGCCCGGTTGGCGAAGGAATTGGGTCAGACCATCGGCCGTCCCTACCGGGTGGAGGAAGAAAGAACCAACGTTTATCCGGTGGCAACCGTACCCAATATCTCGCTGCGGGCTTACGACAGCGCGGCGGAAATGGCCGCCGGGACCTGGGCGCCGGGGGAGATTAGTATCCGGTCGGCTTTTACGGTTAGCTTTGTTTTGGAATAAGACCGAAGCGGAACTGATAGGATATAATGGATTACAGAATGGAATCTATAAGGGTGAGGCGGTGACATGTTGTACATTCATGAACAACGGGCCCAGAGCACGGAAAGCCCCCGGATCTGTGTTTTGGGGGCGGGCCATGGCGGGATGGCGATGGCCGGTCATTTGGGGATGGCCGGTTATAAAGTGCATCTGTACAACCGGTCGGAGGAACGCCTGGAACCGGTGCGGCTGATGGGCGGGATTGAGCTCTCCGGGGTGATTGAAGGCTTCGGCCCGGTAGAGCTGGCCACTACCGATGTGGCCACGGCTATCCGGGATGTGGAGCTTTTGATGGTGGTGGTCCCGGCCAACGGCCATGCCTTTATCGCCGAACAAGTGGCACCCCACCTGCGGGACGGCCAGTATATTCTTTTGAATCCGGGACGGACCGGGGGCGCCCTGGAGTTCCGGGCGGTCTTGAAACGGGTGGGTTGCCAAGCCCAGGTGGTGTTGGGGGAAGCCCAGACCTTGCTCTATGCCAGCCGTAACATTAACCCGGCCCAAGTCCGTATCTTCGGAATTAAAAATAACGTCCCCGTTGCCGCCCTGCCGGGAAACCGCACGGCGGAACTGGTGACCAAGTTAAGGACGATCTTTCCCCAATTTGTGCCGGGGGATAATGTGTTGAAGACCAGTTTGAACAATATCGGAGCGATTTTCCATCCGGCCCTCACGGTCCTGAACGCGGCCCGGATTGAGTCGACCCGCGGGGAGTTCCAGTTTTACATGGAAGGGGTGACGCCTTCCGTGGCCCGGGTCTTGGAGGCCCTGGACGCCGAGCGGGTGGCGGTAGCCGCCGCCCTGGGCATCCGGGCGATGTCGGCCAGGGAGTGGCTGTATATGGCCTACGATGCGCCGGGGAAAACCCTCTTTGAGGCGATGCGGAACAACCCGGGTTACAAGGGGATAAACGCCCCGTCCATGGTTGACCACCGGTATTTATGGGAAGATGTCTCGATGAGCCTGGTTCCCATCGCCGCTTTGGGGAAACATCTAAAAGTGGCGACGCCGACCATTGATAATATCATTCATCTGGCGTCCCTGATGACCCAGACGGATTACTGGGCGGAAGGACGGACCATCGAAAAGATGGGGCTGGCCGGTTTAACCGTAGCCGAAATCCGCCGGCTGGCCCTGGAGGGTGATCTCTGATGAAGAAGATTATCGCAGCGACCATCGGCAATTGCGTGCATGTGGCCGGTGTCTATAACTTCTTGAATCTGGCGGAACTCTGTGGTTACCAGACCACCTTTTTAGGGATCGGGGTCAAACCCGCCCAGCTCATCGGGGCGATTAAGGAGGCTGAACCCGATTATCTGGCTTTGAGTTACCGGCTGACCCCGGAAGTGGCGGCCCGCTTGTTTGCCGACTTAAAAAACGCCTTGCAGGAAGCGGGCCTCGCCCACCAAAAAATGATCTTTGGCGGTACCCCCGCCGTCGCCAAGGTGGCGGCGGAAAGCGGCCTTTTTGTCCGGATCTTCACCGGTGAAGAGGAAGAAAGCGCGGTTGTTTCTTTTCTGAAAGGAGAAGGGACAAGCCGGGAGGTCAGTCTCAGCGGGGAATCCCTTTTGGCCCGGATGGGGCAGAAGCACCCCTACCCCTTGCTCCGCCACCATTTCGGCTTGCCCAGCGTGGAGGAGACGGTACAAGGGGTGAAAACCATCGCCGAGGCCGAGGTTTTGGACATCATCTCCCTGGGGCCGGACCAAAACGCCCAGGAATCCTTCTTCCGCCCCGCGGAGATGGATCCGAAGCAAGACGGGGCCGGCGGGGTTCCCTTGCGCCGGGAGGAAGATCTGATCCGGATCTATCAGGCTTCCCGCACCGGCAATTATCCGCTCCTCCGTTGTTACAGCGGGACCCGGGATCTCATTAAATGGGCGGAACTGGCCACCCGGACCATCAAGAACGCCTGGGCGGCTATTCCTTTGTTCTGGTATAGTCAGTTGGACGGGCGGGCCAACCGCCCGCTGGCGGCGGCCATCCGGGAAAACCAGGCGGCGATGGCCTGGTATGGCCGGCGCGGGATTCCGGTGGAAGTAAACGAAGCCCACCACTGGAGCCTGCGGGGCGCCCCCGATTCCGTGGCGGTGGCAGCCTTTTACCTGGCGGCTTACAACGCCAAAAAGGCCGGCGTACGGGATTATATCGCCCAGTTGATGCTGAATAATCCGCCGGGAACCAGTGGGATAATGGATTTGGGCAAAGCCTTGGCCGGTCTGGAACTGGTGGGCCGCCTGGAGGATGAGGAATTTAAAGTCTACCGGCAGGTCCGGGCCGGACTGGCCAGTCTTTCCGTCAAACCGGCGGTGGCCAAAGGGCAACTGGCCGCCTCTACCGTTTTGGGGCTTGGACTCTCTCCCCACATCATCCACGTGGTGGCCTATTGTGAGGCCGAACATCTGGCGACCCCGGTGGAGATCATCGAAAGTTGCGGGATCGTCCATGGTGTCCTCAAAAACTATCTCTATGACGCTCCCGATCCGACGCGGGACCCCCGGGTGCTCCGGCGAAGGGACGAACTGATTGCCGAAGCGGAATTGGTGTTAGGGGCTATCCGTGCGCTGGGGGCGGGAGAATGCGAGGATCCGTTGGCCGACCCGGAGATCCTGGCCCAAGCGGTGGCGCTGGGCATTTTGGATGCGCCCCAGCTAAAAGGTTCTCCGGCGGCGCCGGGCCGGATTAAGACCCGGATGTGGCAAGGGGCTTGCCGGTTATGGGATGATGAAAAAAAGCGGATAACAGGTGAAAAAGAGCGGCTGGCCGGGCAGCGGGGAGAAGCCGATGAAGACGAAGCCCGGAACTAAACCGAAACCTGATGGCTTCCGCTTGCGGGGCTTCCTTCGCCAATTTGTAACCGCTTTTGGGTTGACCTGTTCGGTGCTGGCCGGGTTTTACGGGGGGTACCTAATTGGCCGGCGGTATGGCGGAGAAGCTTATACCGGAATCGGCGGCGCACTTCTTGGTTTTGTCGTGGGCCTGGCCGGCCTTATTTTGCTCGCCGCCGGGGAAAACAGGAGAGGTAAATAGAAGTTTTTAAAAGATTTACAAGGACTTTTCTCTTTGGATAGAGAATTTAAATAACTGGTACATTTCCCCTCTGAAGGCGTGGGCGAAGGAGGAAGAAAAGGATGGCGAAGGAGATCTGGCAACAATTAACTTCCGTGGAAGAAGAGGCGGATCGGCTGGTGGACGCGGCAAAACAGGAAGCTGCGGCTTACCTGGCGGCCCAACGCCAAGAGTTGGCGGCGGAAGAGGAAGAAAGGCTGACGGCCGCCCGGAAAGAAGGAAAAGCGGAAATGGCGAGGATCCGGGCGGAAGCGGAAGAAAAAGCCGCTGCCTTGGCGAGGATGACCGACCAGGAGATCAAGGAGTTACGGAGTAAGGCCGCGGAAAAGCTGCCGGCGGTAATTGATTATATCAAAGAAAGGATCAGAGGATAATGGCCATTGTACCGATGAAGCGCCTGGAGCTTTATGGACTGAAACGGCATAAAGCCTCTTTTCTGTCGGAATTGCAACGCCTTGGTCTGGTCGAATTGATTAAACCGGCCGGGGAGGAAAACCGGGTTGAGACGGGAGAAGCCATCGGGAACGAACTGCGGCGGATCGATGAACAACTGAGTGAGATCAACCGGGTACTTATGGTGTTTGAACGGTTCGCCCCGCTGAAGCCAAATTTTATCGAACAGTTTTCCGGGACCAAGACCGTCTTGACCTGGGAGGAACACCAAAATTACCTGGCGCAAAAGGAAACGGCGGCCAGGTTGAGCGAAGAGATTTTTAACGCCGAAAAAGACTATGCCCGGCTGGAGCAGGAGAAAACAAAGATTGAACGGGAGATGGAAACTCTAAAGCCCTGGGCCGGGCTGGATCTGCCGGCGGAGGTTTGGGACGGCTCCAAGCGGATTGGGGTTTTATTGGGAAGTTTTGACCGGGATCCGCAGATTTTAGCCGAAGCGCTGGCCGCGGAGAAAATCGCCCATTGTTTTTGCCAGGTGGGCGCCGATGATTACCGTTTATATCTTGTCGTCTTTTACCAGCGGAATTCCCGGGCGGAAGAGGTTTTACGGGCGAACGGTTTTCTTCCGGCCCGGCCGGAGTTGACCACCGGGACCGTCGGTGAACGGCTGGCGGCCTTGGCAGCAAAAAAACAGGAACTGGAGGATGCTCTTGCCCGGGTTAATGCGCGCCTGCAGACCCTGGCGGAAGAACGCCCCCTCTTTCAGACCCTTTATGATTACTGGTATAACCAAAGGTTGCAGGTGGAAGCCCAGCGGCAATTATTGACGGGGAAGGCTGTCTTCGGCTTGGAAGGCTGGGTGCCGGCGGCAGAGGCTTCCCGCGTCGAACAAGTGTTGGCTGCCTTGGGCCTCCCCCATTATCTTCGTTTTAGCGACCCCCAAGCTGATGAAGAGATCCCGATTCTTTTGGAGAACAAAAAGGTCTTCACTCCCTTTGAAAGACTGGTAGAAGGGTTTAGCTTGCCCCGGCAGGATGAGATTGACCCGTCGCCTGCCATTGCCCCCTTCTTCTTCCTCTGTTACGGAATGGCCTTGGGCGATGCCGGTTACGGGTTGCTGCTCTCCTTGATCTGTGTGGTGCTCATGGCGAAGATCACGATGAGGCCCAGCGGACGCAAGACGGCTTGGCTCTTTTTCATCAGTGGGCTGGGCGCGGTCTTCTTTGGCCTCTTAACCTCCAGTATCTTTGGGTATTCCCTTTATTCCGGGATCTTTAATGTGATCGAACAACCGCAACTCTTATTAATTGTTGCCCTGGGGTTGGGCTTGGTCCAGCTTTATACGGGCACCTTGATCAGCGCCGGGATATGTATTAAAAACGGGGATTGGGCCGAGGCGATCTGGGGGAAGTTCATCTGGCTTTTCTTCTTGACCTGTCTCTTGCTCCTGGCTGGCGGCGACATGATTGGGCTTGCCGCTTACGCTCAACAGATTAAATATGCGACGTTAGTTACCGCGGTTTTGTTGGTTCTCGGGAACACCCGGGGCAAAAAAGGCTTTTGGGCGAAGTTAAAAGCGATCCCCGGTGGATTGTTGACGATTTATGGCAGTGTTAGTTTCTTCAGTGATGTGCTCTCCTATTCCCGTTTGATGGCGCTGGGGCTCTCCGGGGCCGTGATGGGGTCGATCATCAATTTGTTCGTCAAAATGACCTGGAAAGCGCCGATCGGGTGGATTTTTGCCATACTCATTTTCCTGTTCGGACATGCTCTCAACTTCGGCTTAAACATCCTGGGCGCCTATGTGCATTCCAGCCGGTTGCAATACTTGGAGTTTTTTAACACCTTCTTTACTGGTGGGGGAAAACCCTTTACTCCCTTGAAAATAGAGAACATCAATATTTTCTTGAAGAAGAAAGGAGAGGTATAAACAATGGAGTTAGGTACTTTGTATGCATTTCTCGGGGTTGCGATTGCGGTTCTATTCTCTGGGATCGGTTCGGCTTTAGGCGTAGGTACTGCCGGTAAAGTGGCGGCGGGTGTGGTCACCGAGGATCCGAAAAAGTTCGGACAGACTTTGATTTTAACGGCTCTCCCCGGAACCCAAGGTATCTATGGGTTTGTGATCGGGATGTTGATGGTCTTTAAGTTTGCGGCGGTTCCTGGACCTATTCCCCTGGAAGCCGGGTTCCGTTTTCTGGTTACCGGAATACCTGTCGGGGTCGTCGGTTTGTTATCCGCACTTTACCAGGGTCAGGTCGCAGCGGCCGGGATCGGGATTGTGGCGAAGCGGCCGGAAGAGTCGGCCAAAGGAATTGTTTATGCCGGTCTGGTGGAGACGTACGCGATTTTAGCCTTTATTATCTCGTTCTTCCTCTACAACTCGATTACGCTATAGGTGGGATTTTAACATGGCCCAAGAATTGACGGAACTAACCAACCGGATCCTGGAGGCCGCCCGCAAAGAAGCAGAGGAAATAAAGGAACGCAGCCGGGAGGAAGCCCGGCGCCTGGCGGCGGAGTACCGGCAGGCGACGGCGGAAAAGGCTGACGCCATCCGGAAAGAGTACCTCCGGCGGGGGCAGGAGGAAGCCGACCGGATTATCCGGGAAGCGGAGATGGATGCGAAATTGCGTCTCCTCCAAACCAAACAAGAATTAATCCATCACGCTTTTGAAGAAGCCCTTTCCACCCTGGCCAATCTGCCGGCGGCGGAAAAAAGTCAGCTTTACCAAGATCTGCTCTTGGCGGCCGTGGAAAGTGGCGAAGAGACGATTGCGGTTTCCGCCGCGGACAAGGAGATTTGGACCAAGGTGGTAGCCCAGGTTAATCAGGAATTGAGACGGAAGGGGCTGCCGGGCGATGTGAAGCTAAGCGAGGAACCGGCCGCCATAAAGGGCGGGTTTCTCCTTGCCGGTTCGACTTATGAAGTAAATGCTTCTTTAGAATCAATCCTGAGTGATCTGGAAGATAAGTTTTTCCCGGAGGTTGCCGGAATCCTATTTTCATGACGGAGGGGTGTGAAGATGGCTGACCGAGACTACGCTTATGCCGTTGGCCGGATCCGCATGCTCGAGACGAAGCTACTCCCCACCGCCTTTTTTGAGCGCTTGCTCAAGGCAACCTCGGTACCGGAAGCCTTAGGTTTATTGACAGAGACCGCCTATTCTTTAAATAAGGGGACGCGCGATTATGAGGCGGTCTTTGAGGAAGAGCTTTTCCAGGTTTACCGGATTTTGCGGGAGCTCGCGGGGGATGCCCCCGAATTGTTGGTCTTTTTACACCGGTGGGACCTGCAAAACTTAAAGTTGTTGCTGGTCGCCGGAGGTAAGGTCAAGCCCAGCCGGTTGGGGGTAATCCCCTTTGCGGAACTCGAGCGGATGGTGGCGGCCGGGGATTATGCGGCGTTACCCCCGGAGTTTCAAGCGGTCCTGGCCAATCTTCCGGAGGACGGACCCGACCGGGCGGCCGCTTTGGACCAGGCTTACTACCGGTATGGTTGGCGGATCTTCGGCAAGCACACCGGGTTACTCCGGGATTATTGGCGGGCGCGGATGGATTTGTTGAACTTAATGATCCTTCTCCGGCTGCGGAAAAAGGGCGCGGCGCGGGAGGAATTTGCCCGCTTTTTGGTGGATCCCGGCTTTATTAGCCGGAAGGACTGGTTGTCCCGGTTTGAAGAGCCCCAAGCCGAACTGGGCTCACTTTTAGAGTATACTCCATACCGGGATCTCTGGCGGGAAAGAGAAGAAAACCTCATGAATTTGCCCTCTTTGGAGCGGGCCGTTGACGATTATCTGCTGGGGATTGTGAAGAAAGCCAAACTGGTCCCGCTCGGGATTGAACCGCTGATCGGATATTTGCTGGCCAAGGAAAGGGAGATCCTGAATCTGCGCCTGGTCTTCACCGGGAAGCTGAACAAACTTCCGGAAGAGACGGTCAGAAGGAGGTTGCGGGATGTCTACTTATAAAATGGCCGTCATCGGGGAAGAAGATTTAATCCGCGGCTTTGGGTTATTGGGGTTGGAACTTTTTCCGGTGGCAAGCGGCCAGGAAGCCAGGGATGTGCTTTTTAAGTTAAAAGATGACCTGGATTACGGAGTGATCTTTATCACCGAATCCATCGCCCAAGGTTTTTCGGAAGAGATTGAAGAATGGGGTACGCGACCGTTACCATGCATCACTTATATTCCGGGAGTGGCCGGAAGCGAAGGCTACGCCGCGGAGCGGATCAGGCGGATTGTGGAGAAAGCGGTCGGTGTGGATATCCTAAAGGGGAAAGAGGTCGGTAAGCAGTGAGTACGGGAAAGATTATCAGAGTGGCCGGACCTTTGGTGGTAGCGGAAGGGATTACCGGCGCGAAGATGTTTGATGTGGTCCGGGTCGGGCACGAAAAGTTAATTGGCGAAATCATTGAACTCCGTGGCGAAGAGGCTTCGATTCAGGTTTATGAAGACACCAGTATGATTGGACCCGGCGCCCCGGTCTACTCCACCGGTTCGCCCTTAAGCGTGGAACTGGGACCGGGCTTGATTGGTTCCATTTACGACGGGATCCAGCGCCCCCTGGACGTTTTGGCCTTACAAGGAAACCGCCTCGCCCGGGGGATTGAAGTCCCGGGGCTGGCCCGCGATAAGAAATGGCGTTTCACGCCGCGGCTGGCTGTCGGCAATGAGGTTGAACCCGGGGATATCCTGGGCGTGGTCCAGGAGACGCTGGTGGTGGAACACCGGATCATGGTTCCGCCCGACGTCAAAGGCAAACTGGTCAGGATTGAGGAAGGCGAGTTTGCCGTCGACGAAACCGTGGCCGTGGTGGAGACGGAGGAAGGCCTGAAGGAACTGACGTTGATGCAACGCTGGCCGGTGCGGCGCTTCCGCCCCTATCGGGAAAAATTGCCGCCGGACCGGATTATGACGACCGGACAGCGGATTATTGATACGTTCTTTCCGATTGCCCGGGGAGGCACGGCGGCGATTCCCGGCCCCTTTGGAAGCGGGAAGACGGTGGTCCAGCACCAGTTGGCCAAGTGGGCCGACGCCGATATTATTGTTTATGTCGGTTGCGGCGAGCGGGGAAACGAGATGACCGACGTCTTGACCGAATTCCCCGAACTGAAGGATCCGCGGACCGGCGAGGATCTGATGAAGCGGACCGTGCTGGTGGCCAATACCTCCGATATGCCGGTGGCCGCGCGGGAAGCTTCGATTTACACCGGAATCACCATTGCCGAATATTTCCGGGATATGGGTTACAACGTGGCGATCATGGCCGACTCCACTTCCCGTTGGGCGGAAGCCCTCCGGGAGATCTCCGGCCGGCTGGAGGAGATGCCGGGCGAAGAAGGATATCCGGCCTATCTTGGGTCACGGCTCGCCGAATTCTACGAGCGGGCCGGGCGGACCATTTGCTTGGGCCACGACCGGCGGGAAGGTTCGGTGACCGCAGTGGGCGCCGTTTCGCCGCCCGGCGGTGACCTCTCCGAACCGGTGACCCAAAATACCCTGCGGGTGGTGAAAGTCTTCTGGGGCCTGGATTCCTCCCTGGCCTACCGCCGGCATTTCCCGGCGATTAACTGGTTGCAAAGTTATTCCTTATACAACGAGCGGCTGGATGAGTATTTCCGCCGGGAGATCGGGGAAGAATGGGTTAACCTCCGGAGCCGGGCCATGCGCATTCTCCAGCAGGAAGCGGAGTTGGAGGAGATTGTCCGGCTGGTCGGGGTTGACGCCTTGTCCCCCCGGGACCAGTTGACCTTGGAGGTGGCCCGCTCCATCCGGGAAGACTACCTCCACCAGAATGCCTTCCATGAAATTGACACCTATACCTCCCTGTCGAAGCAAGCGGCGCTGCTCAAGGTCGTCCTGGGCTTCGAGGATGTGGCCGTCAAGTTGCTGGAGAAAGGAATGGAGATTAAAAACATCCTGGAGCTGCCGATCCGTGAACGGATTGCCCAGGCCAAATACATCCGGGAGGATCAGATGGAGGAATTTACTAAGCTAGAGGCAGACCTCGAGAATTTGCTCACCGATGCCGGGCCTGCCGGGGAGGTGCGTTAGATGCTGAAGGAATACCGGACCGTACGGGAAGTGGTCGGCCCGCTCATGCTGGTGGAGAAGGTAACGGAGGCCAGTTACCAGGAGTTGGTCGAAATTCAACTGGCCAATGGGGAAACCCGGCGGGGCCGTGTTTTGGAGGTCAACCGGGATAAAGCCCTGGTGCAGCTCTTTGAAGGTTCGACCGGTTTGAATCTGGCCGACAGTAAGGTACGGTTTTTAGGACGCAGTATTGAACTGGGGGTTTCCCCCGATATTTTAGGCCGGGTTTTTGACGGGATGGGCCGGCCGAAAGACAAAGGGGCGCCGATTATTCCCGAGATGAAACTGAATATCGACGGGAGCCCCATCAATCCTTATACCCGGGACTATCCTTCCGAGTTCATCCAGACCGGTATTTCCGCCATTGACGGGCTGAATACTTTGGTCCGGGGGCAGAAACTACCCATCTTTTCCGCCTCCGGTCTGCCCCATGCCCAACTGGCGGCCCAGATTGCCCGCCAGGCCAAAGTGCGCGGGAAAGGGGAGCGCTTCGCCGTCGTTTTCGGGGCGATGGGGATCACCTTTGAAGAAGCCGATTATTTTATTAGCGACTTCCGGCGGACCGGCGCCATCGAACGGGCGGTGCTCTTTATCAACCTGGCCAACGACCCGGCCATTGAACGGATCTCCACCCCCAGAATGGCGCTGACCGCCGCCGAATATCTCGCTTTCGAGCTGGATATGCATGTTCTGGTGATCCTGACCGACATGACCAACTACGCCGAAGCCCTCCGGGAGGTGTCGGCGGCGCGGAAAGAAGTGCCGGGCCGGCGGGGTTATCCGGGCTACCTCTACACCGACCTGGCCACCATATACGAACGGGCCGGCCGGATCAAGGGAAAACCGGGGTCGATTACATTGCTCCCCATCCTGACCATGCCGGAGGATGACAAGACCCATCCCATTCCCGACCTGACCGGGTATATTACGGAAGGCCAGATTATTCTCAGCCGGGAACTCCACCGGAAGGGGATCTATCCCCCCATCGACGTGCTCCCCTCCCTTTCCCGGTTAAAGGATAAGGGGATTGGGGCCGGGAAGACCCGGGAAGACCACGCTGATACCATGAACCAGCTCTTTGCGGCCTATGCCCGCGGGAAAGAGGCCAAGGACCTGGCGGTGATTCTGGGTGAAGCCGCCCTGACCGATCTGGATAAGAAATTTGCCGCCTTTGCCGACGAGTTTGAAGACCGTTATGTCCGGCAGGGCTTTGACGAAAACCGGAGCATTGAAGAGACCCTGGACCTCGGCTGGGATTTGCTCAGTCTGCTCCCGCGGCAGGAATTGAAGCGGATCCGCCAGGAGTATCTGGAGAAATATCTGCCGAAAGAGCCGGTGCAAAAATGAGCCGGTCCTTCAGGCTAGGGGGGTGATCGATTGGAGATCCGAGTGAACCCGAACCGGATGGAGTTGACCCGGCTAAAGAAAAGGTTAGCGACGGCGGTGCGCGGCCATAAATTACTCAAGGACAAGCTTGACGAATTGATGAAGGACTTTTTTGACCTGGTCGAAAAGAACCAGGAACTGCGCAAAAAAGTAGAAGCCAACCTGGCTACCGCCCTCGGCGGGTTTGCCCTGGCGCGGGCGGTGATCTCCCGTTCGGTCCTGGACGCGGCGATTAGCACTTCCCGGGGGGAAGCCGCTTTGGAGGCGGGGACCACTTCGCAGATGGGGGTGGAAGTGCCGGTCTTTAAATTGAAGATGACGCCGGCGCTGGGTAACGGTTTCGGGATGACCGAAACCTCCGCCGAATTTGACGAAGCCATCGACCTTTTGGCCGGCAGCTTTCAGTCCATGATTGAACTGGCCCAAGTGGAGAAGACCGTCGAGCTGATGGCCGCCGAGATTGAACGGACCCGCCGGCGGGTGAACGCCCTGGAATATGTTTTGATTCCCCAGATCCGGGAGCAAATAAAGTACATCACGATGAAACTGGATGAAAACGAACGGGCTAACCTGACCCGGTTGATGAAGGTTAAAGAGATGGTGCGGAGTAAGTAACATCCACTCAGGTATGGGGATTTCCTTTAGGTGTAGAGAATTAGGTGTAAAGAGAAAAGAGAATCATAGTGTGATAAGGCAATTAATAACAAGAAAGCTATGGTAGGCATAAAGGCAACCATAGCTTTTTTTTGGTTAAAAACATGCCGGTTTTAATCAAGCTTAAGCTGAAAATAAAAAATCGAAATTATGGGAAAGGATTATGTTGTTTATAAATAGAAACTAATTTTAAGCCATTGCGGAATCGATAAAGGGACGGCATGATGAGAAAACATAGTTTAAAGAGAATAGGGCATTAAAAGTATTCCTTTTGCCTAAATCCATTTGTAAAAAAGTGATTTAGCATTGCTTCTGTGACCAATGTGTGAAGCCGAATCGAATTGATATTGTAAGTCTCATTATAATAACAAACTGGGAAAAGGAAAAAAGATTTCAGCAAGAACACCAACTATTCTGCCATATGGAGTGTTTAAAGAAAAGCTTATCTAAAAAGCTGCCACTATTACTTGAAAGCGATGAATAATAAAAAATCTTGAAGACGACCTATTGTTCTTGTCATATCCGGTGAGTTGAGAACAGGGACAACAAGCAGGTAATGTTAGGATTCCTAATAGTTTCTTCAGTTAAAAAACAGAAACCGGATTATTAATTGCAGACCAATGAAAAAGGAAAGTCTGATGTAAATGAATGCGGTGAATAAAACTATTTTCACGTTGTCGGTTATTATAAGTTTATATCTTATCTTAGCGAATATTTTTTCCTGGACGCCGTTGTGGGCGATTGTGGAAGTATTAACGTCTCATGATCTCCTTAACATTTATTTGGTATATGGTTTAATAATGATAGCCTCTTTATTGAATATGTTTATTGGCATTTTCAAAAGAAAGACGGAAGTTATATTTCCTTTTCTTATCAATACGCTGGCTTTAATTCTGTTAGTATTCAATCCCTTTAATGAGTTGTCATTGAGGTTGGACATCCGGAAAAACTTTGAACCAAGAAGTAAGATTGTGCAGAAAATTAAAGAGGGAGAATTAATCCCGGATGAAGATGGAAAAATCGAACTTCCTTTTTGGGATAGACATCTATCGAAAGGCGGAGCAGTATTTGTTGAAAAAGATGGGGATTTAAAGGTTTTATTTTTAACCTTCCGGGGTATTTTGGATAATTTTTCTGGATTGGTCTATACATCTGACGATGAAAAACCGGAAGGGGATGCGTTTGGTGCCGATCTTGGCGAGGTAATTAAAGTAAAAGAATATTGGTATTGGATAGCTTCGTGGTGAGGACTTACATATAAGAGGAACGTTTGCTATGTTGGTCTTTATTCCTTTTTTGCTTTTTGGGTGGCTATTCGGTTTGATCCTGGGAACAGTGCTCTACTTCCATTTTAGAAAAGCCGGGAGAACTCAGGACAAAGGGGACAATAAGTAAATATTGAAGAAAGTAAAAACAAAGCCATTAAATTAGGCGGTGACCTTATATCTTGTATCGTTGAGTATAAAGAAACATCTTCAGAATATGCCATACAGAAAAATGCCTTTTCAAGGACGGAGGTTATGACAATAAGGTTCTTCAGCGCAAGCGCTGGACCGGGAAAGAGAGTTGCTTAAGAAATGAAACCTGTGCCTTTAAGTACTAAGAAAATACTTAAGGATGCGGGAAAAGGGGCCATCTTTGGCCTCGGGATCAGTTTTGCCTTTCGCCTGGCCTTGGCCGGGCTGCCCGGCAGTCTTTCCGAGGGGTTAAGTACGGCGGCTTTTGGGATCGTGATCGGTTTTACGCTGACTTTTTGTATTGAACACTTAACCAAACTGATTCTTTTTTTCTTGTCCGGTTTAGCCAGTTTCTTACCCTTTTATTTTTTCCTTAGTTTTGCGGTGGGGTTCGGGGTCTTTTATGCCGCCAATTATTTTTTTCAGCCTTTTTTTCCGGCGGATCCCCGCAAGCTGGAGATTGACTTATAGTATGGGCGTAGGAATTGCCTCGGTGATGGCGGGATTTTTCTTTGCCTAGGCCCAGGAGAGGGAGGAAAGGCTCCGCCTGGAAGAGGAGAATAAGGAACTGGCGGTCCTGGAGGAGCGGAACCGGATTGCCCGGGAGTTGCATGACTCCATCTCCCAAAATCTTTATGGGATCAGTTTACACCTTGGCGCTTTGGCCTATTTGCAGAGGAAAAATCGGGAAGCCTTCCAAAGGACCACCCGGCTCTTGCGGGAGATGGTTACCGAGGCTTTGGCGGAGATGGAACTGCTGGTCTATGAATTACAACCGGCCGTGATGAAACAAGGGTTTTATGAAGCCCTGGAGAATCTGTGCGGGCTTTACCAGACCCGCTACCGGTTGGCGGTGAGCACCCGTTTTCAGGGTGTTGACGCTGGTTTAAATCCTAAAGTCCAAACGGCTTTGTACCGGGTGACACAGGAAGCCCTCAATAATGTGGTCAGACACGCCAGGGCCCGGTCGGTGAAGGTGGAGATGGACTTTTCTGCAGAAGGGAAAGGTGTCTTACGTATCTCCGACGATGGACAGGGGTTTGATCCGTCGGCCAGCACCGGGGAGGGTCATTACGGGCTGGCAGGGATGGGGAAACGGGTGAAGGAGATCGGCGGGGAGATCACGATTGAGTCGGCGAAAAACAGGGGAACCGCCATTACTGTATTTTTTAACAAATTGTGTGATTAGAGGCGAATGGCAAAGTCAGTACGGTACTCTTCAGTGGATTTATATACGCCTGGAAGGAGGGGGGAGGGAGAGGATCATGCCGTCATCCAGTTGCTCGCTTCGGTCCATGAACAAGATAAAGGGCTAAAACACCGGAAGAAAAAGAGGTTTGATTGGGAATTAACACCGGAAAAATGGTTTACGTATGCGGAAATGGTCTCAGCGTTAAAAGAAGGTCCGTCCCATCACTATTTTGAACTGGCAGCAGATGATCTTCCGGTAGTAATTTCCAATGGTGAGTATGGTGAAGACTGGATTGGCTGGTGCGAATAAGCACGGGTAAGATGGGGAGCGGATTATGATCAGCTCCCCCGGTACGCTTACCTTAATTGACACCCTCCATGGGAAGGTTTATGATCAAGGTGCCATAATTAGAAACGTAGTTTCATATTATGAAATTAGTAAAGAATAGGGAGCAACGATTAAAAAAGGAAAGGAGAGTTCGGGAAATGGCCAAAAAAGTAGTGACCTTTGGGGAGATTATGCTCCGGCTGTCACCCCCGGGATACCAGCGTTTCGTCCAAGCCAGCAGTTTCGATGTGGTTTACGGAGGCGGGGAAGCAAACGTCGCCGTCTCGTTGGCCAATTATGGTTTGGACTCCTATTTTGTCAGCAAAATCCCGAAACATGAGATTGGCCAGTGTGCGGTGGATCACCTCCGGCGCTACGGGGTACATACCGACTATATCATGCGCGGCGGGGACCGGCTGGGGATTTATTTCCTGGAGATCGGGGCTTCCCAGCGGCCGTCGAAGGTCATCTATGACCGGGCCGGTTCCGCCATTGCCCAGGTGAAGGCCGGCGAGTTTGACTGGGACCGGATCCTGGACGGCGCCGACTGGTTCCATTTTACCGGGATCACACCTGCCCTGGGGGACGGCCCGGCGGGAGCGGTTATGGAAGCGGTGCAAACCGCCAAGGCGAAAGGGGTAAAAGTCAGCGCCGACCTTAACTACCGGAAAAAATTATGGACGCCGGAGAAAGCCAACCAGATGATGAGTAAATTAATGCCCTATGTGGATGTGGCGATCGGCAATGAAGAAGACGCGGAGAAGGTATTTGGCATTAAAGCCGGCCGGACCGAGGTGACAAGCGGCCGGATTGACCAGGAGGGTTACCGGGAGGTTGCCAGGCAGCTGGTGGAGCGTTTCGGCTTTGAGCAGGTGGCGATTACCCTGCGGGAAAGCCTTTCCGCTTCGGATAATAACTGGTCGGCCATGCTCTATGACGGCCGGGCGTTCTACCGTTCCCGGGTCTACAAAGTACATATCGTGGACCGGGTGGGCGGCGGCGATTCTTTTGCGGGCGGGTTAATCTATGGGCTGCTCGCCGGGAAGGCGCCCCAGGAGGCCTTGGAATTTGCGGTGGCGGCTTCGGCCTTGAAACACTCCATTTTCGGTGATTTTAACCTGGTGTCGGCGGCGGAAGTGGAGGCCCTGGCCGGCGGGGATGCTTCCGGCCGGGTGCAAAGATAGAGGCTTTGCTGAGAATGTGGGGAAAAGGAGTTGAGCGGGGATGAAAGTTAAGGAAAAGGAAGAATGTTTGCAAACGATGATTGAGACCGGCGTCGTGGCGGTCATCCGGGTGGACAACGCTGCGGAATTGCTGGATACTGCCATTGCCTTGAATAGAGGCGGGGTTAAAGCCTTGGAGATTACCATGACTTCCCCCGGCGCTTTGCCGGCGATCAGTGAGGCTGCACAAAAACTGGGTCCGGAGGCCATTATTGGGGTTGGCAGTGTACTGGATCCGGAGACGGCGCGGATGGCGATCCTGGCCGGCGCCAGGTTTGTGGTGAGCCCGGTGCTAAAACGGGAGATTATTGAGATGTGCCACCGGTATAGTATTCCCTGTATTGCCGGGGCTTTCACCCCGACGGAGATCCTTACGGCCTGGGAGGCCGGGGCCGATGTGGTCAAGGTTTTCCCCGCCACCAAACTGGGACCGTCCTACTTTAAAGATCTTCTTGGACCGATGCCCCAGGTACGGCTGACCCCGACCGGCGGGGTCAATCTGGAAACGGCCGGTGAGTTTATCAAGGCGGGAGCCTGTTTTGTCGGGGTGGGCAGCGCGTTGGTGAGTAAAAAGCTGATCGCGGAGAAAAACTGGGCGGAAATGGGCGCTTTAGCCGCCAAGTTTATTCAGGTGGTCAAAGAGGCGCGCCGGTAGGGCAGAAATGGTGAGATCATTGCCGAAAGTTACAGAGGATTCAAAGGTAATGGTTGGTTCGGTGACCAAGGCGGTGAAGATCATCGAGACCATCTCTAAAGCCCGGCGGGGCATGGGGCTTAAAGAACTGGCCGCTGAGCTTGGCATGGCCAAATCAACTTTACATCATATCATTTCCACCTTGGTCGCCGGTGGTTTTCTGGCCCAGGATCCGCAGAACCGGACTTATAATATCGGCTTGCATCTGGTGGAGATTGGCCAGGCTTACCTGGAGCAACTGGATCTGCGCAAGATCGCCCGCCCCCATCTGGAACAGCTTTCCTTGGCGGTCAAGGAGATCGTCCATCTTCTGATTCTTGACCAGGACGAAGTGGTCTATATTGACAAGGTGGAGAGTCACACCCAGGAAGGCACCTTACGGTGCAGCTCATTTATTGGCCGACGGGTGAGCGCTTATTCGACGGCGGCCGGCAAAGTTTTGCTCGCCTTTCTCCCTGATGAAGAGCTCGAACGTTATCTGTCCACCCACGAACTGCAACCGAAAACAGAATTTACCGTTACGGCGCCGGCCGTTCTCCGGGAGCAACTGGCGAAGGTGAAAGCGGAACAGATTGCCGTTGATTGTCAAGAAAACGAACTGGGCGTTCACTGTGTGGCCGCCCCTATCTTTAACCGGGAAGGGAAATGCATTGCGGCGTTAAGCATCTCGGGGCCGATCAACCGGGTCAGCCGGGAACGGATCGAAAAGGAGTTAAAACACTCCGTTACTTTGGCCGCACGCCGGATCTCGACAGAAACCGGTTATCTCTTTCCTCAGGCTGAAGAGTAAAAGGCTGGAGGATGGGGAGGTAAAAGAAAGGCCGGAAGGATCCCTTTTTTAAAAGGGCTCCCTCCGGCTTTTCCTTTTTCAGTCATTAGATGATGCCAATAGGAAGGTCAGGTTAAAGTTCCTTGGAGATAGCCTGAAAGACGGGTTTGACCCCTTCTTCCGTGAAGGCCAGATCGACACAGAGGTCAAACAGGGGGGTATTATAAAGGAGCCCCGGTCCCGCGCTTTTTTGGAGCTTCAGTCCGGCGCCGTCATTATAAACGGTACCCACGTCGGCAAAGATTCTCCCCTGCAGCGCCCCCAAGAAAGGTTCTTGGGAAGAGGGGAATAGACTAAACCTTCTTTCCAAGGAGAGCAGGACACGGTTAACTCCTTCCCGCCCGTCGGAAAAGTATCCCCGCACCTGGTTCTCAAAATGCATGTTGATTTCTTCACTCTGGTTGATAAAGCCCAACGAGAACAAGCCTTGATAGTTGTGGTAACGGAACGGCAGCTTGAGTGTGTAGATCTGGTAGCCGTCATTTTTCACGGCCCCGAAAGTGGCATGCAAACTGTAACCCAGGTTTTTTCCCCAATCGTCATAGAGGTAATTCTCGGCGGCGATGGAGGCCAGTTTGGTAGAGAGCGGCTCTTTCTTTTTATCTCCCCGTCCGATTTCCCCGTCAAAGAAGGACACCTCAAAAACGCCGCCCAACCCATTGTCGTAGGTAAACTGGGTCTTAAAGCCATCCCAATAATGGTAACCGGGATGGAGGTCGTTTTTGCCCCGGAAATAACTTAGCTCCGTCCAGGCGGAAGGGGTAAAATTGTATTTGGCCGCCAGGTCGTAATAGAAAAGTTTATGGGATAGCTCGTAAGAAGCACTGATATTGGTGGAAAATTGTTTGTATCGGGGAGTTACCCCGATCCCGAACACAAAGCCGTTAAAAGGAAGGACCGGGTAAAGACTTAACTGGAAAGCCTTTCCCTCCTGGGGCTGGATCCTGGCCAACTCGGACCGGGCCGCCTCGTTCTTTTCATAGCGGGAGAGGAAATTCTCCAGGGTGGAGATGGCTTTTTCCCTTTGGTGATCAAGGTAGTAAGCCCTGGCCAGGCAACACGCGGTACGGGCATCCAGTTCCTCGTTCCCAAAGGAAGGTATGTTTTCCAGGATTTTAATGGCTTTTTTGGGATGGCCGCCTAAAAAATCAGGGGCTTTGATCAGATACTCGGCCATCAGGATCTGGGCGTTGTAATCATCGGGATCCGCGATTAAAGCTTCTTCCAGTAAAAGATAGGCTTGCGGAAGAAGGGCAAATTCATAAGCATAGTTACTCCCGGCGTATTCATTAACAATCTCCTCCGCCAAGGACAGGTGGTCTTCCGCTTCGCCCGCCGAGGCTTGGATATTATAAGCCAGCGCCGATGTCAGGCAGAGAAAGAGCGCCACAATTTTTTTCATTCGGTTTTACCTCCTTTTCCCCGGCACTCACAACTTTCCACCCAAGTTTTACCTTTATTGTTCTGAGGCGTTGATTTTGTTATTGATTAACCAGGAAATACCTGATAGGACACATATTACTATAGGCAAATTATTATGTCAAGCCTATTTGTTCCCTATATAGAAAATCGTTAGTATTTTAAGAATAACCGGAGGATAACGGGAGTTGTTTGCGAAGTTAGTGTAAAATTACTGTAGATTTTATGGAGGAGATATCTTTACAAAAAGAGAAGAGGAACCTCACATTCGGCAAGAATGAATACCCCCCGAAGGAGGTCGAGGTTCCTCATGGATTTAGTTCGTTTAGTAGAAGAA
>DATCJZ010000061.1:0-8889 GCA_036562545.1 Capillibacterium sp. | reverse complement strand
ATGACGGAGAAGAATATCACCCTCTCGGTGGAACTGGGGCCCACCCCGGTCTGGGCGGATGAGGACCAGATCCGTGAAGTACTGGTTAACTTAATTGAAAATGCGGTGAAGTATTCCACCGCGGGCGGGCATATCAGGGTCCTGGAGCACAACCGCGGGGATCAACAGGAATTTGTCGTCTGTGATACGGGGATCGGGATTCCCAAGGACAGCATCCCCCGGATCTTTGAGCGTTTTTACCGGGTGGACAAGGCCCGTTCCCGGGAGATGGGCGGCACCGGACTGGGCTTGTCCATCGTCAAGCATATTATCGAGCGGCACGGCGGCAAGGTCTGGGTCGAAAGTGAGTTGGGGAAGGGCAGTTGTTTCCATTTTACCCTCACCAAGTACCAGGAAGGCAAGGAATAAGGGGTGAATTGATGGAACGGCTCCAAAAGTTCTTGGCCCGCTGCGGAGTGGCTTCCCGCCGCCGCGCCGAAGAAATGATCGAAAAAGGGTTGGTGGCGGTCAACGGGGAAGTGGTCCGGGAACTGGGGGTAAAGGTGGACCCTGAACGGGACCGGGTGACTGTGGCCGGGCGGGAAGTGAAGTTGGAAAGGGAAAAGATTTACCTTCTCTTGAATAAGCCCCGGGGGTACATCACCGGTAACCGGGATCCCCAAGGCCGGAAGACGGTCTTGGCCCTCTTGCCGGAAGGTTTCCCCCGGGTTTTTCCGGTTGGCCGGTTGGATTACAATACCACCGGCCTTTTGCTTTTAACCAATGACGGGGAATTGGCTTATGCTTTGACCCACCCGAAATTTCAGATTAAAAAGGTCTACCGGGCGTTGGTCCGCGGCGTTCCGGATGAGCAGGACCTTACCCTGCTTCGGACGGGGGTGGTTCTGGAGGATGGGCCGACCCTCCCGGCGGAGGTGGCTATAATCAGGGCCGAAGCGGGGAATGCTATCCTTAGCCTCGGTTTGCGGGAAGGGCGGAAACGCGAGGTACGCCGGATGTGTGCGGCGGTCGGCCATCCGGTCCTGGCTTTGGAACGGGTGGCCATGGGGCCTTTGCAATTGGGTGACCTGGCGCCCGGCCACTACCGGCGGTTAACAGCGGCCGAACTCAAGGCGGTTCAAGATCTGGTGGTCCGGGCCCGCCGCTCGGTTGGGGAAGGGAAAGGAGGAGATAATGCTCCGGGTCAAAAACGGTGACGGTTGGGAATTGGTTCCGATCAAAGCCCGGATCCGCCTGGATTTCCGGGGGGACGGGGCCAAGCAGTCGTTATTCATTGGAAAAACCAGGCCGGAAGCGGCAGCGGAAGAGCTGCGCCAGCGGCAAATCGCTATTCTAAAGAACCTGCCCTGGCAAGGGGTGACCCTGGAAGAACTCAAGGCCGACTATGAGGTTTATACGGTGGAGATGCCCGATCACAAGGAAAAGGTCGCCTTTGCCCCGGTGGAATTGACGGTGACCGCCGATTCCTTGGAAGACCTGATGGCTTTTGTCCTCCGGGAGGAGTTCCGGAAGATAAAAATCCTGGAGCCGGCGGAACTGACCCTTTCCCATCTGGATGTGGAAAGGACCATTTTTAAGTTGGGACAGGAGTATAGGAACGGCTTAAACCAGGAAAGCTATTTACATTAAGTCTCTTCATTTAAAGGGTGTTGCCGTGTGAGCCCAAGTTTGAAGCGCTTTTTAACCAAAGACCTCGGCCTTGACCTGGGGACCGTCAACAGCCTGGTCTACGAGAAGGAGAAAGGGATTATCTTCCGGGAGCCTTCCGTGGTGGCCATCCAAAAAAACACCAATCAGGTCGTGGCCGTCGGCCGGGAGGCCGAGCAGATGATCGGACGGACGCCCGGTAATATTGTCGCCCTCCGGCCCTTACGGGAAGGGGTGATCGCCCATTATGAACTGACCAAAGAGTTAATCCGCCATTTGTTGCGTAAAGCCCTGAAACGCAAGTTCGGTTTTAAACCGCGGATTGTGGTCAGCATCCCGACGGGGATTACCGGGGTGGAGCGCCGGGCGGTCCTGGATGCCGCCCTGGGGGCGGGGGCCGGCGAAGCCTATTTGATTGAGGAACCGGTGGCGGCGGCGATCGGGGCTGGCCTTCCGGTGCAGGACGCCGTAGGAAACATGGTGATCAATATCGGAGGAGGGACCACCGACGTGGCGGTGATTTCCCTGGGCGGCGTGGTCTCCGGCCTTTCCATCCGGGTGGGGGGGAATGCGATGGACCACAGCATTGTCCGGTTTATCCGCCGGCAGTATAACCTCTTGATCGGGGAGCGCAGCGCCGAAGAGCTGAAAATCCGGCTGGGTTCGGCTTACCCCTTGCCGGAGGAAGAGGAACGGACGGAAGAGGCCCGGGGGCGGGACCAAGTGAGCGGGCTGCCCAAAAACGTGGTGGTGACCGCCGGGGAGATCCGGGAGGCGCTGCGCGAACCGGTGACCACCATTATCAACGCCATCCGGCAAGTGGTGGAGAAGACCCCCCCCGAACTGGTCGCCGACATTATGAACCAGGAGATCATTATGACCGGCGGCGGGGCGCTTTTGAAAGGTCTTGACCGATTGGTCGCTGAGGAATTGGGGATGAAGGTGAAGTTGGCCGAGGATCCCATGGCCTGTGTGGTTAAGGGCGCCGGGATGACCCTGGAACACTTGCCGACGTTAAAACGGGTGTTAGTCGGCCGCCAAAAAGCCAGAGGTTAAGGGAGGCCGGTCAATTCTCCGTGCGGACGGTAGCGAGAAGCGGAGCCGGGTGAGGCGGTAGCAGCGCAGGTATTATCAAAGGTGAAACAGGGAATCCGTTCCGGATTCTTTTTTTATGTCATCTTAGTCCGGAAAAGGAATTTCTCTTTTACTGCTGAATACTTATGTTTATGCAAAGTCCGATCTTTTGCGGAGCAAAAATGATGAAAAAAGGCGGATGGGGAAATGCCTAGACGTAGCTGGGTAGTCGGGGTCGGTTTGGTTTCGATGTTATTGGGGATGCTTTTGGTTTTTCAGTTTCGGACGGAAACCAATGTCAAGACTTATCTGCCGCAGTTTAAAACCGTCAGTGAATTAGGGATTAAATGGAACCGGATGCAAACGGACCTCAATAAAAAAGAAGAAGAGTTACAAAAACTCCGTCAGCAGATCCAGGGTTATAACCGGGATGCCGAATTGAAAAGTCTGCGCATGGCGGCGGGAGTCACGCCGCTGCGGGGCCCGGGCGTCGAGATTATCCTGACCGATGCGACGCGGCCGCTCAAGAGTTACGAAGATCCCAACTTATTCATTGTCCATTATGATCAACTGGAGCTTCTCGTTAATGAGTTGTGGGCGGCCGGGGCGGAAGCCATCGCCGTCAACGGGGTGCGGTTGGTTGCCCAGACCGGTTTTAGTTGTGCCGGAACGACGATTCTGGTGGGCAGTAAGAAATTGGCGCCACCCTATGTAATCCGGGCAATTGGTGACCCGCAGACCCTAAAAGCGGCGCTGACCATTCCCGGCGGCTACATCGAGTCCCAAATCCTCCCCTTTGAACTGGGGTTTAAGATAAAACAGGAGAAAAGCCTCTATCTTCCTCCCTATAAAGGCAGTTCGGTCTTTACCTATGCAGAGGTGGTTCCCGAAGAAAACGAGGAGCTGATCATCGAGGAAGAAGAGCTAATCAGCGGGGAAGAGGAAAGAACAGGAGCAAAGGAAGGGGAGGAACTCTGATGTTACTGATTCCGTTAATCGGTGTCGGGTTGGGGGTAGGGCTTGGCCTCCTTTTACCCTGGGAGATCCCGATTACCTATAAAAGTTATACGGCTTTGGCCATCCTGGCCGCAGCCGATGCGATCTTTGGCGGGATGCGTGCCCAACTGGAGGAGAATTTTAACTTTTCCAGATTTATGGTTAGTTTTTTTGCCAACGCAATGGTCGCGGTCGCTCTGGCTTACTTCGGTAACCTGATTGGCATTGATATTTACATGGGGGTCGTGGTGGCCTTCAGTATCCGCTTGTTTAATAACCTCACGTTAATCCGGGAGTTTTTAATCATCCGCTACCGGCGGCATGGCAGTGAAAAATGACAGCCGCGTCACGCTTTGCCCCCCTACCTTAGCCCTTGGCCTAAGGGCTTTTTTTATGCCCGGTTACGGTTTACGGGTCTAAGCGGGCTACCTTTTTCATATCCTGGTAAGTAAAGGAGGGAGGAGGGTGAAGCCGCGGAGCGTTTATTTTCACCGTTGGGTCCAAAAAAATCCGCTCTATCTCTGGTGGTTAATCTTTCTCCCGCTTATGTTGCTGATTTTGTTCTCTTCCTGGGAGCAGCTGACCGTGCCGGTGGAGCCTCAACCGGAACCCGCCGGTTTTCTGGGGCAACTTTTTCAATCGGTCACCCTGGTGGTGCTGTCCCGTGTGGTCCTGGTGGCGGTTGGCGTCGTGCTGATCATGATCTGTTTGTTTTTCCCGCTCTTCCGGGTCGGTAAGGAAGGAGTCCAGTGGAGCCGGGAACAGGAGGAGGAAATTGCCCGGGTCACCGGAGAGATCACCGGGGCGGAAGTGGAGGCGTTAGTCCGGCAGGAAGCCCACCGTTGGTCGCTAATCCACCGTTGGCTCCGGTTTTGCGGGCGGGGAGGGACACCGGCGGCAGGTTTGTGGGAGTTGATTGCTACCATCGGCGAAGTCTTTCCCGGTGAATGCCTCAGTATCCTGTGGCAGCAGGGGGATAAGGTCTATACCCTCCGCCATCCTCTCTTGCCTAAATTGGTCCCTCCCGACCGGCGGGAGGCGACTTTGGGGGTGAAACTAAGTTTCGGCCCGGAGGAAGCCTTTTATTTTTACCTTTATACCACCGAACCGGTGGGGTTCTCCACCATCGACGAGGAATTTATCCTTATCCTTTGTGAACTCTTTGGTTGGCAGGCCCAAGGGGCCGGTGTAACTCCGGCCGAGCTAATTGCCCCTTTTGAGCGGGTTGATAACTCTACAGCCGGCTCGGGTATAAAATAATAGGGGATGAGGAACAAGGGGGTGAGGAAGGTGGAAGAAAAAAAGGAAGGAGGCAGCTCTTTCGGGCAAGCGGTCCGTGTGACAAATACGGTAAAAACGGTAATGGCGAAGGGGAAGGATCCCTATGTTTTAAAAGCGACGGAGCGGGCAAAAGACCGGCTCCGCAGCCGCTTACTGGAGATTACCAGTAATTAAGGTTTTACCTTTTACTTTTCCGCAGAAAGCACCTTTTGCCTAAATCAAGCGAGCGCCAACATGCATAGTTTATAATGAGAATTAGGTGGGAGGTGCAAATCATGTTTGACTTCTTAAAAAATGTGGATGATTCCTTAGCTTTTATCCTTTTCCTGATTCTGATTCTGTTGCTGTTAGGGATCATGTACTAAGCCAAAGGGAAGGTCTACCGATAAAAAGATAGACTAAACCAATGGTGACAATTTTCTTTCCGGGTTCTGAATGCCCTGGCAAGTGGCCAGGGCTTTTGTTGTGGTTATATATAGGCGGGACGTTTTTGCCATCCCGGTGACAAACAGAGGATATAAAGAAAGGATGGGCCATTATTATAGCTTGACTATTTTTATAATACTTAGTATAATTATTTTAACAACTGATATTATAATATATGGAGGGAAGTATAATGAAGATAACAAGGGAAGATTTTGAAAAGGTCAATAAAATAATTGAGCATTATGAAGCCAAAATTGACAAGAATTTTAAGATTCCCCTTAGTGAATATGAAGAACGTTACAAAAAAGTATGGAAAGAGCTCGAGGCAAGAAAGATTGATATGGGTTTCTTCTTTTGGTACAGGGAAATGCCGGGAGATGGGATTTACCTGACAGGATATAACCCCAATATTGAACGGGCCAGTGGGGTAATCGCCCCCGGAAAACGGCCGATGATTTTGGCCGGTCCTGAATCGGGAATTCTCTCCCGGGAGGTTGGACTGAATTTAGAAACCAATTTTGTCAATGAATTTAGTATTCCCGATGAATACTATGAAGGTGTTGAACGGGGAGATTTAGGCGAGGTTATTGCCAATTACATTGGGAAAGAAATCAAGAAGATTGGCTTTCTGACCAGTGAAGATATTATACCATACAAGTTTATGAATTTTTTACATACAAATTTTGGTGCAGTTGAGCTTGTTGATGCCTCCGATATTTTGGAAGAGTTACGCTACGAAAAGTCGGAAGCGGAATTTAAATGTATGGAGCAAGCGGATATTATTGCCTGTGCGGCAGTAAGAGCGATGCTGGCAGTGGCCAAGCCCGGAATGACCGAAAGTGAATTGGCGGCAGTTGGTGATTTTACAATTAAGGCCTTGGGTGGCTGTGGATATGGTTTTGAAACGATCGTCAATTCCGGTGACCGCTGTAAGACGGTGATTGGACCGGCTACCAACCGGGTGATCAAGGAAGGCGAGCTGGTTCAAATCGGTTGCAGTCCCAGCTTTGAAGGTTATAAAGGAGTTTGTCGCCGGGCCTTTGTGATGGGAGAACGCACCCCTCTGCAGAAAGAATTCTTTACCTGTATGAATGAGGCATACCGCAGAGCGGAACAAGAATTATATAATGTTTGTGAAAATAATCTTCCCTCGAACCGGATTGATTTGGCTGCCCGTAATTATTTCGCTTCTCAGGAAATCAACGGCAGAAATATGAAACAATATCATTTATACAGTACTTGTCATGGAACCGGTTTAACGGAATGCCTGGAAAAGATGGTAATCACTCCTACGAAAGAAGACCCTTATGGCGAAAATGTAGGCATCATGTTGGATCTTGGCTGCTATGGTTATCCGGATCCCCAAATTTGCGGTGGCTGTGTTGAAGATGCTTTTCTCAAGAAGGGCAATAAAGTTTATAAGATTACGGACCTGCCGGTTGATGTACAAGAATTGGTTGGTAAAGGGATGTAAACGATGAAAGATCAGCAGAAATTAATTTCGGTTAACGGCCGGGTAATCACCCTGACTTTAATTATTATCGTGATCTTTGTCGCCATGAGTATAATCAAGGGTGAATTGTTTTATGCCAAAAGCAACATTCAAGCCATTTTTTCCAACCTCTCTTACGACCTTTTGCTAGCCTGCGGCATGACTTTTGTTTTGATTTTAGGGGGTATAGACCTTTCCGTAGGGTCTATACTCGCCTTTGTCGGAGTAATTGTCACTTTACAGTTGCAGAAAGGGATGGCTGTTCCTCTGGCCATTTTGATCGGGTTAAGTTCTTCAATAGCTCTTGGCGCTCTAAATGGGGTCTTGGTTGCCAAATTTAATATTGCCCCCTTTATCGCCACCCTGGGTACAATGTCAATTCTGAGGGGAATTTGCTATGTATTAACCAGTGGCTATTTTATTGCCAACTTACCTGTGGCTTATACCAGGATCGCCCGGGGTTCCATGGCCGGAATACCCAATAAAATCGTGATCTCCCTAACAATAATGGCGGTTTTAGCCGTGCTTTCCACAAGAATCCGCGGTTTTAAACAGATGTATTATGTGGGGGGCAATGCCCAAGCGGCGTTTTTATCAGGAATCCCGGTGGTCAAAACAACGATCTTAGGTTATGTGATCAGCGGTTTAATGGCCGGGATTGCCGCCATCTTAATGACAAGCACTTTGGGAATGGGCCAAGCGGGTTTCGGCTTATCTTTTGAAACAAAAGCCATTGCCGCCGCTGTAATCGGGGGCGCCAATATGCATGGCGGAGAGGGAAGTTTCTTAGGGACCGCCCTTGGTGTGATCCTGGTTGCGTTGGTGAATAATGTTTTCATAATGTTCAATGGCTCACCCAACTGGTCGGTGGGAATTAGCGGAATAATACTTCTTTTGGCGGCTGCGGTAGACATGATAAGGGTTAAAAGCCAAACCAGATCGGAGGCACGGAAATGAGTCTGTTGGAAGTAAGGAAGATTAATAAGTCATTTGGCAGCAATAAAGTGCTAACCGATGTCTCCATTTCTTTTGAAGCGGGGGAAATTCATTCGATTGTCGGAGAGAATGGGGCAGGAAAATCCACCTTAATGAAGATCATTGGAGGTATTCATGCGTGCGATAGCGGCGAGATTCTGGTCGATGGTCATCCGGTCCAAATCCACAGCCCAAGCGATGCCTTCAAACACGGAATTGGGATTGTGCATCAAGAATTGAGTATTGCCGGTAATATGACGGTTGCCCAGAATGTCTTTGTCAACCGGGAGCCCACTAATAAATGGGGTTTTATTAATTGGGCGGAATTGTACGAGAAGACCAACGCCGAGTTTGAAAAGATTGGGGTAAAAATCGACCCGAAGGTGCCGGCCGGATCCTTAAGTGTGGGTATGCAACAAATTGTCGAGATCGTGAAGATTCTTTCGCAGAATGTAAAGATCTTGATTATGGATGAACCAACAAGCGCGCTTTCGGATAAGGAAGTAGATCATCTGTTTCAATTGCTGAAGAAGTTAAAAGAAAAAGGCACCTTGATCATTTTTATCAGTCACAAACTAAAAGAAATAACTTATCTGTCGGATCGGGTTTCTGTTTTACGGGATGGCCGGTTTATCGGTACTTTAGACCGGGAAAATATGCAAATACCCAAAATTATCAACATGATGGTGGGACGAAATATTGATCAGCTTTATCCGGAGAAGGGAAAGAAAGGAGACCGGAAAGAGGTTTTTCGCCTTGAACACGGGTCGAGAAAGGGAAAATTTACCGATGTTTCTTTCCGTTTATATGCGGGAGAAATCACCGGTATGTTTGGCCTGGTGGGCTCCGGCCGTACTGAGTTGGCTTATTCAATCTTCGGCGCGGATCGTTTGGACCAAGGGAGCATGTACTTAAACGGGGAAAAGTATGAGGCGAAAAGTCCGATCAAAGCCATCGAGATGGGTATTGGTTACCTTTCGGAAGACCGGAAAAATCTT
>DATCJZ010000054.1:0-67107 GCA_036562545.1 Capillibacterium sp. | reverse complement strand
AATGGCTTCCTGGGCTTGCTTTTTGGTGCCCACAAACAAGACGGTGCCGCCGTTGGCCACGGTTTCGCGGATAAAGTGATAGGCTTCTTCCACCATTTTCACGGTCTTTTGGAGATCGATAATGTAGATCCCGTTCCGTTCCGTAAAAATGTAGGGCGCCATCTTAGGATTCCAACGTCTTGTCTGGTGACCGAAATGGACCCCTGCCTCCAACAGTTGTTTCATGGAGATCACTGCCACGGTTGGTCACCTCCTTCCTCCACGGTTTTTTCCTCCGCTTTCTTCTTCCCCCGGCCAAACCCGCTGTCCGGGCACCCTGGACGGGGTCCAAAAGCGTGTGTAATTTACACCACCCATGAGTATATCATGACCCTTGCTTTCTGGCAAGAAAATCTTTTCACTCTTGACTTTCTTGTCCCTCTTGTTGACTTGCCCGCTCTTCCATTGGAAAAAAGAGAAGATAAGGCTTTTTGAGGACGGGATCCGCCTGGATTACGGCTTTTACCCCGAAGACGGCCGCCAAATTTTCCGGGGTAAGCACCTTATTGGGAGAGCCTTGGGCGTAAATTTTCCCCTCCTTGAGCATAATCAGGTCATGGCAATAGCGGGCGGCCAGGTTGAGATCGTGAAAGACCGCCAGTACGGTCAATCCTTTTTCCCGGATCAATTTGGTCAGCAATTCACAGATCTCCAGCGTTTGGCTGACATCCAGATGGGAAGTGGGTTCATCCAAAAGCAGCAGTCGCGGGGTCTGCGCCAGCGCCTGGGCCAGCAAGACCCGCTGGCATTCCCCGCCGCTCAGTTCGGTCACCGGACGCTTGGCTAAAGACCAGGTTTTCGTCGCCAGCATGGCCTCCCGGACAATCGCCCGGTCATCCTGGCCGGCCCGCCCGAAGGCCGGCCAATGGGGAAAGCGCCCCATCATCACGAGTTCCTCCACGGTAAAAGGAAAATTGGCCTCCCACTGCTGGGGAACAACCCCCATCATCCGGGCCAGATCTTTCACCTTCAGCCCGCTCAACTCCCGGCCGGCCACCAGCACCCGCCCGCGGGTGGGAGTGAGGGCTTTGTTCAGACATCTCAGTAAAGTGGTTTTCCCGGAGCCGTTGGGCCCGATGAGGCCGGTGAACCCTTGTACCGGCACCCGGAAACTAACCTCCTCGAGGAGGGCTTTCTCTCCATAACAGAAGGATAATCCCTCCACGTCAAGGGCAAAGGCAAACTGGTCAACCATGGACTCTCCCCCCTACTCCGGAGCCAGCCGGTTCTTCCGGAGTAAATAGAGGAAAAAGGGTCCGCCGATAAAGGAGGTCAGAACCCCGACCGGCAATTCCACCGGCGAAAGCAAGGTCCGGGCCAAAGTATCCGCCAGTAAAAGCAAGAGTCCGCCGGCCAGCGCGGAAACGGGAAGCAATACGCGATGATCGGGCCCGAGGAAGAGGCGGACCATATGGGGAGCCACCATGCCCACAAAACCGATGGGACCGCTGACGCTCACCGCGGCCGCCACCAGCAGCGAAGCCGTCAAGACAATCCGGCGTTGAAACGGGACGACGGCCAGACCCAGTTGATGGGCCTTTTCCTCCCCCAGCAGTAAAAGGTTAAGCTCCGTGGCCAGGCTCCGGCTGTACAAGAAAGCGCCGGCCAAATAAGGGATCATCACTTGCACTTCCGCCCAGCGGGCATAGGCAAAGCCGCCCATCTGCCAAAAAACAATTTTTTCCATCTCTTCCCGGCGAAAAAAAAGCATTAATGAAGTAACGGCCGCAAAAAAGGCGCTCACCGCAATGCCGGCGAGTAACAGATGGGCCACCGCCGGGTAATTCCGGTGCCGGCCTAAGGAAAAAACCAGGGCGGTGGCGAGCAAGGCGCCGGCAAAGGCAAAAAGGGGACGGGCGCTCAAGCCAAAAATTTGGAAGTTGAGATCATAATAAAGGGCAAGGGTGGCCCCTAAAGCCGCCCCGGAAGAGGTGCCCAGAATGTACGGATCGGCCAGCGGGTTCCGGAATAAACCCTGAAAGAGAACGCCGGTGACGGCCAAAGCCGCCCCCACCAGGATACTCAGGATAATCCGGGGGAGCCGCAGACCAAAGAGGATCTTCTTTTGGAAAGGGTCCAGGGGATAACTTAAGGTCACCGGCCCCAAACCCAAAGCCACCCAGCCCGTCAAAAGGAGCCCCAGGCTTAAGCCCGCCACGGCCAGGCGGTATTTTGTTTTCGCCGGCATTACCGGATCCCCTCCCGGAGCTTGACCAGATCCATAAGGGCGTTAATCAGCCGGGGTCCCGGCCGTGAAAAAATATCCACATCAATCTGGAAGACCTGATCCCGACGGACTGCCGTCAATTCCCGGAAGAAAGGATCGGCCCGGAAAATTTTCGGGTCCAGTTCGGTTAAGATGATCTCCGGATTTTCAGCCAAGATATACTCCACACTGATCTGCCCCCAAGTAAAACCTAACCCCCCGGCAATGTTTTGCCAGCCCATTTTCGTGACGGCCTCATCCAAAAAAGTCCCGGTCCCGGCGGTCCACAAATCCGCCAAATCATTGCCAATGGCAATAAACACTTTGGGCCGGGCGCCGGCCGTCTCCCCGGGCGGCTTGAGCGCCGCCAGGGCGGCTTCCAGTTCCGCGGCCAGTTGCTCGGCAGCGGTTTGGGTTCCGGTCAACGCGCCGACCAAACGGATGGCTTCGCCTAACGCGGCAAAGGAGACCGGATTCAGGGCAAAGGTAGGCACCCCCAAGGCGGTCAGCCTTTCCACCGGCTCCTTTCCGTTTAAATTGCAGGCCAGGACTAAATCGGGACGGAGGGCGAGCACCCGTTCAATATTGATGGGGGCAAGATCCCCGATTTTGGCTTTTTCCCGCGCGGCCGGAGGATAGTCGCACCAATCGGTGACCCCCACGATCCGGTCACCCAGTCCTAAAGCGAAAAGGATCTCGGTGTTCCCCGGTGACCCGGAGACAATGCGCATAGGTGGCTGTTCCAGAATCAATGGACGCCCGAACTGGTCCTTGAGTTGTAAGGGATAAGCCCCGGCTCCGGCGGTCAGGCCGACAAGACAGAAGAGAATTCCCGCCAGGAGCCGGCTTCGCTTTTGCGTGATCAATCTCCACAAGACCATTCCCTCCTTGTTCAGTTTGGATTTGAAATTCAAGCCTCCGCTAACTGCTCGACCCGGGGCTTGAATCCTAATTTTCTGGTCATCCTCAGATAATCTTCATCGGTGATCTCTTCGGGCCTTTTTCCTAAGGCGACCACAATCACCGCTTGGATCACGTTGCTCCCGTAGGAACGTCCGCCCAGATTGGGGGTGGTTGTGACCAGCGTTTTCACTCCCCGGGCCTTCAAATCCGCTATATTCTGCTTTGTTACCGTATTGGTGATAATGACTTTCCCGCTGAGATCGTCGGGCATATAGCGTTGGATATAAAGATAATCGCCGGCGATAATGTCGGCTTCCTGATAATAACGGGCGTATTTTTTGGCATCTTCCACATACTCCTCCTTCTTCCCGGTCGGATAAAGCCAACTGAAGGGAAGGAGGCAGACCAGCGGGGCCAAGGCCCGCGCCGCCCGGTGGAAAACGGGAAAGCCCTTCAGTAAACAGGGAAAGCCAAAAGAGAAAATCAGATCGCCACACCTTAAGTCACAGTCCAGTTCCGCAAAGGCCTGGGCCATGCTGTAACGGTCGAAAGCCACCGTCAACAAGGCTTTTTTCCCGCGGACCGGAACAATCCCTTCCCGGTCCAGATCCAGAATGACCTGGCGTTCCAGGACGCTTTTCCAGCCGGTCCCGTCAACGACCGGGGTTTGCTTGGGTATTTCCAATAGCGGCCGGGCACTGCGGAGCAAATAAGTTTTTCCACCCACCGGAAACAAGGCGGTAATCCCCCCAAGACCGATGGCATCCACCTTTCCGTCCAGCCGGGCAATGGTTTCTTTCATTTTTTCCAGATCCCCGTCCATCCCGATCCGTTCCACCAAATATTCTTCGCCTAACAATTGCAGGCGGACTTGATGGTCGCGGGTGGATGAACCCAGACTCACACTGACCACATGTTTCATAAAAAACCTCCTTCAGCAATAAAGAAAATACCAGCCGGAACAAAAAGCGGACAGCGGGGCGTCCTCCCAGCCGGTCCCGGCTGAGCAGTACACCGGAACCCTTCTATATAAAATACCCAATTTTATCACTTTCTCCCTGTTTAGGCCAGGTAACGATCCCATTCCCGTCATATTTTTCCGGTCTTTGACATAACATATAGGGACCGGAGCCTGTCCACCGCCCGGCAGTCGCCATTCATAACCAGGGGGGATGCAAAATGATCCAGATTGAAAAAGTCTTACGCTATACCGACTTTAATCTTTTGCGCTTTCTCCATTACATTTTTCAGGGTAAACTCCGCACGGCCACCCTTCTTCTTTACTTGGCCTGCCTCAAGGCCTTTCCCGGTTGGGACCGGGATCAACTTTACGCCGATTGTTATGCCAAGACCGTCCTGATTTATAAGACGTTCGTATAAAAGATTTGCCGGTCCCCGCCGCCCGCCGCCGCATATATTATAGGGAAGGCAGCCAAGAAAGAAAGGAATAGGCTTATGGCGCAAAATCAATACGCGGAAGCCGCCCGGGAATTCCTCGGTATTCCCTACCGGCATGGCGGCCGGGACCGGAAAGGACTAGACTGTCTGGGCCTGGCCCATCTCTTCTATAAAAAAATGGGCATTAACCTACCCGCCGGTGATGGCCGGCCCTACACCACGGATTGGTATAAAAACGACCCCGAACGGCTCCGCCGCGGGCTTGAACGGATCGGCCGGGCAGTCGATTTGAAGACAGAACCGCTCGAGCCTTTAGATCTGGTCTATTTCCGGATCGGCGGCGCCATCACCCACGCCGGGGTAATGATCGACCGGCACTCCTTCCTTCATGTCATGACCGGCCAAAAGGTGCGGATCAGCCCGCTCACCCCCGCCTGGAAAAGGCGGCTGCAGGGTGCGCGCCGCTTGATTTAGGAGTTCCTCCGCCCACGGTAAACTTAAACGGACATAGCCCGTTTTTCCTTGCTGTCCCTTTCTTAAAATAGATTCTTTTTATACTCGGCATAAAGCTGTTTCAACCGCTTCATTTCCCCTTCGATCTCCAACTGCAAACGGGAAGCAAGGGCGTAGTCCCGCGCCGCGATGGCCTGGCGTAACCGGGTGAAAAGGGAAGTATAATCCGTCCGGTCTTTCATCAGCCGGCAACGGAGGTCATGAATGCGTTGCCAGCGTTCTTGATCCAAAGCCGTATGGAGCATCTGCTCGCCGGGGGTCAAACCCCGGATCACTTCGGCGTTTTCCGGAAGGATCCGGTCGCATAATTCGGTGGTCCATTGATTCAGCATGGCCAGGGAATAGGATTGGATAATCCGGGGTGTAAAAACCCCTCCTTTGGTCAGGACGGCAGTCTTCTCCGGATAACGTTCCAAATTGGCCAATGTCTCCCAAACGGTGGCGGGAGGGACACCAAAGAGGCGATCCCTTTCCTCCCGGGAATAGGCTTCAAAAACATCCTCTTCGCTCCGGTAGGCCCGCTCCGTCTCCAGATAACCGGCGGGTTCTCCCGGTTTTTTCGAAAATTCCCTTTCCAGTTGGGCGCTGGTCAGGCCATTGGTCAACGCATATGCAATCCCGTCCAGCATGCCCTGGGCCAAAGCCGCGATGGTCAAATAGGTATTGGAGTGGGGATTGGGGGAACGGACCTCAAAACGGGTGGCCGCCGGGTTATTGTTTTCCCGGATTAAACCCACCAATACGGTACGGTTCCGGGAAGGGATGCTCACCGTATGGCCAACGGAGGCGACAATACAGACCGGTGCCTCAAAACCCGGCTGCAGCCGGTTAAAGGCGTCATTGGATGCGGTTATAAAAGCCCCAATCGCTTCGTAGTTCTTGAGAATGCCCATTAATGCCCCCCAGCCGATGGGACTTAGAAAGTCGGCCGTCGGGTCGGCCGGAGCAAACAGGTTCCGGACCGAACCGTCTTTTAGTTTGGCCGCCAAGCCCAGATGGGTATGGCCGCCACTGCCGGCCACGGTTTCCATGGGTTTCGCCATAAAAGTGACCTCCAAACCATGCCGGCGGAAGACCTCTTTAATTATAATCCTGGCCAGCAACTGATTATCGGCCGCCTGTAACGCATCGCTGTACCGCCAGGTAATCTCCAGTTGTTCCATAATATGGGTCAATCCCCCGCCTTCCCCGATCTTGGCGGTGACACCCCCAACCTCTTTATGGCCCATCTCCGGCCGGAGTCCGTAAGCTTCTAAAAGAAGTAGGGAATGTTCCAGCGCCGTCCGGACCACCCCTTTGGTCCGCTTCCAATACTGTTCCCGCAACACCTGGGAGACCTTGAGTTGTTCAATATCCGCCTTTTCATTGGGGGTTTTCACCCAAAACTCCAACTCGGTGGCGGCCGTCAAAAAAATCTCCCTGATCTCTTCAGGATCAATCCCTTGTGTACGAAGGGGCTCGGGGTAGCGCCGGCACAGCTTGGTCAATTCCTGGTTCACCCGTTCCGTGGCCCGCCGGAGCACCGAACGGGAACCGATCTTCTCCCCGCTATGAATCAGATAGGAAGGAATCCGCAAAGTACCCACCGGCAGTCCGGTTTGCGGGTCCAGATGTTCATAATTATAATCGATAAACCAATTTACCGAGGTATCCGCCTCAAAATCCACTTTGCCGTCGTTTAACGTGGCAATCCCCGGCAGCACCACACTGGAACCGTCCGTATGGATTTCACCCCGTAAAAACTTTCCGATGTCCTTAAGGAAGACCGCCATGGGAATCTTGGCATCGGTATCATTTCCCCCCAGATCCACGCCGACCATGGAGACAAACTTAATCTCCGGCCGCTGGAGAAGAAGTTTTTTCAGGGATTCGGGGTTGCACTGGTCCGGGGTGATATAATAAAGGAGAGAAGCCGTCATCTTCACACCTTCTTACTTGAATTTGAGGATGGAAACACCATTTACCCTGGCCTAACCAAGGCTTAAATTCCTTTACTGAAGGAAAATTCCATATTATTATAGCATGAAGCCGCCGCCCAGTCTCGTCCAAAAGTTAAAAGAAATATAAAACAGATCCTTCGGCATAAAATAAAAATGCCCTCTTCTCAAGAGATCAAGGGGCACCAAAAAGAAAGAACCCGGTTCTGGTAACCGGGTTCTTTCTTTTTCCCCAGATGATCAAGGTTTTCATGCCGGCCTTTAGGCCTCTTGCCGTGAAGAAAATGCCGGCACCCTGTTCCTCACCCGCCGCCGGTTTCATAAGTTAAAAAGAGAAATCTTCTTTTCGAAAGTGAAAAGAAAGGAGGCTTGACTCATGGCCGAGGCCAGTGGATACAACAATTTCTTCCCCTTTTTGATCTTCTTAATCCTGATCCTCTTGGTACTAGGCAGCCTTCATTACTAATAAAGGCACAAGCGCCCGGCGGTCAGCCGGGCGCTTACGGCGTTTGGCCGTTCCCCACCCCGCTAATTGAGAAAGATGCTCTTTCTCGTTATCAATATAATGTTCACATTTAAAAAGAAGGTTTTTCGTTCCTCCTCTTTAATATAGGGCATAATAGGGCATATGCTAAATTAATTCGAACAAGCGAACAAATCCGCCAGCAAGATTTTAGAGGGGGAATGCTTTGTGCCACGCCGTTTAAAACAGATCAAAATCGCCTCCGGAATCGGCATTGCCGGCAATGCCATTCTGGCCTTCATCAAAGGGGGGCTGGGGTACCGCGCCGGCAGTCTGGCGGTCTTTGGGGACGGCCTGGACAGTGCCACTGATGTTTTAAGTTTTATCATTATCCTCTTTGCCTTAAAAATCATGGCGAAAGCCCCCGATGAGCAACATCCCTACGGTCACCACCGGGCGGAAGCCCTCGCCACCCTCTTCATTGCCTTTATTATCCTCTCCGCCGGAATCCAACTTTTCCTCACCTCACTGGCGAAAATCCTTACGAAGACGGCAAGCACCGTTCCCACGCCGCTGGCGCTGGTGGCCTCCGGCTGTTCGATCCTGGGCAAACTCTTGCTCGCCCTTTACCAGTTTAAGGTAGGACGGACCACCCATAGTTCCATGTTGATGGCCAACGCCCGCAATATGCTGACCGACCTCTGCGTTTCTCTGGGCGTCCTCCTCGGCACCCTTTTGACCATCATTTTACAGTTGCCGCTCATCGATCCCTTGCTGGCCATTCTGATCTCCTTTTGGATCATCCGGACCGCGGTCCATATTTTTCTCGACGCCAACACCGAGTTGATGGAAGGGGTGAAAGACCTCTCCATCTACCAACAAGTCTTTGCGGCCGTTCAAGAAGTGGAGAATGTCTTCAATCCCCACCGGACACGCATCCGGAAACTGGCCAATCTCTATCTCATCGATATTGATATTGAGGTCGACGGCAAGCTGACGGTGGCGGAAGGACACCGGCTGGCCGTGGCCGTCGAGGAGGTTTTACGGCAGCGGATTGAAAATTTATATGATGTGGCGGTTCATGTTGAACCGAAGGGCAATATTGAGGCCGAAGAAAAATACGGCCTCTCTCCCCGGGCAGTAAACGGCCTTCCAATGCCTGAAGCGCAATCCTCCGTCCGCTCCGATTCCATAGACTAGTAACAGGAGAGCCTGGGATAGTTATGCAGCCGGGGTAAAATTCCGCTCTCCTCCACCTCATGGTAACCATAGAGTTTCAGGACCCAGTTCCGCCAACTTTCCAGGCCCACCCCGCTCCGGCAAGAAATTTTGAGCACGGGGACAGTGGGGTTAACCACCCGTAATTGTTGCTGGAAACGGTGAACCGAAAAATCGGTAAACGGAAGCAGGTCTATTTTGTTGAGAATGACGAGTTCCACTTCTTTAAAAAGCCGGGGATATTTTAAAGGTTTTTCATCCCCTTCCGTCACACTAAAGAGAAAAATCCGGAAAGTATCAGCGTTCTGTTTAGGCAAGGAATAACCGGTCCGGCCCGCAAACTCGTAAAAGACCAATTCCTCCCGGCCGTCTCCGGACAGTTCCAGCAGGGTACGGGCATTTTCACTGTTCATGATGGCCTGAATTCCGGCGGCTTGCAACCGGTCCACATCAAAACTGGCATTCGGTTGGCAGTAAACGGCCCGGATCGCCAGCCGCCCGCCAAGGGTTTCATGGGTACGCCGGATTAACTCGGTCTTGCCGGAACCGGGATTACCCAGGAGATAGATGATCTTCATCCCAAAACACCTCCCTCTCCCCTTCTATTATTACGCAAAATAACCATTTTTAAGCAAAAAAAGACTCTATGGTTTTTCCCCATAAAGTCCTTCCTCTCCCCAAGCTATAAACAGCAAATCCGGAAGTGATTAAAAAGTGAAAACAGGAAAGGGGTTCAAATCCGCTTCCACCGTTTTAAATCTTCTTCCTTACCAAACACCACCATCGTGTCCCCGGGAAAAATCTGGGTGTCTCCGTCGGGTGAAACGAGCATGCCGCCTTCCCCTGCCCTTTTCAATAAAAGGACGGTAATCCCCCACCGGCTTCGCAAGTTCAGCTCACGGAGGGTTTTCCCGTGAAAACTGGCCGGCGCCGTCAACTCTTCCAGCCGGTAATCCTTGGCCAGTTCCATATAGTCCATCAGATCCGGCGACAAGAGGTTGTGGGCCACCCGCCGTCCCATTTCCCGTTCGGGAAAGACGACCCGGTCCACACCAATCTTGGCCAAGACCTTGGCCTGGAGTTCATTGACGGCTTTCGCCACCACATAAGGGAGGCCAAGCTCCTTCAGGAGTAAGGCCGCCATGATGTTGGCCTGTACATTGGCGCCGATCGCCACGATCCCCACATCAAAATTTTGCACACCCAAGGAACGCAGCGTCTCAATCTCAGTGGCATCAGCCTGAATCGCATGGGTCACCACCGCCGCCGCCTTTTTGACCTGCGCCTCGTCTTCATCAATAGCCAGGACGTCCTGGCCCAATTCGGCCAGACAGGAAGCGACGCTAAAACCGAAGCGGCCCAAGCCGATCACCACAATTTGCTTTTTCACGCCTTCTCAATCCCCCTTACGCCAAAAAGTACTGCCTAAGCAAACTCTCTCTTTACCCGATCAAGATCCTTTCCTCGCTATACCGGATGGCCTCGTTTTTCTGCCAATGACGGGTGGTGGCGACGGCAACCGTAAATAACCCGACCCGTCCGGCAAACATCGTCCCAATCAGCAATAATTTACTCCAGGGCGAAGTGAGGTTGGGGGTCACCCCGCGGGTCAACCCGACCGTGCCAAAGGCGGAAACTGCCTCAAACAAAAGGTCCAGAAAGGAAAAATCCGGTTCCAGCAGGCATAAACAAAAAGTGACCGCCGTCACCAAAACGCCGGCAATCACCACCAGCGAAAAAGCTTTGAACACTTCCTCGGCGGGGAGGCGCCGCTCAAAGAGTTCCACCTCTTTTTTCCCCTTCACCAGGGACCAAGCGGCCGCCAGCACCGTCAAGAAAGTGGTGGTCTTAATCCCGCCCCCGGTAGAACTGGGAGAAGCCCCGATCAACATCAAAACCACAAACAAAAAGATGGTCGCTTCCCCCATCGAGACAAGCGACAGCGAATTATACCCGGCGGTCCGCGGGGTCACCGCCTGGAAAAAGGAGCTTATGATCTGGCCGGAGAGGGGAAGCGGCCCGAGGGTGGCCGGATTGTCCTTTTCCAAAAACCAAAACAGGATAAAGCCGCCAGCCAGCAGCAGACCTGTCGCCAGCATCACCATTTTCGTATGTAAGGAGAGTTTTTTCCCGGAAAAAATCTGCGCCAGATCGGCCAAGACCGGAAAGCCCAAACCGCCAATGAGGATCAGAAGAGCGATGACGATGGTAAACCAGTCGTCGGGAAAAGCAGTCAGACTGGAAAAGGGACCGGAAATGGGGCCGAAGAGGTCAAAGCCGGCGTTGCAGAAGGCCGTAACGGCATGGAAAATCCCGTAATAAAGGGCGGTCGTCAGTGGCAGAAAGGCCGCAAAGCGAAGGGTTAACAAAAATGCGCCTATCCCTTCGCAGAAAAAAGTAACCTTCACCACCTGCCGGACCAGGAGGACCAGTCCGGTCAGGTCATACTGGTTAAATGCTTCCCGGATTAAAAGCCGTTCCCGGAGGCCAATTCTTTTGCCGGCCAGCAAAAAAAGGGTGGTGCTCAGGGTCATAAAGCCCAGACCGCCGATCTGAACCAAAGCCAGCAGCACCAGCTGGCCGCAGCGGGTTAAAGCCGTGCCTGTATCGGCCACGATCAAACCGGTGACGCAAACGGCGGAAGTGGCAGTAAAGAGCGCATCCAGATAAGAAAGGCCGCCGGGAACGGTGCTGGCGGCGGGCAGGCTTAACAGAAGCGACCCCAAAAGGATGATCCCGGCAAAGCACAATACCATGACTTGGGAAGGGGTCAAATTGCTAAGCAGCTTATGGATTTTCCAGGTCATCCCTCTTTTCCGGCGCCTCCTTCTTCCGGCCTTGGCAGATAACAGACGGCCACCCGGGGCCACCCGGCATAATCCCGGTAAGAAGCGATCCGGGCAAAGCCGGCTTCCTTTGCCATCTTTTGGACCGCCGGAAATTGGTCATACCCGTGTTCCAAAGCGAGAAAACCACCCGGCGTAAGCCAGCGGGGCGCCTCCGCGATGATCCGGCGGATGACGGCGGTCCCGTCGGCCCCGCCATCCAAGGCCAGCCTGGGTTCTTGCCGCACTTCCTTGGCCAAGGTAGGGATGACCGCGGTGGGGATATAGGGCGGGTTGGAGACAATCCCCGTAAACATAGGCCCGCCGGGCCCGGGCAGGGCGGCGTAGAGATCGCCGCAATAAAAATTAACCCGCTCTTTTTGCCGGTGAGCCTCGGCATTGGCGACGGCTACCTCAAGGGCGGCCGGGGAAAGGTCGACCGCATCAATCGAAAAAGCCGGCAGATAATGGGCAAGGGAGATGGCGATAATACCGCTGCCGGTCCCCAGTTCCAGGAGGCGTCCGGCGGGCAGGCTGCGGCAGGCGTCCACTACTTTTTCGACTAGGAGCTCCGTCTCCGGACGGGGGACAAGCACGGCGGGGGTAACCTGAAATTCCCAACTGAGAAAGGACTTTTTACCCGTAATATAAGCCAGCGGTTGACCGGACAAACGCTGGCGAATCAAGTCTTTATAGGCCGCAATCTCTTCTTTGTTTAAAGGACGGTCCCCCTCGGTATACAGCCGTAAACGATCGGTCCCCAACAGATGGGCCATTAAAAGTTCCGCCTCCAGACGGGCGGCGGTCAGGCCCCGTTTGGTAAAGAAAAGGGCTGTTTCCCGGAGCACCATCCCGACCGTCGGGATCATGCCACCCCTCCTTCATCCATCGCCTCCAGCTTCGCCGTCTGCTCGGAGATGACCAGTTTGGAAATGAGTTCTTCCAGATCCCCCGCCATTATACTGTCCAAACGGTAGAGGGTTAAATCAATCCGGTGGTCGGTCACCCGGTTCTGGGGAAAATTATACGTCCGGATCCGCTCGCTCCGGTCACCCGATTTGACAATACTCCGGCGGGTGGAGGCCAATTGCTGCTGCTGCTCCTGTTGGAGTTTGTCTAAAAGGCGGGACCTCAAGATTTTTAAGGCTTTCTCCCTGTTTTTCAGTTGGGACTTCTCATCCTGGCAGGTCACCACCATTCCGGTAGGCAGGTGGGTAACCCGGACGGCCGAATCGGTGGTATTCACACTCTGGCCGCCATGACCGGAAGAACGGTACACATCGATGCGGAGATCATTCGGGTCGATTTGGAGTTCGATCTCTTCAGCCTCCGGCAGGACCACCACCGTGGCGGCGGAAGTATGGATCCGGCCGCCGGTTTCGGTCTCGGGAATCCGTTGGACCCGGTGGACTCCGTTTTCAAATTTAAGCTGACTGTATACTCCTTTCCCTTCCACCAGAAAAATGACTTCTTTAAAGCCTCCCAATTCCGTCGGGTTGGCACTCATCATCTCCACCCGCCAACCCAGTTTTTCCGCGTAACGGGTATACATCCGGAAAAGATCGGCGGCAAACAAAGCCGCTTCCTCCCCGCCGGTGCCGGCCCTAATCTCGACCAGCACGTTCTTCTCGTCATTGGGGTCCTTCGGGAGCAGCATCACCTTTAATTCCTTTTCCACTTCCTTAAGTTTGGTCTCCAAATCGGTAAGTTCTGCCTGGAGCATTTTTACCTCTTCCGGGGAAGGCTTCTCCTCCAATAATTCCCGGGCCGCCTTTTGGTCGGCCTGGAGTTGTTGATAACGGCGGTAGGCCGTCACAATCGGGAGTAATTCGGCATGGCTCTTCCCTAATTTCCGCATTTCCTCGGGGTCAACGGAAATTTTCGGATCGGCCATTTTCTTTTCCAACTCCATAAATTTTTCATTTAAAACCGCCAGTTTATCAAACATCGAACTCCCCCACTTACCATTAAACCTCTTGTTTATTGATGGGCAGGACCTTATTATTCTCCAGCCGCAGGACCTCTTTTAAGGCTAAAATTGCTACTTCCAGCTGGCCGTCGTCGGGTTCGCGGGTGGTCAACCGCTGTAACATCAAGCCGGGCCAGCTCATGATCCGCCAGAACCAGAAAGCTTGATATTTTCCGGAGAGTTTAATCAACTCATAAGAAACCCCGGCCACCACCGGTAACAAGAGGAGGCGGGAGACAAAACGCATCAGGAAGGTCTGCTCGCCCAGGAAGGAGAAGAGCAGGGCACTGACGATCACGACGTAGAGAAGAAAACTGGTCCCGCACCGGGGGTGAAGGGTCGTTTTGGTTCTGGCGTTGGCCACCGTCAATTCCTCGCCCGCCTCATAGGTATGGATCACCTTGTGTTCGGCGCCGTGATAGGAAAAAACCCGTTGGATATCGGAGAGTAAAGAAATAAGGCCGATATAGAGCAGGAGAATGACCGCCCGGATTACCCCTTCAAAAAGGTTGCGCCAGAAGGTTCCCTGGATAAATTTAGCGGCCAAACCGCGGAGGAAAAGTGGAAGCGCTACAAAGAGCAAGACCGTCAACGCGAAGGCGAAGACCAGCATTAACGTGATCTCCCAAAAGGAGAGTTCTTCCTCGCCCTCCGTCTCCATGGCCTGGTTGGCCGAGTACTCCAAGGATTTGATCCCCAGCACCAGAGATTCAATTAAGGCCACAATTCCGCGGATAAAGGGTAAACCCAAGAAGGGGTTTTTTTGGGTATAGGACCCGATAGGCTCACTCATCACCAAGGTGGTATGATCACCTTTCCGGACGGCAATGGCGTAATGATGACGGCCCCGCATCATCACCCCTTCGATCACAGCTTGCCCCCCGTATTGATAACTGCCGGCCACAAAATCACTCCTTTTCTCGCCCTTCCCCGGGAAAGGTTGATGATAAAAGAGAGATGCCGGAAAGGCGGCATCTTCTGTTTCAGGACAAATAGTTTAAAACAGAGCAGAGCTGCTCTGTTTTAAGCTTATTTCTTCTCCATTCTTTTCTGGAATTTTTCCACTTGGCCACCGGAGTCGACGATCCTCTGTTTTCCCGTGAAAAAGGGATGGCATTTGGAGCAGATTTCTACCCGGATCTCCTTCTTCGTCGAGCCGGTTTCAAAGGTTTCGCCGCAGGCACAAGTGACAATGGCTTTACCGTAATTGGGATGAATATCCTTTTTCATGAGGGGTTCACCTTCTTCTCGATATTTAACTATGACATTATAACATAGGCTTTGCTTTTCTGCAATAATCCCCTTACTTTCCGGCTTTGGCTTTTAAGACCTCCACTTTGTCCAGCCTTTCCCAGGGCAGGTCCAGATCGGTCCGGCCGAAATGACCATAAGCGGCCGTTTGCCGGTAGATGGGACGGATCAGATCCAAGTTTTTAATAATCGCCGCCGGACGGAGATCAAAAACCTCCCGGACCAGGGTCACCAGTTGGCTGTCGGGCAGCAGGCCGGTGCCAAAGGTGTCAATCATGATGGAAACGGGATTCGCCACCCCGATGGCGTAAGCCACCTGGATTTCACATTTACGGGCCAAGCCGGCGGCCACAATGTTTTTCGCGACGTAACGGGCGGCATAGGCGCCGGAACGGTCTACTTTCGTCGGGTCCTTGCCGGAAAAGGCGCCTCCGCCATGACGGGCCATCCCGCCGTAGGTATCGACGATAATCTTCCGCCCCGTCAGTCCGCTATCCCCTTGTGGTCCGCCTACCACAAAACGGCCGGTGGGGTTAATATAGTATTTGGTCCGCGCATCAAGATAAGTCTCGGGAATCACCGGTTTAATCACCTCTTCCCGGATCCCCTCTTCCAGCGTCTGCCGTTCAACAACCGGACTGTGCTGGGCTGAGACCACGATGGTATCGATCCGGACCGGCCGGTCACCTTCGTATTCCACCGTCACCTGGGTTTTCCCATCGGGGCGGAGAAAAGGCAGGATCCGCTGCTTGCGCACATACGCCAGCCGGCGTGCCAAGCGGTGAGCAAGGGCGATGGGCATCGGCATATATTCGGGAGTTTCCGCCGTGGCATAACCGAAGACCATTCCCTGGTCACCCGCCCCAATGACATTGGCATCATCACTGGCGCCGGTTTTCGCCTCCAAAGCCCGGTTAACCCCGAGCGCGATATCGGGCGATTGTTCATCGATGGCCGTCAGGACGGAACAGGTCTCGCCGTCAAAACCATATTTCGCCCTGGTATAACCAATTTCTTTCACCACATTCCGGGCGATCTTGGGAATCTCCACATAACAATCGGTGGTAATTTCACCCATAATCATAATCAAGCCCGTGGTGACCGCCGTTTCACACGCGACCCGGGCGGTCCGGTCTTGCGCCAGGATGGCGTCGAGAATGGCATCGGAGATCTGGTCGCAAATTTTATCCGGATGTCCTTCGGTTACCGATTCAGATGTAAACAGATACCGTTCCAACTTCATACCTCCTTCACCTCAACAAAAAACCCTTCCTTCGGGAAGGGTTTTTGTACTCATCTTCCAGAAGAGCTGGAGGGATTTAGCACCATTGGGAAACCGCTTCCCCGGTTGCCGGGCTTCATCGGGCCCTTTCCCTCCGCCACTCTCGATGAGTTAGTATTTACTTTCCAAAACCGATTATAAACCTTTTCTCCGCCAGCGTCAAGCCGACAAAAGCCCGTATCGCCCCGGTGCTAAATCGAAGTCAAGGTCTCCGCCAGGGCATAGACCTCCGGTTCCACCCGTTTTTTCCGGGCGATGGCCTCTTCCATCGGGGAAACTTTCAGGTCATGGTCAACCCAACCAACCATCATTCCGTTTTCTCCGTCCAGCAGGAGTTCAACAGCTTTGGCGCCAAACCGGGTGCCTAGGGTCCGGTCCAAAGCCGAGGGGGAACCGCCCCGTTGAATATGGCCCAAAATCGTAACCCTGGTGTCTTTCTTGACCTTTAAATTGATGTAGGTCGCCACCTTAAAAGCGGCACTCTCCGAGAAAGCGCGGCCGCTCAACGGGTCCCCAAAGATCCCTTCCGCCACGATGACAATACTGTGCCGCCGGCCAATCCGGCTGACTGTTTCGATCCGTTGCACAACTTTGTCTAAATCGGGTTCCACCTCCGGAATCAACACCGCATCGGCGCCGCCGGCCAAAGCGGAATAAAGAGCAATAAACCCGGAATTCTTGCCCATCACTTCCACCACGTAAACGCGATCATGGGAGACGGCCGTATCCCGGATCTTGTTAATGGAATCCAAAACCGTATTCAACGCCGTATCAAAACCGATGGAAAGATCAGTACATTCAATATCATTATCGATGGTTCCCGGAATCCCCACGGTGGCGAAGCCCAATTTGGTGAGTTCCAAAGCGCCGCGGAAAGAACCGTCCCCGCCAATCACCACGACTCCTTCGATCCCAAAATCATGCAGGGTTTGAACGGCTTTTTCCCGTCCTTCCGCCGTGGCGAACTCTTTGGAACGGGCGGAATGGAGAATCGTCCCGCCCCGGTGTAAAATATCGGAGACGGCAAGGGAAGTAAGTTCGGTAATTTCACCGTTGATCAGTCCTTGGTAACCCCGGATCACGCCAAAAACTTCACAACCGTTCTTGATCGCCGTCAAAGTTGCCGCCCTGATCGCCGCATTCATCCCCGGGGCATCGCCCCCGCTGGTAATAATCGCAATTCTTTTCACGTTAAGACCTCCTGCCAAACAAGATGAATCATCCTTAATTCTAAGGCTTCTTATTCTTCAAGATAACGACCGATCCGGCGAAATTTTTGATAACGCTGCGCTAATAAATCGTTAAGATCCGTCTCCAGCAAAGCTTTCATGTTAGTAAGCAACTGGGTTTTAATCCGGGCCGCCATTTCTTCCGGATCCGTATGGGCTCCCCCCAAAGGTTCCGGGATGATCTCATCGATGGCCTGGAGTTCCATCAGATCCTGGGCGGTGAGGTGTAAAACCTCCGCCGCGTGGGGAGCCTTGGAGGCATCTTTCCACAGGATGGAAGCACAGCCTTCCGGCGAAATCACGGAATAATACGCATTCTCTAGCATGAGAATACGGTCGCCGACCCCGACGGCCAAGGCCCCGCCGCTCCCGCCTTCGCCCGTGATCACCACGATAATTGGGGTCTTTAAACTCGCCATTGCCATGATGGCTTTGGCCACGGCCTCGCCCTGTCCCCTTTCTTCCGCTTCCTTCCCGGGAAAAGCGCCGGCCACATCCACAAAGGTAATCACCGGCCGTCCGAATTTTTCCGCCTGTTTCATCAGGCGGATCGCTTTCCGGTAACCCTCCGGATGGGGCATCCCGAAATTGCGAAAAATGTTTTCCCTTGTATCACGGCCTTTCTGGTGGCCGAGGACGGTCACGGGGATATCCTCCAAATAAGCCAAACCGCCGACCAAGGCCGGATCATCCCGAAATAAGCGATCCCCGTGCAATTCGATGAAGCCGTGGAAAATCAAGTCCATATACTCCAAAAAAGTGGGACGCTTCGGGTGGCGGGCCAGTTGCACTTTCTGCCAGGGTGTCAAATTTTTGTAGATCTCCATCTTCAAGCCGCGGGCTTTCTCTTCCATGCGGGCGATCTCTTCCGACATGTCGATCTGTTTTTCCGCTGCAAACTGTTTCAGCTCTTCAATGCGCTTTTCCAGTTCTTTCAGGGGTCTTTCAAAATCCAGATTATAGTTGCTGCCGCTGTTCATTGGTTAATCACCCTTTTCCGTCGCTGATGATACCGTAACAGGCGGGCAAGGGTGTTCCGCAGTTCCTTCCGGTTGACAATCAGATCGATCATGCCGTGCTCGAGCAGAAATTCTGCTCTTTGAAAGCCCGCCGGAAGAGTTTGGCGGGTCGTTTGCTGGATGACACGGGCACCGGCAAAACCGATTAACGCGCCCGGCTCCGCGATAGTAATATCCCCCTGCGAAGCAAAACTGGCAAAAACCCCACCGGTGGTCGGATCGGTTAAGACGGAAATATATAAAAGGGACTTCTCGGCTAAACGGTTTAACGCTTGACAGGTGGTCGCCATCTGCATCAAGGATAAAATTCCCTCGTACATCCGGGCGCCCCCGGAAGCGGCAAAAGTGACCACCGGCAATTCGTGCTCGGTCGCGTACTCAAAAATCCGGACCAGTTTTTCGCCCAGGGCCGAACCCATGGAGCCGCCGATAAAACCAAAATCCATCACCCCAAGGGCCAAGGGGACACCCCCGATATTGGCCACCCCGGTGACCACCCCTTCATTTAACTCCGTCTCTTGTTTCGACTGGGCCAGCTTATCCCGGTAGGCGGGGAAATTTAAAGGGTCGCCGGAAGTGATATTCCCAAACAACTCCTGAAAGCTTCCCGGGTCCACCAGATAATTAATTCTCTCCCAGGCGCTGATCCTGAAATGATAGTGGCATTTCGGGCAGACTTTTAAATTTTTGACCAGGTCTTTATGGTAAATCATTTGGTTGCACTTACCGCATTTCACCCACAACCCGTCAGGAAGCTCCTTCTTCGCCATTTCGGACTGGTGTAATGAACCGTCGGGAAATTCCCGTTGTCGGATTGTCACATATTTTTGCTTGGCGCGGAAAAGATCTTTAAACACCCAATGATCGCCTCCCTCCCAGGGCTGAACCCTTGGCTTGAGCGGAGTTTCATCATAGTTTAACTCTTTTATGTTGTTTATTCCCCATCACTTCTCTCTTATTCACGATACAGGCGAACTTGTAAAGCCTGGTTCAGAACCTCTTGGGCTTCGTCAATTTCCGCTTCGGTCACCAAAACTTCATAGTTGGTATAGCTCCCTACCGTCCGTATCCCAATCGGGCGGAGACGAACCAGGATTCCTTCGGTTTCCATGAAATCTTTGATCCGGTTGGCCACTGTTTGGTTGGGCGCAACATAAAGCACAGTCCACAATTTCTTTACCTCCACCACAGAAAAAATCCGTTTAAGTGACCATATCAAATTTAATTTCGCCCTCTCGTCTTATTCTCCTGCCCGGCTGAGAAGATTAAACCCGGTTTTAGCCTCCCAGCGCTTAAATCTTTTGCCAGGAGGAAACGGCGCTTGTAAAAAGAATTTTATATTATATAATAAGAAATACCCGGCTTTAGCCAAGACACCCTAAAATCAAGACAGCCATAAAAATAAAATATAAGGACTTTAAGAACAATCGGAGCCATTAAGCAAATGGAGGCTTATGATGACATCCACCAAAAAAATCTTTACGACGGATTTTGTCCGTAAAGGAATTATGCTCTCTCTCACCATCGGCTTCATCACCATGGGCGGTTTACTTTTCTCCTCAGCCAACGCCGCTACCTGGTATAGTTTGAGGACGATTCATCCGAAAAATATCCTTTTAATGTTGGGGGTGGTCATCCTCTCCTGGTTATTGGAAGCATGGCGGGTGAAGATTATTGCCCGTCTTTTGGACGAGAGGATCGGTTTCTTCGAAATCCTCCGGATCAACCTGGCTTCCATGTTCTCCGGGAATATCACCCCCTTATATTCGGGTTCGGTGCCAACCCAAGTCTACCTTCTGCGCCAGTACGGTATTTCCCTGGGCAAAGCCTCAGCCATTGTGACGATTCGCCTCTCCTTCACCAGCCTTTTGGTGGCGGTGGGCGGTCCCCTTCTGCTCTTTCTCTTTAAAGAAGAACTGCTGGGGGCGATCAATCTTTCCGGCTTCGCCGGAGTGGTAAATTACTTTCTCCTGCTGGCGCTGGCCTTTGCCGCCCTCCTTCTTCTTCTCCTCTTCCGTCCGCTGAAGGGAGAATCTTTAGTCAAAAAGATCTTCAGCTTCAAGCTGGTCCGCCGCCTGCTGGGGTCCAAAGCGGATCTTTTCTGTCAAAAACTCCTGGCCGAAGGAAAAGAATTCCGGGCTTGCTTGGGAACGCTTTTCCGGGAGAAAACCCTGCCGGTCCTTTTCGTCTTTTTCCTGACTTTCTGCTCATGGCTCTCGACGCTTTTAATCGCGCCGGTGGTCATGATGGCCTTTGGGGTAAATGTTCAGGATAAGATCATCCGCATTGTCCTCTTGGAGTGTGTCATCCATTTTCTCCTCTCTTTCGTTCCCATTCCGGGTGGGAGCGGCGCCGCCGAGCTCGGCTTCTTCTCTCTCTTCGCCATTTATCTGCCTAAAAACCTCCAGGCCATCTCGGTTACCCTTTGGCGGCTCTTAAGTTACTATATCAACACTTTCGTAGGCGGGGTCTGCTTCCTCCGTCTCTTCACGATGAAACAGGGGAAGCAATAGGCCTTTCCAGGCTGATTGCCCCCAGTTTGCCCAGGCGGAAGTCACTCCAGATCAATTCGGCGGTCCGGAGCAAATTTACCTCTCCTCCTTTTTGGAGACAACCCCGGCGGGCCCCCACCGCCTGCAGAAGGTCATAAGGATCCCCCTCCAGCGCCAAGGGCTCAAGCCCGTAATAATCCCGTAAGCAAGCCGGATAATGCTTTTGCAGCCAGCCGAGGAAGGCCAGCATCAACTCTTCGGTCGGCAGATTCTCCGGTTTGATCGTTCCTACCCAGGCCAGCTTCAACGCCGCCTCCCGGTCGTCGATCTTCGGCCATAAGAGACCCGGCGTATCCAAAATCTCCCACTTTCCCCTTTTCACCCATTGTTTCCCCCGGGTGACCCCCGGCCGCTCGCCAACCCGCGCTGCGCTGCGCCGGGCCAAACGGTTGAGGATGGAGGATTTACCACAGTTGGGAATACCCACCACCGCCAGCCGCCAGACCGCCTTCGACGGCAAGGCTTCCCGCGCCACCTGGTCAATGAGGCTTTCGACCGCGATGAGCTGTTCACCGGTCCGGGCATTAAAGGGGATCACCCTTTCCCCGGCAGCACGGTAATAAGTAACCCACTCTGCGGTCACCGCCGGATCGGCCAGGTCAACCTTGTTGAGGATCAAAATCCGCGCTTTTTGCCCGATTAACACCGCTAAATCCGGATTTCTGCCACTGGCTGGGATCCGGGCGTCCGTCACTTCGAGGATCAGATCCAAATACGGCAGGACCGCTTTCAACTCCCGCTTGGTTTTGGCCATATGCCCCGGATACCACTGAATCTCCACTTTATTCCCCCTCCGCGGAAACGTCGATCCGCTCTCCGCCCTTTATGGTTTTCCGGTTCCCGGCGGCTTATTAAAAAATCCCCATGCCGAACATTCGCTTCATCACTCGTCGGAGCGATTATTTTTCCTGCGCTGAGTTTTAGAACACGCAAAGACATTCATCGGAGCAAGGAATCACCATGCAAGCCAGGCCGGGACTGAAACCGGTAATTCGTTTCGTTGTTCCGGCGTAAAATCCTTCCCAAAAAAAGAAACACACCCTTTAAAAGTGTGTGTTTTCTCCCTTTCAGCCTTTGTTTTTCTTCGTTTTACCAATGTTTCACCAATCTTTTACCTGTCTTTTTACTTAAGCCCGGGGATGAGCTTTATCGTAAACACTCTTCAGTTTATTCTTGGTGAGATGGGTATAAATTTGCGTTGTGGAAATATCGGCATGCCCCAGCATCTCCTGGACCGCCCTTAAATCGGCGCCGTTCTCCAGCAAATGGGTGGCAAAGGAATGCCGGATGGTGTGCGGGGTAATCAGATCAACGGCATCAATCATTTCCGCATATTTTTTTATAATTTTCCAAAAACCTTGTCTGGTCAGACCATGGCCGTGGTGGTTGAGGAATAGAATATCCACCGACGGATCGGAGGCTAAAAACTTCCGGGCGTGGTCCAGATAAAACTGGAGGTATTTCACGGCCACCGAACCCAAGGGGACAATCCGCTCCTTGGACCCCTTTCCCATACAACGTAGGTACCCTTCGGCCAAATTGACATCACTCGTGCGTAAAGAAACCAACTCGGTGACCCGCAAACCGGTGGCGTACAAAACTTCCAACATGGTCCGGTCCCTAATCCCGGCCGGTGTTTTTAAATCCGGTTGCTCCAGGAGCTGGACCACTTTTTCCACCGAAAGCACCCGGGGGAGTCTCTTTTCTTGTTTCGGCGCGTCCAGGTTAATCGTGGGATCGCGTTGGATAATCTGTTCACGGACGAGAAAATGGTAGAAAGCTTTAATGGCGGCCAGGGAACGGGAGATGGTTGAAGCCGCCCGGCCTTTGGCCTGTAAATAAAGGAGATAACCGCCGACGGTAGCGTGGGTGGTCTCCGTCACACTAATTCCTTTTTTTTCGGTTAAATAATCTAAATACTGGCGTAAATCTCTACCGTAAGACTCAAGGGTGTTGGGAGCCAAGCCTCTTTCCACCGCAATATAATTATTAAATGCTTCTAAGTAGTCCTGCAAATTCGGTCAACCCCTTACCCAATAGCTTTCTCGTTTCTTTCGTAGCCTTTTCCTTAATTTTCGACACCCCAGTTCTAAATCCTTTTTTCATTTTACGAGAAAGATTTCCAACCTTAAAAGAGTTTAGCCACCCAATAAATGAACATGGGCGAAACAAAGCCCTCAATCAAACCGGAAACGGTTAAAAAGAGAAGGGACAGGCCATTAATGGCCATTCCCTGGAGGAGGTCGGTCACAACCGGCCGCGTCCCTTTGCCAAACCTGCTCTTCAGCAGCGCGCCGGCCAGGTCAATATTGGCCACCGCCGCCACCAACAAGGCCGGAATGATCAGGACATAATGGGGAAAGACCGAACTTACGGTAAAGAGAAAACCCTTGCCCGCCAGTTGTTGCAGGATGAAACCGATGGTAAAACCAAGAATATATCCTTTGGCAAAGAGTAAAAACAGAATCAGGGGAACTCCGATCACGCTTATCCCCAAAATGACAAAGAAGAAAATTGTCTTCAAATGATTGAAGACGGCCTCTTTGGCCAGCCCGGCATCGGTCACCGGTTGGGGTTCCTGTTTCATCCCCTGGAAAAAAAACTGTAGGTACTGCAAGAGTTCGGTCTTTTGCCCTTGCTCCAAATTCTGGGCGGAAAGGGTGCCGAAGACAATCCCCATGGCAAACAATAAACCCACTAAAATAAAGAGAAAAAGCCGTTCTTCCACGTATAAGCCGATCGCCCTTCGCCATTGCCCGCGCGACAACGCTACCACCTCCTTGTCCTGTCAATAATATAAGTATGTTTGGCGGGGAGGTGGTATGCCTTTCGCCTTCTCCGGCCGGGACAAGGCGCCAGGGTCAGAGCAAGCCTTGGGCGCGGGCCAGGAGAAAGGCGAGCACCGTTTTTCCGTCTTGGAGCCGCCCGTCCAGGATCCGTTGGAAGACCTCGCTTACGGAAATCCGGAGTGTATTAATGAACTCCCCGGCGTCGGGATGGGCCGGACCCGGTGACGGGTTCCGGCAGACAAATAAATGAATCACTTCATTGGTAAAGCCGGGCGTGGTCATGATCGAACCAACCTTCACCAGTTCGCCGCCGACCAGGCCGGTCTCCTCGCTTAACTCCCGGGCGGCACAAGCCGGGGGTGCTTCACCGGGGTCGAGCTTGCCGGCGGGAATCTCCAGCGTCTCCCGGCCGATGGGGTAACGGAACTGACGGACCAAGAGGGTTTCTTCCCCCGGGAAAAGAGGAATGACGGCCGCCGCCCCGGGGTGCCTAATCCATTCCCGGTAAGTTTCACTCCCGTCGGCCAGTTTAACCCTGGCTCGCCAAATTTTAAGGAGCGTGCCGTCGTAGACAAGCTCCTCCTCCTGTTTTTTTTCGGTCAAATCCATTCCTTTCACCCTTTTCCTTCTCATCAATCTTCTCCCGGCCATCCCGGTAATTCCGTTTGGGCTTTCCGGAGGAAAAGAGCGGCCAGGACCCCGGCGGCGGCCGCCGCCTCGAAAAAAGCCGGGTCTTCCCGGTAGGCCCGGCCCATCGTGGTGACTTCCAGACGGTGGTCGGCGAGCAACTTGTCCACCGCCGGAATCTCCACCGTGTAAAGATGGTGCCGGATTAAACCGCTCTCCCGGAATTGCCGGGCTAACAGTTGACGTTTGGCCGCATCCCATTTGGGCAAGGCCAGATAAGCAGTGGCGTAAGTCAGTTCCCCCAGCACGGTCCTGCTGTGGTGGCTTAACCCGTAGTGCCGGGGGCGGGGGTCGGCAAAACTGATCCGGGGCACCGCAATGGGCAAGCCACCCATTTTTTCCACGGCTTCAAGGATGTAAGCCTGTTCAATCCCGGAAAAACCGTATTTCGTACCGGTGCCGACAATACCCGGCCCCATCGCGACAATAATCAGATCCGCCGCCGCCAGCGCCTTGGCGGCCACTAGCCCGGAGTAAACATTGACAGTTTCCAGATCCCCGCCAAAAGCATGGCCGGCCGTAATCGTGGAGGTGAGCAGGGCTTGGGCTTTCAGCTCCCGGACCAGATTACTGAAGCCGAGCGGCAAGGCCGCCCCGTCCGTCATCAAATAGACAACCCGCCGTCCCGGGCAAACCGCATGAAAGGCCAGCACCGCCGGGACGATCATACTGTGCAGGGTCGCCACGATCACCGGCGTCCCGGCCAGCGAAACAAAGCCCTTGATCTTTTCGTGTCCGGCTGCCCCCTCTTCCTCCGCCGCCGGAACCGGCAGCTGCCAGGGGGTATAACGCAGTTTCATGATATGTCCCGCCGGCGGCACATCCCTCTCCTCCCGGCCGGCGATGGCCTGGACGAAATGGTAGCCCCCAGTTCCCAGTTTCAACTCGACCGCCGTGGTGTTCAGCCAGACTAGGTCCCCGGCCCGGACAGGGCCGGTCAACTCCGGGTAGGCAATGGCCTTGGCTTCCTCACCGTCAACCAGGACTGTCAGCTCCTGGCAGGAAGGATCCTCCCGGAGGATCCGGATGACCTCTCCCTGTTTACTTCTGAACATTTTTCCCCCTAAACTTCGGCCTTTCTCTGTGCTTTCCTGCTTTTTCTGCTCACAAAGTTATTTTACCCTTTGCGCCAACCGGCCACCCTTCCCGTCGCCGGTCTTCCCCGCAAGAAAAAAGGCTAAGCGCTGACCGCGCCTTAGCCTTTTTTCGAAAATCCGCAAGCAATGACAGGCTTACCGTCATCCTTGATCCTGAACTCCGGTCAACCCGTCGGGAAATACATTTGTTTGCTAGCCGAGGCCTTCCTTCTTCACCCTCCGGGCCCCGGCCAGCATGGACAGAAGCTTACTTGCGCCGGGGGTTTTTCACTTCGGCCTGGGCGGCCGCCAAGCGGGCGATGGGCACCCTAAACGGTGAACAGGAGACATAATTCATGCCAATGTTATGGCAGAACTCGATGGAACTGGGATCGCCGCCGTGCTCGCCACAGATCCCCACTTTCAAGTCGGGCCTGGTCGAGCGGCCTTTGGTGAGTCCAATCTCCAGTAACTGCCCGACTCCTTCTTGGTCCAGTTTCTGGAAGACATCGTCCTTGAGAATCTTCTTCTCCACGTAGATGGGTAAGAAGCGCCCGGCGTCATCCCGGCTGTAACCAAAGGTCATCTGGGTCATGTCATTGGTGCCGAAGGAGAAGAATTCGGCATCTTCCGCGATCTGGTCGGCAATCAGGGCCGCCCGCGGCAGTTCAATCATGGTCCCGATATGGTACTCCAGTTTGACGCCTTCTTTGGCCATGACCTCTTCGGCCACCCGCACACTATACTCTTTAATCATCTTCAGTTCGCCGGTGGTGCCGACCAGCGGAATCATCACTTCCGGCACGACCTTCTGGCCTTTCTTGGCCAGGGCGCAAGCGGCTTCAAAAATGGCCTGGACTTGGGTTTCAAAGATTTCCGGATAGACCACGCCCAGACGACAACCACGGAAGCCAAGCATCGGGTTGAATTCGTTGAGCGCATTGACCTTTTCGATAATCTTCTCCACCGGAATCCCCATTTCTTTGGCCATTTCCTCCTGGCCTTTCCGGTCATGGGGTAAAAACTCATGTAAAGGCGGATCCAGGAGCCGGATAGTCACCGGCAAGCCCTTCATGACTTCAAAGATCGCCATAAAATCGGCCTTCTGGTAAGGAAGAATCTTGCTCAGGGCTTTTTTCCGGGCTTCCGTATCATCGGCCAGGATCATTTCCCGCACCGCCATAATCCGTTCGTGCTCGGGGCCGAAGAACATGTGCTCGGTCCGGCAGAGGCCAATCCCTTCCGCCCCGAAATTCCGGGCCACTTGGGCATCATGGGGTGTATCCGCGTTGGTCCGTACTTGCAAAGTCCGGATCTCGTCGGCCCAAGCCATTAACGTCCCGAAACTGCCGGCAATCTCCGGCTCCACTAAGGGGGCTTGGCCTAAAATCACGTCGCCGGTGGAACCGTTCAGCGTCAGCCAATCGCCTTCTTTGAGCACATGTCCGTTGATGGTCACCGTCTTTTTCGCTTCGTCAACCACGGCCTCACCGCAACCGGCCACACAGCATTTGCCCATGCCCCGGGCTACCACTGCCGCATGGGAGGTCATTCCGCCGCGGGCCGTTAAAATCCCCTGAGCGGCATGCATCCCGCTGATATCCTCCGGCGAGGTTTCGGTCCGGACCAAGACCACTTTCCGGCCATTCTTATTCCAGTTCTCCGCATCTTCCGCGCTAAAAACAATCTGGCCGACGGCCGCGCCTGGACTGGCCGGTAAACCTTTGGCGATCTTCTCCACTTTGGCTTTGGGGTCGATCATGGGGTGCAGGAGTTGATCCAACTGTTCCGGCTCAACACGAAGGAGGGCGGTCTTCTTATCAATTAACCCCTCTTCCACCAGGTCGACAGCAATTTTAATCGCCGCCTGGCCGGTGCGTTTCCCGTTTCTGGTCTGGAGCATATAGAGTTTGCGTTTTTCAATCGTAAACTCTATATCCTGCATGTCTTTATAGTGTTTTTCCAGGATCTGGCGGAGTTGTAACAACTGTTGATAACATTCGGGCATGTACTCCTCCAGGGAAGGATATTTCGCCTTCCGTTCCTCTTCGGAGATACCGTTCTCCTTCGCCCACTGCCGTGATGCCTCCAGACTGATCTCCTGGGGCGTCCGGATTCCGGCGACCACATCCTCGCCCTGGGCGTTGATGAGGAATTCCCCGTAGAATTTATTCTCGCCCGTCGACGGGTTCCTGGTAAAGGCCACCCCGGTCGCCGAATCTTCGCCCATATTCCCGAAGACCATGGCTTGGACATTAACGGCGGTCCCCCATTCTTCGGGTATCTTGTTGAGTTTCCGGTAAGTAATCGCCCGCGGGTTCATCCAGGATTGGAAGACCGCATTAATCGCGCCCCGCAGTTGCTCCCAGGGATCGGTGGGGAAATCTTTATGCAAGTTCTCTTTGATCCAAGCTTTGTACTTGACCACCAAATCTTTCAGATCTTCGGCGGTCAATTCATAATCAAGTTTTACGCCTTTCTCGGCTTTTTTCCGGTCCAGAATGGCCTCGAAATTACTGTGTTCAATCCCCATGACCACATTACCGTACATTTGGATAAACCGGCGGTAACTGTCCCAGGCAAACCGCTCGTTTCCGGAGCTTTTGATTAAACCTTGAACCGTCTCGTCGTTTAAACCCAAATTCAGGATGGTGTCCATCATTCCCGGCATGGAAGCCCGGGCACCGGAACGGACCGATACCAGCAAGGGATTATTGGGATCGCCAAAAACCTTTCCAACCGCCGCTTCCACCTTTTTCAGGTTGGTTTTGATCTCCTCTTCCAACCCCGTAGGCCACTGCCGGTTATTCTGATAATAACTGGTGCAGACCTCGGTCGTAATCGTAAAGCCGGGAGGAACGGGAATCCCCAAATTAGTCATCTCGGCTAAATTTGCTCCCTTACCGCCGAGTAAATTACGCATTTCCGCGGTACCGTCGGCTTTACCGTTGCCAAAAAAATAGACGTTCTTTGCCATACTTCTCCTCCATTCCTCTGTATGATTAACCATGATCTTCACGGTTGTTGGCTGAACAGTCTTATTTTCCCCTCTTTTGGTTAATCTTTTTCTGCTAATTTTGCTAAATATAACTTCCCTCCTTGCCAGAACATCCGTAAAGACCAGTTAGTATGGGGGGTTCCAAATAATGCATACAGTATTATAGATAATTATACCCAAAATGTCTAGTCTTTTGTAAATCCTGCCTTTGTTTGGGTCATGGCGGCCATGACCGTGTTCTGCATCAACATGGCAATGGTCATCGGCCCGACGCCGCCGGGCACCGGGGTAATCGCCCCGGCCACCTCCGCGGCGGAAGCAAAATCCACATCGCCGACGACTTTCCCTGAGGGCAACCGGTTCACCCCTACATCAATGACGACCGCCCCAGGTTTGATCATACTCCCGTTGATCAGGCCGGCCTTTCCCACCGCCACCACCAAAATATCGGCCCGGCGGGTAACGGCGGCCAGGTCCTTGGTCCGGGAGTGACAAACGGTCACGGTGCCATGTTCCTGTAACAACAGGTGGGCCATGGGCTTGCCCACGATATTACTCCGGCCGACCACGACACATTCCCGGCCGGCCACCTCTACCCCGCTCTCTTTAATTAACCGCATAATCCCGGCCGGCGTCCCGGGACGGAGCCCCGCTTCCCCCCGGAGCAGGCGGCCTAAATTCAGTGGATGGAAACCATCCACATCCTTCTCGGGATTAATCAGCAGGGTCACTTCGTCCTCCCGGAGGGGCGCCGGGAGGGGCAGTTGCACCAGAATCCCGTGGACAGCCGGGTCCGTATTCAACCGGCCGACCAACGCTTTGAGTTCCTCCCCCGTAGTCGTCGCCGGCAAGCGGTGGACCTCCGCATTAATCCCCAACTCTTGGCAGTTTTTTTCTTTATTCCGCACATAAATCTGGGAAGCGGGATCATCCCCCACCAAAACGACCGCCAACTTAGGAGTAACCCCCACGGTCCTCAGTTTTTCGACCACCGCCCGAACTTCCTGTTTTACTTGGGCAGCGATCGCTTTTCCGTCAATAATCCGTGCTGCCATTAAAACACCCCCATCCCTTCAAAATAAACCGGTAATCGTCCCGTCGGGTTTGAGATCTATCTGCTGGGCGGCCGGCACTTTCGGAAGTCCCGGCATGGTCAGGATATTCCCGGCAAAAACGACCACAAACCCGGCCCCCGTCGAAAGCTTAAGGTCGCGCACGGTTAATCTCCATCCCTGGGGCGCCCCCTTCAACTTCGGGTCATCTGTCAAGGACATCTGGGTTTTCGCCATACAAACCGGGAGATGCCCGAAGCCAAGCTCTTTAATCTCCTTCAACGCCCGGCAGGCTTCTTTCGTATACGTAACCCCCTCGGCGCCATAGATCTTGGTCGCCAGTAATTCTATCTTTTCTTCGAGGGGTCGATTCCAGGTATATAAGGGCGTGAAACGGTTCTCCCCTTTTTCCATGGCGGACAAAACAGCCTTGGCCAGCCCGATACCGCCGGCACCGCCTTGGGTTACCACTTCTGAAACAGCAACCGACACGCCCTGGTTTTGGCAGAAATCCATGATCACCGCCAGTTCATCCGGATCATCCGTCGCAAACTTATTCACCGCCACGACCACCGGCAGGCGGAAAACCATCCGCAAATTCGAAAGATGTTTGGCCAAATTGCTTAAGCCCCGCCGGACCGCCTCCGGATCCTTTTCCGTGATCCGCTCCATCCCTACTCCGCCATGGCTCTTCAAGGCGCGGACCGATACCACCAGCACCGCCACATCCGGCCGGAGACCGAATTGGGGGGCTACCAGATCAAAGAATTTTTCCGCCCCCAAGTCGGAAGCAAAGCCGCCCTCAGTTACCACATAATCGGCCAGTTTAAGTGCGAGTTTGGTGGCGATGATGCTGTTGTTGCCGTGGGCGATATTGGCAAAGGGTCCGCCGTGAATAAAGGCGGGCTGTCCTTCCAAAGTTTGGACAAGATTGGGTTTCAGGGCTTCTTTGAGAAGGACGGCCAAGGCGCCGACCACTCCCAGATCCCGGGCAAAAACAGGGGTTCCTTGATAGGTATAGGCAACCAGCATCGCACCCAGGCGTTCCTTTAAATCTTCAATCCCGGTGGCCAAGCAAAGGATGGCCATAATCTCCGAAGCAACGGTAATATCAAAACCGCTTTCCCGCAGAATTCCGTCACTTTTTGCCCCTAACCCAACCACAATATGGCGGAGCGCGCGGTCGGAGATATCCATCACCCGCCGCCAGAGGACCCGTTTGGGGTCGATCCCCAAATCATTGCCCTGGTAAAGATGGTTATCAATCACCGCCGCCAGCAGGTTATGGGCGGCGGTGACCGCATGGAGATCACCGGTAAAATGCAGGTTAATCTCATCCATAGGTAAGACTTGGGCATAGCCGCCGCCGGCGGCGCCTCCTTTCACACCGAAGGTCGGTCCCAGCGACGGTTCGCGTAAGGCCACGGCGGCTTTTTTCCCCAACCGGCCCAAGGCCTGGGTTAACCCCACCGCGGTGCAAGTTTTGCCCTCCCCGGCCGGTGTCGGGGTAATCGCGGTGACGTAAATCAGTCTCCCGTCGGGCGCGTCTTTTCTTTTTTGCAGTGCACTTAAGGATATTTTTGCTTTATACTTGCCATAAAGATCAAATTCGTCCTCACTCAGACCCAACTCCGTCGCAATCTCCGTAATCGGCCGCATCTTTGCCTGCTGCGCAATTTCGATGTCGCTGTGCAACCTTGTATTCCTCCCTTTTCACAGTCTCCCCTTTATTCCAAAAAAGCCGCCGGGAGTCTCGCCACTCCTTTCCCACGACTCCCCCACAGCCTTTCAATCACCGGCCCGACTACCGATGGATCCCCGGAAGTATAAAACCATTCCCGCCCCCTCTCCGTTCTGGGGCTTATGAGCTCGGCCTCCATGAGTACCCGCCGGGTTTGCCGGGCGACCGGCGCTCCGGTATCGATCACCCTGACGCCGGGCTGAACCAGCTTTTCCACCAGTGGCCGGAGAAACGGGTAATGGGTACAGCCTAGAACCACCACATCAACCCCTTTTTCCGCCAGCGGCTCCAGATAACGCCGGAGGAGCGCTTCCGTCTCCGGGCCGTTCAGCGCGCCCTTTTCCACTTGCTCTACCAAGCCGGGGCAGGCCTGGCTGACGACGGTCAAGCCTTCCGCAAACTTCTCCACCAGGAAAGTAAAGCGCTCGCCGGAAAGAGCGAGACCGGTGGCCAGCACTCCAATCTTCTTCTTCTTGGTAAATAAAGCCGCTTGTTTAACCGCCGGTTCCACCCCGACAAAGGGCACGGAATATTCCGCCCGCAACTGCGTAAGGGCGGCAATGGAAGCGGTATTGCAAGCGACGACGATCAGTTTTACGTTTTGGTCCAATAAAAACCGGGTAATTTTCCGGCTCCGTTCCTGGATGGCCTGGGCGGACTTCTCCCCGTAAGGGCAGAACTTGGAATCGGCCACGTAGATCAGATCCTCGTACGGTAGCAACCGGCGAATCTCCTTCATGATGGAGAGTCCCCCAATCCCGGAGTCAAACAGGCCGATGGGATCCTGGGCCGCCAATGTCATCACCTTCTCAAAAAAAATTAACCCATTTGGTTTTTAATTTTGCCTTGACTCGGCTCGAACCCCTTTCCCTCCCTACTATATCTTATCCGCTCTCTTGTTTAAACCGCTCAGCAACAAACGAGAGTTTCCAAACCACGCTTTCAAGTTAAAGGCAGAAAAAATGGTCGTTTAACGAATAAAACCTGCCTAAAAGCAGGTCTAACGGGGGAGAGTCTCCACTTCATCCTGTTTTACCCGTTGGCGATGGCATTCGACACAGACCACACCCTCGTCGTAGAGATAACAATCGGGTGGATCGAGTTGTACTTTTTTTCCGCAAAAAATACAAACCCAAAGATCCATCTTTTACCCTCCTCCCCAATCAACAAAGCATCGTAGGCATCCCTAAATTAAATGGCTTTACCCGCTTTCAAACAACCGCGCCCGATGGGGCTGTTCGCAATAGAGCAATAAGGAAAAGAATAAGTTTATATTCGTGACGAATCAAAAGATTCCTTTTTTCGCCAAGGTAAAATTGCCGCCGGCCCCAAAGGTTTCTTTTCCAGAAAAGCATAGAGGAAAAGCCCGGCCAGACAAAACAGGAGAATTACCAAGGAAAAAAGGTAAATGCCAACCGGAGAGCGCTCGTAAAGGCGTCCGGAATAAAAACCCGCCAACGCGGTCAGGATGGAGGTAAAAAGACTATTTAAACCATAAAGGCCGGCCCGTTCTTTCCCTTCGGTGATATCGGCAAACAAGGCATCAACCAAGGGACGGAAAAGGCCAAAGCCCAGAGCGTAAAGGATAATCGCAATCACCAGCGGCCAAAAGGTCCCCGGCTTGCACAGAAGTAAAATCAATAGATAACCAAGGTGAAAGCCAATCCCGAGCAGGAGAGGGAAGAGCCCCTCTTGGAGACGGGGAAGCAAAAAAGCCAGGACTAACCAGATGGTAACAGAGTTGATCAGCCCCAAGAGGGAGACCAGGGCTTCACCCAGTTTTAATTTTTCGGTTAAATAAGGGACAAAATAGAGGCTGTTGATGGTGCCGACCGGCAAATAGACGTTGAACAAGACAGTCAGAATCAACCCGATTAAAACCGAAGGTTTCCGCCTTATGTAACCGAGGGTATTCCCGAAAAAGTTAATCCGTAAACCGGTGAACAAATTTTTTCTCTGCTTCTCCCGGAGGATCTCGCTGCCAATCCGGGTTTCCCTATAGCAATGGTTCCGCCCGAGGATCATCCCGCCCATACAGATGATGGCAAAGACCAGGAGGATCTGTTCCGCCGGAATAATCCCCAGCCGGTCCACCAGGGCGCCGGCCAAAGGCACAAAGACACCGGCCAAAATGTTGATCATATTCGTCAGGGCAAAAGCGGCTTTCCGTTCCTCGTCGGTCGCATCCTCCACCACCATGAGGTTATAGGAGACATTAACAATCCGTCCGCAATTATTGCAGATCGCCGCCAAGACAAAGAGCCAAAAGTTGTCGGCCCAGACATAAATAAAGAGGGTCAACGGCCAAGTAATAAAGTCAAAGATCAAGGTGGTCTTCTTTCGCCCCAGGGAATCGGTGATCCAGCCGCTAAACAAGGAGAAGACGATGCCGACCACAAAGCCAATGGCAATCAAATCACCCAGTTGTTGGTCGGTAAGGCCCCGGGCTTTCATGTACAGTCCCAGGTAGAAATTGAACATTGCATAAGGAATGCTCCATAAAGGTTGAAAAACAACGGAAACCCGGGTATTCCCCTTTAAAAGCCGTAAAGAGTAAAAGCCCTTTCCTTTCCTTTTTTCTTTATCCATCGCTTCCTTCCCGTCCTTCATGAATCATTATTATGAAGTCAACCCTTTTGTTACCACATTTTACAATTCCCTTGTTTCCACCCGGTAATTGACTTTTTTACTCTTCACAAATAAAATTAATTATACTCTCTCCTTATGCTATTTTCAATAACGAAAGGAAAAGAAAGATGTCAGGACTCCTCAGTCGCCGGCGCTCCGGCCTCCTTCTGCTCGTCTTCATGATCGCCATCATTACCTTCATCGTCCAGGCTGCGGAAGAACGGACACTCCCCACGGAAGAATGGTACCGGGAAGCAATTAACCGGTACTACCAGGGAGATTTAACCGCCAGTGTCGAGCTGCTGACCCGGATCGTCGAAGCCGAGCCCGAGAATGAAACGGCCCGGTTTGACTTGACCTATCTGCTGCGGGAAGCGGGGCGGCTCTCCGAAGCTTCATCCCATCTCCGCTACCTGCTGGCCGTCAACCCGGCATCCACTTCGTATTACGAAGCTTACCTGGCCACCGCCTATTTAGCCGGTAAGTATTATCAAGTACTGGCCGTCAAAGGGACGGCCGAAACGGCGGAGACTTCTTTCTGGAAAGGGCTTGCCGCTTACGAGCTTGGCGTATATCCGCTGGCCAAAGACCATCTGGAGCAGGCTTTAAAGCAGTCGTCTTTCCATCCCCTGGCTTACTATTATTTGGGCTTGATCAACTTGGCGGAAAACGATTTTCCCGCGGCAAAAACCAACCTGACCCAAGCCTTAACCCAGGATCCCAATCTTTTTGTCGCCCGTTACGACCTGGCCCGGGCTTATTTAGGTTTGGGTGACTACCGGGCCGCCTATAACCGGTTAAAACAGGCGGAAAGCGCCGCTCCGGGCAATCCCCGGATCCAACAAGAGTTAACCACCCTCCTCGCAGCCCATCCCCAGCTCCAAACGGAGGAAGAAGCGGCGGCGGCGGCAACCCGGAAGGTGGCCAACGCCCCCCGCGCCGAAGGCATGGTCGAAAAAACGCCCGGCATGAGCATGGTCCGGATCGGCCTGGCCGAGCAGGTAAAAAACCTCTGGGTTAAAACGGGCGCTGCTTTCCGCCTATCTTCCGCAGCCGGCGGCGAACTTAGCGGCGGCCCGCAAACCATTCTCCAATTCACCTTTACCACCGCAGGCCGGATCCAAGTTTATGATGAAGCCGGAAATTTACTCCTGGAGAGCGCCGAACGACTGGTCCTTTCCTACCAGGATCCTCTCGCCACCACCCTTCTTTTCCAGTTGGAGTACGGCCGTGGCTACTTCTGGGCCGGACAAGCAAACCGGGCTTTCCGGGGGGAGATCCACGTTCTTCCCTTTCCGGCGGGGATGACCATCGTCAACCGGCTGACCATGGAGGAGTATTTATACGCAGTCGTCCCTTCCGAAATGCCTTCATCCTGGCCGGCGGCGGCTTTGGAAGCCCAGGCCATCGCCGCCCGGACTTATGCCTTTAGTCATTTGGGAAGTTACGAAAAGCGCGGTTTTGATCTGATGGGTTCGGTGGCTTCCCAAGCCTACAACGGCGTCAGCAGTGAAACCCGGAGTGTCCGGCAGGCGGTGAATGCCACCCGGGGGCAAATCTTAACCTATAACGGAAAAGCAATTGCCGCCTATTACTCGGCCAACTCCGGCGGGTACTCGGCGGTTCCCCCGGTTACCTGGAACTTTAATCCCCCTTATCTCCAGGCGAAACCGGATAAACTTGTCCCCGCCCATGAGGGACTCCTCTCCCCGGCCAAGCTGGCCGCCTGGGTCAGCCAACGGATCCAGTCTTACTCTGCCCATCCCAAATACAGCAGCCGGAGCGCTTACCGTTGGCGGGTGATCGTCCCGGCCGGCGAAATCGAATACCGGGTGAATAAACAGACGGCCATCGGCCGCATTACCGGCCTTTATACACAGGGGCGGGCCACCTGCGGCCGGGTAGAACAGGTTTTAATCAAAGGAACCCAAGGCCAAACTGTGGTACGGGGCGACGCCATCCGTTCCACCCTGGGCGGTTTACGGAGCAACCTCTTTACCGTTGAACCGAAACTCGGTAAAGACGGCCTCCCGGATTTCTTCATCTTTACCGGTGCCGGTTACGGCCACGGTGTGGGCATGGACCAAAGCGGGGCCGCCGGCATGGCCGCCGACGGGTATTCCGCCGAAGCCATCCTGGCCCATTATTATCCGGGGACAACCCTGACCACCCTCTACTAAGATTGGGCCGGCCACCACCAAAGCCGGGGATTGCCGCAACAAACTCCGACTATAAACTAGTCGATGAGGAAGACCACCGCTCCGTTTTGGATCACCTCGGCCGGCAAGGCGCGAAAGGCTTTTGCTGCTTCCTCCCCCAGCACCAAATCGGTTTGCTGTTCGCCCGGGGCCGCCTCGTCCTGTTCCGGAGTCAACACCACCGGATTCTTGCCCAAACGGGGAAGTTTCCGCGCCGCCTCGAGGGAACGGGCATAAGCCACCAGGGTAGTAAATCCCGGCCGCGCCATATTAACCATGGTTGATGCGTAAAGCAGGTTTCCTTCCTGATCAAGGACCCTGGGATAAAGCGCCGGTTTAACCTTTAAGTTCCGGGCGTCAATAATGACCCCGGTGTAACGGGAAGTTTCTTCCGCCGCCCCGGAAGGCGCGGGTAACTCGGGCGCGGAAAGCCCGGTCACTTCCGGACGGTTAAGCAAAATCACCAGTCCGGCTTGTCCACCCAGCGGGAGTTCAATGGTCAGTTCAATCCTTCCGTCCCGTTGCTGGTTAACCCGGATGATCCGCGCCCCGCGGACAAAACCCTCCACGGCCAGCCGGACCAATTCACTTTGGCGCACATAATCCGCCACCAAGAATTGGCTGTTTACCCGGACCTGGTTGATGACTTCCGCCGCGTTACGGTAGGCATCGGTCTTTGCCGCCCCGCGGGCCATTAGCTTGGCCCGGGAACCGGTTACCCCCTTCGGCGGAACCCCATACCCAACCACATGAATGAGGCCGTTCGTCCAGTCGATCTCCCCCTGACCGACCTTCTCCACCATGCCGTCATCATCTGCCAAGGCGGTTGCCGCCATCAGCAACCAAACCAGGAAAGCGCCCAGCAGTAACCTTAGGATTAGCTTTCCCATGGCATTCACCCCCTCTTCCCCATTCCGGTCCCTTCCGTTCACCCCAACTTCTGGACTTTTATAGTTTAATTTCCATTCAAAGGTATTTTCCCCTTTAATTGTACCATAAAAACCCGGAATAAAAAAAAGACCCGGATGGGTCTTTTTGGGACCGGATTTATTACTGGAGAGAATAATCCTCCCCTTCAATCCGGGGTTTATACCCTCTTTTCTTGGCCGGCTCGGCTTTGGGGATTCTTACCTGTAAAACCCCCCGCCGGTAGGTAGCGGTCGCTTGCTCGGCTTTGACTGCCACCGGCAACCGGATGGTCCGGTAGAAACTGCCATACCGCCGTTCCGTTAAATGATAACCCCGCTCCTCCTTGGTGTCATCCCGTTTGGTCTCCCCTTTAATAATCACCATCTGGTCGTCGACGGTAAGATCAAGATCTTCCCGGTTCACCCCGGGCAGATCGGCTTCTAAAATAATCTCTTGATCCGTTTCTTTCAGATCAACCGAAGGTCCCGGCCAACCCCCCCGGAAAAAATCACCGAAGCTTCGCGGGAGCAATTGGTTAAAAAAACGGTCGCCCCAAAAATCGTTATGGAACGGGCTTAACCAATTTTGGTTGTCCATAAAGGCACCTCCCTCTTTTTATTTTATATTATCCCCGGCCATTAACTGATTATCCTCTGGTCATCATCTCCCGTACGGTCGTCCCTTTTATCCGGCGCTCCCCTTTTCCTTCTTGACCCGCCGGCGGCCGGTGCCCGTTCCTCTGCTTGCTTCCGCCAGTTATTTATTCCTTATGCCTTAAAGCAAAAAAGAGGCCTGGACATAGAATAATACTAGCGATAACGCATGAGAAAGGAGAATCATAATGAGTGTAGCCGGTGGCTATCATGGTGGCCGCAATGATTTCTTACCGTTTTTAATCTTCCTGATCCTCATTCTCTTGGTGCTGGGTTCGATCAGCTACTAAAATAAGCCCCCGGACGGGGGCTTTCTTGGTTAAATGCCTGATTTCACCTGGCAAAAATCAAGGCATAAAGCAAAGCTTTGTACAAAGGATTTCGTTCCATTGGGGAATATAACCAATAAACGGAAGAAGCCGGTCGGATCTTTCCGGCTTCTTCCCTGAATCAAATCAATTTTAAAGTCGGCTCGGCGATAGCGGAGACAAAAACGTCTCTTCCGCACCGGATTAAAACTTATAACCTACCCCCAGGGCAAACGAAACCTGGTTTCCACTGCCGATTTTTCCCCGCAAGCCGCCCCGGAGGTCAATGTTTTGGGGAAGGTTATATTTGAGACCCAAGTTATAAATAAATTTAATCTTACTCCCGCTAATGGTAAAATCCAGTTCTCCCATGCCTGCCAAGTCTTGATTCAAAGCGGTTGCGGCGTTCAAACCAATAAAGGGCGAGGATTCAGCGATCCCCCCCAAAATCGCCAGGGAGGAATCTAATTCATACTTGACACCGACTTTTATCTTATCCTCCAAAGCGGCAGAAACCGCCAACTCATCGGTGAAGCCAAACTCTCCCCCCAGGACAAATTGACTGTCGCTGGCGATCAAGGCGTAAAGCACACCGTGATTTTTTGTTACCGTTGGCGTAGTAAACCCCCAAGCGCTCGCCGGGATCGAAAGCAAAAGTAATCCCAGGAGCAAAACGGTAACGGATTTTTTCATTCTTCTCCACACTCCTCTTTATCAAATTTTTTGGCTATGCTTCTCCTCCGTTGAGCTTTCAACCGGATTCGTTTTTGATTTTGATTACTAAATATATATTATCTAAAATCTACCTTTGCGGCAATATTATTTTTATCGATTGTAGTAAATAGTTTTTTTATTATTTATTTTTCTTTTAAACACCTTTTCTCATTTGATCCCCACCAAGACATCAAAAGCCACGGTAATGCTTTTTAGACCCGTTCTGATAATCTCCGTAATCTGCTGATGACTGGCATTCCAGGTTAAAGGAGTCATTTTCAGGAGATGCTCCAGGTTTTCTTCCTTCAATAATACTTTATATTTGATCTGTTCTTGCCGGATCATCCGGAAACTGCCGGCAAAAAGCTTGATCACGCTGTCATTGGTGTATAATTCCCGGTCCGTGCCTTTATATAGAATCTCCCGGAGTTCCACCAGATAATTACTGGCGGGAACAACTTTGATCAGGATCCCCCGCTCCGTTAAGACCCGCTTAAATTCCCCGTAGTTGGCCGGGGAGAGGATATTGAGCACGGCCTCAAACTGGCCGTTTTGGAGAGGAAGTTTGGTCAGGTCGGCCACACACCAGACCAGATCCGGGTAATCCTTCGCCGCCAAACGGATTCCTTCCCTGGAAAGGTCAATCCCCACGCCAAAAAGGCCGGGAAGGCCTTTTTCTGTTAAATCCGCTATAATCTGGGCCAGGTGGGATCCTTCACCGCAACCGGCATCCAAGAGATTGGTGGCCGGCCAACCCTCGCCCATGGCGGCTTCGTAAAGAAGAGCGCTAAGTTTATCACGAAGCGGGTCAAAAAAACCGCTCTTTCCGATTACCTGGCGGGCAGCGGATAACTTCTTATCATAATCGCTTTTCCCCGATTTCAACAGAAAATTGAAATATCCCGGTTTGGCCAGATCATATTTATGCCCTTCGCGGCAAATAAGACTGTTCGCCCTGGTGACAACAGTCATTTCTTTTTCACAGGCCGGGCAGCGGAACAATTCCTTGGCCCGCATCATTAACGCTTTGGTCACCTCAAGCTTCCTCGGATCATCATTGGTTAACATTTTACCGTTCAAACCTCCCCGTTTTTCTTTTGCCCCGGCGGGTAAACAGCCTCTCTTACCAAATCTTTCTCAAGCGCTAACCAAATCGCAACAAAGAAGTTATATCATATTAATGAAAAAAGAATAGTAAGTTACTGCTCTGAATCAAAATCTTCCATTATTTTAGACTTATGTATCTCTTCGCCAGCAGTTCCATTTTTCCTGTTTATGTTTACTTTTTCTCCAATCCCGGATATAATGGACAAACAGAAAGCAGGCCAACCAAACCTTTCTGCCAAGACAAGCTTTGGGGTGAGCGGATTGAACAAATACGAACTGGCCCGGATTTTCCACTCCATCGGGACCCTTTTAGAATTAAAAGGGGAAAACCCCTTTAAGGTACAGACTTACTATAAGGCGGCCCGGACCGTCGAAAATCTGACGGAGGAGATCACGGAACTGATCCGGGAGGACCGGTTAAAAGAGATCCCCGGTTTTGGCGCCGCGCTGATCGGCAAAACCATCGAGTGGGCAAAAACCGGAACCATCAGCTATTACGAAGAACTGCGCCAAACCACGCCCCCGGGTTTGCTGGAGCTTTTACGCCTCCCCGGCCTGGGGCCAAAGAAAATCGCCCGTTTAAACGCAGACTTGGGCATTACCGACCTGGAAACCCTGGAAGCAGCCTGCCGGGAAAATAAACTGACCACCCTGCCAGGCTTCGGTCCGAAAACCCAGGGGAAGATTTTGGCCGGCCTCCAATTCCTTAAGGAACACCGGAACTGTTTTTTATGGACGGAAGGAATGGAATGGGCCCGGAAACTCCAGGAGTATCTGGCAGCCCATCCCAAAGCCAGTCAAGTGGAAATTGCCGGCGACCTACGCCGCGGGCAGCCGGTCGCCGACCGGATCGATTTGGTGGCGGCAACCACCGACCCGCCGGCAGTCGCGGCCGCCTTGACCGCTTCCGAGTTTAACCAAGACCATAAAGCCGCCGTCCACTCTGAACTGGGCGTCAATGAAACCGGCATTACCTTGCCCAACAATATCACCGTCCACCTCTACGCTGCTCCCCCGGAGAAGTTTCCCGCCGTTCTCCTCTACCGGACCGGCAATCATCCGCATTTCGAAGCCTTAAGCCGCCTGGCGGCCCAGGGCGGGTTCACCCTCCGTCCGGACGGACTCTTCAAGGGTGAAGAAATCATTTCCTGCCGGGACGAAGCCGAACTCTACCGCCATTTGGGGCTCGTTTTTATCCCTCCCGAACTCCGGGAAAACCTGGGCGAGCTTGAAGCGGCGGCCGGCGGCAGCCTCCCCGCACCCGTCCGTCCGGAAGATCTGCAGGGGTTGTTTCATGTCCATACCAACTACAGCGACGGACTCTGCTCTTTACGGGAGATGGTGGAGGGTGCCATCGAGCGCGGTTACCATTATCTGGGGATTGCCGACCACAGCCAAAGCGCTTTTTACGCCCATGGTCTGAAAAAAGCAGCCCTGGAGAAGCAATGGGTCGAGATTGACCAGTTAAACCGGGAATATCCCCATTTTAAAATCTTCAAGGGAATTGAAGCCGACATTTTACCCTCCGGGGAACTGGATTATGATCCGGAGACCTTGGCCCAATTTGATTTTGTGATCGCATCGGTCCACAGCCATTTCCAGATGGAAGAAGCGGAAATGACCGCCCGGCTCCTGAAAGCCTTGGACAATCCTTATGTGACGATGCTGGGCCACCCCACGGGCCGCCTCCTGCTCACCCGTCCGGGCTACCGGGTCGATCTGGAGGCGGTTCTGGAAAAAGTCGCCGCTACCGGGCGCATCATTGAATTTAACGCCAATCCCTTCCGGCTTGACCTCGATTGGCGCTGGTGCCGGCGGGCCAAAGAACTTGGCATTCCCATCGCCGTCAACCCGGATGCCCATTCCGTCGCGGAACTGGATCTGACCCGGACCAGTATCCCCGTGGTCCGCAAGGGGTGGCTGACCAAGGCCGATGTCTTCAACACCAGAACAATCCGGGAGATTCTGGCCTACTTTAAAAGGAAAAAACAGGCCCCAAATGAAATATAAAACCCTTTCTTAAGATTGATGGTGAAACGGAGCATAATTTCCGGTACAATATTGGTATGTCTTAATCTTCATTAGCCGAGGTGCAATAGGGACATGAAGTTGATTATGCGTTGGTTCCCGGAAGGAGATGATAGTGTCACCCTCGAACAGATCAAACAAGTACCCGGGGTCAGTGGCGTCGCCACCTGCCTCCCCGATCTTCCCGCCGGTGAAGTCTGGCCTTTGGAACGGCTGACCGCCTTAAAAGAAGAGGTTAACAAAGCCGGTCTCGAAGTCGAAGTCATTGAAAGCGTAAATATCCATGAGGATATCAAAAAAGGCCTCCCGACCAGGGACCGGTACATCAAAAACTACATCAAAACCCTGGCCAATTTGGCCGCCATTGGCGTCAAATGCCTCTGTTATAATTTTATGCCCGTCATCGACTGGGCCCGGAGCAACCTGGCCGCCCCTTTACCGGACGGCAGCACCGTCATGTCCTACCGGCATGAGGAAGTCCTGAAGATGAATCCGGCCAAAATGGCCGATGTGATGTTCAGCCAAGCCCGGGGCTACTCGCTGCCCGGTTGGGAACCGGAACGGTTGGCGGCCATGGCGGCCGACATCGAATTTTACCAAAACGTAACCACGGAGGAGTATTGGGCAAACTTAAAGTATTTTTTGGCGGCCGTCGTACCATATGCCGAGCAATATGGGATTAAAATGGCGATCCATCCCGACGATCCGCCGTGGCCTTTGTATGGCCTGCCGAAACTGATCACCGATGCGGAAAAGATCCGGACCTTCCTTTCTCTGTACGACAGCGTCAATAACGGTCTGACCCTCTGCACCGGCTCCCTTGGTGCGAACCCCGACAATGACCTTCCGGCGCTGATTCGCGAATTTACCGCCCAAGGCCGGGTCCATTTTGCCCATATTCGCAACATCAGGCGCCACTCCCCCCGGGATTTTGACGAATGCGCCCACCCCAGCTTCTGCGGGGACTTGGATATGTATGCCATCGTCAAAGCCTTTTACGATAGCGGTTTTGACGGCTACATCCGTCCCGACCACGGCCGGATGATCTGGGGAGAAAAAGCCCGGCCAGGCTACGGCCTTTATGACCGGGCGCTTGGTGTCACTTACCTTCTCGGACTCTGGGAAGCCATCAGCAAAGCGATGTAACAAGGAAAACAGGTAAAGAAGAAAAAACAGGAAAAGGAGAAAATTAGATGTTAAAACTGAATGCAGCCAATCTATCCCGGAAAAAGGAATGGGCGGAGCGGGGAGTCGCCACCCCTTCCTTTGATTACACCGCCATGGTGGCGCAAACGGTATCGGCTCCGACTTGGGTCCATTTCGGCGCCGGTAATATCTTCCGGGCTTTCATCGCCGACCTTCAGCAGCAGCTCTTGGAGGCCGGGAAGGTCAGCACCGGGATCATTGCCACCGACACCTTTGATTTTGATCTGATCGACAAGATTTACAAACCCTTTGACAATTTAACCCTGCTTGTTTCCTTAAAACCCGACGGCTCCACCGGGAAAAAAATCATCGCCAGCATCGCGGAGAGCATTAAAGCGGACGCGGCCGGCCGCCGCCGGCTCCGCACCATCTTCACCAGTCCCAGCCTGCAATTGGCCAGCTTTACCATTACCGAAAAGGGTTATGCCCTTACGGACCTGGCCGGCCAATTTCTTCCGGTGGTCAAAGAGGATTTTGCCGCCGGCCCGGACCAGGCCAAGCACGCGATGAGCATCGTCACCGCCCTCCTCTATGCCCGGTACCAGGCGGGCAAATTGCCCCTGGCTTTAGTGAGTATGGACAATTGCTCAAAAAACGGGGAAAAGTTGCAATCGGCCGTCCTGACCATCGCCGAAGCCTGGACCGAAAAGGGCTTTGTCGAAACAGGTTTCCTCGCCTACCTCCGCGACGAGGAAAAGATCAGTTTCCCCTGGAGCATGATTGATAAAATTACCCCCCGTCCTTCGGAACAGGTGGAAAAACACCTGACGGAACTAGGAATCGAAGATATGGCGCCCATCGTGACCGCACGCAACACCTTTATCGCTCCCTTTGTCAATACGGAGGTTCCCCAGTATCTGGTCATCGAAGACAAATTCCCGAACGGCCGTCCGCCCTTGGAAGAAGCCGGCGTCTATTTCACCGACCGGGAAACCGTCAACAAAACAGAACGAATGAAGGTTACCACCTGTTTGAATCCGCTCCATACGGCCTTGGCCATCTTCGGTTGTTTACTGGGATATGACTCCATTGCTGCCGAGATGAAAGATCCCGAGCTAAAAGCCTTAGTAGAAAAGGTCGGTTATGTGGAAGGCATGCCGGTGGTGGTTGATCCGAAAATTATCAGTCCGCAGGCTTTTATCCATGAGGTCATTACGGAACGGCTGCCCAATCCGTTCATTCCGGATACCCCTTACCGGATCGCCACCGATACCTCCCAGAAAATACCCATCCGTTTCGGGGAGACGATCAAAGCCTATGCCGCCCGTCCGGACCTCAAGGTCAGCGATTTGTTCTTTATCCCCTTGGTCATCGCCGGTTGGTGCCGCTATCTCTTGGGCGTCGACGACAATTTGGCGCCCCTCTCCCTGAGCAGCGACCCGATGTTGCCGGAGTTGACGGCAGCCTTGGCGGGAATTAACGTTGGCGACCCCCGGTCCTACCAAGGACAATTACGCCCCATTCTGGCCAATCCGGTCCTGTTCGGGGTTGACCTGTGGGCAGTCGGGCTCGGTGAAAAAATCGAAGGCTTCTTCTTGGAATTAATCGCCGGCCAAGGCGCCGTCCGCCGCACCCTCGTCAAGTATTTAGCCAACGGCCGGTAAAGAAGCAGGATAAGCCGGCCGGGAGCGACTACCTTCCGGCGGCGCAACCGGTTTCTCCGCAAGAAAATCCGAAAGAAAAAAGGACCTTTCCGGTCCTTTTTTCTTGTGCTTTTTTCCTTGGAGAAAAACCAAAAGGGAAGAAAAGAAAGATGAACATTTTCCCCCCAAAGACCGTTGTTATTGTATAATGATGGTAACGGGAAGAAACGCCAGACCAATGAGGGGAGGAATGACCAAAGAATGCAAAAACCCATTGAATTGCTGGTCAAAGGGAAAACCTTACGGGGGATGTATCATTGTCCGGATCAAGAGGGCATTTACCCCACCGTCATTCTTTTTCACGGTTTCACCGGCCACAAACTGGGACCCCATTGCATTTTCCTCAAATTGTCCCGGCGTTTGAGCGCGGAAGGTTTGGCCGCCATCCGCTTTGATTTTTCCGGTTCCGGCGAAAGTGATGGCGATTTTAAAGAAATGACCTTTAGCGGCGAGGTCAACGAAGCTCAGGAGATCTTGAAGTTTGTCCGTTATTTGCCCACCACCGATCCGGAACGGATCGGTCTGGTTGGCTTAAGCATGGGGGGAGCGGTCGCCTCGATCCTGGCCGGAACAAACCCCGCCGCTATTAAAGCCCTCGTCCTTTGGTCGCCCGCTGGCATCGACACTATCAAAAATATCTATCGCCGCAAAGAAGAGACCAAGGTTTTTCCCCGCAACGAAGAAGGTGCCATTGACTTGGGCGGTCTGTGGCTAAATCCCAATTTCTATGCCGATCTGGAGCACTGGAATACTTATAAAACTTTAGAATCCTACCAGGGAGCGGCTTTAATTCTCCAGGGAACCGGTGACCAGACCGTCCCCCCCTCCACAGCCGGACAATACCAAAGCGCTCTCCACGGACGGGCGAAACTGGTCTATATTCCGGAAGCGGATCATACCTTCAACCGCCATTCCTGGGAAGAACAGGTCCTCACCGAAACAACCCTTTTTTTAAAGCACGTTCTCTTTTAAGTTAATCTTTTAGATCAATCCCGCCGAACAGAATAAAGCTATTGATGAGCAATTTGGGACCGGTCGCCGCCTCCGGCCCTATTTTTTTGCTCCTTTTGTCCTCGATTCCGCCGAAGAACGGAATCCCCCGGATCTCAACCGCCCATCCCTCCGGTAAAATAAGGTCAACCCCGCCAAAGAGGGCCTGAATATTCAAAAGGTTTACCTCCCCGGACAGGACCGAGCCGCGCAAATCAAGGGTAATTCCACCAAACAAGGCGGTCAGATTTCCCCCGCGAAAACCGGGCGAGGCCATCCGCCGTTCCAACCCGCCAAAGATGACTACGGCATCCACGGTATCTTCGGAAGCGGTCTCCGCCACCCGCCGGTGGCCACTCCCCGCATTAAACAAAAGAATTAACCCGAAGAGAACCAAGAGGAGCGGCCAGACCAACCGGAACTGCTCCCTATCTAGTAAACCCAGCCGGCGAAGTTGGAAAGCCACGCCCAAAAAGAGTAAAAGAAAGGCAAAAAGGTTGGTAAACCGGGAACTGAATAATTGATAGAGTCCGATTAAAATCAGAATCAACGGCCACCAGGTGCCGAGGCTCAGGTCAAAGGAAGTCACCCCTATATTATTCAGAAGGATAATGAGCCCGAGGAAGATCAGGATAAAGGCCAAAAACAAGTGATTTTTCGGCGTCTTTGCCATGAAGAACCCCCCCTTTCCGGAAAGTATTTATACAATTATTCTCGTGAAGCCTGGTATTTCCTTCCTACCGGTCACCGGATTAAGAAAACAGATGGGCATAATCGCGGACTGGTTTTTGTAGTTCCAAGTAACCCCGCTCGTAAAGGACGCGGTACTTTTCTTGCATGGCCGCGCAGGGCGTCACCACCCGGCTGCCCTCCTCCAAACGGAGATTGGCCACTGCTTCTTCAGCGCTGGCAAAGAGACCGCTCCCCACCGCCGCCACCAAAACGGCCCCCAGTAAAGTACTTTCCTCGACGGGCGGGATGGTCAGTAAACAGCCGGAGACGTTCGCTTTAATTTGCATCCAGACTTGATTGCGGGTTCCTCCCCCCACCGCCACCAAACGACGGATCTCTTGCTTCATAACCTGCTGGGCGGTCCGGCGGATCGATTCCATTTCGTAAGCGGTTCCTTCCAAAACCGCCTTGAGTAAATCGGCCTTTCCATGCTCCGCCCGGAGCCCAATCAAAGCCCCCCGGGCCCGCGGATCCCGGGCAGGGGCGCCACTTCCTGATAAATAGGGGTAATAAAGAATCCCCGTCGGTTCCGCCCCGGTTTGCTGCAGCAGATCGTCAATTTCCCGGTAACTCAATGGTTCATTTCCCAGTTGTTTCCTTAACCATTCCAGCGAACCGCCGGCGGCGGACAGGCCGCCCATCCAGACCATTTTCCCGGGAATGAGGTGGCAGCCGAAGGATAATTGGGAATGATACTCTTCCTCGCCCAACGGGCGTTCGTTAAGGGTACCAAGGAGCGACTCGGCCGTCCCGATCGAATCGAAGATCACCTCCGGCCGGATAGCCCCCGCCGCCAATGCGGCGCAAAGGTGATCATGACCGGCAACGCTGACTTTAATCCCGGCCGGGAGCCCCAATCCCTTTTTTACGCCGCCAATGGGCAGCCCGCTCCCCCTGACCTGCGGAAAAAGCTCTTCCTTCAGGCCGAAAACGGCCAGCCATTCCCGGTCCCATTGTTTCCGGTCAATCCGGTAAGCGTAAGTGCGGGCCGCCAGGGAAGGATCGGTGCTGCATACTCCGGTCAGCCGGAAAGCGATGTAATCGGCAAGGGATAACCAGACCGCATTGGCAAGGAGAGAAGGGTCCTGCTCCCGGAACCAGAGAATTTTGGCCAGACCATATTTATAACTGGGAAATAATCCTGTGCGTGTAAATAAGGTATAGGCGTCCCCTTCCTGCCGGATCCGGTCATACTGGGCCATGGTCCGCTGGTCGTACCAGGGAACAACCGGCGTTTTGGCTTGTCCTGTCTTTTTATCCACCAGCAAACCGGCCTCGGCCATACTGGCAATCCCAATCGCCGCGATTTCCTCCGGAGGAGCGGCCGCCACCACCCGTTTTAACATGCCATAGGCCTGACCCCATAGTTCCTCCGGCGCATAGGAAAAAAGCCCTTCCCGGCTTTGGTGGGTGATGGTTCTCTCTTTCGCCAGCAAAATCAGTTTCCCCTGCTCATCAAAGAGCCCGACTTTACAGTGGGTCGTCCCCAGGTCAATCCCAATCAGTTTCATCTTTTTCTTCCTTTCCGATCCTTTCTCGCTTTCAACCACGTTTTTCCGGAAAAGCCCGGCCTTTCTCCGCTCGCCACCACCACCATCCTTTCCCCTCTGTTTTTGCATAGGAATAAAGTCTTTAAGCCATTACTAAACTAGCTGACGGTCCCGGCCGCACCAGGCAAAGGCATAAACTACATGAGTTAAAAGGCCTGGTCTGTACGGGAAAGAAGTATGCCGATCCAGATCAGGTAAAAAGGGGGGTAAGGGTTGGATCGATTTTTTAAAGGGTTCTGCTCCGGCTTCAGCGGCGGCATAGCCGCCAATTTATGGAGTTTTTGCCTAAAAGATTTACTGCACTTTTCAACCCGCAACTTCGTGGACTGGACCGCCGTAGTTCTCTATGGTGTTTTGCCCGCCACCTGGTATGAATTTGCCCTGGCCTTCTTGGCCAACTTGTTTTGGACCGGATTTTTAGGAATCGGCTTTGCCTACCTCCTACCCTATCTTACCCCCCAGGGTTATTTATTTAAAGGCGCCCTCTATGGGCTTATCCTTGCTTTCTTAATCTACGGCACCGCCATACTGCTCAGAATGCCCTTTTTCACAATTATTCCCTTCCGGACCACCCTGGGGAATGCCACCGGCGGCCTGCTGTGGGGGATAATTGCCGCCCGGACCTTGTTTTGGCTGGAGTGCAAAGATAAAAATAACCACTAAGAAAATCCATGTTCAGAGCAGTATAGATTAAAGCGTAGTTATAATCCGTTTCCTCAGAAAATATTGATTATTCCCGGTTTTACCAGGCAAAAGTTAACCAAAATAACATTAAAATTATTAAGGGAAGAACCGATGTAAAACTAAGGTTCAAAAAATCACGACTACATGAGAAAGGTGATCATTTTGAAGATACTGGCTAACGAACCGGAAACCATCGGTCAACCTCCTGCCAATAACGATCAGTCATCCTTCGCTTCATTTTATGCGCGCCTTTTTTCCAGTTTCATCAGGCATATATGTAAATTTTCCATCCGCCGGCGTCTAATTGCCTTTTTCCTGGTTCTTTCCACCATCCCCGTTTTCCTGGTGGGGACAGGTTCTTATTTGCGCTCACGTCAAGCGATCAGCAGTAAAATTGCCGATTACTCATTGGAGAATTTGATCCATTCCGCTTCAAGCCTGCACACACAGATTCAAAAATATGAGGACTTCGCGGTGCAACTCCAAGTCAACCCCCAAAACCAAAGGGAAATCAAAGATTACATCATTGAGCGGTCCCCGGCGGCCAAAGAAAAAATCCAAAAAAAATTTGATGATTTTCATGGTTTTGATCCCGGCATTAAAGGTCTCTTCCTCGGCTCCCTGACTTTCCAAACCCACATCGGAACAGGTATTCTTGATTGGCAAAGCTTTATACCGCAATTAAAAGAAAACCCCGTTTACCGGGAGGCGTTAAGCAAGCCTGGTCAGTTGTGCTGGGGGGTATTCGGCACCGACCTGTTGATGGTGGAGGTGCTCACCGATCTTTCCAGCAATAATCCCTTAAGTGTCCTGGCAATGGTGCTGAACGGGCAACGGATTAACCAGTTAATAAATGTTCTTTCCCCGGAGGATGCTTCCTCCTCCCTCAAATCCCATTATTCCCTTTTGGTCACACCCGATGGCGAAATTTTGTCCTCTCCCCATGCCGAACAGATCGGCACCAAGATTACCAACCTACTGAAGGGGGATTTCTTTTCCGCCCTCTTGGCGGAAGGCCAAGAGCAAAGCGGTTATTTCTCTGATCGTATACCCGGCGGCAAGGTGTTAGTCACCTATAACCGGGTACCGTCCAAAAATTGGTATCTCCTCGACCTTGCCTCCCATGATTTCCTCTTTGAAGAGGTTAATCGGGCCGGCTTCTTTACCCTTTTGATTGAACTGTTGCTGATTCTTATTTCTTTCGGCTTGTCCTATGGCGTCTTCTTAAGTATTTCCCTTCCCCTCGAACAATTGAAATCAGCAATGGCCCAAGCGGCCAAGGGCAATCTCTTTGCCAAAGCCAAAGTTGATACCCAGGACGAACTTTATTCCCTGAGCGACAGCTTTAATGAGATGACCAGACAAATCGGGGAGTTAATCCAAAAAACGAAAAGCGCCATCGCGACAGTCTCCGAACATAGTAAGATGTTGGAGTCCAGCACCCAACAGTCGGCCCAAACGGCGGAAGCGGTCGCTCGCGCCTCCACGGAAATTACCAAAGGAACCATCGAGCAAACCAACGAGGCGGAAAAAGCCGCCCGCCAGATGACGGCTTTGGCGGAAGAAATCGACGTGGCCGCCTCCAAATTCAGTGATGTGGAACTGGTTACCAACCACACCCGGGACCTGAGCACCCAGTCCCGCTCGATCATGGAAGAACTGATTCAGAAGTCCGATGAAACCAACCGGATTACCCAGGCGATTACCGCCGATATCACGGAACTCAATAAACGTTCCGCCGAAATCCGCAGCGTCACCGATTTGATTGCCGATATTGCCGAACAGACCAACCTCCTCTCCTTAAACGCCGCCATCGAAGCGGCCCGGGCCCATGAGGTAGGCGCCGGCTTTGCCGTGGTCGCCGATGAAGTCAATAAACTGGCCAACCGGACCAATACCGCCGCCAAAGCCATTAAAGACATCTTAAAAACCATAGAAGAGCGGGCCAAAAACTCCACCGCCAACGTGAGCAAAGCCCATGAAATCGTGGTGGACCAACTAAAGGCGGTGGAGGAAACCCGGCAAACCTTTGACGAAATCATTCAAGGAATGGATCTCATCGTCAGCCGCCTCACCGATGTCAACTACCATGTGCAACGGATTAAAACCGTAAAAAATGAAACCACCCAATCCATCTTGAACATCAGTGCCGTTTCCGAAGAAACAGCCGCCTCCGCCGAACAAGTCTCCGCTTCCATCGAGGAACAGGCGGCCATTACCGAGCAAGTAAAAGGAATGGCCAATGAATTGAAGATGATGGCGGACAAACTGGTGGCTTCCATTGCTCAATTTACAGTCTGACTTTTCACCTTAGCCCCAAAAAAAGAGACCTCCGGCTCTATTTCTACCGGAGGTCTCTTTTTTTAGCGAATGGTTCCCACATAGCAACAATTATCTTCGGAATAAAAGGAACTGACGAATCAGCGCCGCCGCCGCAATTCCCCGAAAACATCGGCTAAAGTCACCCCCTGCTGGACCAGGAGGACCAAAAGGTGGTAAAGAAGGTCGGCCGTCTCGTAGACCACCTCGGCTTTGCTGTTATTCTTGGCGGCGATAATCACCTCGGCATCTTCCTCCCCCACCTTCTTCAGGATCTTGTCCAAACCTTCCCGGAAAAGATAGGTGGTATAAGACCCGTCGGGCATCAAGCGTTTCCGTTCCTGGATTAAGTCGTACAGCTCATATAAAATGCCCGGCCCTTCCTGACCGGCGGCATAGAGGGGCGCCGGGTTGACCACCGCATTCTCGGTTTCTTTTCCTTCCATGTCCCGGTAAAAACAGGAATAATGGCCGGTGTGGCAGGCCGCCCCGGTCTGTTCCACCATGACAAGGAGGGCATCATTGTCGCAATCATAGAGGATTTGCTTGACTTTTTGGCGATGCCCCGAGGTTTCCCCCTTCATCCACAGGCAATTGCGGCGCCGGGAAAAAAACCAGGCGTAACCGGTCTCTTTGGTCCGCTTGAGAGCTTCCTCGTTCATATAGGCCAGCATTAAGACCCGGCCGCTTTGGGCATCCTGCACCACGGCCGGGACCAAACCCTTTTCATCAAAGCGAATTTCTTCCATCATAATTTGACGTTCACTCCTTTATCGGCCAGAAATTGTTTAGCTTCGTTGATGGTAAATTGGCGTTCATGGAAAATGGACGCACAGAGGACCGCATCGGCTTTACCCTTTTCGATCGCTTCCCAAAGATGTTCCAGGCGTCCAGCTCCCCCGGAAGCAATGACCGGAATAGCCACCCGTTCGCTGACCGCCGCCGTTAATTCCAGGTCATACCCGTCTTTCGTCCCGTCCCTGTCCATACTGGTTAAGAGAATTTCGCCGGCGCCAAGTTCTTCCACCTTTTGGGCCCAGCAAGCAGCCTCCCACTCGGTCGGCACCTGTCCCCCATTGATATAGACCCGCCAGAACCCTTCCCCCTCTTTCCTGGCATCAATGGCGGCCACCAGCGACCGGCTGCCAAACTCTTTCGCCGCGGCAGCGATCAAGTCCGGGTCCTTGACGGCGGCCGAATTAACCGCTACTTTACTGGCCCCGGCTTCCAGCAACCGACGCATCTCGTCAAGGGTTTTAATTCCCCCGCCGACCGTCAGCGGAATCGTCAGAACCTGCGCGGTTTTCCGCACTACCTCCACCATGGTTTGCCTGCCTTCGACCGTGGCGCTGATATCAAGAAAGACCAGTTCATCGGCGCCGGCCCGGTCATAGTAGGCGGCCAACTCCACCGGATCCCCGGCATCCCGCAAGTTTTGGAAATGGACGCCCTTGACCACCCTTCCTTTGTACACATCCAGACAGGGAATGATTCTTTTGAACCGCACTTTCCTCAACTCCATTATCTTTAAATTGCCAACCACCGGTGATATGCATAAATGATTGCGAAAGCTTCATCAGGAAACACCATTAGGCCCGGTGGCGATTACCCTACCTCCGCCAGGACTTCGGCCAAGCTAAGCTTGCCGTCATAGAGGGCCTTGCCGATGATGATCCCGGCCACACCGGTCTCCTCCAGTTCTTGCAGGGCTTTGATGTGGGAGAGGGAAGAGACCCCCCCAGACGCGATGATCTGGAGGCCTGTTTTTAAAGCCATGTTTTTTACGGCGGGAAGATTTGGCCCCGCCAGTAACCCGTCCCGGCTGATGTCGGTGAAGACCGCCGTGGTAATCCCAAGCTCCCGCATGGACCGGCCAAAATCCTCCGCCAAAACCCCTGCCGTCGCCAGCCAGCCCTCCACCGCCACTATTCCATCCCGGGCATCAATGCCGATGACTATTTTGTCCGGACCGAACTCGCCCAGCAGTTTCTCGACAAAGGAGGGCGCCGAGACGGCCTTGGTCCCGATAATCACCCGGGCGGCGCCCAGATCCAGGAGCCTTTTCACCTCATCCCGGCTGCGCAGGCCGCCGCCCACCTGAAAAGGAATCTCCACCGCCTTGGCAATTTTTTCGATACTCTTCAAATTCCGGGGCGAACCGGTAAAGGCGCCGTCCAGGTCGACCACATGCAACCAGCGGGCGCCTTCCGCCACAAATTTTTTGGCCACTTCTTCCGGCTGGTCTGAATAAACGGTCTGCCGGTCCTTTTCGCCCTGGACCAGGCGGACACAGCGTCCTTCTTTCAGATCAATGGCAGGATAAATGATCATTTCTCATCGCTCCAGTAATCCTCTTTTTCCTCCGGCCGGCTGTTTTGGGCTTGCGCTTCTTTGGTCTGCTTCCGGCCGGTCTTCCCTTAAAGGGTCTTTTTTGAACTCCAGACACCCTCAAGCCGCGGTTCTATCCCGACCGCGGTTTTAAAGGCCCGGCCAAAGGCTTTAAAGATGGCCTCGATTATATGATGGACGTTTTCGCCCCGGAGCAAATCGACATGGAGGTTCATGCCGGCGGCATTGGCCACCGCCTGGAAAAATTCCCTTCCGTTTTCGGTGGCGAAAGTGCCAATTTGTTCCCGTTTGACTTCCACGTTATAAACCAATAACGGACGGCCGGAAAGGTCCAGAACCACCCGGACCAGGGCCTCGTCCATGGGGATCGTCGCTTCACCGTACCGGTTAATCCCTTTTTTCTCCTTTAAAGCTATTTTGATGGCCTGTCCCAGGCAGATGCCCACATCCTCCACCGTGTGGTGGTCATCCACCGCCAGGTCCCCTTTGGCAGCCACTTTCAAGTCGCAGAGGCTATGTACGGCAAAAAGGGTGAGCATATGGTCGAAAAAGGGAACCCCCGTCTCAATCTGGTACCGGCCGCTGCCATCCAACGTCAGTTCCAAGGAAATATCGGTCTCCGCCGTTTTCCTTTGGACCGCACCGCGTCTAATCTCCTCCATGCAACTTCTCCTTTCTGATCCGCACCGAATTGGCATGGGCGGTCAAGCCCTCCACCGTCGCCAGTTTAATAATGGCGTCGGCATCCCGGAGCATTCCCGCCCGGGAATAATAAAGCAAACTTGAGGTTTTCATAAAGGTGTGCACGGTGACCGGCGAATAAAAGCGGGCGGTGCCGCCGGTGGGCAGAATGTGGTTGGGGCCGGCATAGTAGTCCCCCACCGGTTCGGGGGTGTATTGCCCCAAAAAGATCGCCCCCGCATTTTTGACCTTGCTTAACAGGTCAAAAGGTTTTTCCACCATCAACTCCAAGTGTTCCGGGGCGATGAGATTCACCACCCGGCAGGCTTCCTCCAGATCCGTGGTTAAGATGAGCGCGCCTTGCTTGGCCAGGGCCTGTTCGATTATTCCCCGGCGGGAAAGGGTTTCTACTTGTTTATCGATCTCCGCTTCCACCCGGTCCAGCAAGCCGGGATCATCCGTCACCAGGATACTGCGGGCCAAGATATCATGTTCCGCCTGGGAGAGCATATCCGCCGCCACAAAGGCCGGATCGGCGCTTCCGTCGGCCAGAATCGTAATCTCACTGGGACCGGCCAGCATGTCAATGTTGACTTCGCCATAGACCAGTTTTTTGGCCACCGTCACGTAAATGTTCCCCGGCCCGGTGATCAGATCCACTTTGGGCACGGTTTCGGTTCCCCACGCCAGCGCAAAGATGGCCTGGGCGCCGCCCATCTTGTAGATCTCCCCAATTCCCGCTTCGGCGGCGGCCACCAAGGTATACGGGTTGAGTTTTCCTTCCCGGCTGGGGGGACTCACCATGACAATTTCTTTCACCCCGGCCACCTTGGCGGGAATGGCATTCATGAGGACGGAAGAAGGGTAAGCCGCCGTGCCGCCGGGAACATAAATCCCCGCCCGCTCCACCGGCCTGATGAGCTGTCCCAAGATATTGCCGTTTTCATCCGGTTCCATCCAGGAATTTCTCAGTTGCCGGGTGTGAAAGGCCCGGATTCGGTCAATCGCCCCCCGCAGGGCGCCAAGGTATTCCTCATCCACCAGTACATAGGCCTGATCGATCTCCTCCCGGCTGACCCTGAAGTTGGCTTTGTCAAGCACCGCTCCGTCAAATTGGCGGGTAAAGTCAAAAACCGCCTGGTCGCCGCGGACCTTGACCTCCCGGCCAATCCCGGCCACAACCTCCGTGATTTCCGCCAAATCGGCCTTCCGGGAATGGATAAAAGCTTCCACATCCTCCCGGGCGGCATTAATTCGTCTCATCGGCACGGTCTTTCCCTCCCTTTGCGATCTTTTGCAACACTTGGACCAGAGGTTCAATCCGGTCAAACTTGGTCCGGAAACTGACCGGGTTGGAAATCAAGCGGGCGGTGGAAGCCATAATCGTGGTCAATTCCACCAATTTGTTTTCCCGCAGCGTCTTCCCGGTGGAGACCAGATCCACGATGAGATCGGCGATGCCGATAATCGGCGCCAGTTCAATATTGCCGTGGAGTTTAATCACCTCCACCTGCATGCCCTGGCTGCGGAAGAAGGCCTCTGCCACCCGGGGAAACTTGGTGGCGACCCGCCGGTAGTTCAGATCCATGAGTCTGAGGTTTTTCAGGGCCTCCGGCACGGCCACCACAAAACGGCAAGCCCCATATCCTAAATCCACCAGCTCGAAAACATCCTTTTGCTGTTCAACGATGACATCCTTGCCGACAATGCCCAAATCGGCGGCGCCCTGCTCGACATAGGTGGGAACATCGGTGGGCCGGCACATTAAGTACTTGATCCCTTGTTCCGCAAAGGTAAAAACCAAATTACGACTATCCTCCGTCACCCCGTCACTGGGCAGACCCGCCGCCGCCAGCATCGCCAGCGTGGGTTTGAGCAGACTCCCTTTACAAAGGGCAATTGTTAAATAGTCATTCTTCATCTTTATCCTCCAGCATGCTTTGGGCTCCGGTTGATCCCCGTTTATTCGATAAAGAGCACCCGGCAGTTCCCTTTTTTAGCCGCCTTGGCGGCCAATTCCTCCCTGGTGCATTGCTCTACATCGGTTTCGACAATATAACCTTGTTCCCTCAGTTCCCGGGCTTTTTCCACCACTGATTCCCAGTCCGTACCGCCGACAAGAAAACGGACCGCCTCTTCGTCCGGCCCTTTCAAGACCAACGCGAGCCGGTCCATCCCGATGGCAAAACCCGTGGCCGGGCAGGGAAATCCATACTGTTGCAGCAGATTATCATAGCGTCCGCCGCCAAGCAGGCCATACCCCAATTCCGAAGAGTAACCCTCAAAGACGATTCCGGTGTAGTAATCCAATCCCCGGAGGACACCCATGTCAATCACAATATGATCATTGACGCCATACGCCTTGAGGGCATCATAGACTTTACCCAATTCCGCCACCGCCTGCGCCGCTTGGCGGTTCTTTTCCACCGGGCCAAGGCGGTCCAGGATTTCAATCCCGCCGTGCAACACCGGAAGCCGGGCAATGATCTCTTTCAAGTCATCCGCGATCCGGGCGTTATTTAACACCCGTCCCAGTTCAACCAGGTCCTTGTTCTCCACCAGCCGCCGCACCAGCCGCTTTTCCTCCTCCTCCAGACCACTGCCGGCCAGCAAACTGTTGAAGATGCCAATCTGGTTCAGGCTGATCTTAAAATTATCCAGGCCCATACTATGCAAGGTTTCCACGGCAATATTGATTACTTCCGCATCGGCCCAGGCGCCGGAAGCTCCCAACAGTTCAATCCCCATCTGCCAAAACTCCCGGTACTGGGCCTTTTGGGGCTGAACATGCCGGAAGACATTGGCGATGTAACAGAGGCGCTGGGGAAAGACGGCTTCCCGCAGGTGGGTGGCGGCGACCCGGGCAATAGCCACGGTCATTTCCGGGCGCAAGGAGAGAATCCGCCCTTCCCGATCAATGAATAAATACAACTCTTCCCAACTGTTTCTCCCGGTGCCTGCCTCAATGACTTCCAAATATTCAAAGGTCGGTGTGGAGACCTCTTCATAGCCGTAACTCCGGAAGAGCTTTAACGCTTTCTCCTCCATTTTCCGCCGGGTCTTCATCTCCTCCGGCAAAAAATCCCGCAGTCCTTTGGGTATTTCTTTGTTTCTCATCGCAAGTCTCCTTCTGCGTAAATCCTTTTCGTTAGACCTTTTCCGCCCGCTTTCCTGCTCTTTATCTTTCCCGGCCAAAGCTAGCCCAGATTGTATTCGTCAGGCTGAACCGGACAGTTTTTTCGGGATCCACCACTTGACTAACTTCAAGGTTGCCGACGGCGCTCATTAAGGTGGCAATCTCTTCCATGGACAACCCGGTATTTTCCTTTAATAGATTGGCCATCTCCTCAACGGCGGCCTTCGCGGCTTCTTCAAGTGTGGGGGCCGAGGCGATCGTGGCCGTCAAGGCAGATGTTTCCACAATGGGATTGCGAATCGTCTTCCCTTTAAGCACTTCCAATTTGACGGTCACTTTCCCCGCCACTTCGACACCGGAAACCCCGATTTCGCCATCGCCCATGGCCGCATGTAAATCCCCAAGGCCAAACAGCGCGCCTTTAACAAAGACCGGCAAGTAGAGGATGGCATTTTCCGTAATCAGTTTGGTGTCCAGATTTCCTCCGTGCGGACCCGGAGTGCCGCAATTGATCTCCCCCTCTGGCGGCGCCACCCCGATGACACCAATCATCGGGTTCAAGGGGAAAGAGAGCTTGGAGTTGAAAATAACCCGGCCGTCCTTAATCCTAAGCACCTTTGCGTAAAGGCCATCCAGCAAATGGCCAAGGACGCCCAAACCTTTTCCCGTCGCCACCACACCTTGATCGGCAATTTCGATTTTCCCAATAGTAACCTTCAACACATCCCCCGGTTCCGCTTCGTTAACATAAACCGGGCCGGTGGCCGGATTCACCCGGTTCCAGTCGAGGGTTTCCAACTTGTCGTCGTCGCTTTGGATTTGGCCGGCAAAACAATCCATCGTTTCAAATTCAACTTCGTCCCCGGAATGAACAGAAAGAACCGGCTGGTTCTCTTGGGAAAAACTAAAAAAATAGTTTTCCCTGGAAAGCCGGTAAAACATGCTCCTCTCCCCCTAAGTTTTGAATTGTGAGTTAATTTATATTATACCTATTTTAGGAGGCTATTGGAATAACAAAATTACCATTTGTTTTAAGAAAGGTTTAGTATTTCTTTGATAAATAGTAATAGCTGATAAGATAGACCAGACTTTGGAGTGCGGCCACAAACGAGATGACCGTGGCGACCTCGGTCCGGTCGAGAAGGATAAGGACAACAATTCCAACAAACTCCGCAACGACCGTGAGTAAAAAGGTAAAACGGCCGCTTTTTTCGGCAAGCGCAATTAAGCGTTCCTCTTTTTGCTCAATCGCAAATTTCTTGAGGAGCTTCGGGTTTCGCGCAATCCGGTAATATTGAATCAGCTTCGCAATGGCGGCGGCCGTAATTCCAGCGCCAAGACCCCTGACAAAGCTATTCTCACCACCCTTGCCGACAAAAAGCAAAATGATTCCCGCCACGGCGACCAGCGTCGACCAGATGATTCTTTTTCTTAAGACCCTCATCATCATTCCTCCTCGTAGATAAAGATTTCCTCAATGGACTTCCCAAAATAACGGGCAATTTTAAAAGCCAAGATAATCGAAGGGTTATAGCGCCCTTTCTCCAGCGAACTAATGGTCTGCCGGGAAACCTCCAAAGCCTCGGCCAGCTCTTCCTGGGTTATCCCCCGCTCCTTCCGGAGTTCCTCTAACTTGTTGCGCACAATCAAATCACCCTTTCCTGATGTAAAGTTTGCTTTACACTAACAGGATAACACTATTTACACCAAATGTAAAGTCTACTTTCCATTTTTCTTTAAAAAAAAGCCGGGTCTTTTTACCGGGCCCATCTGATCAATCGTCAAGCTCTATTTCTAGAATTCCTTCCTCACTGGACAAAGAAATAACTTTGTTTTTATCCACATATGAACTGAAGCCTATATTTTTATCACTAACCAAACTGCTTATAATTACCGGAATATTTCTTTCCCGCGCTATCCTTTTCACTTCCTGCAACGCCGGAGCCAGATTATAGTCGGAAAAATGAAAAACAAACAATAGTAAATCCAAGCTGTCAGCCGGTATCTTCCCGATATACCGCAAATCGGTGCAAATAATCACTTTAAAGCTTTTGGCACACAAGGTGAAAACAGTTTGCCCATTCCCCGGAATTATTCCTGCCTCCACCTCCGGTTGATCCGGAAACAATTTATACTGCCGGCCACCCTCCGGTAATAATTCACAGACGTTATAAAACTTGTTATCGACTTCGAGCAGACTATTAATTAATAAGCGCTTCCCTTCCGGGATCTTAATTCTGCCTTTCGCTTGTTTACTTTTATCCGCCCATTCTTTGATCTCGGCACCGGGTTCAAAAACAAGTGATCCGGTTAAGGCGTATTCAGGCAGGACCAGAAGTTCGCCTTTGCTTCTATCCACCAAATTCTGGATCGCTCGTGTGTTGAAGTCAATGTCGCCCCTGATTATTCTGGGCTGCAAAACCGATATCCTTATTCACTAACACCACCTTTCTCCTTGGAAGGGAAGCATTGGCCAATTCTGTTGGGAGCTTTCAGAATGATATATCTCAAAAGATAATATTAAAATAGGATATAGTATTATACAGAGCATGGGCCAGAATACAACAGAATAAGGATCCGGTCTTTATATATAACAGTCCTAAGATCAAGCCAGCGATCACCGCAGATAACGTTTGGACGAAATTAAAATGCAAAACGGCAAAGAAGAAGGTTGATAGCAAAAGCGCAGGCCATATCGGATAATTTTCGTATAAAGCAGTCAGGACCCAGCCTCTGATTAAGATCTCCTCCACCACCGGAGCAAGTAAACATACGCGGATAAAACTCACCACCGGCGCCTGGCGTAATTGCTCAATTGTCCGCTGATATCCCTCGGCGCTTGCCCTAAAGAGACAGTCAAAAAACGGATCCAGAAATTTGTCCAGTAATAGAAAGAACAGGAGCGAACAGGCCAAAGCCATGACAATTCCTTTAAAGGATAGATTACGGAAAATATCCAGTTTCAACCGGTATTTCTTCTTTAACCCCAAGAGAAAGAGGATATTAAACACAAACAAAGTGATTAAATTAAGCCAAGCGGATCTTCCGGCCGGGGTAGCTTCCCAGAATAACTTACCCACGGCTACAGGAATCAGCCCACAGACCAAAAGATACGTGAGAAGCCAAGCTATTATTGTTCGCATGCCAATTGACTCGTAGTCCAATCTTTCATCCTCTCCCGGCAAGTGATAATTCCAAGTCACCGCTCTGTTTTTTCCCTTTGGAGCATAGCCCCGACCGTTTTCTGAATCTCTTTTATTTCTCCATTTTTAACATGATCCGGTTTGGCTTTCAGGCTAAACAACCTATAAAAAACCGGCATTATTTCCGCTTCTTCAAGATACTGATTGACGAGGATTGTTTCGAGGCAATATACCAGATCAACAAAGGCTTGATCATTATCCGCCGGTAAATCCCCGTCTAAAATTTTTTGCAATGTTTTTTTCTCCGCGTTAGCCAACCATTCTTCCTTTTCTTCGATAAAATGATTGATTTCAGCCAATTCCGCCGGGGACAGGCTTTCCCGGCCTCCTCCAATGTTCTCTTCCAAATGTTCCTCCGTTGAAGGGCCGGTTAAAGCAGTCACAATCCCGTCTTGAGCCAAAACCCAGGCGATTGCCACCTGCGCTGAAGACATCCCCTTTCGTTTTCCTATTTCCGCCAACTTCTGCTGTACTTCCAGACTGAAGGTGAATTTCTCTTTTTGAAATTGTGGATCCTGCCTTCGCAAATCGCCTGCTTCAAACCGGCTATTTTTCGTAATCTTGCCGGTAAGCAGGCCCCTTCCGGTCACACTGAAGGCGATCCCTGCCAAGTTGTTCTTTTTCACGAAGGGGAGCACTTCCCTACTGGCCTTTCTCGCTACGGCACTCAACTCCATCAGCACAGAATAAACATTTCCTTTATTGATATATTCCTTCACTCTGGCGCCAGGCAAATGGCCAAGGCCGTATTTCCTAATCTTGCCCGCCTTGACCAGTTCTTCCAGGGCTCTGACGGTCTCCTCGACAGGGGTGGCGGGGTCATCAAAATGAACAGTGTTAATATCAATATATTCTGTCCGCAAATTCCGTAAGCTGGATTCACAAGCCGTCTTAATATAATCATAGGATAAATTGGCTTTCGGTCCGTGTTTAACCCCTACTTTGGTTGAGAGAATTACTTCACGACAAAAGGGTTGAAGCAGACGGCCCAAAACCTCTTCGGCTTCCCCATAGGCATCGGCAGTATCGAAGAAATTAACCCCCAGTTCATAAGCGCGTTTAATCATCTTCCCATACTCTTTCATATCTTTGGGGCCAAAAACTCCGCTTAAAGAGTAACTGCCCACCCCGATGCGGGATAACCGTAACCCGTTATGCTCCCGGTATTCCAAATAACTCCTCCTTTCCGTGCCTCATCGCATCAGAAGGGTATTGAGGGTGGTCGCCCCTCCCAAGTTGCCACCGTTCACCCCTCCTTTTCTATTTCATCCTCCAAAATGGCATACATTTCACAATCCACCAGCTCGTTCCGGTTGTTTAAAACATAACCCCTTAGTCTTCCTTCATGCTTCATCCCCGCTTTGATCATTACCCTTCCGGAAGCGGGATTTTCAACCTGATGCACCGCTTGGACCCGTTTAAAGCCCACTTCCTTAATCAAATATGCGATTACCGCCTTTAAAGCTTCGGTCATGATCCCCTGATTCCAGTAACGTTTGGAGAGGCAATAACCGATCTCGCACACCGGAAGTTTTTTCCGAGGTCTCAACCACGCTGATTGAGCCAATAACTTTTCCGTTTCTTTTGGGAACGATCGCCCAGTTATAATAGTTTGGTCTCTCATATAACGATAGCCACGAAGAGAGGATTTTTTTTGTAACCTCAATATCCTGATGGGGAAGCCAGGACAGGTATCTGGTTACATCGGGGTCATTGGCCCAGTTTGCAAACATATCCGTCGCATCTTCCGGCGTAAACCGGCGAAGGAGCAACCTGTCGGTATAGAGAGTTATTGTCCCCCTGTGTTTAAGCATAAAAACCACACCTTCTTAATCCGTCTCTGCAGCGCACTGCTTTAATTTTACAGTGGCGTGCGCCGGTTTTTGCCAGTCCTTGGCATAAGCGGCTGCCTCGAATTCACTTTCGCGTCTAGGACCAAAAATCGTTGATAGTTACCGCCACAGCCGGAAACTCCAGACACCGGCGGGCATGAAAGACATCAGCCTACAGTGTCACCCGTACATTCTCTACCATAAAACTTTTTCCCAAATTTTTTCCGTAAGTTGTCACCGCATGTAACTCCACGTCCAAACCGGGCTTTTCCCATTGGGCAAAGAATAAACTCGTCCCCCCCATGTCATAGGTCAGGCAAGATCCTTTCATCACGGCCTTGGGGAATAACTTTTGCAGATAAATCCAGGCTTCCCCGGAAAAATTACTTCTCACCGTAGCTTTGTCGATCCCTTCGATCCCATATCTGGCCGCATTAGGCACCATGTAGGCCTTTATTTTTTCCATAATTTCCGGACTGTCCAATTCGCCGTAACAGATTTGCAAATCGGTTCCGGGAATGGGCGCAGTAAAGATACTTCTCCACGGCATCGTCTTCGCGAACAGCCCGAAAAACCAGCGAAAGCTAATCCGTTCCGGTGCACTGACGGGAATTCCCCTCCCCATTAACTCCCCTCTGATCTCATCCAAGCGGTCCGTCATTAAGTAAATGGCGATAATCCCCCGGTGCCCTTTATTATATTTTTCCACCCAATCCCCTTTCCAGCCTCCGCCATCCCTTTTCTTCAACCAGACCATCTCAAGATATTGCAACCCAATCCATAGGTTGGCCACTTTGAAACCTTTCGTTCCCTTTCCCCAGGTTGGTTCAAAGGGAAAACCTAACGGTTCAATCTGCCGCTTTAATTCTTTTAACTTTCCCAGATCGTTATCGATATTGATCACAAAATGGTCCAATCTGATCATTTCCTATAACAACTCCCCCCAAACAGTTGTCATGATTCTCCCCAATGATGCCGCCGATAATCCTGTCTTCATCTAGGATTTTATAATAAAACCCTTTCTTCATAATCATCTTTTACCATGAGACTGAATCATAACCGGGAGGGCCGCCACTGGATTGGCCGAGAAACCGTCGCGAATCAGAATAAAACCGACGCCGTCCAGACTTAGACCCGGACATGAGCTTATGAACCAAAGTAAACGGCACCGGAATCATTCCCCTTTTATCCTTAATCTATTTTCTAACTTTAACCGGAGCTACCGGATCCCAGTGGGATCTACCCTGATTTCCCAGTTCTTCATCGTGTTTTGCCATACTGACCAAAACCAGGGGTAAAAAATCCAGCAACCGACATCAGCTTCGGTTGCCGGATTCGCAGGCAATGGGCTCTTCGTTAAAAATTAAAGCCTAAGCCGAGTACTTCAAAAATGAAGATCCATTCTGAAGTTTGGGGAGAATAAAGCAAGCTTATTGGGAACATCTCCACCGTTACATCTTGTGAAAATACGGGACTAAACTTTACTCCGTAGTATGTATTATCCTTTGCTCTTAACCAAGTAAGACCAAAGTAATAGTAATCTGCTTGATTTTTATATTTAATGTTGAACTGCGGCGTAATTGATAGTAAATGATCTGAGAATTTATTAGGAGCAATGTCCACCGAATAACGGAGATTAAGGGTAAACCGTTCATAAGTAACAAACGGATTCAGATAGAGATAACTTCCGCCGTTAATATCGCCGGTTTTGGAGATGGTTTCGATGGAAAAGCGCAAACCAAAAACCGGACTCCTTTTCCTGTCAGTATCGTCTGAATTTGTTTCCGTATTGTCTAAATTTGTTTCAGCATTGGCTGAATTTACAGAAACAGAAGAGTTTTCACTATCCGAAGACTCCCGGAAGAAAAAGTTGTTTTCTACCGGCGTACCTTTAACTGTCAACCCTGTTCCCTGGGAAATAAACAAATTGGCCATGTTATTCTCAACCAGACAATCCTCGACCCTCACCGCCTCGCTCTGGGAAACATCAAAAATACTGCCCGCACCGTATCCTAAGGCGGAATTATTTACAATCTCACATTCCTTGAAGGTAATGTTCCGCGCGTTATTAATGTAGATTAGATGATAACCGTCATTATCTGTAAAGGTAGAATTGGAAAAAAGGCAGTTCCGGCTCTGGTAGATCGTCATGATCCCGTATAAACAATCCTTGATCACTGAATTCTTAAAATGAAAACCGTCTACATTATACAGATCCACGCCATCGGCTCCACAACCGAAGAGAATCGAACGCTCAATTACAATATCCCGGCAGTCCTGAAAGGATAAAACTCCGACCATACATTCTCCTTCGACTGCCGTATTATGTCCCGCTTCCACCCCTTCGATTTTTATCTTCTCCGCATTGACAAAAGCAAAGATATAAGCATAACGGGACTGAGCTAAAATTTTGACCGGTTTCTCCCCCGCCCCGGTTATGGTCATATTCGCAACATCCTGAATCAGCAGTTGGTAACCGTCCCAGACCTCCTCCTGCGTCACATATTTATTGTCAATCGGCAACAATTCATCAGGAAGTTGTAAAACATCTGCTTCGATCCGGATAATCCGGTCCGGACCGATGGCTTCGATGAATTCTTCCGGAGTGGAAACCGTAATCACCGGCAAGGACCCGGCTTGGACAGGACCACCACTAAAGAGGAAAAATGCTCCTATAAGCAGGGTAAATAACAGGAAAAAGGATTTGTTCCAACCGCTTTTCTTCATAATCATCATTAAAACTCCCTCCCTTTCTCATACCAGCCGGCAGGAAAAAAGGCTTAGATCAAAATCTCGATTTTCTGGGGAATTACCTCCATTTGGACTAGTTCCGCCACCGTATCCAGGCAATTGCCGTATTTTTCGGCATCCAAGGCAACCAGCCGGTTCGCATATTCCCAAGCCGCACTGATCTCACCCGTGAAACAGTAAAGTGCAATGATACGGTAATGAACGATCGGGGCAATCGCCTCTAATGCATATTCTTCCCCATACTCTTCTTCAATCCATAATGCTTTCAAATACTCCTCAAGGGCTTTTTCCATAAAAAACCCTTCATCTTCGAACGGATCCTTTCTCGTAAAAACAACACCTAGATCACCCTCACTAAGATAATGGATACTTTGGCTGATACATTCTTGGAAGTATACATCCCCAAGGCCGATATAGGCCGGAGTACAAAGGGGATCTTGATCTAAAATATTCCGGAAGCGTTCTTCCGCCAGGTGTCTCTCGGTAATTAAGTCCTCTTCCAAAGCAAAGACATAGTATGATCCCAGCAAATATTCCAATTCCGGCTCAACCGGATCCTGGTTTTGCGCCAACTCTAAAAGGGCATTCACCATATCGGTATACAGCAGCCTGATCTCCGCCCGGTTATCCGTTTGGAGTATTGTTTTTTCCAGGCGTAAAAGTTCAAGATAATTAAGCTTATCGTAGTAGTCGTCATATTTATAGATCTCGCTATAACAATAACCTTGGTAGAAAAGGTTGTTCTCCACGGGTGTACCTTCAACTGTAAGTCCTGTCCCATGGAAGATAAACCACCCGGCCGTGTTATCCTCAACCAAACAATCCTCGACCGACACTGCTTCACATTGGTTAACCTCAAAAATACTACTGTAATCGGACCAGTAGGAATTATTATTTCTGATCTGGCATCCGGAGAAACAAATATTCTGGGAATTATCGATTTCGATCAGATAATTACCCTCATTATCGATAAAGGTTGAATAGGAAAAAAAGCAATTCTGACTCTGGTTGATTATCATGATCCTGTAAACACAATTTCTGATCACTGAATCCTCAAAATACAAACCGTCAACATTGGTGAGCACGACACCTTCGGCTCCACAACCGAAGAGAATCGAGCGGACAATTGCAATCTCCCGGCAGTCTTGGAAAGATAAAACTCCGGCCATACATCCATCATCGCCCGGTGTATGTCCCGCCTCCACCCCTTCGATTCTGACATTCTCCACATTGGCAAAGGCAAGAATATAAGCATAACGGGGTTGGGCTAAAATTTGGACCGGTTTTTCCCCCGCCCCGGTTATGGTCATATTCGCAACATCATGAATCAGCAGTTGGTAACCGTCCCAGACCTCCTCCTGGGTCACATATTCACTGTCAATCGGCAACAATTGATCTGGGAGTAGCAAAACATCCGTTTCGATCCGGATAATCCGGTCCGGACCGATGGCTTCAATGAATTCTTCCGGGGAGGAAACCGTAATCACCGGCAAGGACCCGGCCTGCACCGCGTCACCAATAAAAAGGGGAAACGTTCCCAAAAGCAGATAAAGAAAGAAAACCCGTAAAAATGACCTGTGCCAACCACTTTTTTCTTTAACCACAACAAAACCTCCATGTTTAATAATTTATTTAATTATAAACTATTTTTTTGTAATGAATAGCTTAATTATTACGCTAGCGTATAATTAAGTTCGCATCTGAAAAAGGAAAAGCCACCGGGGCTCCGAAATGGTAAGTTGCCTAAACAAACCATGAAAGGAGTGAGACCCGATGGCTTACCATAAGGATACCCTAAATTTAGAAAAATTGCTACTGAAATTTTTAGGTGAACCGGACCCCATGTTAGCTATGCTACAATGGCTATGTCACAAACTAATGGAAGTAGAGGTTGAAAACAAGCTATGCGCCGGCAAAGGCGAACACTCACCAACAAGAACCGGTTACCGTTGCGGAACACGGGTCCGGCGTTTTGATACCCGCATGGGTACGATGTATTTATTAGTGCCGAAAGTTCGAAAAGGCGGTTACATTCCTTTCTTTGTGACGGAAAGGAAACGTTCCGAGCAAGCTTTGATCCAGGTGGTGCAAGAAGCCTTTATCAATGGTGTTTCGACGCGGAAAATCGAACGGTTGGCCAAAGAACTTGGCATCGAATCCATCTCCGCCAGTCAGGTGTCGCAGTTCAACAAAGAATTGAATGAACAGGTTGAAGAGTTTCGAAATCGTCCACTGGCAAGTACCTATCCGGTAATCTGGGTTGATGCTCTATACGAAAAGATTCGGGATAACCACCGCGTCTGCAACATGGCCGTCCATGTGATCTGTGGTGTTAATCT
>DATCJZ010000053.1:0-8193 GCA_036562545.1 Capillibacterium sp. | reverse complement strand
CCGTTCATAGCCGGCCGCCACCATCATCTGTTTATAAAACTGGGGGCTTTGGGCAAGATAAGCCCGTTTTTTAAAGTACTTGACCGGGAAGAGCTCCGCCCCGCCTTCCGCCCCTTCGGCCACGATCTTCGGCGTCTGGATTTCGGTAAATCCCCGGCCCCGGAAAAAGTCGCGGAAGGCCCGGATGATTTCCTGCTGGACCAGGAAGATCCCGTGGACCTGCGGGTTCCTCAGGCTCAGCACCCGGTGGTTGAGGATGGTATCCAACCCTTCCTTAATGACCCCGGCGTTCACGGTCAGGGGTAACCGGTCATACTCCACGTCCGCGATGACCTCCACCTTCGCCTCCTGGATCTCCACCTTGCCCGGGACTTGATCGTTGGCCGCCACCGTCCCCTCCACCTTCACCACTGTTTCCAGGCGCAGCGCCGGATGCTCCTTCCCCTCCAGCACCACCTGGATCAAGCCGCTCCGGTCCCGGAGGAGTAAAAAGGTAAGGTTCCCCAGATCGCGGAGGCGATGCACCCAGCCGCAGAGCAAAACCCTCCTTCCCACCTTCTGTTGCGCCTCTTTCGCCAAAGTTCTTTCCATAAAGCAATTCTCCTCCTTTCTTCCCATTTTCCCTTCCTAAGCGTCGGCAGGAGTACCCGCCGGCCGCCAAATTACCATTGTCTTTCCAGAGTGCAAGACAGAGCCGCCGCCCGAACCGACCCGGATCAACCAAGGTATAAAAAAAGTCCCGTCCCTTGAGGGACGAGACTTTGCTCGCGGTGCCACCCTGCTTAACCGGATCCGGTTCACTCTTTCCCACAGTCCACGCCTGCACGAGACTGCCCTTCTTTTAACGGTGAAGGTTCCGACCATATCTACTCCGCACGCCTCTCTCAACCAAGGCGCCGTTTCGGATGGCTGCTCCGAGGGGTTCTTCCCCACCGCCCACCTCTCCGGTTTCCACCTATCCCGGATTCTCTGTCAGGTGTGACACGGTGAGTACTCCTCCTCATCCTCGCCTTTTCCGATTAAATTTTATTATAATATACCCAGAACAAACTTCTTGTCAACCGTAATTTGGCCACCATTTTGTTCTGCCTTTCTTCCCAACCCGGGTTCAAGCCAACGGCGCCCGCGGTGGGGGGGCTAGTTTATGCCGGTTTTCCCGGCGGCGCCTCTCCACGAAGGCCCGAACCTCCGGATCCCCGCCGTCTCCATAGAGAACCTCCTCCAAGGCTTCATAACTATAGCCCAACTCCCCTTCGTCGGTTTGACCGGGCAACAAACCGGCACTGGGTGCTTTGGTGAGAATCGCGGCCGGGAGCTTCAGATAACGCGCCAACCCATAGACGTCTGCTTTGGAAAGATTGCCTAAGGGTAAAAGGTCAACCCCGCCGTCACCGTACTTGGTAAAATAGCCCAGAGTCAACTCGGTGGCGTTCCCGGTCCCGGCCACCAGGTAGTTATACTCGTTGGCCACATAATACATAGCGGTCATCCGCAAACGCGGTTTCAGGTTGGCTACGGCCAAAGGGGTACTTTCCCGGGCTCCCCAACCGGTTACTTCCCCCAGAAAGAGTTCGAAAATCCCGGAAAGTTCAATCACCCGGATAGGAATCTTGTATTCCTTGGCAATTAGCCGGGCGTCTTGCAAATCCTTGGGGTTACTTTTAATCGGAAGGATGATACCCAACGTTGATTCAGGGCAAGCCGCTTTGCAAAGGACGGCCGTGACCGCCGAATCGACCCCGCCGCTCATGCCCACCACCAACCCTTTGGCGTTGGCCGCGGTTACCGCTTCCCGGAGCCAGGTTACTATTTTTTCGTAAATCGCCGCGTAATCCATCTGCTTCCTCCTTTTTTCAATGAAGGTCGAAATGGAACATGGGAATTCAGTTTACGCACGAAGGCTCTTCCTTCCTAGGAGGCATTTTCCTGTTGCTCATTTTGTTTAAGCCAGGCAAGGAATTTGGCATAGTCGAACTGTTCCGGATAGGCGGAGTGTCCGTGTTCACTCAGATCCAAACCTTCCAACTCTTCCTGGGCGCTTACCCGGAGGCCGATGGTGGCTTTTAATACGCGGAACAACAGATAAGCCAAAGGAAAACTCCAGAGAAAGGCAGCCAGGATCCCTAAACTTTGCACTCCTAACAACCGCCAGCCACCGCCGTACAATAAGCCGCCTTCCTCCGCAAATAGACCGACCGCCAAGGTCCCGAAGGCCCCGCAGACACCGTGCACGCTAATCGCGCCGACGGCATCATCAAGCCGGACTTTTTCAAAGAAATTAACCGCCAGAACCACAATTATACCGGCCAATAAGCCAATCACCGCCGCGGCCGGCGGCGAAACGGCCGCCGTCCCGGCCGTAATGGCAACCAACCCGGCCAACACGCCGTTTAAGGTCATCCCGACGTCAAACTTGCCCGTCAAAAACAGACAAAAGAACATGGCGCCGAGAGCACCGGTGGCGGCGGCCAAGTTGGTGGTGATGGCCACGTGGCCAATGGTTTTTCCGTCGGCCGCCAGGGTACTGCCGGGGTTAAAGCCAAACCAACCGAACCAAAGAATAAAGACCCCCAAAGCGGCAGCCAACATATTATGGCCATGCATGATCCGGGGTGAACCATCGGTCTCATATTTGCCGATCCGCGGTCCCAAAACCATCACCCCGGCCAGTGACGCCCAGCCACCGACGCTATGTACCACCGTCGAGCCGGCAAAATCAATAAACCCCAACTTGCTCAGCCAGCCACCGCCCCAGGTCCAATGCCCGACCACCGGATAGATCAAAGCGCTGATCACCGCACTGTAAATTAGATAACTGGTGAATTTGGTCCGCTCCGCCATCGCCCCGCTGACGATCGTCGCCGCCGTGCCCGCAAAAACCGTCTGGAAGAAAAGAAACAAGGGCAGGGGAAGAGCCAAACCCAGGTGGGCAAAGGAATCGGTTAAGGCCAATCCTTTCCAGCCGATAAAAGAATTACCGGCGCCATACATCAGGGCAAAGCCGAACAACCAGTAGATTACGGAACTAACGGCAAAATCCATTAAGTTCTTCATCACGATGTTCCCGGTATTTTTCGAACGGGTGAACCCCGCCTCAACCATGGCAAAACCCGCTTGCATGAAAAAGACCAAACAGGCGGCCACCATTACCCAGACGCTATCCAGCGCAATCCGTAGATCATTAACACCCATTGACCGTTCCCCCCTTTCAAACTTCCTTCGCCAAGACCGCTTCCCTATCCCTGCGCCGGCAGTCACTCACCCGGCTCCCGAATTTTACCGGCCGTTGGTAACTCCCCCAACCTTTAACTTGCTTCCCGGCGGACCATTCCATTCCCGATCCGGCCAATTTGGTCGCCGTGATGAGTGACTTCTTCGCAAAAGGTCAACCGGTTAATAGACCTGTAAATACCGTTTAATCTCCCAATCATGCACTTGCGTGCGGTAGGCGTCCCATTCCAGTTCTTTGGCCCGGCGGTAATTGGTGTAGACATGCTCGCCGAGGGTTTCCTGGAGCAACGGATCCTGCTCCAGATAATCCAGGGCTTCTCTTAAGCTCCCCGGCAGACTGTCGATCCCGGCGGCCTGGCGCTCGGTGGCCGTCATCTCAAAAATGTTATTAAACCGTTGCGGACCCGGATCGATCTTGTTCTTGATCCCGTCCAGACCGGCCTTGAGGATCACCGCCAAAGCCAGATACGGGTTGGCCGTGGGGTCCGGGTTGCGCAGTTCAATCCTGGTGCCCAAACCCCGGGCGGCCGGCACCCGGATCAGGGCACTCCGGTTCTTCGCCGACCAGGAGAGGTAAACCGGGGCTTCATACCCGGGGACCAACCGTTTGTAGGAGTTGACACAGGGGTTCGTCACCGCGGCCAGCGCCTTGGCATGGGCCAGAATGCCCCCGATATAATGGAGGGCCAGTTCGCTCAGGCCCAACTCATTGCCGGGATCGTAGAAGAGATTGGTCTCCCCCCGGAAGAGGGACTGGTGGAGGTGCATCCCGGAACCGTTCTGGCCGAAAACGGGTTTCGGCATGAAGGTGGCGCAAAGCCCGAAGCGCTGGGCAATTATCTTGGTCACAAAGCGGAAGGTGACAATATTATCCGCCGTCGTCAGCGCATTGGCATACTTGAAATCAATCTCGTGCTGGCTGGGGGCCACTTCATGGTGGGAGGCTTCGATTTTAAAACCCATGGCCTCCAAGGCCAACACAATCTCCCGCCGGGCCTCTTCGCCCCGGTCGGCCGGGGCCAGGTCGAAATAGCCGGCATGATCATGCACCTTGACTACCGGGTAACCTTCGGCATCGGTTTCAAAGAGGAAAAACTCCGGCTCCGGCCCGACTTTAAGTTCAAAGCCCAACTCCTCCGCTTCGGCCAGGGCTTTCCGGAGGACCCCCCGGGGACAACCGGCAAAGGGGCGTCCTTCCGCATCATAAACATCACAGATCAACCGGGCGACCGCTTCATCCTTCGGACTCCAGGGAAACAAGGTGTAAGTGTCATAGTCCGGTTTCAAATACATGTCGGATTCTTGAATCCGGACAAACCCTTCAATGGACGAGCCGTCAAACATGATTTTGCCGTCCAAAGCATCTTCCAACTGTTCGACGGTGATGGCCACGTTTTTCACGATCCCCAAAATATCGGTGAATTGCAAACGGACAAACTTCACCTTTTGCTCTTCGGCCAGCTTTAAAATTTGATTTTTGGTTAGACAAGCCATTTTTGCTCCCCCCATCTCTCTTTTGTGTTATATTTTATGAGGGGATCTTAACATTAGACTTCTTCTTTTGTCAAGATTGATGTTAGATTTTCTGGAATGTATACCGTATTCGTGTTAGATTTTTCGATTCAGGCAGAATGATCATACAAATGGGCATAGGGTCTGGCCCCTTGCGGTGTCAAGCAAGTAAAAGTTTCCCGGCGCAAGGCGGAACAATCCAGACCCATCCTGTCCGCAAATTGTTCGATCCAGGTCTGGAGCCGGGGAGATTCTTCGGGGATCGTCAAGCTGGTTTGTACTTGTCCACGGATCTGCCAAGCCGGGATGCGCCCCCGGAGATAGATCACCCCCCCGTGCATCCCGCTGGCCAGATAATTACCGGCCAGCGGGTTGGCGGCTTCCGCTTCCCGGGGCAGCGTCTGGTACAGCCCCAAGACCACAATCGTGCCCCCGGCCATGTACTCGCCAAGAAAATCCCCGGCCTTACCCCCGATCACCAAAACCGCCTGCTCCTCCCGGCTCTTCATATGGATCCCCACCCGCCAGCCGGCATCCCCTTGGATGAAGATCCGTCCACCGCGCATGGCGTACCCGGCGATGTCCCCCGCCGACCCCCGGACAACAATCTCCCCGCCGGACATGGTGTTCCCGGCGCCATCCTGAACGTTGCCGTCCACGTAGACCGCCGGGCCGTCCATCATCGCCCCCAGATTGTTGCCGGCTGTCCCTTCAATCCTCAGTTGCACCCTCCCGGTCAAACCGGCGGCGATGTATCTTTGCCCGTTGACGCCCCGCAGCCAGAGCCGGTCCTCGCCGGCGGCCACCAGCCGGCGGACCTCCCGGTTAAGCTCCCGGTAAGGCAGGCCTTGACACGCTATGATTTTCATTTCTTTCCTCACCCCACTACTCCTTACATTGCTTCCCCGGCCTGCTTAACCCCCAGCTGGTCCAGTTCGTTTTGGGGTAAACCGACCCCCCGCAGTTGCAGCCGGTTCCCGCGTAAGCTCTCCAGCGCATTAATGCCCATGGCCCCCATAAACTCTTTCAGCTCATGCTGCCAGGCGGTCAACAGATTGACCAAACGGGCTGCCCCCCACTCCGGATCAAGACGCCGGACCAGCTCGGGGTCCTGGGTGGCAATCCCCCAGCTGCACCGGCCGGTGTAACATTTTTGGCACAAGTGACAGCCCAACGCCAACAGCGCGGCGGTGCCAAGATAAACGGCGTCGGCGCCCAGACAGATGATCTTTAATAAATCGGCCGTGGACCGGATTCCCCCGCCCGCCACCAACGAAACCTGTTCCCGGAGGCCTTCTTCCCGCAGGCGCCGGTCGACCACGGCGACGGCCAGTTCAATCGGGAGTCCGATATGATCCCGGATCAGTTTGGGCGCCGCCCCGGTCCCGCCCCGCAGACCGTCCAGGACAATGATGTCCGCCCCCGCCCGGACGATCCCGCTGGCAATCGCCGCCACGTTATGCACCGCCGCAATCTTTACGGCTACTGGTTTTTGGTAATCGGTCGCTTCCTTCAGGGTATCAATCAGTTGGCGTAAATCTTCGATGGAATAAATGTCATGGTGGGGAGCGGGCGAGATGGCATCCGCGCCGGCCGGGATCCCCCGGGTCCGGGCAATCTCTTCATTTACCTTCTCCCCGGGCAAGTGCCCGCCAATCCCCGGTTTCGCCCCTTGTCCGATTTTGATCTCGATGATCCGGCCGGCCTCCAGATAAGCACGGTCCACCCCGAACCGCCCGGAAGCGACTTGGACGATCATGTGCTCCCCGTACGGGGCCAGCGCGGACAACATTCCCCCTTCGCCGGTGTTAAACAGGATCCCCAGCTTCTTTGCGGCTTGCGCCAAGGCCAGCACCGCATTTCTACTGAGCGACCCGAAGGACATGGGGGCAAACATCACCGGCATCTCCAGCCGCACCATGGGCGGGAGGGAGCCCGTCAGCCGTTCTTCACCCGGCGGTCCGGCCAGATCCAGCTTCTCCGGCTTACGTCCCAAAAAAGTACGGATCTCCATCGGTTCCCGCAGGGGGTCAATGGAAGGATTCGTCACCTGGCTGGCATTGAGGAGAAGATGATCAAAGTAGACAGGATAATTCCGGTCACAGCCCATACTGGTCAGGATAGTCCCGCCGCTCTCCGCCTGGCGCCAAATCTCCCGCAACCGCCCCGCCGTCCAGTAAGCGTTCTCCCGGCCAATCCCGGTATTGGCGGTAATCTGCAAAGCGCCGGCCGGGCACATCCCAACGCACCGTTGGCAATTGACACAGCGTGCCTCGTCGGCCCATAAACCGCGCCCCGGCTCCTCCCGGTGGACACCAAAGCCGCACTGCCGGACGCAGGCTTTGCACTGCAGGCAACGCTCCTCGTCCCGGACGACCAGAAACTCGGGGGGTATTAAGCTACGTGGCATGCGCTCGCCTCCCCCGCCCGGCAAATCAAGGCTTCTCCGGCCGGCAAAGGCCACACCTCCTCAGGCCGGGGGCAAACCTGCCGGATAGCCGCTTCTTCACTGGCGACATAGAGGTCGGCCCCGCTGACGCCCGCCACCAGAGAGCGTAATTTCAACCGGTCATTCAAGGCCATTAGCCCCCCGGGGAAGCCGACAATAATCGAAAATGGCCCGTTCATCAGTAACCCGCCATAGGTCCGGCGCAAAACGGTGTAGAGCTCCCGCTCCAGCGCAGTCATCCGTTCCACTTCGGCCCAGTGGGGCGGGGCCAGCACCTTCGCCACCATGGACCAGGAGAGGTTTTGCCGGCGTAAATAATGAATGGCATAGGCCATTACTTCCGTATCGGTCCGCAGGCTCAGCTCATAACCATAATTCTCCAAGACGCTCTTGTTGGTCCCGTAAGAAGACAACTCCCCGTTGTGGACCACCGCGATCTCCCCTATACTGAAGGGATGGGCTCCGCCCCACCAGCCGGGCGTATTGGTGGGGAAACGGCCGTGCCCAATCCAACTGTACCCCCGGTACTGGTCGAGCCGGTAAAACTCGGCGATCTCTTCCGGATAGCCAACCCCTTTAAAGACCCCCAAGTCCTGACCGCAGGACATCACCGAAGCCCGGGGCGCCAGCCGGTTAATCCCCATGACGGTTGCCAGCAAGAGTTCGTCGCTGTCTTTTTCGCGGTCCAGCCGCAAAGGCTCGCAAAAATAACACCAAAGCAGCGGCGCTTTTTTATAACGCCCGGTCCGCCGCACCGGGATCTCCTGCTGTTCGCAGATTTTAAAGTTTTGACGCAGAATCTTTTCCACTTCCGCCCAGGTCCGGCCGTCGGCCAGGATTAAATGAAAAGCATAGGCCTGCCGGTATTCCGGGTAAAGGCCGTAAACGGCATAACCGGCGCCCAAGCCGTTGCTCCGGTCATGCATCACCGTCATCATCTCGGCAATGGTCCGGCCGCTCACCCTTTTCCCCGCTTTACTGAGGAAACCGGCCACCGCACA
>DATCJZ010000046.1:0-30629 GCA_036562545.1 Capillibacterium sp. | reverse complement strand
CCTAAATTTCCCCACTTTATCCACGGCGCCGATTATAATCCCGACCAGTGGCTGGACCGGCCGGATATTTTGGCGGAGGATCTCCGCCTTATGAAGCTGGCCAATTGTAATGCCGTGTCGGTCGGGATTTTTGCGTGGGCGGCTTTGGAACCGGAGGAAGGGAAGTTTAATTTTGGCTGGCTGGACCGGCTCATGGACCGGCTGGCGGAGAATGGAATTTATGCGGTACTGGCCACCCCGAGCGGAGCCCGGCCGGCCTGGCTCGCCCAAAAGTATCCGGAGGTTTTACGGGTGGGCGCCGACCGGCGGCGCATCTTGATGGGAAACCGGCATAATCACTGCTATACCTCGCCGGTTTACCGGGAAAAAGTACAGATCATCAATACCAAACTGGCGGAAAGATATAAAAACCACCCGGCATTACTGGTCTGGCATGTTTCCAATGAATACGGCGGTGAATGCCATTGTGACTTGTGCCAGGAAAAATTCAGGGAATGGCTGCAAGAGAAATACCAGACCCTGGAGGCATTGAACCATGCCTGGTGGACCGCTTTTTGGAGCCATACCTACACCGACTGGGCCCAGATTCAGTCGCCGGCGCCCCACGGCGAACAGTCCATCCATGGCTTGACGCTGGACTGGAAACGGTTTGTTACCCACCAGACGCTGGACTTTTTTAAACATGAATGTGCCCCCTTAAAGGCCATTACACCGGAGATTCCGGTGACCACCAACTTTATGGGGACCTATCCCGGCCTTGATTATTGGCAGTTTGCCGGGGCCCTTGATGTCGTAGCCTGGGACAATTATCCCCGCTGGCATGGGAGGAAAGCGGACTGGCAGACCGCGGCCGAGGTGGCGATGGTGCATGACCTGAACCGCAGCCTGAAGCGGGGGAAACCCTTTATGCTTATGGAAAGTACTCCGAGTGTGGTGAATTGGCAGGAAGTGGCCAAAAATAAACGGCCGGGGATGCATCTGCTTTCCTCGCTCCAGGCGGTGGCCCACGGCGCCGATACGGTCCAGTATTTTCAATGGCGGAAGAGCCGGGGCGGTGAGGAAAAATTCCACGGGGCGGTGGTCGGACATGCCGGCCATGAGCATACCCGGGTCTTCCGGGAGGTGGCGGAAGTCGGGGCCCTTTTGCAGAAACTCGATCCGGTGGTGGGGACCAGCGTGGAGCCGGAAGTCGCCCTCCTTTTTGATTGGGAGAACCGGTGGGCGCTGGAGGAGGCCAGGGGATTCCGGAAGGAGAAGAAATATGAGGAAACTTGTCAGCAGCATTATTATCCCTTCTGGTCCCAAGGGGTTCCAGTGGATGTCATCAATGAAGACTGTGCTTTTTCCCGGTACCGTCTGCTGGTTGCCCCGATGCTCTATATGATCAGGCCGGGGGTAGGGGAGAGACTGAGCCAATTCGTAGCCAAGGGCGGTACCTTGGTGGTGACCTACTGTTCGGGGATGGTGGACGAGAATGACCTTTGCTTTTTGGGCGGTTTTCCGGGGCCGTTACGGGAGGTCCTCGGCATCTGGGTGGAAGAGACCGACGCCCTCTATGACGCCGACATCAATTACCTTGCGATGCTGGAGGATAATGTTTTAGGGTTAAGGGGGGAATATAAGGCCGGCGAATTATGTGACGTGCTTCATCTGGAAAGCGCCAAGGCCCTTGCGGTTTACAAGGAGGATTATTATGCCGGCTACCCGGCCTTGACCGTTAACCGTTACGGGCAAGGGGAAGCTTATTATATCGCCTCCCGGAATGAAGACCGGTTTCAGCATGATTTTTACGGGCGCCTGATTGAAAAACTAAAGCTCAAACGGGCCCTCCAGGCGGAATTGCCGGCAGGGGTGACCGCCCAGATGCGGACGGACGGCGTACGGGATTTTGTCTTTGTGCTGAATTTCAATGGGGAAGCAAAAGAAGTTAATTTGGCGGGCGAAAGCGGGAAAAATTTGTGGACCGGGGAGACGGTCCGCGGCACCGTTCAGCTTCCGCCCTACGGCTGGTTGATCATGGAGCGGCTGGCTGCCAAATAACGAAAACCGCCTGAATGACCTGACCGGGAAGGGCAGCCCAGGAGCAAATCGACCGGCTTTTTCATGAGAAATACATGGCAATTTCAGACCGGGTGACCGAGGCGGATTTTGCCGTGATCCACGCGGGAGTTGGCAAACTGAAAGAGCTCATCACCGCAATGAACAGCCTACAAGGCGGAGGAACCGGCCGGTGAGGTGGACCGGATACTCCCCGCCCGAACTCCTGAGCTATACACCAGGGGTTTCCGGGGCCGGCTTCCTTGGTTTTCTCCGGTTTAAACTGCCTGAAAGCCTCCGTGATGTTTTCCGTTAACGGTTTTGTAGCACCGCCGGTGTGATTGTTCCCTGGTGGTGGGCACTGCTTTTGACCTGTCTCTGTTTAACGGTGGAAAGCACACACGCCGGGAATGCTGCTCATATGGGTCAAGCCGTGCCGGGATTTTTTCTCCCCCGGGTCCTCAAAACCTTTGCGCGTGGTTTTTCCCTTTTCGATTACTTTTTTTGGCGGGTGGTTATCTGTGGCGAAAAATGCGGAAAAGAGGATTGCCGGAATAATCCGTCTGATCGTCGTCGGCCTTGTTGTGCTGGCCCAGATTTGCCTTCTGGCTTTGGTGGTTAGGCGTCTGAAAGCCAATGCCCTTATCCTCTATATTTTCCTGGAATTGATGGGCCTGGTAACCATCCTTTGGCTGATTGGAAACAACCGTAATTCTTCCTATGCCGTCGTTTGGGTGGTCATCATCCTGATCTTGCCGGTTTTCGGTTTTCTGCTCTACCTGTTATGGGGACGGGGCGCCACGAAAGGGAAGAAAAGTAAGACCATCCAGGAAGCGCTGGTCCGCGGGGGGCAGTATTTACAACCGGAACCCGCTGTTTATGAGGAATTGCAAAAAAGGTATCCCTGGCGGAAGCGGATGGCCGGGTTTCTGTTGCGGGAAGGCTTTCCTTTATATCAAAACACCCGCTGCCGTTATTTTCCCCTTGGGGAACTCCAGTTTGAACAGATGCTGCAGGATCTGGAAATGGCGGAACGTTTTATTTTCATCGAATACTTTATTATTGCCGAAGGCCGGCTTTGGGACCGGATTCATGAGGTGTTGAGGCGAAAGGCCAGCCAAGGGGTGGAAGTCCGGATTCTCTTTGATGATTTTGGGAGCATCATCACCCTGCCCAAAAGGCTCCTTTATCAACTGAGAAAAGAACAGATTCAAGTCCGGGCCTTTAACCCGGTGCACCGGTATATTTCCCGGCTCTATATCAACTTCCGGAACCACCAGAAAATTGTGGTGATCGACGGGAATATCGGTTACACCGGGGGTACCAACCTGGCCGATGAGTACGCCAATCTTTACCCCAGACACGGGCACTGGAAAGATACGGCCATCCGCCTGGAAGGGGAGGCGGTCTGGAGTTTGACCGTCACCTTTTTACAGATGTGGGAGGCGGAGAGCCGGGTGCCGGAAGATTACCGCAACTACCGGCCGACGGTCAAGGTGAACGGGGATGGCTTTTTCCAGCCCTTTTCCGATGGACCGGTCAATAATCCCCATAATCCGGCCGAAACCATTTACCGCCAAGTGATCTCCAACGCCAAGGATTATGTTTATATTACTACGCCTTATCTTGTCATTGATAACTCGATGCTTGACACCCTCTGTACGGTGGCAAAGGCCGGGACGGATGTGCTGATTATTACTCCGAAGATTTACGACCACTGGTATGTGCATCTGGTGACCCGTTCCAATTATGGACGGCTGATCGAGGCCGGGGTACGGATTTATGAATACACCCCGGGATACATCCACGCCAAAACAATCCTCAGCGATGACGACCAGGCGATCATCGGAACAATCAATATGGATTACCGCAGTTTCAACCTGCAGTTTGAAAACGGAGTCTGGATTTGCGGGGCGCCGGTTTTGCAAGAGATCAAAAGGGATCTCCTGGCGACGATGGCCGTCAGCGAGGAAATTGATTATAACGTCTGGCAGCGGCGGCCCTGGACGGTGAAAATTCTCGAAAATGTGCTCCGGATTTTTGCGCCGTTGTTTTAGTTGTTTTAATTGATGAAGACAAAGGTTGTTGGCAAGACCGGGAAGACTGCTTTAAAGACGAGTAGTCTTTTTTGCGGCGCCAGTTTGTTCCTTTCAGTGGGGCAACAGCGGAGAAGGAGCGACATATCCTATCAATACCTGCCGCTCCCCGGGAGGGGGAGGGGAGGCGTAGTCCGGATAAGAAAGGAGGGGAGAGCTTGGCGGGAAATTACAATCTGTCCGGCGGGGCCTTTGCTGCACTGGCGGGACGTGTCTTTTCGGTCCACGCGACGCTTCTTCTCCCGCAGGACGGACAATTTTTGGCTTTTACCTTTGAAAATCCGGCGAACAATGATCAGGTAATGTATCTGGAAGAGGTTACCGCCGGGATTTGGGTCAATGAAGTAGCCGGTACGCGGGTCAGTAACGAAGAAACCATCGAGTTGGTGGTGGCCGGGACCCCTCAGGTACAGGATGTGGATGAAACCCTGACCCCCGTCAATAATCTGGTTGGTTCACCGCGGGTGAGTACCTTGCTGGTCCGGACGGTTAACGACTTTACCCTGGGCTCGGTTCTCTTCGGCTCGATTTATCCCGGCGGTGAGCTTAATCAGGAGTTCCGGGGGCGGATTATCCTGCCGCCTGGTCAGATCTTACTGATTTATGTCATCAACCGGGCAAATAATATCACGAATGCTCTTCTGACCGCCACGGTTACCTGGCGGGAACTGCCGCTTGGAAAAAGGAGGCGGAGACGGAAAGAAGCGCTCCAAAACACCGGTGAGCAGGAAAAGGCTGAAAGCGGAGAGACCAGCCAAACCGGTTAATCGATACAGGATGTTTTTCTCCTTGTCCACCTGAGGTGGACTTTTTTTTGGCTCCAACCAGGCAGGTATGAACCGCAGGGTCCCGAATATAAGAATATAAATTGGAAGATACGTGACTAACGGGATTAGGCGCAAGGGCGTATAAGGAGAGGAGATGCATGTTTTTCGTGGAAATCTTGAAGGCGATCTTTTTGGGGATTGTGGAAGGGATCACGGAATGGCTGCCGATTAGCAGTACCGGCCATTTGATCTTGGTGGAGGAATTTATCCGCCTGAACGCCTCGGCGGCGTTCAAGGAAATGTTTACTGTGGTGATCCAGTTGGGGGCGATTTTGGCGGTAGTGCTTCTCTATTTTCATAAATTAAACCCCTTTGCCCCGGCGAAGACGGCCAAAGAAAAGGAAGAGACCTGGCGGATCTGGTTCAAGGTCCTCGTGGGGGTGCTGCCGGCCGGAGTGGTCGGGATTTTGTTTGACGATTGGCTGAACGAACATTTCTACAACTACTGGACGGTTGCCTTGATGTTGATTCTCTACGGGGTCCTTTTCATCCTGGTGGAGAACCGGAAGCAAGGCAAGGAAGGGGAGATCACCAGTTTTGAGCGGCTCTCTTATGGCACCGCTTTTCAAATCGGCCTTTTTCAGGTCTTATCTTTGATCCCTGGGACTTCCCGCTCGGGCGCGACCATTTTGGGCGCGATGATTCTCGGCGCTTCCCGGAGTATCGCGGCGGAATACTCTTTTTTCTTATCGATTCCGGTCATGTTTGGGGCCAGTTTTCTCAAGCTGCTCAAGTTCGGTTTCCACTTCAGCGGGCTGGAGACGGCCATCCTGCTGACGGGTATGGTTACGGCCTTTGTCGTTTCGGTGGTCGCCATCCGTTTCCTTTTGGCCTATATTAAACGGAATGACTTCAAAGCCTTCGGCTGGTACCGGATTATATTGGGGCTCTTTTTGATCGGATTCTTCGTCCTGGCCAGATAGGGGTCGACTTTGCCCCGCTTGCCGGCATCTTCCAATCCGGGAAACGGAAGAAATCAGCGCAAAAAAACTGAGGAGATAAGTTAGTTTGCTAAGACAAAAGGTATAGATTGTTGGTGCTGCCTGAGAGGTGACATATAAAAGGGCGGGGAAGAGGTAAAAAGCCGCCGCCACCAGCCGCCCCAGACAATCAAAGATAAAGGCCGGACTATCCTCATGAAGCCTTTTTAAGTAGAGGGAAGTAAGGAGAAATTCGAAGAATTTGCCGAAAACAACGGCGATAAACCAGAGGGGAACCAGCCGGAATGAATGTAATACCGCATATGACAAGCAGATAAAAAAGAAGTCGGCCGTGAGGTCAAGGACGGCCCCGAAAGATGAGGCCGTCCCCGCCAAACGGGCGATCTTGCCATCCAGATAATCGGTGAAAAAGATCAAACCGAACATAAAAAGGGGGATTCCGATCTCCCCAAAATGGGAACGGAGATAGGAATTCACCCCACACGCCAGGACTACCCGGGAGATGGTAAGCAGGTTGGGAGCGCTCCTCCCCACCTGCTTTTTTAAACCCGCCGTAAGCTCTGTCATTATTCTTGCGCCAGTTCAAGTCCTAGATTATAAGCGTCGGGTCCTTTGGGGGTAAATTTCACCTTTTTGACCACATTCAGGCCGGTGAGGAGTCCGGCCAGGCGGTCAAACTCTTCCGTCTCCTCAAGTCCGCCGGTGGCAAAGATAACAATCCGGGGTGTTTCCCCCGCCGCCTTGGCGAGGACGGGAGCGGCTTCCGCCAGATAGTCCCTTAATGCCTTGGTCAACTGCCCGGCATAGGTTGGTGAACCGAAAATCACCAGGTCATACCCAGACAAATCCGTGGTCAGATGTTTTCCCGGGTGGTTGAGGGTCACTTCAAAACCGCCGGCGTTTAACCCGGCGGCCAATTCCTGGGCCCGCCGGGTGGTGACTTTGGTAAGGGCGGGCTGGTAGATAATCAGGGCCTTCTTGGGCTTATCCCCTTTGCCCGGTAAAACCTGTTCCTTATTGCCCTTTGGTTTACCGGCCGCGGAAACCACCCCTGCCAGTAAAAGCATCAGGACGAAGAGGAACGTGAAGAAAAGACCAATTCCGCTGAGGATGTGTTTCATCTCTTTTGCCTCCCTTAAATGATGTAATCGCGCTTAACCTGCCGATTATTTCCTAGTGTTTATCTCGAGCCATCAATCCGCGAAAAAGCAAATTAAACTCCTGTTCAACCAAGCGGTTGATCTGTTCCGGAGGGATGTTTCTTTCGGTGATTATTTTAAGGATCAAGCCAAAGACGGAGGTCCAGATGACCTGGGCGGTCAATTCCGGATCATGCGGGGCGAATCTTCCCGTCTCGATCCCCCGGCGAATTACTCCCCCTAAAGCCCGGAGGGTGGGGCTGCGGGCTAGGACCCCTTTGTCCAGGAGGGACGTTCTCGCCAAGATGGAAGGGTTATCATTGAGCAGGAAAGCTTTATACTCTTCCGGGGCTGCCAGCGCAGCTCTGATGTATTTGGTAAATACCTCCTTGATCTCGGCTTCCGGTTGCTCTTCGTTGTGCGGGACAGAGGCGATGGACGCAAGGATCCGTTCATACCCTTCCGTGACCAAGGCTTCCATAAGCTCCTCCTTATTGTGGAAATAGTGATAAACGATCCCCGGGGAGTAATCGATGCGCTTTGTGATCTTCCGGATGGACAGCCCTGAAAAGCCCTCTTCCGCCACCACCTGACGGGCGGCGTCGAGGATGGCCGCTCTAATTTCTTCCTGCTTCAGTAACTGGCGTCTCCTACCCAAAGGTTTCACCTGTCCTTGTAAATAAACACTATTCAATTGTTGAACACTGTTTAATTAGATTATAATAATTCTCCCATCCGCCGTCAAGGCAAGAGAGCTTTTATTTTTAATGATCGGACCCGGCTTTATAAAACCAAAACAGCAGGAAGGGAAGTTCCTGCTGTTTGCCGGGGATTCTTTAAAATGTGCGGAGCACCGCGTCCACAATCAGGTTGTCAAATTTGTCTTTGTACTCTTCATATTCGGCTTTGGTCTTCACTGTCCAGCCGAGGAGCGGGACGCCCAGTTTTTTCAACCTTTTCAGCCTGCCCTGGGAAGCATTGTGTATTTCATAGGCGATAAAATGAGGCCGGCTGATGAAGTTTAAAAGCAGATTCTCCAAGACCAGCCTTTTATACCAGGACAAACGGGTGGTACCGGCGTATTCCACGTCGTAATCACTGACTTCGAAACCGCCGGCCAGCTGTCCCCGGATCACCTCCGGGGCGTTTTGCCGGAACCACTGGACCGTAAAGGGGTTGAAAGATTGGATGGCGTATTTGCCATGGTAACCTTGTAATTCTTCATAAACCAGGCGCTCCATCACCCCGACCTTCCCCTCGTTTTTAATCTCGATCAAAAGGGGAACCCGACCGGCGACCATGGTCAGAACCTCACGGAATAAGGGGATTTTTTCCGTGGTGCCGAAAAGGTGATACCGGGAGAGTTCTTCGTAGGTGAGCTCATGCAAGTACCGGTCGACGCCAAGGCCGCGCCGGAGTTTTTTATCGTGGTAAACGACCAGTTTTTCATCTTTGGTCATCGCCACGTCCAATTCGATGATATAGCCCTTTTCAATCGCGTCCCGGAAGGCCGGCAGTGAATTTTCGGGGATTTGTTGCTCATTATCATGCAAACCCCGGTGGGCGATTAACGTGCTCTGCAGCCAGGCGAGGCCGGCGGGATCGCTGATTACTTCGACTGCTTCGGGCAAGCGAAACAAGGCGTAGAGGCCTCCGGCACCGACCACAAGGATGAGAAGGATGACCACTAAAAGCTTCAGCTTCATTACCCTCCTTTTGCCGGGTGGATCATTCCTCCCGTGCCTTGGCCGTTCCGGCCGGCGGGGACACGGGGCCTCTTCCCTTACCGGCGGGTGCTATAGTCCCGGTAAAGATGGTCAATGGAGCGGTCGTAGGTTTTTTCGCCGGCCGGGGAAAAGAAACAACCCGGAACCTCGCCATATTTCCGGTGATAGGCCACGCATTCACAGCACTTCCCATGGCGGGAACAGGCGTAGGTGCAAGTACAGTTGGCTTTGGAATCACACGCCATTTGCTCACCTCCTCTCGGGCTCGGGGTTTTGTCCGGGATAATCAGCTTCTTAAAAGGTCTCTTTAAAAAAATAATTGCTCAGCCCAGTAATTTAATAAAGCTTCTTGCAGGCTCCATCAAGCTAATGATAAACTAAGGAAAAAAGGAAAGGAAGTGGCTTCATGGAAAGAACCTTGGTTTTGTTGAAACCCGATGCGGTTGAACGCCGGCTGGTTGGACGGATCATTGCGGTATACGAAGAAAAGGGGCTGAAAATTACGGCCCTGAAAATGCTCAGACCATCCCGGGAATTGGTGGAGGCCCATTATGCGGAGCATAAAGAGAAGCCCTTCTTCCATGAACTGGTGGCTTATCTTTCCAGGGGGATGGTCTGTGCATTAATTATCGAGGGCGAAAATGTGGTCAGGACGGTCCGGAAGCTTAACGGCGCCACCGACCCGGCGGAGGCGGAGGCGGGGAGTATCCGGGGGCAATTTGCCTTTTCCAAGCAGGAAAATCTGGTCCATGCCTCCGACTCGCCGGAAAGCGCGGAAAGGGAAATTAAACTCTGGTTTCCTGAAGAGGGAAAATGAACCGCGGCTTTGAAACCGGTTATTTCGCCTTCAGGATCGCTTTGATCTTTTCTGCCACCGTTTCCTGGGTTTCTTTTTCCATCTGCGGCCAGATGGGCAGGGAGAGCACTTCCTGGGCGTAGGCTTCGGCGACCTTTAAGGAGGGAGTCGTTCCCGCGTAGACGGGCAGTTTATGCAGGGGTACCGGATAATAGATCATGGTTCCGATGCCCGCCGCCTGGAGTTCGTCGTGCAACCGGTCCCGCTGGCCGTTTAACACCCGGATGGTATATTGGTTATAGGCGTGTTTGCCGTAGGGCGCCTCCACGGGGAGGACGATCCCTGTGGTATCCTGTAACAGTTCGTTGTAGTACTGGGCCGCCTGCCGCCGGCCGGTAATCCATTGCTCGACGTGGGGTAATTTGACGTGCAAGATGGCGGCCTGCAGGGCATCGAGCCGGGAGTTATAACCGATCATTTCGTTGTAGTAGTTTTTCTTGGCCCCGTGCGCCCGCAAGGTCCGGGCCATCTCCGCGATGGCATCGTCATTGGTGACAATCAACCCCCCGTCCCCGTACGCGCCCAGGATTTTGGTGGGATAGAAAGAGAAACAGCCGACGTGACCAATGGTGCCCAGTTTCTTTCCATGATATTCGCTGCCGAAAGCCTGGGCCGTATCTTCGATCACCTTCAGATGATGTTTCTCCGCCAGCTCCAGCAAGGGTTCCATATCGGCGGCCTGGCCGTAGAGGTGCACCGGGAGGAGGCCTTTGGTGCAGGGGGTGATCGCTTCGGCCACTTGCTGCGGGTCAATGGTAAAGGTTTGGGGATCGATATCCACGAAAACGGGGGTGGCCCCCACCAGGCTGATCGCCTCGGCGGTGGCGAAGAAGGTAAAGGTGGAGGTGATCACTTCATCACCGGGGGCGATGCCCGCCGCCCGAAGGCCGATCACCAGTGCGTCGGTACCGGAATTCACCCCGATGGCATGTTTTACGCCCAGATAAGCAGCGACATCCTTTTCAAAGGCGGCAACTTTGGGCCCCAAAACAAACTGGCCGGATTTGAGGATCTCTTCGATGGCGGCTGTGAGCTCTTGCCAAAGTCCTTCAGTCTCCGGTTTTAAATCAAGAATAGGAATCTTCATGCATGTCCCTCCTGGCATTTGTTGAAACGTAAGAATTTTTAGTTAAATCTTCGCCTCATCCTTGGTTAGCAAGGCGGTGGCCTGTTCAAGGAGGCGGATTACTTCCAGGCCGTTTCTTCCCTCGGAGATGGGTTTCTGTCTGGTCTCGACAGACGCCAAAAAACACTCCATCTCTCTGGTCAGCGGCTCCCCGTCTCCTTTAAAGACCACTTTTTCCCCGTCATTTCTGTTGGTTAAATCGGCATTGATTCCTTTGTCGTGCAGAATGACGGTTTGTTGCAATTCATCGTAAACCAGCATCCCTTTACTCCCGACAATGGTCAAATGCCGCCTTTTTTCCGGCCACAGCCATGAACTGTGGAGATGGGCCTGGATCCCGGCGGGGAAAAGAAGATGAAGATAGACATCATCCTCGATCCCCGGTTGGAGCGCCCGTTGACCGGAGATTCTTAAAGCGACGGGCTTTTCGCCGGTGAGATAGAGCAGAACAGCGAGATCATGGACCCCCAGACTCCAGAGGACATTCTCCACGGCCTGGGCCCGGCCGAGATCCAGACGTTCCTGGTGCAGGCTGAAGATCTGGCCCAAACGGCCTTCGGTGAGATAATTTTTGATCCAGGCGATCGCCGGCTGGTAGAGGAGGAGATGACCAACCATCAGAATCCGGTTCCGTTCTTCCGCCAGACGGACCAGGTCTTCTGCTTCCCGGACGCTGAGGGTCATCGGCTTTTCGACAAATACATCTTTCCCGGCGAGCAACGCGGCTTTAGCGATTTGGTAATGGGTATACGCGGGAGTAGCGATGGCAACCGCCGCAACCTCCGTCGCCAGCAGGGGTTCGTAAGTGTCATAGAAGGTTACTTGCGGGTAGTTTTTCATAAATTGGGCGCGTGTCGCTTCGACCGGTTCCGCAACGGCAGCTAACGCGCCTAGTTTGTCCAAGGTCCTGATGAGGTTTTTTCCCCAGTGACCTGCGCCAATTACGCCAACTTTCATCACAGCTTGTTCCTTTCTTCTCAATTTATCTCTATTTATCTCTTCAATTTTACCTGCCGGGGAATCCCGAGGCAATAAGCTATTCTCTTTAAAAACGCTAAATCCTTCAAAATCGATAATATTCGGCATTTGCTCTGTCGCTTTTCCGCCAAAACTGGGAAAGTATTTTTCTTCAAAGGTTGGCAGGAAAGTTCGATCGCGAGGTGGAAGTAAAAGCTTTGTCCAGGTTAGTATTGGCCGGAGAACCCGATTCTGCTCCGGCCATGTTTAAAGGTTTAGGCGGGATGAAAAGCACATGGAAATGCACAAAAAAGAAAACTAAGAAGAAGTCAAGGAAAGAAAAGAGGTAAGCGAAGAGATGAGTATTTTCGAGATTACAATGCTGGTTTGTTTCGGTGCCGCGTGGCCGGTTTCGATCTACAAATCCTGGACTTCCAAAAATACGGCGGGGAAAAGCGTCTTGTTTTTATATGCGATCCTCATCGGGTATATCGCCGGGATTTTACACAAGCTTTTCTTCGCCTACGACGGAGTGATTTATCTATATATCCTGAACGGATTAATGGTGACCACCGACATTATCCTCTACTATCGGAACGAACGATTGAATAAAGCCAACGCCGGCAAAAAAACCATTGACCTTTGAGGGTCAATGGTTTTTTTGCCGGCAGATTGGTTCCGGAAAAACATAAAGGATCATCTGATTTTTTCCTGTAACGCCTTAACCAGCATTTCGGCGGTGGCCAGATTGGTGGCGAGGGGGACATTATGCACATCGCAAACCCTTAACAAAGCAGTGACATCCGGCTCATGGGGCTGGGCGGTCAGGGGGTCCCGGAGGAAAATGACCATCTCAATCTGGTCGGCAGAAACCAGAGCTCCGATCTGTTGGTCACCGCCGAAGGGTCCCGACTGCATGCGCTGGACAGGAATTTTACACTCCTGTTCAATCAAGCGTCCGGTGGTGCCGGTGGCGACCAACTCGCATTGGGCGAAGACAGTTTTGTTACGTTTCACAAAATCAATAATCTGTTGTTTCTTTTGGTCATGGGCGATCAAAGCGATTTTTTTCATCACATCGTCCTCCAGTCAAGCGCCGGCCGAAGGAGCTTCCTCCCCGGGCTTTCTTAAAAAGTTTCTTGGTTTATAGTAAAAGTTATTTAGTTTAACCCAAAATCCCTTCCTAAAATAACAAATTGCCTCTTCGTGGCAGAGGAGAAGAACTTATAGGATGATTTTGCCGGGAAAAAGAAGAAAGTTTGGAGGCCGGGGTTCAAGCGGAACCCCGGCCTTTAATAAATGGCGCCGTACTGGAGGAGTTCCAGTTGGACATGGAGCTTGAAGAGTGTCTCCCGGTAAGCCTCCGCCCAGTTCACCTGCTGCCACCAGGCGGGAAATTTGGCCCGGACCAGATCCCCGATGCCCAAAGGGTCGCTGCCGATCTCCTGGGTATAGCGGAGGATGGCAAGGCAAGTTTCTTTAATCTGCCCGGCCAGCTGTTCCTCGATCATTTTTTGCACCGGCGGTTGATCAAGGGCGTCCCGGCGGTATTCCACCAGCGATCCGGTGAAAGCTAAAGCAATCTCTGCGACCGGGCGGCCGTTTTCGATTTGCACCCGGATTTTCCTCCGGCTCCGCACATTCCTGAGGGCGAGCCCTTTTTTGATGGCTTCGGCCGGTTCCGGTTGAATGGGGTCAAAAAACAAATCCGTTTTTTTGGCTTGGCCCATCATGGCCTGCAAATAAGCGGTTTGCTGGGTGTCCAGGGTGCCTACCATTTTATCCCCGGCAAACAAAGCCGAGCCGAGAACCCTGACGCCGTCGGCTTCCAGCTTAATCAGGGGGGTGATGGGGTCGAGACCCGGGGCGAAATAACGGATAAAAAAGTCATAGGTTGTCGTCTCCGGAGTATAAGCGGAATTGATATTATTCAGCAGCAGTTGATGGATGTACAGCGACGAGCGGGGCTTACTGGTGAAGTTTTCCGCCTTTTCCAGCAGTTCTTTCGGGCTGCCGTCCACCACCACATAAGAGACGGGAGGATGCAAGGGATCCCTTTCCATGATCTCCATGATGGGTTGCATCCCATGCTCTGCCAGGTCCTTCGCAAAAAGGAGTTGTTGGATTTTGCCGTAGCCAATCACCTTGGCGGAGGTTGTTTTAAGTAAGTTTCCGACTTCTCGCAGTAAGTGGGCTTCGGCGCTGACGATTTCATCTTTATTTTTTTCCTTGGCGTCGATCGCCGGATAGCTGCCGGTTACTAACAGCTTTTGGTCGGGGGATAACTCAAACCCCGCCTGTAACGCAAAACCGGTCTGCTCGACCAGGGCCAGATCCCAACAGCCGGAAAAGAGAAACATACAACAGAAGCTGATGACGATGGCAAGTAGTTTTTTCCTCATTTCGCTTTAACGCCCCTTTTGTTGAGCAAGGAATAGAGGTAACAAAGGACCAAAAAACCGAACACGCCGATACCGGATAAGGTGACGGCGTTGGCCAGTTGGCCGGCTTGGTTGAAATCCCGCGGGAGGCGGCTGAGGAGAATAGTCAAGACGGTATACAGGCCGTAACCCAGTTTTCGGTTTTTAAAGCGGAATAACCGGCGCAGGCTGTCGTAAGCAGTGAAAAAATAGGAACGGAAGGTGCCTTCCAAAAGGGGAAACCAGAAGAGGATAAAAAAGAGATCAATCCGGCCGAGATAAGGCGCCCGGTAATAACGGGCCAGATTAAATAAGGGAGCGACTTGCGTTTTTAGGAGGTTTTCGCCGAAGAGCCCCGTAGTGACCAGAAAAATGATGGTAGTAAAGAGCATGGTGCATAAATTGGCGCCCAGTACCCATTTTAAGGTGTTTTCCTTATCTTTTACGTACGGATAGAGAAAGACGGCTAATTCCAGTCCGATAAAGACAAAGGTGGCCGGGACAAGGCTTTGTCCGAGGCTGGCCGGGTCCGCGGCGCCGACGGGTAATAAAAAGGAAAACCGGAGTTTTTTAATGGTTAACAAACTCAGCAGCAAAATGAAGAAAAGAATCAAAAAGATAATCCGGGAAAAGCGGGCGACCGGTTTCAATCCGTACCAACAGAGGTAAAAAGTGGGGGCGATGATTAGTAACGCGAGGATGATTCCGGGAGTCGCTTCCAAAGTGAAGAGTTTTATAAACTCGGTAAAATAGCGAAAAGCCGCGACCATGGAAAAGTTTAAATAAAGGATCAAAAGGAAATTGATGACCTTCCCCGGCCATGGGCCGAAGAGATCCCGGTTGATTTCAAAGATGGATTGACCGGCATACCTCCTAAGGAGGGCGATCAAGACGATGGCCAGCAGGGAGCTAAGGAGTCCGGCGCCGAGGATGGCGATCCACCCGTCATGCCCCACTTTTTTGGCCAGGTTGGCAGGTAACCCGATGACCCCCAGTCCGACCTGTGCCGACAGGATGAAGATACCCAACTGTTTTGCGGTGATTTGATTGCGTTCCTCCATGCTCGTGCCTCTTTTGCTAATTGTTTTTTCCTATTTTAAAGGTGATTAATGGCTGAAAATAAGGCTCGCCCAGGGATTCCAAGGTAACCAGATGGGCGAAGGTTACGGAAGCGGTCACCACCAAACCGAGCACCCCGAAGAGGGAAGCGAAGACAAGGGCGGTAAATTTTAAGATCCGGACCGTTAAGCCCAGATCATAGGCGGGCAGGGTTAAAGCAGCGATCAGGGTCACCATGCTGACGACCACGGTTACACAACTGACCATCCCGGTGGAGATGGCCGCCAGCCCCAGTAAGATCCCGGCCGAAATGCCGGGACCGGCGCCGAGACGCGGCGCAAAGCGTAAAGCCCCTTCCCGGAGGAGTTCAACCATGATTTCCAGGAAGATGACCTCAATGATGGGGGGGAAAGGAACCTGCGCCCGGGATTCCGCCAGCTGGATCAGGAAATTAACCGGGATGATATAGGAGTGAAAAGAGATAACGGCAACGTAAAGGGCGGGCAGAAAGGCGGCGAGTCCGGCGGCCAGGAGGCGCAGGAAACGGATGAAGGGGCGAAATAACCAGTTGAAGTCTTGATCATCCGGCCGGGCAAAAAAAGTAAAAAAGGAGACCGGCGCGGCGAGTGTTACGGGCGTGCCTTCGAGGAGAAGCAGGAACTTGCCCTCCATTAAACTGTTGACGGCTTGATCGGGCCGGGCGGTGGCCCGGAATTGGGGAAAAGGGGAGCGCGGAAAATACTTGAGCAGGGTTTCCAGTTGGCCGGTGCCCGCCAGTTGGTCCAGGGACAAACCCTCAATTTTCTTGATCAGCCGGGCCAGGAGCCGGGGCCGGGCCAGTCCTTCCAAATAGGCAATGACCAGCTTTTTCGGGTTTAAGCTGCCGACCGTAAAAGCTTTAAACTCCAGCTTGGGAGTGGACAGTCTGCTTCTGAGGAGGGCTAGGTTTTTCTCGAGATCACTGCTGAACCCTTCATGGGGACCATAGAGAATTTTTTCGGTGGCCGGTTCGGGGAGACCGCTTAAGCCGTGTTCCGGATGGTTATGCTCGCCCATGTGCTCCTCCCGCATTTTTCCTTTACGCTAATCTTTCTTTTAGGTTATCCCGTTCAAAATGAGTTATTCCTGGCCATCGTTTTTAAATCAAGCCCGACAGGAAAAGGGCAAAGAAAAAGAGCTAAAGGCAGACAGCCGATAGCCCTATCCTTGCTTGTGTCTAGACCTCCGCGCCGGTTTTACGGCCGGGTTGGACAACTGGATGGAAAGATCCGATTCAACCCAGTTTGAATATCTCCACGGCTTCCAGCAGACTCCCGGCAATTTTCCGTAAATCATCGGCCACCGCCGTCACGTGCGTCATAGCGGTGCTCTGTTCTTCCGTGACCGCCGACACCTCTTCCGTGCTGGCCAGGTTTTGCTCGCTGATGGCGGAAATTGCGCTGATCGCATCGGTGGATTTCTCGTTCAGGCTGGCCATTTGTTCGGCGGACTGCACGATGCGGTTGATTTCGGTGATGGTATTCATAAGGGTCTTGTAAATCTCTTCGAAAGCAACAACGGCTTTTTCCGCCAAATTTTTGCTGCTTTCCGCCCGGGCAATTCCCTGCTGCATGATTTGGACACTTTGATTGGTATGCTCTTTCATCCCGGCAACCAACCCGGAAATGGAACGGGCCGACTGTTTTGAACGCTCCGCCAGTTTGGCCACTTCCCGGGCGACGACCGCAAAGCCTTTTCCTTCTTCCCCGGCGCGGGCCGCTTCAATCGAGGCGTTTAAGGCCAGCAAATGGGTTTGTTCGGCGATTCCCTCGATGAGCGAGGTGATACTGTCGATCTCCTCCGAGGAGCCCAGCAACACATTGATGGAATCCGCCGCTTTTTGGATGAAATCGTATAAGGCGCTAATCTCTTGGGCAACATTGCTGGTAATATTCTGGCCCAGTTCGGCCGAGCGGGCCACTTCACTCGAGATCTGACTGATTCTTTGCGCGTCGTGCGTGACCTGGCTAACCATATCGGACAAAGCCTGGATGGAATTGAGAGCTTCGGTGATTTGGCGGACCTGTTCCGAAGAGGCGGCGGCCAGTTCATTGGCGGCCTTGGCCACTTCCTGGGCAAAAGTGCCGGTTTCCGAAGAGAGGCTGGTCAATTTGGCGCTGGTCTTATTCAAAATGAGCGCTTGGTCGCTGATCTTCATCACCAAGTTTCTCAAACCGGAGATGGCCATGTTTAATCCTTCGATCGCCTGGGCGGTTTCATGGGACCCGGTGACTTCGATCAGGGCATGGGACAAATCACCGGCGCCCAAGGATTTGACCCTTTGCACCATCTGTTTCAAGGGAAGATGCATGGAAAAGGCGATGAGCAGTCCGATCAAGGTGATGCAGGCCGTACCGATGATGACGATGGTGATATTGGACTTCTTTAATTGAGCGGCAGAACTTTCGCTATCCAGATATAAGTTATAGTTGAGGCTGGCGTTGGTATTCCGGATGTACCTTAAGGCGCTTTGTAAATTATCCACTTCCCGGCTGAGGGCCAGGAAGTTTTGGCCACTGACCGGACTCGCGAGCATTGCTTTTATGTTCCTTAAGCTTTCATCCAGTTTTTTCTGGTGGCGTCATCTATATTCTTTCTGGACTTGATCTGGTTGGCCAGCACATTGAGGTCAACTTGAATTTCTTTGGGGATTTTTCCCACCTCTTCCCTGGCCAGCAACGCCAGATACTGGCTGCGGATCCGTTCGACCTCGATTTCCACATCGACACTGTCTTGGGCCGAAATGGCGGCGGTGGTGTCATAAATTTTCCTGGAGTTTTCTTGAATCATTTGCATGGCTTTGCTACCGGTGATGCTTTGCACGACCATAAAGCCAATCATCAGGATGATAATAAAGAGGATCTGATAAAAGACGCTTACCCTGGATAAAAATCTTCCCAAGGGTTTGAAAAAATTTCTGATCATAATTTATTCCTCCTCACCTTAGCGCGGCTAATCGGATCGGATCCCTATACCCTGGCAAGCGGTTAATAATGGCCTCCTTTTCCTTGAATATATAGGAAATTCTATATTAACCATCATACTTAATTAGTCGGAGAGGAATGATTATCCTTTAAATTTTGCGAAAAAATATACCAAACTAGAGTTTACCGGTCTGCGGCGTACGCAATGAGAATGGGCTAATAATTTTGGTTCTAAAGATTTTAATAGTATTTTTTTTAAATTTACGGTATCTTTTTGGTAAGCCTTCGGGAAATACTCCTTTCACCGTTTATTTTGCGCAGCTTACCAGTGGGGAGTCCGGATGGCTTTTGGAAATGGTGAACTGATTTGCCACACCATTGGGAGGAATCATAAATGAATGATTTAACGGTCGGCAATGAAGCCAAAAAGATCCTGTTTTTTGCTTTCCCTATTCTTCTTAGTAATATCTTTCAGCAATTGTACAATATTGTTGATGCGATCATCGTGGGGCGTTTATTAGGGGAAAAAGAACTTGCCGCAGTGGGAGCGGCAATTACGCTGTACTCGGTTATCCTTGCCGTTGCTTTAGGGTTGACTTTAGGCCTGAGTATATTAATCTCTATTTATTTCGGGGAAAGGAATTCGGAAAAAATAAAGAAGGCTGTTTCGACAGGAATAATCGTCAGTATGATAATCACAATATTTATCACACTGACCGGGGTTGTCTTTTCAAAACCATTATTATCGATGGTAAATGTTCCGGAGAATATAATTAATTTGTCTAATACATATTTAGTTGTGCTCTTCAGCGGAATGTTTACTGTTTTTGGCTATAATTTGTTCACCAATGTCTTACGTGGTCTTGGGGATACCAAAAGTTCATTGTATATTTTGATCCTTTCTTCTGTCCTAAATATTTTTCTGGATCTCCTCTTTGTTTACTTTTTTAAATGGAGTGTTTTTGGCGCTGCATTGGCAACCGTGCTCGCGCAGTTTTTCTCGTTGGTGACCGTTTAACCGTTTATATTTATTATTGCAAAAAATACCCGGAATACAGCATAAATAGATCCAAATTATCCTTTGATCCAAAAATTTTCAAAGAAAGTATGCGCTTGGGTATCCCAGCTATGCTCCAACAGGTGTTTATCAGTTTGGGCTCTGTGGTCTTGCAAAGACTGATCAACGGATTTGGGACGTATGTTATTGCCGCGTATACTGCTGCTTCGAAAATTGACGGGTTTGCTACCATGCCGGCCATCAACTTGGGTAAAGCAATCTCCAATTTTGTGGCCCAAAACAAAGGTGCCGACCAGCCGGAAAGAATTAAAAATGGCCTCTTTGCCACTTTGGCGATTGGAGTTTCTGTTGCGCTCTTGATCACATTAATTGTAATCATTTTTGGCCAGCCTTTAATGTTAATGTTCAACCGGAATCTTGAGGTCGTGAGGATTGGTTATCAGTATTTAATTATCGTTAGTATCTTCTATTTTCTTTTTACAATGATGCAGATCCTTAATGGTTTTCTTCTCGGCTTGGGTAAAGTATTTATGCCGATGCTGGCGACGATAACTTCATTTTGTTTGATCCAAGTGCCTGTGGCCGCCATTTTATCCTCAAAAATAGGGGTCAACGGAATATGGATCGCTTCTCCGATCGGATGGATGGTAGGAATGATCTTTCGCCTCATTTCGGCAAAGAAAGAATACAAAATGCTCTTATAAGCGACGAAATGTCTTTTCGGTTAAAAAAAAAGAGAAGAAAGGGGAGATCAATGGCAAGGAACTCCCTCTTATGCTATAATGTTAGCATCCTAACATCCAGGAGGTGGTGGCGTGTCCCCGCCTAAGCTCATCGGGCCCAAGACCATCGGGTTCGAAATTAAGTCGCTGGGGAATCTGATTACCCGTTGCCTCCACGAGAGCGCCGCCCGGAGCGGCTTGGCCGGCCTGACCGGGGTGCAGGGGTGGATTATCGGTTACCTTTACGCCCACCGGGACGGGCCCGATATTTTCCAGCGGGATCTGGAAAAAGCTTTCAAGATCAGGCGTTCCACCGCCACCGGCCTATTACAGGCGATGGAACGGAAGGGTTTTATCACCCGTGAGCCGGTCGGCTATGATGGGCGGTTGAAGCGTTTACGGTTGACGCCCAAAGCCATCACCCATCATGAGCTGATTTTGGAAAAGATCCAGGAGGTCGAGGAAAGATTGCGCCGGGGCTTGAGTGAAGAAGAGGTGAACACCTTTTATCAGCTGATGGAGAAGCTCAAGCGTAATCTGGAAAAAGTCGACCCGTAGTCAAGCGCTGATTAATGTGCGGTTACCGGGTCTCTGACCTGAATTTATTCTGTAACGGAGGGCCTCGATGTTTAAGCAACTATTCGCTTGTATTGGTCAGTACAAAAAAGAGTCAATCCTGGCACCCCTCATTGTCACCGGCGAAGTGGTGCTGGAAGTGATCATTCCGCTGCTGATGGCCGACCTGATTGACCGGGGGATTGTCAGCGGCCAAATGAACGTGATCCTGAGACTCGGCGGGATCCTGGTGGTTGCCGTTCTGCTCTCATTGACCTGCGGGGTGCTGGCGGGACTTTACGCCGCCCGGGCCTCCGCCGGCTTCGCCTCTAATCTGCGGCAAAAAATGTACTACGCGATCCAGGATTTTTCCTTTGCCAACATTGATCGCTTTTCCACCGCCAGTCTGGTCACCCGGTTGACCACCGACGTGACCAATGTACAGATGGCCTACCAGATGCTGATCCGGATCGCCGTGCGGAGTCCGATGATGCTCCTTTTTTCGCTGCTGATGTCCTTCCGGGTTAACCCCCGGCTCTCCCTGATTTTCCTGGCGGTTATTCCCTTTTTGGGGTCCGGCCTTTTCTTGATTGTCAGCAAGGCGCATCCCATTTTCGGCCGGGTCTTTAAGACCTACGACCGGTTGAACCGGGTGGTCCAGGAGAACGTCCGCGGGATCCGGGTGGTTAAATCCTTTGTCCGGGAGGAGCATGAGAAAGAAAAGTTCAACGGGGTATCGGAGCAGATCTATAAGGATTTTACCACAGCCGAAAAGATCCTGGCCTTTAATGCCCCTTTGATGCAGTCTTCCATCTACATCTGTCTTCTCCTTCTCTCCTGGTTGGGCGCCCGGATGGTGGTGGCCCGGACGATGACCACCGGGCAACTGGTGAGCCTTTTCTCTTATACGATCCAGATCTTGATGAGCCTGATGATGCTCTCCATGATCTTTGTCATGCTCACCATTTCCCGGGCGTCGGCCGAACGGATTGCCGAAGTCCTGAGTGAAAAGAGCGATCTCCATAATCCGGAAAATCCTGTCCACGAAGTCAAAAACGGGGAGATCCGCTTTGAGAACGTAAACTTCAGTTACGCCAAAGATCCGGACAACTTGTGCCTGCACGGGATCAATCTGCGGATTGCCTCCGGACAAATGGTGGGGATTATCGGGGGGACCGGGAGCGGGAAATCCACCCTGGTGCAATTGATTCCCCGCCTTTATGATGTGACGGAGGGCGCCGTCTATGTGGGGGGCGTCGATGTCCGCGCCTATGATCTGAAGGCCTTACGGGATCAGGTGGCGATGGTCCTCCAGAAGAACGTCTTGTTTTCCGGGACGATCAAAGAGAACCTGCGCTGGGGGAACAAGGAGGCCACTGATGAGGAGATGGTGGAGGCTTGCCGGCTGGCGCAGGCCGATGAGTTTATCCGGAACCTCCCCGCGGGGTACGACACCTATCTGGAACAAGGAGGCGTCAATCTCTCCGGCGGACAGAAACAAAGGCTTTGTATTGCCCGGGCTTTGTTGAAAAAACCCAAGATTCTCATTTTGGATGATTCCACCAGCGCGGTGGATACCAAGACCGATGCTTTAATCCGGAAAGCCTTCCGGGAGTTACTGCCCGAAACGACCAAGATCATTATCGCCCAACGGGTGGCTTCGGTGATGGACGCCGACCAGATTATCGTGCTGGACAACGGCCGGGTGGCCGCCACCGGCACCCATGAGGAACTCCTCGCGACCAGTCCGATTTACCGGGAAGTCTACCATTCACAGCAGAGAGGAGGGGATGATCATGCCGCCTAGAGGAAGAATGCCGGCTGCTTTGGAGCGACCAAAAAATCAGGGTAAAACATTGCGACGCCTTTTTTCCTATATCACCCGCAACTATAAGCGGCATTTCGCTTTGGTCCTGCTCTGTATCCTGGTGAGTACCCTGGCCGGGGTGGCCGGCTCCCTTTTCTTACGGGTCCTCATTGACGATTACATTACACCACTGCTCAGCCAGGCGAATCCCAGCTTCCGCGGTTTGGCCCGGGCCCTCATGATCCTGGCGGGGATTTTTCTCTCGGGTGTAGCGGCCACTTATCTTTTCAACCGGACCATGGCCGTGATTGCCCAGGGGGTCTTGAAAACCATCCGGGACGAGATGTTCGCCCACATGCAGTTCCTGCCCATTAAATATTTTGACACCCATACCCATGGTGATGTCATGAGCCGCTATACCAACGACACCGACACCCTGCGGCAGATGATCTCACAGAGTTTGCCCCAGATGTTTGTCTCGGTCTTTACTATTGTCAGCGTTTTCGCCGCGATGGTGGCCACCAGCCTGCTGCTGACCGGCGTGGTCCTGCTTTCCCTGACTTTGACCCTCACGGCCAGCCGGTGGATTGCCAAAAACAGCGGGAAATATTTCATGCGTCAGCAGGCCTCCATCGGGAAGACCAACGGTTACATTGAGGAGATGATCCACGGGCAGAAGGTGGTGAAGGTCTTCTGTTATGAGGAGGAAGCCAAAGCCAAGTTTGACCGCTTAAATGAGGAACTCCGCCTCAATATGGCGAAGGCCCACAGCTATGCCAATATCTTGATGCCGGTCATGGGCAACCTCAGCCATTTGCAGTATGTCCTGGTGGCGATTGTGGGAGGCGCCTTGGCTCTTGGGGGGGTTGGCGGCATCACCCTCGGGGCTATTGCCAGTTTTCTCCAGTTAAGCCGGACCTTTAACCGGCCGATTGCCGAGCTTTCGCAGCAACTGAACGCGGTGATCATGGCGCTGGCCGGGGCGGAACGCATCTTTGCCCTAATGGACGAGGAGGTCGAGCAGGATCAGGGTTACGTCACCCTGGTCAATGTGCGCAGAGAAGGCGACCGGCTGGTGGAAACGGCCGAGCGGACCGGCCTCTGGGCGTGGAAAGTGCCGCAGCCGGATGGGACGGTCACCTATACGGAGCTGAAAGGGGATGTTCGCCTTTACGACGTGGATTTCGGCTACGATGGGGAGGGGGATGTCTTACACAAGATCACGCTCTACGCCAAGCCTGGACAGAAGGTGGCTTTGGTCGGGGCGACAGGGGCCGGGAAAACCACCATCACCAATCTCTTGAACCGCTTTTACGACGTGGAAGACGGGAAAATTTTCTATGACGGTATTGACATCAACAAGATCAAAAAGAGTGATCTCCGGCGGTCTCTGGGGATTGTGCTTCAGGATACCCATCTCTTTACCGGCACGGTCATGGAGAATATTCGTTACGGCCGCCTGGACGCCACGGACGAGGAAGTCTACGCGGCGGCCAAGCGGGCCAATGCCGACGGCTTCATCCGCATGCTCCCCCAAGGGTACGATACGGTGCTGGAAGGGGGCGGGGCCGGGCTTTCCCAGGGCCAAAGGCAACTGTTGTCCATTGCCCGGGCGGTGCTGGCCGACGCGCCGGTCATGATCCTGGACGAAGCGACCTCCAGCATTGATACCAGGACCGAAGCCATTGTCCAGCGGGGAATGGACGCCCTGATGGAAGGGCGGACCGTCTTTGTCATCGCCCACCGCCTCTCGACCATCCAGAATGCCAATGTCATCCTGGTGCTTGAAAAAGGCCGGATTATTGAACGGGGAACCCACGAAGAACTGATCGCCCAAAAAGGCAAGTACTATCAGTTGTATACCGGCGCCTTCGAGTTGGAATAGACGGGTCCCCTGATCCGCCGGGGGTGCGGACAGAGAAAGGAAAGGCTGTGCCAAGAATGCTCCCTCTCCGTAACCGGTTGCCCTACCGGCCAGTTGCGGAGGCGGGAGCTTTTTGCTTCCCGGTTTCGATAGCCGACTGTTTTCCTGGTCAGGTAAACTTGGGTGGAACCGGGAGGGGAGGACGCTGAAGAGGCGAATATAACTACTATTGAACAGAGTAATCTGCGGAGAGGAGTGATCTTGATGGTTTTTCAATCAACCGAAGTGTTCCATGCCTTTCTCCTTACTTTGCTGGCCGGTCTGTCTACGGGTATCGGCAGTCTCCTGGCCCTCTACACCAAACAAACCAATAAAACGTTCCTCTCGGTGACCTTGGGCTTTTCGGCCGGGGTGATGATCTATGTTTCGACGATTGAGATCTTTGCGCAAGCCCGGTCTTCCTTAGAAGCGGTTTATGGCCCTGCCCAAGGACTTTTAATTACCACTTTGGCCTTTTTCGGCGGTATTCTTCTGATTGCCTTGATTGATAAATTTGTGCCTGACGTGGAAAACCCCCATGCCATGCGGGAGGTGGAGGAGATGGGCGGTTCCACCCCAACGGAACAGTCTTTACTCCGCATGGGCCTCTTTTCTGCGTTGGCCATCACCATTCATAATTTCCCCGAAGGACTGGCCACTTTTGTCAGTGCGCTCCAGGATCCGACGTTGGGGATTAGTATCACCGTGGCGATTGCCCTCCACAACATCCCGGAAGGGCTGGCGGTCTCGGTGCCGGTTTATTTCGCCACCGGGGACCGGCGGAAAGCTTTTATCTATTCGTTTTTATCCGGATTTTCCGAACCTTTGGGCGCAGTGATCGGCTACTTTTTACTCCTCCGGTTTTTTACCCCGACCATGTTTGGGGTCATTTTTGCCGGGGTGGCCGGGATTATGGTGTATATTTCCTTGGATGAACTCTTGCCGACGGCGGAAAAATACGGCAACCACCATATCGCCATCTATGGCTTGATTGCCGGCATGTTCGTCATGGCCTTGAGTTTGGTGCTCTTCGCCTGAAAGAGTTGGGCGGTTGCCGTTTTCCCATGGTAATTGAGCAAACAAATTAATGCGGTAATCAAAGGTGGGCAGCGTCCCATCATCAAGCGCCCCCTTGGTGCGGTATAAGGCGGGAAAGAAAATCCCTTCGGAACATGACCAAAAGAAACTTTTTCCTGCTTTTCCCCATATGCTGAAGCAAGGAGCAAAGAAAAGGGGGTGAAATGATGGTAACGCTGAAAAAATTTGTGGACCCGTTACCTATCCCCGCCGATTTGCTTGTGGATTTTGCTTATCTGAACGGAAAAAGCTTCCTTTTGCGGAATGATGCCCCCAGTCCTTTCCCCAACGGTACGCCCGTTGATCCGGAGACCACCGGCCAGATTATGGAGATCCGGGTGGTCTTACCCCTTAAGGAGGAGGACCGGAGCTCTCCCGTGCCAGCTGGCCGGGGTGCCACGGCTGGACCCGGCTTCGGCCAAGGTCCGGCGGAATCTGAGCTTGGCCGCGATCCGGGATCAGTTTGGACGCTTGCTTTTCCTGCTGGACGGGAAAGGGTGGCATGATCCGGTGACGGAAGAACCCCGCCGGGGGGAGGTGGAGATCTGGAATTTGATCAACCCCGGTTTTGTCGTCCACCCCATCCATCTCCACCAGGTTCAGTTTCAAATTTTGAACCGGCAGCCCTTTGACACCGGTCATTTTACCCGCAACGGCGAGCTTGTCTTTACCGGCCCGCCGGAACAGCCGGACCCCAATGAACAGGGCTGGAAAGATACAGTCCGGAGCACGCCGGGGGAGGTGACGCGGATTATTGTCCAATTCGGGCCTTATACCGGGCAGTATCCCTGGCATTGCCACCTCTTGGAGCATGAGGATTACGAGATGATGCGCCCTTTTACGGTAGTTGGAAAAAAGAGCCGGTAAACCAGCGGTTCCCTATTCCTGCTTGACGACGCAAAGACAAAACCGGGTGACCGGGGGGCTATCAAACCGGTTGTTTCCGAAAAAAGCGGAGAAAAGAAGCCTTTCTCCGCTTTTTCTTATTTTTTGTGCTTTATCTTTCCCGGATCTTGCCTTTATTTAAGGCCGACGGTCTTTAGGGAAGTCCCGTCCCAAAAATGACGGAAAACGCGAAAATAGTGACATGTACGTATCAATAAAAGGTGAAAAGCAGATTAAGGTGTCCGGTTTGCTATGTAATGTAAAATTTAACAAGAATAAATTTAACAAGCAGTTGCTCTTTTGGTAAAATAGAAACACCATAACCGTGAGAATTTGGGGCAGGCAGGTTGCCCTCATGGGAACCCTGATTTGAAATGGAGGAGAGCAAATCATGATGCAAAAGGGGACGGTAACTTTACAAAGGGGACTGGCCGAGATGCTGAAAGGCGGAGTGATTATGGATGTGACTACGCCGGAGCAGGCCAAAATTGCCGAGGAGGCGGGGGCGGTGGCCGTAATGGCGCTGGAAAGAGTCCCCGCCGACATCCGGGCGGAGGGCGGGGTGGCCCGCATGTCCGACCCGGAGATTATTTGCCGGATCATGGAGGCGGTGACCATTCCGGTGATGGCCAAAGTACGGATTGGCCATTTTGTCGAAGCCCAAATCCTGGAGGCTTTGGGGGTTGATTTTATTGACGAAAGCGAAGTGCTGACCCCGGCGGACGACCGGTACCATATTGACAAAACCCGATTTAAGGTCCCTTTTGTCTGCGGGGCGCGGAACCTGGGCGAGGCTTTGCGCCGGATTAACGAAGGGGCGGCGATGATCCGGACCAAGGGGGAAGCCGGGACCGGTGATATTGTGGAAGCGGTGAAGCACGTCCGGACGGTCAGCGCCGAAATTGAAGCCCTGCAAGGAGCGACGGACGAAGAAATAAAGAATTTAGCCGCCGAAATGCGGGTCCCGGTGGCGTTGGTTCTGGAAACGAAAAAGCTGGGCCGGTTACCCGTAGTCAATTTTGCCGCCGGCGGGGTGGCCACTCCCGCCGACGCGGCACTCATGATGCAGCTTGGTTGTGATGGCGTCTTTGTCGGTTCCGGGATCTTTAAATCGGAAAATCCGGCTGCCCGCGCCAGAGCAATTGTCGACGCCACCGCCGGATTTAATGATCCTGAACTATTAGCTAAGCTTTCCCGGGGTTTAGGGGGAGCCATGCGCGGGGTGGCGGTCGCCGGCCTCACGAGTGGGGAGCGGATGGCCGGCCGCGGCTGGTAACAGAGGGAAAAGGAAAAAAGTAAGGAGTAAAAGGGATGAAGAAGAAAAGGCTCAAAGTCGGCGTTTTGGCCTTACAAGGGGCGGTGCGGGAACATGTACGGGCGTTCACGGCTTGCGGAGCGGACGTGCGCACCGTGAAAAGGGAGCAGGACCTCATGGAACTTGACGGTTTGGTGATCCCCGGCGGCGAAAGCACGACGGTGGGTAAATTGCTGAACCGGTTCGGGTTATGGGAGCCCATCCGCCAACGGGCACAAGCGGGGATGGGGATCTTTGGCACCTGCACCGGGATGATCTTGCTGGCAGGGGCAGGGACCGGCGCGGGCGAACCAAGGCTTGGGCTTATCGAATGCGAAGTGGTCAGAAATGCCTTTGGCCGGCAGATTGATAGTTTCGAAACCGATCTGCCGATCCCGGTTTTGGGGGAGCCTCCCTTTCCGGCGGTATTTATCCGGGCGCCTTATCTGGTTAAGCCCGGCCCGCAGGTGGAAGTGCTGGCGTCTTTGGATGGGAAGATTGTCCTCGCCCGGCAGGGTAGATTTTTGGCCTCGGCCTTCCATCCGGAATTAACTGCCGACCTGCGGCTGCACCGGTATTTTCTTGACCTTTTGGGCTGAAGGGAAGACCGGGCGCGGGAAAACAACCAATGGCGGCCAAAACAGCTCGGCAAAAGAAACAAAACAACTTGGCAAAAGAAAATAATTAGCTTTTGGAAGAGAAAGCGGCGTTGCTGTGAATCCCGGCGGACAACGCCGCTTTTGTTTGGCCGGCTTTCCGGCCGGTGTCCGGAATTGGTTTCACGAGGTAAACGTCTTGTGGAGAGAAAGGCTGCCCGCTTTGTTAGATGCTTAATTTAACATGATACTTTTCCAGCCACATATTTATCTGCACCAGATAAATGAAGAGTTGCGGGAGGCCCATCAGCTGTCCGAACCAGGGTTTGTTTAGTTCTGCCGGGTCGGAGGCGAGCTTGCGCAGCGCGGAACGGCTGACCAGGCGGAAAAGGGGGGCGTCGGGCCGCTTGAGCAGATCGAGGATCAGTTGGCGGCTGGCCTGAAAATAGGCCGGGTGAAATGTTTTGGGATAGGGGTTCTTCGGACGGTTGCGGACGTCTTCCGGGAGAAGCTCCTTGAGAGCAGCCCGGAGAATGCCTTTCCGCTGTCCGCCATAGTTCTTTAAAGCCCAGGGAATGTTGTAAACATATTCGACCAGACGGTGGTCGCAGAAGGGCACCCGGATTTCCAGGCCGGTGGCCATGCTCATCCGGTCTTTCCGGTCCAGGAGGGTCGGCATCCAGCGGGTCAGGTTGAGGTAAAACATCCGGCGCATCCTTTGTTCAAGCGGGGATTCGTCCGGGAGCAAAGGGGTCTCCGCCACCGCTTCCCGGAACCGCTCCCGCAAATAGGTTTCCGGTTGGAGTTTGTCTTTGATTTCCGGGTTAAGCAAGGCGAGTCTGAGCTCCAGATGCCGGAGCCAGGGAAAGATCTCCCCGGCCAAGGGATCTTCCTCATAATACCAGGGATATCCGGCAAATATTTCATCGGCGCACTCCCCGGAGACGGCGACAGTGAATTCTTTTTTAATCTCCCGGCAGAAGAGGAGGAGGGAGAGGTCAATGTCGGCCATGCCCGGGACGTCCCGGGCAAATAAGGCCTGATCGATCCCGCTGATTAAAGCCGCCGGCTCAATGGTGACATAATGATGGCGGGTCTTCAGGTAACGGGAGACATAAGCTACCCAGTGGGTGTCCAGGTCCGGCTGGAAACTGCTGCGCCGGAAGAAGCGGTCGTTGCCGGTAAAATCCACCGAGTAGGTATGGAGGATCCGCCCTTGGGTTTTCCGGAGTTCCGGGGCGGCGATGGCCGTAATGGCGCTGGAGTCAAGGCCGCCGGAGAGCAGAGTGCAGAGGGGGACGTCGGAAACCAGTTGCCGGCGGACCGTGTCACAAAGAAGAGCCCGTACCTTAAGGGCGGTGGTCTCCGGATCATCCCGGTGGGGGGCCGGACGCAATTGCCAGTAAGGTCCCATTTGCAAGCCGTCCCGGTTGTAGGTTAGTGTGTAACCGGGCTTCAGTTCGTGCATCCCGGCGAAGATCCCGTGGCCGGGAGTCCGGCCCGGACCGAGGAGGAGGAGTTCGGCCAGGCCGCCGGTTTTAACCTCAGGTTGCACCAGGGGATGGACAAGGAGGGCTTTTGGTTCGGAAGCAAAAAGAAAGCCGTTTTGGAGCGTTAGATAGAAAAGGGGTTTCACCCCCATCCGGTCCCGGGCCAAAAAAAGTTCCTGCCGCTGGTCATCCCAGACGGCAAAGGCAAAGATCCCGTTCAGCCGGGAAACGGCCGCCGGCCCCCAGGCCAGATACGCGGTGAGCAGGACTTCAGTGTCCGAATGGCCGCGGAAGTCGTAGCCACGGGCTTTCAAGTCCGCCCGTAATTCTTGAGTGTTATATAACTCCCCGTTATAGACCAGGACATAGGAGTGGCCGCCGACCGTTTTGACCATCGGTTGGGCGCCGCCGGCCGGGTCAATCACGATTAACCGGCGGTGGACCAGATAGGCGTGGCTGGTAAACCATTCCCCTCCGGCGTCGGGACCCCGGTGGGCTTGGACTGCCGCCATCCGTCCCATAATCTTTTTCCATTCCGAGTTTTTACTGGTGAAATCCAGATCCCAGTCGATCCAACCGGCAATCCCGCACATAAAACGTCCCTTCTTTCCCCATTTTTGGCTTATCTTTTCCCCACATCAGAGACCTATAGGCAGACTTGATGACCAATTTTGGCTTGGTGCTCCGGGAACGGTGTTCGGTTCCCGGCGCTTTTTTGCTGCTCAGCCTATTTATATGACCACACAACAAAAATGTGACACTACAAGCGATAAAAATAACACAAAAGGACAATAAACCGGTTAAAAAGGCCTTGTTAAGCATGTGTACGTGTATACTTAGGGGATTATACTTTACATGATGTAAGTTATGCGGTAAGATAGTGGCAAACTCTCTGTCTCAAGATGTAAGTTCCGATTGCGGGGTGGAAGAATGGAAGAGCGGTCAGTGGCATATGAACAATGGTACGAAGGGAAAATCCGGATTCCGTCCGGGTGTGCGGTGGCCGGTTTCCTCAGTAAAGCGGGGAAAAGGGTGAGCGGCCGGACCATTGCCGAGATGATGACGGTGATGCATGACCGGAGCAACGGCTTGGGCGCCGGTTATGCCGTTTACGGCCTTTACCCGGAATACCGG
>DATCJZ010000043.1:0-36787 GCA_036562545.1 Capillibacterium sp. | reverse complement strand
GATTGGGAACAAACCTTGGTCAAGAACGTTTCTTCAAATATCACCTCCTTTTTTATAGACTCCCCTCCCGGACGGAGGGGATTTTTCTTTAGGCGAGGAGCAGTCCGCAGAGGCCGGCCAGGATGAGGACGGGAATCGGATGGAGACGTCTTTTAATTAATAAGCCGAGAGCCCCCAGAAAGAGGAGAACAGATTTATAGTCGGTTAGCGTTACACTGCCCAGGCGCCAGAGGGCCAATCCGATGAGGCCGATGACTGCCGGTTTAATTCCGGTGAAAACCCCTTTCATCCAGGTGGATTTGTCGAGCCCCCTAAAGAGGCGGGCGATAAGCAGGATGATCAGGAAAGAAGGAAGGACCACCCCCAACGTCGCCGCCACCGACCCGAAGAAACCCGCCGTCCGGTAACCGACGAAGGTGGCCGTGTTAATCGCCACCGGCCCGGGGGTCATTTCAGCAATGGCGATCACTTCTAAAAACTCGTTGAGGGTTAACCATTTATGGGTATCGATCACTTCCGCCTGAATCAAGGGGAGCATCGCGTAGCCGCCGCCAAAGGTGAAAGCACCGATCTTAAAGAAGGTCAAAAAAAGTTGGGCAAAAATTGTCATCTTTCCTCACCCCCGGTTGGAGAATCATGTTTTTCCGCGTTGTTAGTTCTCTGCCTATCGTTCCCTTTTATTTGGGTGAAAAGGAAACCGGCGCCGGCGGCCAGGAGAAGGGTGGGGATGGGCGGCACCCCAAGGCATAGCTGGGCCAGGAAGACAGCAAGCGCGATGATGCACCCGAACCCGTCAACCAATATTTTTTTCCCCAGTTTATAAAGGGCATGGGCGATCAGGGCCACCACCGCCGGGCGGATTCCGTAAAAGATGCGTTGGGCGATGGGGTGGGAAGCAAAACGGGGGAAAAAGACGGCGATGGCAAGGATCATTGAGAAGGAGGGAAGAACCACGCCCAAGGTGGCCATGACCGAGCCGGGGACTCCGGCGGTCCGGTAACCGACGAAGGTGGCCGTATTGATGGCGACCGGCCCCGGCGTCATTTCGGCGATGGCCAGGATTTCCACAAACTCTTCCGTGCTCAACCAGTTATGATTCTCGATCACTTCCCGCTGGATCACCGGGAGCATGGCGTATCCTCCCCCGATGGTGAAGGCGCCCACTTTAAAAAAGCTGAAAAAAAGAGCGGAGAGGCTGGCTTGTTTGGTCGATTTTGCCATGTTTTACTCCTTCCTTCTGCCGTAAAAAGAACCTGGGCGCGGAACCCAGGTTCTTTTTACTTTGTTAGATAAGAGTTTACCACCGGAAAAAGGTTTTAATCCGGTCGGCTACAGCCTCGGGGGTGAACCCGAAGTATTTTTCCAGATCTTTATAGGGACCGCTGGCGCCAAACCGGTCGAGGGAGATGACCAAGCCTAAAGGACCGGTCAGTTGGTACCAGCCGCTGCCGACACCGGCTTCAATGGCCACCCGTGGCAGGTCCGGCCCCAGTACGCTGCGGATATAGGCCGGATCCTGGGCCAGGAAGACTTCCCGGCAGGGCATGGAGACCACACGGGCCTTTTTCCCCATGGCGGCCAGTTTTTCCGCGGTGGCGAGGGCCAAGGCAACTTCGCTGCCGGTGGCGATGATCACCAGATCGGCGCCGCCTTCCGGCTCGTGAAGGATGTAACCGCCCCGCAGGAAACCTTCTCGGTTGGTGCCGGGGAGGGTCGGTACCTTTTGCCTGGTCAAAAGGATGGCGGTCGGCCCGTCGGTCCGGCGTAAGGCGGCCAGCCACGCCCAGGCGGTTTCATTGGCATCAGCCGGACGGATGGTGTGGAGACCGGGGATGACCCGGAGGGCTTCGATGTGTTCGACCGGCTGGTGGGTGGGACCATCTTCGCCCACGTAGAAGGAATCATGGGTGAAGATGTAGATCACCGGCTGTTTCATCAAGGCAGCCAGACGAATGGCCGGACGCATATAATCGGAGAAGACAAAGAAAGTTGAACCATAAACCCGGAAGCCGCCGTGGAGGGACATCCCGTTCAGAATGGAGCCCATTCCATGCTCCCTGACGCCGAAGTGGATGTTTTTCCCGGTATAGTCGCCACCGCTAACGTCACCGGCCCCGGACACATAGGTTTTGGTGGAAGGGGAAAGATCGGCCGAGCCGCCAACCAACTCGGGGAGCTTTGGCGATAACGCGTTCAGTACTTTCCCCCCGGTATCCCGGGTGGCAAAGGCGGTACCTGTTTCGTAAGCCGGCAGGAGACTTTCCAGATCGGCCGGAAGCTCCCGGGCCATTACCCGGTCCCATTCGGCTTTTAATTCGGGAAAAGCCGCCGACCAGGACGCGAAGCGTTTTTCCCAATCTTGGCGTTGTTTCGCCCAGAGGGCCTGTTTTTTCCGGAAGAAGTCGTAGACGGCGGGGGAGACATAGAATTCCTCCTCCGGTAAGCCGAGGGTTTTTTTGAGGGCGGCCACATTCTCTTTCCCCAGAGGGGCGCCGTGGACTTCGGCATTACCCGCCAGGGGGCTGCGGTGACCGATTTCCGTTTCTGCCACAATCAGGGTTGGGTGGACGGTATCGGCTTTGGCGTCTTCAATGGCTTTCAGGATTTCATCGGGGTTATGCCCGTTAATGTGAAGGACTTGCCAGCCGTAGGCTTTAAACCGTTGGGCCACATCTTCCTTGAAGGCCAAATCGGTTGAGCCCTCAATGGAAATTCCGTTGTCATCATAGAAAACGATCAGTTTGCCCAGTTGCAGGTCGCCCGCGAGGGAACAGGCTTCGGCGGTGACTCCTTCCATCAAACAGCCGTCACCGGCGATGACATAAGTATAATGGTCAATAATGGTATGTCCCGGCCGGTTGAAACGGGCGGCCAACATCCGTTCGGCCAGGGCCATTCCTACCGCATTGGCCAGGCCTTGGCCAAGAGGACCGGTGGTGGTTTCAATGCCGGGAACTTCCCAGAATTCGGGATGACCGGGGGTCTTGGAATGTAGTTGCCGGAAACGTTTCAGTTCTTCCATCGGCAACGGATAACCGGTCAGGTGGAGGAGACTGTAGAGCAAGGCGGAACCGTGACCGGCGGAGAGCACGAAACGGTCCCGGTCCGGCCAGGCGGGGTCGGAGGGATCGTGCTTCATTGCTTCCGCATAAAGAACACTGGCGATCTCCGCGGTACCCAGCGGCATCCCCGGATGACCGGAATTGGCTTTCTCCACCATATCCGCGACTAAACCGCGAATTGTATCGGCGATTGTAGTGATCATCGACAAACTCCTTTCTTTAAAATTTAAGATTCAAGATGAGATCCCAACCTCATTATTTCTTCTTCTCCCGGAAAAAATCCTCTTTAAAAAACGGGGTAGGGAAGATATAAACAAAAAGTAACTTAATTATTTCTATTTCAGCCCCGTGGCAAACTTTTCCGGCAATAAAGCAAGGCTAACCCCCAATTTGATAAAATCGGCGGGGAGCGGCGCCTTTAACTTAATGAGCCGGCGGTCGCGGGGATGACGAAAACCAAGACTTACGGCATGTAAGGCCGGGCGGGGAAAGGCCGAATCGGGCCGGCCGTATAGGGGGTCGCCCCATAAAGGCGCTGCCAGCGCGGACAAGTGGACCCGGATTTGATGGGTACGGCCGGTAATGAGTTTAACCAGAAGAAGGGCCGCCCGGCTGTTCCGGCGCAGGACCCGGTAACGGGTGAGGGCCGGTTGCCCGTCGGGGGCAATTACCCGTTTAATGCCAGTCGTTTCCTTTTTAATTGCCGCGTTAATCAGGCCGCTTTCCCTGGGGGGAGCCCCCTCGGTGATTGCCAGGTAGTGGCGTTTAACCGCTCCCTGCTGGAGTTCGAGGGATATTTGTTGATGGACCCAGGAACTTTTGGCAATTAAAAGAATGCCCGAAGTCGTCTGGTCTAAGCGGTGGACCGGGTGAACAGCGGCCTGCTCCCCTTTGCTTTGCCAGTGGTAAATTAAGGCGTTGGCCAGGGTTCCGGTCAGGTGATAACGGACCGGGTGTACGAGGAGGCCGGCCGGTTTATTGACGACAATGAGATCAGGGTCTTCGTAGAGGATGGCCAGGTCGAGCTTTTCCCCGCTGATGGCGGGCGGGGGGGAAAGGGGAAACCGGATTAACAGTTCTGCGCCCCGGTGAAAGCTTTGCAGTACCGTTTTGGCGCGGACGGGATTTCCCGCCAGGAAGAGACCGTTATTTTTCTTCAGGGCAACAATCTGGCGGCGGGACAAATGAAACTCCTGCCGGAGCACGGATTCAACGGTCCGGCCTTCCCAGGCGGGGAGGATAGTTAAGCGGAGGGGAGGGGATTGGCACATGAGGGAGCCTCCTCGGAAATGCTGATTTCTTTAATTATAACACACCGGCTGGTCCTTGACTTATACTTTCCGCCCGGGGACAAATAGTCTCCTTCCGAATATGCTGAATTGAAAGCTGATTTTCTGCTGTGTTCAGGTAGACCAGGGAAAGCAGTAGAAAGCAGGGTGCTGCATAAGGAGAAAGTTTTGCGTTGAGGAGGGAGAAGCATGTTTGTCCAGGACGAAATGGAAGGGCAAAACCACCTTACTCCGCCGGCCCCGCCCTTTTGTCCTCAAGGACAGTTATATACAGTGATGGCCGGAGATTCCTTGTTCTTGATTGCCCAACGCTTTGGGGTTTCTTTGGAAGCTTTAATCGCCGCCAATCCACAGATTGCCAATCCGGACTTGATCTTCCCCGGCCAGGTGATTTGTGTCCCGCCGGTGATGACGCCGCCCGTGCCGCCGGTCCCCTCTTGCCCGGGCGCGACTTATATCGTGGTCCAGGGCGATACCCTGTTCCAAATTGCCCGGCGTTTCGGGGTAACTTTAGAGGCTTTGCTGGCGGTAAACCCGCAAATCACCAACCCCGATTTAATCTTTCCGGGGCAAGTCATCTGCTTGCCGGTGGCGGGCGAGGTCCTTTGTCTGACCGGTTTGACCTATATGGTAGCCCCTGGGGATACGCTTTTCAGCATTGCCCAGCGTTTTGGTGTTCCGGTTGAAGCTTTGCTCAGGCTTAATCCGCAAATTACCGATCCCGACTTGATCCAGCCGGGCCAGCTCCTCTGTGTACCGGTCCCCGGTTCCGTAGGGTCGCCGATTGAAGAACCGGTAATTGAGCCCGTACCGTCTTTCCCCTGCCCGCCACGGGAAGAAAGACCCGTTCCTTGTCCGGAGCCGCCGGTGGTGAGCCCCAGTCCTTGCCCCCCACGGGAAAAAGAACGTTATCCAAGTGTGCCGGGAACGCCGATGCCGGATCAGTACTATTCCGGTTCCTTTGTCTATGCCGAACCACGGGTGCCCTGGGAAGAATGTCCCTATCGCCCGCGGCGCAGACGCCGGTTGCTTTGCCGAAGAAGGAGACGGCTTTAGGAAAAGGAGGCAGCGCCTCCTTTTTTGCTGGTTGGCTGTCATGCCGATCGCCTGGTCCGGAGAAAAAAGATTGACGGGAATGATTAAATATGATAATATTAAACCATATTAAACAAAGGTTGTGTTACCATGTTTGACCTGGAATTATTGGATTTGACTTTGAGACTCTTCCGCCAAACCTTGGAGAAGGAAATTTATGAACCGACAACCCAAGGGGAGGGCAGTTTAACCCCTGTCCAGGAAAGTTGTCTCCGCTTTCTTTATTATCACCCGCATCCCTTGACCAAAGATGTGGCCGACGGTTTGCAGATCAGTAACGCGGCGGTGACGAAATTAATTGACCGTTTGGAAAAGAAGGGGCTGGTGGTCCGGGTGTATCCGAAAAATGATCGCCGCCAGGTCACCTTGGCTTTAACCGACGCCGGGTTGGCACTGTTGGAAAAAACCCGTCTCCAATCCCGTCAGCGCCTGGCGACAGTCATGAACCGGCTTCCTCCGGAAATGCAGGAAGCTTTTGTGATGGGTCTTGAAGCTTTCCTGACCGCCGCGTTAGTCAATACGGAACAGCTTGACCGGGTTTGTTTACGGTGCGGCCGCGGTCATGTTAGCGCTTGCCCGGGAAATATCATCTACCGGGGGCTCACCGGCCATAACCGTTTTCAACAAAATAACGAGGAGGAGAAAGAGAAATGAAAAAATGGCGCTGCAGTGTCTGCGGGTATGTGCACGACGGTGACAATCCCCCCGCCGTTTGTCCCAAATGTAAGGCAGGGGCGGAGAAATTCAACGTAATCCCGGAGGAAGAGAGCGCCCTCATCGAACGGGCGCGGAAAACCAACCACTGCCATGTTCAGCTCCTTGCTTTACTGGAGGAGGTCAAGCAAGTGGCGGCGGTGGGGCTGGCCGAGGAACTGGATCCGGCGTGTGTCGCCCTTTTTCAGCGGGCAACCCAGACGGCCGTTGAGTTGCGGCAAGCCATCAAAGCCGAACTGGCCGGGCATATGGGGAAGGGAAAATGGGGATAAAAAAAGGGCTCCTTGGGAGCCCTTTTTTCTTGTGTATGACATGGTGTATTACGTTTCCGTTTAACCCAGGAAAAACTGGAAAAGATAGACGGCCAGCGCGGCAAAGAGGGCAACGGTGATTAACCCCTTTTCAAAAAAGGCAAGGATCAGCGCAATCGCGAACCCGGCCAAGGCGGAGGCAGTATCCCCGGTGGCCTTGAGGATGGCGGGGAAAGTCATTGCCCCCAGGACGGCATAGGGTACGTAGTAAAGAAAAGACCGGAAAAAGGGGGATTCAATTTTTTTTCGTAAAAAAACGACCGGTAAAACCCGGGGCAAGTAAGAGACCAGCGCCATCAGGACGACGGCCAGGAGGGTTTTGGCCATTGCTTAATCAACCTCCTTTCGCGGGAAGCAAGCGGCGCCGAAGAGACAGGCCAGGATGGTCGCGATGGTGATCCGCCAGCCTTCCGACAGGAAGCGCAAGCCGGGAAGCCAGGCCAGGGCCGAACTGAGACCCACGGCCACTGCCACGATCAAGGAAATAGCCCGGGATTTTTTGGCCGGAGGAACCACCAGGGCGATGAACATGGCATATAAGGTAATTCCCAAGGCATTTTGGAGACTGGCGGGAAGGAGGGTGCAGACCAAGCCGCCCAAGAGGGTGCCTGTCCCCCAACCAAGGTAGGGGCCGGTAATCAGCCCCAGCATGTAAGGGAAGGAAATCTCCGCCCGCTCCACGGAAGCAACGGCGAAGGTTTCATCGGTGATCCCGAAGGCCATGAGACTACGCTCTTTGAGGGTAAGGCCGGGCGCCAACTTTTGGGACAAGGAGAGGGACATCAGTAAATAACGGAGATTAATGATGAGGGTGGTAAAGGTAATCTCCACCAGGGAAGCCCCGGCCAGGATCAGGTTGGTGCCGGCGAACTGGCCGGCGGAAGTTAAATTGGTGAGGGAAATCAGGGTGGCCACCCAGACCGGAAGTCCGCCCTTGACGGCCAGCAAACCGAAGGCAAAGGAGACCGGAATATAGCCCAAGGCAATGGGAAACCCGTCAGAAAGCCCGAACAAAAAATCTTCCTGCTGCGGCGCGGCCGGCTTCCGGGAGGAAATGAACGGAATTTGCACGTTTCGTCCCTGCCTTTTACCGGTGATAAATGTTATACTTAAACGTTGAGTTTAAATTATTATACCATTCTTGTCAAGGAAATTCCTGTTACCGTCCGGCCTGGACAGAAAAATAAAGCCTCCCCAAAGCTCACCGGGGACACCGCCACCAGGTAAGGCGGATAAAGAACCTATGGCCTGGCGCCGGGATATGCTCAGGGCAAAGTGTGGGGAAATTTGCCATTGCCGTTTGGGGGTAACTGTGATAAAATTAATTTTCCGGGAACCAACCGGATCGGGTAACCGCGGGCGTCAGACCGAAAGGGAGCGCCTGAGGAAAGTCCGAGCTCCAGAGGGCAGAGTGCTGGATAACGTCCAGTGAGGGTGACCTTAAGGCAAGTGCCACAGAAAAGGAAACGCCTACTGGCAGCGGTTATGCTGGTCCATGGCAAAGCTGAAAAGGTGCGGTAAGAGCGCACCAGCGGTTGAGTGATCAACCGGCTTGGTAAACCCCACTCGGAGCAAGACCGAATAGGAGGGGGCGTCCCCGGGACGCGAGAATGGCCCGTTCTTCCCTCGGGTACGGTCGCTGGAGGCGGCAGGTAACTGTCGTCCAAGATAAATGGTTACCACTGATTGTGCCTGCACAATCAGTACAGAACTCGGCTTATAGATCCGGTTGGTTACTGTGGAAAAGAAGCTATCCCCAAGGATAGCTTCTTTTTTTGCGAGTAGACCGGGCCGTCAGGTTAGGCCTGGGTTTTCAGTCCCAGGGCCGCATTGACCGGCAGCGAGAAGCAGATGCCACGGCCTTGGGTATTCAAGCCGGCTTCGCGGGTGATCTCCTCCATAATCCGGGTCTTGTTGGCCTGGGGAGCCAAAATGAGAATCACATCCTTCTCCGGCTGGATGGTGATCCCCAGGAACTTTTCGGCGTCCTTCGCCCCCAAGCCCAAGCCGTGGATGAGGGTGCCGCCAGGAGCGCCGGCCGCTTTGGCGGCAGTCATCACCAAATCCGAATGACCCCGGTTGACAATGGTAACGATCAGATCATAAGCTTCCTTCACTTCCATGGTGGGATCCTCCCTTTCGGTACTGGCTGTCGCTTGGCCAGTCTGTTCACAAAGTTTCCAGAGGGAACTGCTGATACCACTTAAAAAGATGGTAAAAGCGATTCCCGTTCCCGGCCGGTGAAACGGGATGGCTTTTTGTAATTGGTTTATGATCCGCCGGGCCACGGCAGTGCTGTGGATACTTAAGATGATGGTTTTTTTCGGGTTACCAAAACCGAGCACTTCATAGATATCCGACTCGGCGGAACCGTAACCGTGAGTTTGTAACAACAAGGGGATTTGGTTCTGTTGGTAAAAACTTTTTAGATGCTGATCCAGACTGGAATCGACAATCGTAATTAATGCTTCCGTCCGGGTGACAACCTTCTCTTCCATGCTCAAGACCTCCTTTCTCCATGCTTTATTTCTGTTTGTTGGAGAAACTCTCCTTGTGCTCATAGGAAATAATTGATTCTTCGAGCGCGGGAATAGTCTTCGTTTCCTCCATATGTTTGGCCTTGAAGCGATAGACGAGGCCGAAAAATTGAATGGTCAGTACCGGGAAGAGGGCTACTACGGCGACAATGCCAAAAGCAGCGGTGAAAATGTTACCTCCGCTGGCTTCACAGGCCCCGATGGCAAAGGGCAGCATGTACGTGGCGGCTAACGGTCCAGAGGCAACGGCGCCCGAATCAAAAGCAATCGCGGTAAAGAGGGGAGGTACAAGCCGTGCCAAAATTAAAGCAAGGAGATAACCGGGAATTACAATATAGAGGAGGGACATGCCGGTCACGATGCGGAGCATCGATAGGCCCACGGCGATGCCCACTCCGGTGGAAAGGCCGGTACCCATGGCCCGGGCTGGGATCGCTCCTTCAGTAATCTCCTCAACCTGTTCCTTCAAGAAAAAGACCGCCGGTTCAGCTGCAACGACGAAAAATCCCGTGACCGCCCCGACGAAGATTAACAGCCAGGATGAGGCGTTCTTCATTAACGCGCTGCCCAATTGATAGCCGGACGGTATAAAACCTACGTTCACACAGGTCAGAAAAAGCACAAGCCCCAGATAGGTATAGACCGAACCGACCGCGATCTTGAAGAGCGCTTTTTTCCGGAGATGAAGAACGGCCCGTTGAAAAAGGAGAAAAAGCAAGATCATCGGCAGCAAAGCAACGGCTACTTGTTTAACGTGCAGTGGAAAATTTGCCAGATAAAGACGGAAAATCTGACGGAAAGAAGAAAGATCGGGTACGGAGAGCACGCTGCCGCCTGCCGGCTGGAAAAACAGGCCTAAGAAAAGCATGGTCAAAATGGGTCCGAACAAACAAAAAGCAACCAAACCAAAGCTGTCTTCTTCACTGGTTTTGTCCCCCCGCACGGCGGCGAGACCAATACCCAAGGCCATAATAAAGGGAACCATAATCGGACCGGTGGTGACTGCCCCCGCTTCCCAAGCAATCGCCAGGAAGTCCTGGCCGGTTAAACCCGATAAAATAAAGGCCAATAGATAGCAGACCGTCAGGATCCGGGAAAGCCGGACCTGGAAGAGGATCCGGAGAAAAGCCGCGACCAGGGCCAAACCAACCCCGATGGAAACGGCAAAGATGATGAGAGGATCAGGAATCCCGTTGACCTGGCTGGCCAGGACCAAAAGATCCGGTTCGGCTATGCTGATAAAGACGCCAATGATGAAAGTTAGAATGATAACCAATTTTAAATTCTTACTTTTAACCAGAGCGGAGCCGATGTGTTCACCCATGGGCAACAGGGAGATATCGACACCAAGGTTAAAAAGGGTGATGCTGAGCACTAAAAGAAAGGAGCTAAATAAGAAGAGAAACATATTATAGGGGGGAATGGGCGTTACGGTAAAGTTGAGGATAAGAACAATAACGACGATGGGAAATACAGATAAAAAGGCTTCTTTGAATTTTGCAAGTAAGAGTTTTTTCATCAGTCCATCCGCCTCCACCTTCATTCTTCAGTAATCAACGGCGCTTGTCAGCTTTCACCTATGATGAATCATAATCGTTCTCTCTGTTCTTGTCCAGTCAATTAAAGGGATATTCAGGCATTTTTAAGCGTTGTGATACATTGAATGAAAATAGACGCCGGCTAATTCGGATTTTCGTTGAAAATTGAAGAATTAAACGAAGGGAAGGCTCTAAAAGACATTAAGTTTCCCCAAAAAGCCCAAAGTTACCAGCGGAGGGCGGCCGCCGCCCAGGATAAACCGCCGCCGAAACCGATGAGGAAGAGGAGGTCGCCCTTTTGAAAACGCTGTTCTTCCCAGGCTTCTTTTAAAGCGAGACCGATGGAGGCGGAGGAAGTATTTCCGTATTGGGCGATGTTGCAGATCATCCGCTCCGGGGGAATCCCCTTATTCCGGGCGACTGCTTCCAGAATCCTCCGGTTGGCCTGGTGGGGGATGACATAGTAGGGTTCGTTTTCCTCCACGCCCAAACGGGCTTTCAGCCGGTCGATGAGTTCACCCATTTTTTCCACGGCGAACTTAAAGACACTCTTGCCGTCTTGCCGGAAATAGAACTGGTCGCCGGGTCCGCCCATGACCACCAGATCGGCGCCGGAGGGGTCGGCACCCAGTTCCACGGCGAGCAACTCATGTTCGGGCTGGGCCGTACTGAGCAGCAGGGCGGCGCCGGCGTCACCGAAAAGGATGCAGGTGGCCCGGTCCTGATAATCAACAAAGCGGGTAATTTTCTCGCCGGCGGTGACCAAAGCATGGTCATACCCTTCGGTCCGCATCAGACTCCAGGCGACGGCCAGGGCATAAACCAAACCGGAACAGGCGGCGTTCAGGTCAAAAGCGGCCACCTGGGTGAGGTTAAGACGCTGCCCGATGATACTGGCCTGGTTTGGACAGGTCTTCTCGGCGCTGCTGGTGGAGGCAATGAGAAGCTGGGGCCGGTAAGGGGTCCGGGCCAGACAATCGGCGGCCGCTTTGATGGCCAGATCGGAGGCATGGACCCCCTCCGGCGCGATTCGTCTTTCTTTAATTCCGGTGCGGGAATAGATCCACTCGTCGGTTGTCTCCACCATCTGCTCCAAATCATAATTGGTCAGTACATTTTCCGGCACATAACTGCCAATGGCGACAAGGCCCACTTTTTTCATGCCTATTTCCCCTTTGTTTTGGAATCACTTTTTGATACCGTACGGGATAATTAGTATCAGGTAATAATATCTGCCCATAATTATAACGGATCAAGACGGCAAAAGGCAAGGGTTTGGCGAAGGAAAAAGTAGGCCGGAACGGGCCTAAGCAATCCGGTAATCCTCCGGATCGGGCGCGGTTTTGCTTTTGATGAGGGAAAGTTCGGTTTTGCGGTGGCCTTTTCCGCTGGCGAGGATCTTGACGGTTGCCGCACTTTCCGGGGCGTGGTCACTGTAGCGCAGGGTTAATCGGGCGAGGATCTCCAGATCCTCCGCGGCGGGCTGACCAAAACCCACGGTCAAGGGGCCGGGGACGCCCAAAGCCTTCATCAGGTAAAGTCCTTCCTCCCGGCGGTGCTTTAAGAAATGGGCGAACAAGACCTGGTTTTCCTGGCGGTTCCGGCCGGTGATCCCTTTAAATTGCGGGCTCAAACGGAAATGCCGCCCAATCCTGAGTAGACGCAGGTGATCAATGGTCAACCGCCCGTCGGCTTTCAGGAGATCATGGACTTTCCGGCCATATTCCACGTTGGTGAGGAGACAGCCCCCGGCCGGCGGCTGGTAGGTTAAACCGTACTTTTTGGCCAGTTCCATTTGGATTTTGCGCTGCCGGCCCTGGATCGACGGGCAATGACGCAGGGAGATCCAGCCTTTTTCTTCGGGAATGGTTGGGGGCAGGAGTCCGGCGGAGAGGGGGCGGACGATCAAGCCGGCCAGTCCGGTTTCTTTGTCAATGATCGGGAAGGCCCCCCGGTATTGGGATTTGGGCCGCTGCCCGACGACTTCGCCGGTGACCAAAAAGGATGCGCCCAATTCATTCATCAACTCGCCGGCTTTGCGGAGGAAGAAAATATGACAGTCCAGACAGGGATTGGCCGCTTTCCCATAACCATGTTTCGGGTTTTCCAGCATCCGGAGGTAATCTTCCCCGAGCCGGACCAGATGGAGTTTGACGTTTAATTGGGCGATGAGCTTCTGGAGTTCCGCGGTTAACCTTTCTTCGTCTTCAGGGGCGAGGAAGGGTTGGATAAAATGAACGGCTTCCACTTCGATCCCGGCCTCCTGGATCAATTTGATCGCCAGTAAGCTGTCGAGGCCGCCGGAGAAAAGAGCTAGTGCTTTCAAGGAAAATGCCTCCTTTTCAGATTACATAAGGACAAAGAGATCTAATTCGGGTTCGCTCCTGTTTTTCCTGTCCTTTTCCAGTCAAGGATGGGCTGATCATATTATGAGTTGATTACAATATGATTACTTATATTTTTCAATGATTGATTTAAGAAGGGAAAAATGATAATCTATTTTTAAATATTAAGTGGGTATGCGAGAAGTTTATTAATGAATGAGGGTTGGTTTTTAAGGTGAAAAATTTACGTGAGAAAATTACGGAAATTAGTGAATCCTTACGGAGAAAGGGTTACCGGCTTACCCCGCAGCGGGAGGCCGTGATCAAAATTTTACTGGAACACCCTAACCAGCACTTGGCGGCCGAAGATATTTACGCCATGGTCCGGAAGACCCACCCGGAGATTGGCATGGCCACGGTCTACCGGACCCTGGATCTGTTAAGCAGTGAAAAAATCATCAACCAGTTAAATTTTGAAGAGGGTTACAGCCGCTACGAGTTGGAAAGTCTGGCCCATCATCATCATTTGGTCTGTTTGAAGTGCGGGAAGATCACCGAATTTAACAGCCATCTCCTGGAGAAGGTGGAGGAGGAGATCTCCACCCAGCATAATTTTGCCATCGTCGGACATTTACTTAAGTTTTACGGTTACTGTGCCAAATGCGCCGAGCATGAAAAATGAAACTCTCTTTACCGAAGCTCTACAACCAAAAGATTCTCCGGGCCAACTTCGAGTTTGGCCTCATTGAACCGGGAGACCGGATTCTGATCGGCTTTTCCGGGGGCAAGGACAGTGCTTTACTGGTCTGGGCCCTTGGCCTGATGGCCAAGGCCGGTGTTTTCCGGGGGGAGATTGCCGCTGCTACACTGGATTTGGGGTTTGATCCTCCGCTGGACCCCAAGCCCCTGAAGGAATTCTGTGCCCGGGTGGGCGTGGAGCATTATTACCTGCCCACCCCCATTGGCCCGGCGGTGATGGCCGCGCCCGACCATTGCGCCACTTGCTCTTTTTTACGGAACGGCCGTTTGAACCGGTTTGCAGCCAGCCATGGCTTTAATAAAGTGGCCCTGGCCCACCATCATGACGATGCGGTGGAGACTTTTCTCATGAGTATTCTTTACTCGGGCCAAATCCGCACTTTTCAACCGAAAACCTATTTGGACCGGGTCGGGATCACCGTCATCCGCCCCCTGGTCTATCTCCGGGAGGCCGAGATTAGCGCCGCCCGAAAGTTTCTCCCCTATCAGCCGGTGGCCCGGAGTTGTCCCTTTGACGGGTATACTTACCGGCAGAAGGTAAAAGATCTGATTGCGGCGCTGAACAAGGATAACCCCTGGGTTTACGGGAATGTGGCCAAGGCGATGCGGGGGGGACGCCCCTTGGTGTTGTGGCCCCCAGTCGTCAAATCCGGGAAAGAAACCCGGGGTGGTTCTTGAGGAGCAACTTGCCTCATACCTATGATCAGGGCCAACAACAATCTCCATAAAGGCAAGGAACGGGAGAGTACCTTGGACGGGAAAGGCCAGAGAGGGGAAGCCGGCGGCTGGAAGCTTCCCTCCGGAACGCCAAGGGAAATGCCCCCGGGAGCCTTAAGGCCAAACCGGAAGTAGGCCTTGACGGGTACGCCCGTTACCGCGTAGCTGAGAGGGGGACCGGAAACGTCCGGTCCAATCAGAGTGGAACCGCGAAGGAAAACTTCGTCTCTGCCGGAGACGGAGTTTTTTTGTCGGAAGAAGGAGGGAAAAGAGTGTTTCTCTATCTTCGGGAAGCAATCAGAGCGGTCTTTCAACGGGATCCGGCCGCCCGGAGTATTTGGGAGGTGATCCTTTGCTATCCCGGGCTGCATGCCCTCATTGCCCACCGGATTGCCCACTGGTTTTATCGACATAAGTTATATTTACTGGCGCGGATCATCTCGCAAATCAGCCGTTTCTTTACGGGCATCGAGATTCATCCCGGCGCCAAAATTGGCAAAGGGCTCTTTATCGACCACGGAATGGGCGTGGTGATCGGGGAAACAACGGAAATCGGGGACAACGTCACCATTTATCAAGGCGTGACCCTGGGGGGGACGGGGAAAGAGAAGGGCAAGCGCCATCCGACCATCGGGAACAACGTGATCATTGCCGCCGGAGCCAAAGTCCTGGGCTCGATTACGGTCGGGGATAATGCGAAGATCGGGGCGGGCGCCGTGGTCATCCGTCCGGTCCCCCCCAACTCGACGGTGGTGGGCGTCCCCGGCCGGGTGGTGGTCCAAGACGGGGTCCGGGTGGGGGGGCCCGATTTGGAACACGGCAAGTTACCCGACCCCATGTTAGCCTATTGCCAGCAGTTGCAGAAACGGATTGAAGATTTGGAAAGCCGGTTGGCCCAACTGGAAAAGGGACAGCCGGAAAAGGAGGCGTAAGCGATGGCGATTATGGTTTATAACACCTTGACCAGAAAGAAGGAGGAGTTTGTCCCCCGGGAACCGGGTAAGGTCGGCATTTACGTCTGCGGGGTAACCCCCTATAATTACGCCCACATCGGGAATGCCCGTCCTCCGGTGGTCTGGGATTGTATCCGGCGGTTCCTGCGCTTTCGGGGGTACGAGGTCACTTTGGTCCAGAACTTTACCGATGTGGATGATAAAATTATCCTCCACGCCCACCAAACCGGGGAGGATCCCTTGGCCCTCTCCGCCCGTTTTGCCCGTATTTATCTGGAGGATATGGCGGCTTTGGGGGTGGAACCGGCCGACCATTATCCGAAGGTCTCGGAGCATATCCCCGAGATCATTGCGATGGTCCAAGGCCTGGTGGAGAAGGGCCATGCTTACCAGGTAGACGGAGATGTCTACTTTGCCGTCGACACCTTTCCCGAATACGGGAAGCTCTCCGCCCGTCCCCTGGAGGAGATGCTTAGCGGGGCCCGGGTCGAGGCCGACCCGCGGAAAAAGAACCCCATGGATTTTGCCCTTTGGAAGGCGGCGAAACCGGGGGAACCGGCCTGGGATTCCCCCTGGGGGAAAGGGCGTCCCGGCTGGCACATCGAATGTTCGGCCATGTCTTTGAAGTATCTGAAAAACGGCTTTGATTTCCACGGCGGCGGGACGGATCTGGTCTTTCCCCACCATGAAAATGAGATTGCCCAGGCCGAAGCCTATTGCGGCCGCAAACCCTTCGTCCGGTACTGGCTCCATACGGCCTTTATCACGATGCGGGGGGATAAAATGTCCAAGTCCCTGGGGAATGTGGTGACGATCCGGGAGGCTTGCGCCCGCTTCACTCCGAAGGTGGTCCGTTTTTGGCTCCTGGGGACCCATTACCGCAACCCATTGAGTTTCGGGGAAGAGGAACTCACGGCCGCCGGGAGCGGCCTGGCCCGTTTGGAAACGGCCCGGGAGAACTGGCGGCATCTCCTTTCCACCCCGGTCCGGGAAGGAGCGGGCGCAGTCAGTCCGGAAGCGGCGGCGGCGGTCGCCGGCTGCAAGGAACGGTTTATCGGCGCCATGGAGGATGACTTCAATACCGCCTTGGCCTTGGGGGTCCTCTATGAACTGGTGCGGGAGGTTAATAAATGGGCCTTGGCCGAAGACTTTATCCTCACCGCGGAAGGGGAAAAAGTTTTACGGGAAGCCCTTTCCCTCCTGGAAGAACTGGGCGGGCTCCTGGGGATCTGGTTTGCGGACAGACCGGCGGAAAGCGGCCTCAGCACCGAGGAGATCAATGCTTTGATTGAAAAGCGGCAGGAGGCCAGGAAACGGAAGGACTATAAGACCGCCGACGCGATCCGGGATACCTTGAAAGCCAAAGGCATTATCCTGGAGGATACCCCCCAGGGGGTGCGTTGGCGCCGGGTATAAAGGGGTTTCCTTCTTCCGGCCAAAACACCACCCGTTTCATGGGCGGTTTTTCACGGGGGGATCGGTGAAAAGCAAAAACCGGAGCCAAGCCGGACGCCGGTGGCGTCCGTAAAGCACCGTGACGCCGATGGCCAGCAAAAGCAGGACCAGGCCGGACAAGCCTGCTTCCGGGCCAAAGGCCCCCCCGGTCCAAAGGGGCGGACCGGTCACTTCCAGCTGGAAAAGGGAGGGAAAGGCAAACCCGCTGACCCGGAAACCAAAAAGATTCTGGAAAAAGTTCCAACTGAAATGGAGGGCGACCGGGAGATAAAGGGCGCCGGTGAGGAGAGTGCAGAGGGCGAAAAGGACGCCCGCAATCAAAATGCCGAACAGGCCGAGGAAATTGAGGTGGGGATTGTATAGATGGGCCAGACTAAACAAAAAAGCGGAGAAAGCAATCCCCGGGGCTAATCCCCAGTGGACGGCGAGGACAGGGAAGTGGAGCCCCCGGTAAAGGAGTTCTTCGAAGAGCGCGGAGGCTAAAAAGGTCAGGACAAGCCAGAAAAGATCGGCCCAGGTCAAGGCGGGACCGGCAGTGACCCGGATCCAACCCAGCGCGTTAAAGGCCAGGAAAAGAAGGGCAAAGAGCAGACCGCCCAGACCGAAGCCAAAGCATAAGTCCGCCAAGGCCAGCGGGGAGGCGGGAAAAAAACGGGGCAGGAAGCGCCGGCCGAAAACAAGCTTCTTCGCCAGGAAGAAGGCGAGAAAGAGAGGGAGAAGGCCCAGGAAGAAAGTGAGTAAAAAGTCGGGGGTCAATAATTCCGGATTGAGCTCCTCATATTTCCATCGAAGCTTAAGCAGGTAACAGAGGAAGTTGCCGAGAAATAAAAAAAGGGTTTGGATGCCAAGATAAAGAAGATACACCACCCCGATTACCCATAAAGGATAAAGCAAGCGGCGCAGTTTGGGAAAGCCGGCCTTTCTCATCTTGATATAACCTCACTTCTTGAATTTAGTGGATCTTTTCGTGATAAAAAAGAGGAATCCTTTTCTTCCGTAGAGAAGTTTCCCGGCAGGGATGAAACCGGGGGATAATGCTAAAGCTGGTGACCGAAGAATGAAGACAGAAATCATCCGTGTGAACCCGGAAGCACCCGAGAAAGCGGCGCTGGCCCGGGCGGCGGCGATTTTACGCCGGGGGGGGCTAGTGGCTTTTCCCACGGAAACCGTCTACGGTCTCGGAGCCGTTATTTATAACCGCCCCGGTGTGCAACGGATTTTTACCGTGAAAGGACGGCCGGGGGACAACCCCTTGATTGTCCATATTTACCGGGAGGAGCAGCTTTATGAACTGGCGATCGAAGTGCCGGCGACGGCTCTGGTTCTGGCCCGGCGTTTCTGGCCCGGCCCTCTGACGATGATCATGCCCAAAAAGGAGAGTGTCCCGGAGGAAGTCAGCGGCGGTCTGCCCACCGTAGCCATCCGCTGGCCTTCCCATCCGGTGGCCCAGGAACTTTTACGCCAAACGGATCTTCCCGTGGCCGCGCCCAGCGCCAACCTTTCCGGACGGCCGAGTCCGACCAGGGGCAGTCATGTCATTACCGATCTGGACGGTAAAATTGAAATGATTATTGATGCCGGCCCGACCGGCGTAGGGGTGGAGTCCACCGTACTGGATCTGACCAGTGCCCGACCGCGGATTCTCCGCCCCGGCGGGGTGACCCGGGAGATGCTGGAGGCGGTTTTGGGGGCGGGGAGCGTGGATGCCCCGGATCAGATCAAATGCAGCCGGCCGTTGGCGCCCGGGATGAAGTACCGGCACTATGCGCCACAAGCCCCGCTCCATCTTTTGGCAGGGGCGCCCCCTTCCGTCCAGCGTTATCTTAAGGACAAGATTGACGGCGCGCTTCAGGACGGTAAGAAACTCGGGATTCTCGCCTATGACGAAGACAAAAGCGTATTGCCCTCCCCGGCCGGGGTTACCTTTTTCTCCCTGGGGCGGCGGACGAACCCGGCGGAGGGGGCGGAGCGGTTGTTTCATCTGCTCAGACTCTGTGATCAGGTGGGCGTTGATGAAATCTATGCGGTGGCTCCTCCCCGTACGGGAGTGGGAGAGGCGGTTTATAACCGTCTTTATAAGGCTGCCGGAGGGAAAGTCGAGGAGATATAATGAGAAATACCCATGGCGGGGCCTGGGGAATTGGCGTATTGCTCATCCTATTCTTCGGTTGCCTGCGGCCGGCTGTCGGCCAAGGCCAGGAGTTTCCGGTGGGGGAAACTCTCTATTATCAAGTCTTTTCCAAAGGCCTCCCCATTGGGGAACAGATCCTCCGGATCCGCGGGAAAAATACCTATGAGGACCGGCGGGTGCTGGAGATTGAGATGAGTTTGCGGAGTTATACCGCTTATGCCCTTTTTTTCAGTTATGAAGAAGAGAATCTTTTGTACCTGGATGTCCATGACTTAACCCCGGTTTATCTGAAAAAGGCGGTTCAAGACAAGGACCGGTCCAGGGAAGAGGAGTATATTTTTGGCCCGGAAGTGGTGGAAAAACGGGTGACGGTTCCCGGGACGCCGCCCCAGCTTACAACCTATGAAGCCAAGCAACCTTTGTTAGAAAGCCTCTCCCTCATCTATTTTTTGCGCAACCGTCCCTGGCGGGAAGGGCGAAACCAGGTTTATTTTTTAACCTACAAAGGACCGGAAGCGGTTACCTATGAACACCGGGGAAAAGAGCGGATCCGGGTTCTCGACAGTTACCAGTGGGCAGAAGTCGTGCATGATCCGGTATCCGGGGTGACAGTCTGGTTTTCCCAAGCAGGCCCCGTTTATCCCTTACGTATTCAGGTAACGGCCAGTTTTGGCGTGATCACCGCCCGCCTGGTCAAGATCGAACCCGGGGCGGGCAGTTAAGGAGAGGAGCGGACAGAAAGGAACGATGGTTCGGAATATACTCTTTGTTTGTACGGGGAATACCTGCCGCAGCCCAATGGCGGCGGCTTTAATGCGTCAGCTTTTAAAGGAACGCAGCGATGAATTGGGCAAGATTAAGATCTCTTCGGCCGGGCTTTATGCTTGTCCCGGGGCGCCGGCCTCGCCGGAAGCGGTGGAGGTCATGCGGGGTTACGGAGTGGATCTTTCGACCCATTTGGCGCGGGAACTTGATCAGGAAGAGCTGGCCGCGGCCGATCTAATTTTGACCATGACCCATGCCCAGAAAAACCAGTTACTCAAGGTTGATCCGTCCTTGAAAGACCGGGTCTTCGTGCTCCGGGAGTTTCTGCGGGAAAGGAACGGAGCCGGCGGCCCCGAGGACGATTTGCCCGATCCCTTCGGACAACCGGTGGAGGTTTACCGGCGTTGTGCGGCCGCCCTGGATAAAGATTTAAGGACTTTAATCCAGCTTTTGGCGGCGGAAGAAAACGCGGGAGTTGATACGGGCGGAAATTCGGGAAAAAAGCCAGAAATAAATGGGGAAGAAAAAATGAATACGAACCCGGGAGAAAAGGGCAGAAGCCAGCAGAAAGGAGGGAGTAAGATGAGGATTGCCTTGGGCGCGGACCATGCCGGATTTTCTTTAAAAGAGGAGATTGCCAAATATTTACGGGAAAAGGGTTATGAATTTAAGGATTTTGGCGTTTTCTCCACCGAAGCGGTGGATTACCCTGATCAAGCGGCCCTGGTGGCGAGAGCGGTGGCCAGCGGCCAGTTTGATCAGGGGATTCTTATATGTGGGACCGGAATCGGCGTCTGCATTTCCGCCAATAAGATCAAAGGGATCCGGGCGGCCCTTTGTCACGATGTCTTTTCGGCGCAAATGGCCCGGGCCCATAATGACAGTAATGTTCTGACCATGGGCGCCCGGGTGGTTGGTCCGGGGCTGGCCCTTGCCATTGTCGATGCCTACTTAAAGGGAGAGTTTGCCGGCGGCCGGCATCGGCAGCGGGTCGAGAAAATAATGAAGCTTGAGGAATGAAAAGGAGGAATTTTACCGATGGGGTCTGTCCATTTGATTGATCATCCGTTGATTCAACATAAATTAAGCATCATCCGGGATGTGGGCACCGGCCCGAAAGAATTTCGCGAGTTGGTGGAGGAGATTGCCACCTTGATGGCTTACGAGGTGACAAGGGATTTCCCCTTGGAGGAGGTGGAGATCCAGACCCCAATTGCCACCGCCAAGGCCAAAGTCATTTCCGGCAAGAAAATCGCGGTGGTTCCCATCCTCCGGGCCGGTTTGGTCATGGCCGACGGAATTATGAAGCTGATTCCTGCGGCCAAAATGGGGCATATCGGCTTGTACCGGGATCCCAAGACCTTACAGCCGGTGGAGTATTATTGCAAATTACCCGCGGATATTCAGGAGCGGGATATGATTTTGGTCGACCCGATGCTGGCCACCGGCGGTTCGGCCTCGGCGGCCATTGATTTCCTGAAAAAACGGGGTGCCAAAGGAATCAAACTGGTCTGTTTGATTGCCGCGCCGGAAGGCGTCCGCCGGGTCCAGCAGGACCATCCCGAGGTGGATATCTTTGTCGCGGCCATTGATGAACGTTTGAACGAACATGGTTATATCGTACCCGGCCTCGGGGATGCGGGCGACCGGTTGTTCGGGACCAAATGATGCCGGCCGGAGGCAACCGGGCTGAAGAGGGGGTAAGGCCTTGCGCTGGACGGTTTTCGGCTGGGATCTCGCTTTGGTGACCGGTCTCGGTTTCATCCTGGCTTTTTTGCTGACGGCCTTTTGGACGAAGAAAGGGAACGCCTGGGGGTTGCTGGATTTACCCAGGGAAGAACGGATCCATGAAACCCCTCGCCCGTATACCGGCGGTTTAGCCATCTTTACCGCTTTTACGCTGACGTTGCTCTTTACCGGCGGGCTTTCCTTTCCCTACTTGGGGACAATCCTGGGCGGGGGCGGGGCCATCCTCCTTTTGGGGCTTGTTGATGATAAATATGATTTACCGGCCGGACGGAAACTGTTCGTCCAGATCCTGGTGGCGGCCTTTGTTACTGTTAACGGGGTACGCATCGTTTATCTGACCAATCCCTTCGGGGAAATGGTGGCCTTGGGGTGGCTGGGGTATCCCCTGACCATAATCTGGCTGGTCTTGACGATTAATGTGATTAACTTGATTGACGGGTTGGACGGTTTGGCCGCCGGTGTCTCCGCCATTGCCGGGGTGAGTCTTCTCATCATCGGGATTGGTCTTGGACAATCGGCAGCGGCCTTTCTCTGTGCAATCTTAATCGGAGTTTTACTTGGTTTTCTCCCTTACAACTTTTATCCGGCCCGGGTTTTTATGGGCAATTCCGGCGCCTATTTTTTGGGGTACCTGCTGGGAGTCATTTCGGTGATGGGGGCTTTGAAGTTGCCGACCGTCCTGGCGCTGGCCATTCCCGTGTTTGCGATGGGGATTCCCTTTTTGGATACAATCTGGGCCGTCTGGCGGCGCTGGCGGAGCGGTAAACGCATCATGCACCGGGACCTTTATCATATCCATTATTTATTGCTTACCTCCGGACTGGGGACGCGTAAAACCGTACTTTTGCTTTATGGTTTAAGTTTGCTTTCCGGATTGGCTTCGGTCTTTCTTTCCCGGGCTACGCTCCTCTTCGGGCTCGTGATTTTACTGACGGGGCTGGGTGTGGGCTTTCTCTGCTTCCGGCGGTTAGTGCTCATGCAAAGCGCCGCCCGGGAACGGGAAGGAGAATCGGAGTCCGGCTGGACACTGCCCGCCCGGGGAAGGGAGAAACAAGGAGAAATTCAGACCGGAACAGGGAGGTGATTAAGATCTGGCGGGAGCTTGTCTTTAACACCCGCGCGGCGACGGACTTTTTGGAGATTACCGGAGATCTGGCGGCGGATCTTGAAAAGACCGGGATCAAAGAAGGGGTGGGCACGGTTTTTATCCCCCACACCACCGCCGGGCTGATGATTAATGAGAATGCCGATCCCGATGTCCTCTACGACCTGAAAATGGCCATGGAGCAAATCTTTCCCCACTCGTTAAACCGGGCCCACCGGGAAGGGAATTCGGCTGCGCACCTCAAAGCGGCCTTGATCGGTTCCTCCCTCCACCTTCCCGTGGAAGACGGACGGTTGCGCCTGGGGACGTGGCAGGGTGTATATTTATGCGAATTTGACGGACCACGCCGCCGCCGGGTCTTGGTGAGATGGGACGGCAATTAAGACGGGATGATTTGAAGCCGGTTGATGAACGGAAAAGCGTTCCGCCCGCCGCCAAAACACGGGAGAAACTTTTTCCCGTACCAAGCGTTTAATGATTGGGGTGTCCGTTGACAAATCAGCAAGAGGCCGCTGTAGACCGCGGCCGGTGTGAGAAAGGGTTTATTGGGCAAAAATGATAAAGAATAAAGAGGGGAGAGCATGGAGAAAGAAGCCTGGGTTGTTGAGGTCGACGCCGGGCAGGTCCGTTTGCGGTATGTGCGCCATGCGGCCTGCCGGCATTGCGGGGCCTGCTTTGTTTTGGGAAAGGGCCCGGGGGAAGAGGAAATTGTTCTTCCCAGGAACCAACTGGATTTGCGGAAAGGTGACCGGGTGGTGGTGGCCCTCCCGGGCACTTCCCTGCTGCGGGCAAGCCTGTTGGCTTACGCCCTCCCCTTACTCCTTTTCCTTTTGGGGTATTTGGCCGGCGCCAAGGCGGGCGCCGCTCTCTTCGGTGCAGCCCGGACGGAGCTCGGCGGGTTGATCGGCGCTGGCCTCGCGCTGGCTTTGACCTACGTGGGTCTCCACTTTTACGACCGGCATTTAGCCAAGACTTCCCGTTTTGAACCCCGCGTGCTTCGGGTGGTGGAGCGGGCCACCGGCGGTTGATTTTAGTCATCCGGAAAGGACCATTCGGCTCCAGCGAAGACTTAAGTAACCAGCGAAAGATTTACTACATGGAGTAGCTGGTCTGACTGAAGTAGGTGGCAAGGACTTCGGCGAAGAGTTCCAAGGAATAGGATATTTCTTCCCAGGTGGATTGGTCATCCCCGAACTCGACGATGACCGACCGGGGATGGAGATGCTGATTATAGCGGGCTTCGGCTAAAATGATCCCATGGGCCAAATTGGGGTATAGTTCATCCATCACTGCCAACAAGCTGTTGGCAAATTGATAATTCTTTTCCCATTCCGGATGGGGCAGCCCCAACCGATCGGAACCGACGACGAGAATAATCTTGGCGGCGGTTTTTCCTTTGATGGCAACCTTATGGTTCAGCCCCGGCGTGGCATCCCGGTGGAGATCCAGCAAGACTTCAAGTCCGGGATGTTCCTGAAGGAGAGCTTTGACCGTTTCTTCCGAGCGTTTGTAAGCGTCCCGGAAGGGGTAAAAATCGTGGATGGTATCGCAATGCAACGTTTTGATCCCGTATTTTTGGTTCAAGAGCGCCGCAAGAGTTTCCCCGGCCCGCACAATATCACCGCGGCCGTTGTGTAAATGGGTGTTCCCGCTGACGGGCACGTAGGATTCGGAGGTATGGGTATGGTAGATTAAAACCCGGGGCGGTTCCGTCCGGGGGGCGGGGAGCGGGTCGCTGACAGGCCCGGGGCGGACCGGCGGCCGCGGGGCGGGCCGGGGCGCAATTGGCTGCGGTGTTGTTCTGGCCGCTGCCTTCTGGAGAGCATAATTTGGCGTCAGGTTCGCCTGCGCCAGCAGGGGAAATTGGGCTTTGAACAATTCCCGGGGGGATGGGCTCCGGATGTTGATTAGAAAACGAAGGAGCAGATCGGCCCTTTTGGCGTCAAGAATGGGGTCGGGATCATCCTCGAAGCGGTAGCGTTTAAAACCGGGAATCACTTGCGCGAAGAAATTCCGGCCGACCTGAGAATCCAGGTGGTAAAGGCGTTTCAAATAAACAAGGGGGAAAGCTAAACCCGGTTGGGGATCGAGTTCCACCAGACCCACCCCGATGGTGAGGAAAAAAGTGAAGAAAGCAAGGCCAATTACCAAAAGAAAGCGGAATCTTTCGGGTGTCATCCATTTTTTCGGCAGCGAGTTCATCTTTGCTCCGGCCCCCTGTCCATCTGTCTTGGTCAATGATCCGTCATTGTAGAAATATATGCCAGGGTTTGACGGTTTAGACAAAGGTTTTCGCCGCCGGTGTTCCGCGAGCCGGCGACCGGGGAAAAAGCGGGATAAGGCCATGGAGAAGGAATGTCCCCCTTATACGTCGAAGGGGGTTTATATTTGGACAAGGGGGAAAGCCCAGATGCGCAAAAGAAAAGTTCCGGATGTGGTCATCAACCGTTTACCGTTATACTTACGGGTCTTGGCGGAAATCGACCCCGAGCAGACGCCCATCATCTCCTCCTATGAACTGGGCGAAAGGACGGGAATCACCCCGGGACAAATCAGGAAAGACCTCAGTTACTTCGGCGTCTTTGGCAAACAGGGTGTGGGCTATGAAATTAGCACCTTACGGGCGGAACTCAGCCGGATTCTTAATCTGGACCGGGTGGTCAACGTCGGCCTGGTGGGCGTCGGCAACCTGGGAGAGGCTTTTCTCCGTTATGGGGCCGGCCGGCAAAAAGAAATTTTAAGCCGGGAAGGATTGGTCATCAAGGCCGCTTTTGACCAGGACGAGCAGAAGATTGGAGGGGAAATTGCCGGGGTGAAGATTTATCCGGTGGGGCAGTTGCCGGAAGTGATTACCCAATTCCAGTTGACCATTATGATCCTGACGGTGCCCGCCGGGGCGGCGCAGGAGGTCTTCGACACCTGTGTGGCCAGCGGGGTCAAGGCTTTTCTCAATTTTGCCCCGGTTAAACTGAAGATCCCGGCCGGGGTCCGGGTCCACCATGCCGATTTTACCCTGCAGTTGGAAAGTCTGGCCTATTACAGTTAAGAAAGGGACGAAAAGATAAGAACGGGAAACGGATGAAAAAGAGGGAACAGTCGAATCGGGAGCAGATTCGCACCATCACGAAGATCAGCGCCTATATGGCCCTGGGGGTTACCCTGAGCTTGCTCGAGACTTTTTTGCTGCCGCTGGGTTTGGTGGTGCCGATTCCGGGGGCGAAAATCGGGCTGGCGAACGTGGTCACCCTTGTCCTGTTGGTGACCGAAAGTCCCCGCCTGTTATGGCTGGTCACCGCCGGGCGGATTATCCTGGCGGCCTTGCTGACCGGGACCTTGTTCTCGGTTTCCTTTGCCTTGAGTATCGGCGGGAGTATCGCGGCCTTGTTGGTCATGGGTTTTTTCTGGCGGCGGTTCCCCCGGGTTTTCAGTATCAACGGGGTCAGCATCATTGGGGCGGTCGCCCATAACTGCGGGCAGCTTTTCACCTTGTATCTGCTGGTCCCCGGCACCGGCCTGCTTTATTTGCTGCCATGGGCTCTGCTCTTAGCCCTTCCTTCCGGCTGGCTGACCGGGGCTTTGGCCCGGCAACTCATTGCCCGCCGGCCGTGGAGGGAATGGGGAGAAGGAGAGGAAAACTATGACGGATCTGGAAGGCATTATTGAGCGGATTACTTTCCACAATGAAGAAAACGGATATACGGTAGCCCGCTTCCAGACGGCCGGCGAAAACCTGACGGTGGTCGGTTTCCTGCCGAACGTCCGGAGCGGGGAGAACCTCCGCCTTTTTGGGGACTGGGTAATGCACCCCACATATGGCCGGCAGTTTAAAGTGGAGGCTTTTGAGGTTTTGCCGCCGGTGACCCGTCAGGGGATCGAACGTTACCTGGGATCCGGCTTGATTAAAGGGATCGGCCCGGCCACCGCCAAAAAAATCGTGCAAGCCTTCGGCCTGGAAACGCTGAAGATTATTGACGAAACCCCCGAACGCCTCATGGAGGTTGAAGGAATCGGCCGGCAAAAAGTGGAAAAGATCACCAAAGCCCTGGAGGAACAGCGCCAGATCCGGCGGATGATGGTCTTTCTCCGGGGGGTGGGGATCACCCCCGCCTTGGCCACCAAGATCTACCGGCAGTATGGGGAACAGGCGGCGGCAATTATTAAGGAAAACCCTTACCGGCTGGCTGATGAACTCTTCGGCGTCGGGTTTAAAACCGCCGACCGGATCGCTGTTTTACTGGGACGGAAAGATCCGGCCGCGTTAGAGCGGGTCCGGGCCGGCATCCTGTACTATCTCAGGAAAAAAACAGAAGAAGGCCATGTTTATGTGCCTAAGGATGAGTTTGTGGCGGAGGTCAGTAAAGAACTCGCGGCCCCGCCCGGCGTTGTGGACCAGGCGCTTGACGGCTTAATCCGGGAGAAAGAGCTTTATCTGGAAGAAGGCCGGCTTTACTTGGCTTTCTTTTACTGGTGTGAACGGCGGGTTGCCGCCAAACTCCGGCTCCTTCTCAAAAAACCGTTAGTGGAAAGGCCGCTGCTTTTTACCGACGAGGAACTCAAGACCCTCACCTTTGAACAGCGTTTAGCGGTGGAAAAGGCCTTTCAGGTCGGGGTGCTTGTAATTACCGGCGGCCCGGGGACCGGGAAGACGACCACCATCCGGAGTCTGATCCGCCTCTGCCGTTTACGGGGGGAAAAGGCGCTGCTGGCCGCGCCGACCGGCCGGGCGGCGAAGAGACTGAAGGAAGCCACCGGCGAAGAGGCGAAGACCATCCACCGTTTGTTGGAGTTCGGCTATACCCCTGGGAGCGGCCTCAATTACGGACGGAACGAGGAACACCCCCTGGAAGCCGATATCGTAATAATTGATGAAGTCTCCATGCTGGATCTTCCCTTGTTTTATCAACTGTTAAAGGCGATTAACCAGGGAACACGCCTGGTTTTGGTTGGGGATCAGGACCAATTGCCTTCGGTGGGCCCCGGCTCGGTTTTACGGGATTTAATTAACTCGGAAGCCATTCCCCTGGTTCGCCTCCAGACCATCTTCCGTCAGGCGCAAACCAGCAAGATTGTGACTAATGCCCACCGGATTAATGAGGGACGCATGCCGGAACTGACCGGGGCGGCGGATTTTTTCTTTATCAATGCTCCCGAACCGCAGCAAATTGTGGATGAAATTATCCGTCTTGTCACGGTGCGCCTGCCCCGTTACTTAAAATGCGATCCGGTGGAAGAGATCCAAGTCCTTTCCCCGATGCGCAAAACCCTCACCGGAGTGGACAACCTCAATCTCCTCCTGCAAGAGGCTTTAAACCCGCGGAGCGACAACGGCCCGGAGATCCGCTATGGGGAACGGGTCTTCCGTCCGCGGGATAAGGTGATGCAGATCCGGAATAACTATGTTAAGATGGTTTTCAACGGGGATCTGGGCAAGATTGTCCGGATCGATCCGGAAGAACAACAAATGACGGTGGCATTTGCCGACGAGGACGAGGAACGGCAGCTTACCTACACCTATGAGGAACTGGACGAACTGGTCTTAGCCTATGCCATCTCGGTGCACAAAAGTCAGGGCAGTGAATATCCGGTGGTGATTATGCCGGTCACGACCCAACATTATCTCTTGTTGCAACGGAATTTATTATACACCGGGATTACCCGGGCCAAAAAAATGGTGGTGCTGGTCGGGACGAAAAAAGCCCTCGCCATCGCGGTCCGGAATAACAGGATTGAAAACCGTTATTCTTGGCTGACTCCCTTGCTTGCCGGCGGGGGAGAAGAAGGCGCCGAAGCAGAGTCCGGAAGAAATGATTGAAGACAAGCCGCGAGCGGTAAAAAAATTAAACCGGCCGGCGCCGGCGGAGGAGGATCCTTTTGTTGCCCACCCTCTACTATCCGGTGGTTTGCCAAAAAGGACCGGTCTGGACAGCGCATCTTACCTTCGACCCCGCTTATCTTCGAGCGTGGGCGGCGAGAAATGGCTGGGAGCAGGTCTGGGCTTGGAACCGGCCTTTTCCTTTATGGTTGGCAGAGCGGCTGGAGGAGCAGCTGGAGGAGGAGCTTCAGGCCATGCTGCAGGGCAACCCCGGGAAGAAGCTTGACGAAAAAGCCGTTCTACGCCGGTCAACCGGCGGGAGTTCCGGGGTGCTGAAACGCCTTAGGAAAGTGTTGGCGGAAACCACCCGGCGCTTTGGCGTTAAGGCGGAAGGGGGTTGGCTGGAGTTGACGGCGGGCGACTTCGGGTTTGACCTGCCGGTGGCCGCCACCAGCACCCAATTGGACTTTGGCCTCTCGCTCTGCCCCTTTATTGAAAGGCTGCTTCCCGGGCGCGCTTTGACCCTCACTGAATTGCAGCGGGTTTTGGCCCGGGCCGGGGCGAAGACAACCAATTACCAATTAAGCCTGGTCCTGGAGGAATTGATCTTTACGGGCGAGGTGGAACGGGTCGCCGCGGTCGGCCTGGACCGCTGGAACCGTTTTTATTGCCGCCGCTGCGGTGAGCGGGAACGGATCTTCCTGGAACAACCGGCCTTTTCTCCCTATCCTTGCCGGGTCTGCCCTTCCTGCCGGGAATTGGGAATCCTTACCGACGGAACCCCTCTTTACCGCTGGCCGGGCAGGGAACCGCCGGCCAAACCGGCCGGTGCGGGACCCTCTCTTGTCCTTCCGGCCATGACCCTTTGGCAGGAACGGGCGATGGCGGAAGTCCTGGCTTTTTGGCGGCAACCCGGGACCCGTACCCTGTTGGTCTGGGCGGTCTGTGGAGCGGGCAAAACCGAAGTGGTTTTTCCCGTGATCCGGGAAGCTTTGGCCGAAGGCAAACGGGTGATCCTGGCGGTGCCGCGCCGGGAGATCGTCCGGGAACTGGGCGAACGCGTGAAAACTTGTTTTCCCGGTCTTCCGTTTACCCTCCTCTATGGCGGCCATAAGGAAGAGGCTCCCGGCGCCGGGCTGGTCGTGGCCACCACCCACCAATTACTCCGCTTTACCCCCTTCTTTGATCTGGCCATTGTCGACGAGGCCGATGCTTTCCCCTTATACGGCAACCCGATGCTCAATGCGGCCCTGGATCGGGTCCTCCTCCCCATGGGAAAGAAAATTTATATGACCGCGACTCCCGATGCTTCCTGGCGCCGCCTGGCGCAGCAAGGAAAGATCAGCGTGACCAAGATTCCCCTCCGTTATCACGGACAACCTCTCCCTGTTCCCCGCCTGGTGCGCGCCGCCCTTCCCGGCAAGCAGATGGAATTTGTTCCGCCGGTGGTTAAAGATTTCCTTTTCTCCCTGGAAGAAAAAGGCCGGAAAGGTTTGCTCTTCCTGCCGACGGTGGCCATGGTGGAAGCTTTTACCCGCCGGTTGAAACGGGAGTTGCCTGCTTATGCCGGCCGGCTGGACTGGATCCATGCCCGGGATCCCGGCCGGGAAGAGAAAGTGCTGGGTTTTGCCGCCGGGAAGCTTAGGCTTTTGGTAACCACCACCCTTTTGGAGCGGGGCCTCAATTTTGACCGGTTGGATCTGATGATTCTCTATGCCGACGAGGAGCGGATCTTCTCCCGGGAGACTTTGATCCAAATTGCAGGCCGGGTGGGGCGCCAGGCTTCCGATCCCGGAGGCGATGTTTATTTTGTCGCGGAAAGGATCAGCAAAACGATGAAAGCGGCCTGTCGTGAGATCCGGCGGATGAATGAGGAGGGGGCGAAAGCCCGCGGCGGGAAAGGAAAGATTACGTAAATTCTGCGCCCTTCTATCAAGAAAAAAAGAAAAAAGCCGATGTAAAATAAGGGGTTTATTTGTCAAGGTTTTTCGGGTGGCTTGCCCAGGCAATCTATCCGCCACCGCACCATTGCGTCGCCTGCGGGGAAAACTTTGACTCCCTTTATCCACTGGCTTTTTGTCCCCGTTGTCTTGACCGGATTCCTTTCGTTGCCAAGCCGGTCTGTTCCCGTTGCGACCGGCCGCTAAGGGGAGGGAAAGGGAACCTTTGCCCCGAATGCCAAAGGGAGCCCCGTTATTATGAACAAGCGATGGCGGTGGCGGTGTATGACGGTTATTTGCGCGAGCTATTGCTGACCGCGAAGTATAATTTCCGGCCCGATTTGGCCAGGGGACTCGGGACCATCCTGGCGGTCTGGGCTGAAAACGAAACCCGCGTGGAAAGGAGCGAAGTCATTGTTCCGGTCCCTCTCCATCCGGAAAAACTGGCCGTTCGCGGTTACAACCAGGCCGAATTAATGGCAGAGCCGCTGGCGGCATTTCTCCGCCGCCCACTCCGCAGTGATGTGCTGCAGCGGGTCAAACCGACGGTCAGTCAGAGTAAGCTTGGCCGCCGGGAGCGGAAGGAAAACGTGGAAGGTGCCTTTTTGGTGGCAGACTGTCCGGCCGTTGCCGGGAAAGAAGTTTTGTTGGTGGATGATATCCGCACAACCGGTTATACCCTTTCCGCCGCGGCCCGCGCGCTCCTACTTGCCGGGGCAAAAAAGGTTAAGGCCTTGACGCTGGCGGTCGGCGTGACCACGGAAGAATGGAAGCAGTAAGTCATTGCTTTTCTGTGAGGTCAAGATCTTACCTAGCCGGGAAATGGCCGGCAAAGGAGGTTCCGCGTTGAGCTTAAAAAATTGTAAGCGCTGTGGGAAGCTGTTTAGTTTTCAAGGCCACAATGTTTGCCAGGATTGTCTGGCCAAGGATACCGATGACTTTACGAAGGTGTGGGAGTATTTATCGGAACGCCCCAGCGCCAGCGTGCTGGAAATAAGTAAGGCGACCGGGGTTGAGGCGGTCGTGATCAACCGTTTCCGGCGGGAAGGACGCCTGGTGATTGACCCCAAGAAAGGGGAGAAGCTTTTCTGCCTCTCCTGCGGGAAACAGATTTACGAGGGGCGTTTCTGCAGTGACTGCGCCAACCAATTGCGCACGGAGATGGAGGCGGCCAATCAAGAGTTGGCCAGGCGGGAGATAAAAGTGAGGGGAAGGGTGCATACCATGGATTCCCTGAAAAACCGGCACTAGGTTTCCGGACAATCAACAATAAGTTAACAATAAATTTCACTAAACATCTCCCGGTGGTTAACCGATATAACCCATGAGAGATGTTCCTAGGGATCTAGGGAAAGGGGTTAAAAAATGATCATCTCAAATCAGCAGGTTAATTCTATTATAAAAGCCTATTATGTGGCGGCCAACCAGAAAAACCGGGCTTGTCAAGCCATAGAATCCACCAGGCGGGGTGATTCTTTGCTTTTGTCACCGGAAGCTAGAGAACTACACTTAATCCAGAGTAATATCGCGCAGACCCCGGATGTCCGTTCCGATCTTGTCGCCAAACTTAAAGAAGCCATTGAAAAAGGGGAATACCAGGTTCCCAGCGAACAAGTGGCCCACCGGATGTTGGTCCGGAGCCTGGTTGACCGGATCGTAGGAGGTTAAGGCGGTGTCGACGGGCAAAGTACTGGAGCGGATGGCGGAGGAGATTAATCTCCTCCGGCAGTTAGTGGATTTGGCGTCGGCCAAGAAAGAAGCGCTCGTGAAGAATGATCTGGAAGCCCTCAAGGGAATTATGGCAGAGGAAGAAGAAACCCTGGCCGTGATGGAGCGTTTACAAGGGGCCGGCGGAAATGAAACGGAGGCCGGAGCGGAAGTTCAGGAGATGATGGAGGAAAGGGCGGCATTATTGGCCCGCCTGAAGGAAATTAACCTCTTAAACCAGCAATTGCTGGAAGATGCACTGACGGTAATCGGCTATTCGCTCCGACTTATTCTGGGTGAGGATGAGAACAACCTGTACGGTTCCTCCGGTGAAGTAAAGGCTGTGGGCAGCCAATCAGTATTCAATTGGAGAGGATAAGCATGCGTTCGACATTCGGCAGTATCGAAACGAGCCTGCGGGGGCTGAGGGCCCAACAATTGGCCCTGGAAACGACCGGGCATAACATCAGTAACGCCAACACGCCCGGCTATTCCCGGCAAGTGGTGGAGATGAGGGCCAGTGCTCCCTATACGGTTCCGACGATGAACCGGAATACCATTGCCGGGCAAATTGGCACGGGGGTAACAGTGACCCAGATCCGGCGGATGCGGGATCAATTTGTCGACCGGCGCACCCAGTATGAGAACGCCACCCTTGGCTATTGGGATGCCCGGCAGAATGCTTTCAGCCATATCGAGGTGATTATGGCCGAACCGACGGATCTGGAAAAGGGCGCCAGTGTCGGTTATTATCTGAATGAGTTCTGGTCGGCCCTGCAGCAATTGGGAAATGCCAACCGGGCGGATAATGAGGCGGTCCGCTCGGTGGTCCGGGAGAAAGCCAGCAACCTCTGTGACACCATCCGCGGCACCTACCGGCAACTCGTTGCCTTGCGGGAGGATCTCAATGCGGAAATTAACGTGAAGGTCGGAAGGGTTAACGCCCTCGCCGCCGAGATCGCCGGTTTGAATGCGGAGATTGCGAAGGTTACGGGGGTGGGAGACCAGCCGAACGATCTGATGGACCAGCGGGAAGTATTGGTCGGTGAACTCTCCAACTTAGTCTCCGTCAACATCCAGACCGATGACTTAAACCGGTATACCATTAGTATCAACGGGATGCTTTTGGTGAGCGGGGATTCCTTCTACACGATGGAAACGAGGATTAACACCGATCCGAGTAGTAATAAAAACGGCTTGTATGACGTGGTCTGGTCCTATAACAAGCAAGAGGTCCAATTTACCAACGGTGCGCTCAAAGGTTTGTTTGAGATGCGGGATGAAGAGGTTCGGCATTATATGGATTCGTTGAACACGTTTGCCCAGACGTTAATAACGGAGTTTAATAACCAACACCGAGCCGGGTACGGACTGGACGGAAGTCATGATATTTCTTTCTTTAGCGGAACAGGTGCTGCCGATATTGCCTTGGATGCGGCAATTCTTGACCCGGTTGTTGGTCTGAAGAGAATTGCCGCCTCAGCCAACGGAGAAGTAGGGAACGGAGAAAATGCCTTACGCCTCGCCCAATTGATTAAAGAAGACTCTTTTCCGGTGCTTGGTGACACCACGCTCTCTGATTACTACGACAGTTTAATCGCCAAGTTGGGTGTGGATGCCGAGAAGGCGCAGAATACCTATGATAACCAAAAAACCTTGATCGGACACCTGAAAACCATGCAGGAAGCGGTGGCCGGGGTTTCCCTCGACGAGGAGCTGGCCAATTTAATCAAATTCCAAAATTCCTATAACGCGGCTGCCCGGATGATGACCGCCATTGATGAGTTATTGGATAAATTAATCAACGGCACCGGTATTGTCGGCCTCTAAGAATAAAGCCTACCCAAGGAGGGGTTTATGATGCGGGTAACCGATAACATGCTCCATATGGGATTAACCGGTAATATCCAAAAATCTTTGGAACGTTTGAATACCAACTACACCCGGCTCTCCACCGGAAAAATGATTAACCGGCCTTCCGATGATCCGGTGGGGCTGATTATGGGGACGCGCTTAAAAAAGGGGATTACCGAAGGGAAGCAATATAAAGAGAATGCCAATGCCGCTTTGGCTTTGCTAAATAGCTCGGACTATGCTCTGAATGAGATGACCTCGGTTCTGCACCGGCTGGCCGAATTGGCGGTCAAGGGCGCCAACGAAACCAACGATCCCGTCTCTTTGGATGCCATCGCCAAAGAAGTGGAGGAACTGCGGAACCACTTGTACCAAATAGCCAATACCAGACAGGAAAACACCTATATTTTCGCCGGCGAAAAGACGAATCAACAAGCCTATACCATTGATAATACAACCAGTCCGCCGACTTATAACTGGAATGGTTCAGAGAATCCGCTCCAAGCCGAAGTGGGAGCCGGGATTACCATGGAGGTTACGATTACCGGTGACCGGATTTTTGGTGATTTCTTTGTCCAATTGAGTGAGTTTATTGAACATCTACGTAATGGTAACTACGATGCCATCTCCAATACGGATATTGCGAACATCCAAAACCGTTTGGATGAAGTTTTAAAGATCCGGGGCGAGATCGGCGCGAAGGTTAACCGGATCGAAGCAAATATTGAACGGATCGACTTGATGAATGTGAACTTTACCGAACTCCTCAGCAAAATCGAAGATACGGATTATGCCGAGGTGACTATGAACCTGAAGATGCAAGAGAGCGTTTACCAGGCCGCTTTAGCAACCGGCGCCCGGATTATGCAGACCACGCTCGTCAATTACATATGAAGCAGCCGACCAACAACGTGGTGAGGTGGAAAAATGAAGGTAAAAACCAAGTTTTACGGGGAAGTTGAAGTGGATCCGGAAGGGATTTTCCATTTCCCGAGGGGAATTCCCGGTTTCGAAGAAGAGAAAGAGTACATTTATATTCAACATGAGGATTCGGCCTTTGGTTGTCTGCAATCATGCCGGCAAGTGGAGACCGCCTTTATTGTCCTTTCCCCCTTTCTGATCTGTCCCGATTATGATTTTGAACTCACCGCGGCTGACCAGGAGGAATTGGGTGTTTCAAAACTGGAAGAAGTGTTGGTGCTGGCGATCGTGACTATTCCCCCGGGGAAGCCGGAGGAAGCCACCATTAACTTGCAAGCACCGCTGGTTATTAACAAGACGACGAAAAAAGGGCTACAGGTGATTTTGAGTGAAAGCGGTTACCCCCTCCGTTGTCCCGTATGGGCGAAGCAAACTCCATCCTCGGTGGCGGCGGCTAAATAAGCGGTCTAATCGGTAGAACAGATTCTCCTAACCGGCAGTGAAAATAGCCAAAGCATGAAGCCAGTCTGGAAGGGATAGTATATATAGGGCAGGGAAATAAATACGGGGCTACTAAAGATGGGGAAGAACGGTGAGCTTGAAGTCAAGGAGGATTTAAATGCTGGTACTGACCAGAAAAACCAACGAGAGCATCATCATCGGTGACGATGTGAAGATAACGGTGGTCGAAGTCAAGGGGGAACAGGTTAAACTTGGCATTAGCGCGCCGAAACGGATTTCCGTCCACCGGGAGGAGGTCTACCTGGAGATTCAAAAAGAGAACCGGAAGGCGGCCGAGGCCGGGGTCGGCATTGAAGTCTTAAACGACATGTGGAAGGAGAAAACAAAGTAAAGACCAGGGTCTTTACTTTGTTTATATTTGCGGCCGGCTTACTCTTAATTTTCCGCCGGAAGTGGCCGATATTTTTGGTACGGGTTGAAATGAGGATAATTGGAGGAATTAAATTGCGGGTAAAACTATTGGACCGGGAATGGGAAATGGCGAACGATCCCTCCTCAATCGGGGAGTTATTTACGATAATCGAAGAAAAGCTGAAGGGGACGGGTTATATTTTTTCTTCGCTGACGGTCGACGGGGTTGAGCTTGAAACTGATTTTGCTCTTTACCTTAGTCAACGGATTGGCGAGATCCGGGAGATTCTGGTGGGAGTCAAGAGTTTCCGCCGTTTAATGCAGGAAACCATGGAAAGCGCAGCCCAATATTTGGAAAGGGCCCAACCGGAGGTGGAAAAGTTAAGCACCGAGTTTTACCAGGGGCCAACGGAGGAATCATGGGATAAATTCAGCCAATTGTTGGAGGGGCTCCAATGGCTTTTGGAGGTGGTGACCACCGTCGAAAGCTACCAACCGGAAAAACAGAATGCTCCAGGCCGGAGCGGGGAGTTTAATGATAAAATCAAACAGTTGCAAGAAGCTCTGCAAAACTCCGACCATGTCCTCCTGGGTGACCTTTTGCAATACGAAATCGCCCCGTTGTTTTTCTCTTTAAAACAGGAGATCCAAGAATATTTGATGAGGGAGAATATCGATCCGGCAAAATTAAACTGAGGTTAAACCGGGCGGTGGATGGTGGAGGAGATCGATGGTCAAAGTGATGTGTATCTTTGGGACCAGGCCGGAGGCGATCAAAATGGCCCCGGTCATCCAACGGTTGCAGCAGGAGCAACAGATTCAAACGATGTCTACCGTTACCGCTCAACACCGGGAGATGCTGGACCAGGTCTTAACCCTTTTTGAGATCAACCCCGTTTACGACCTTGACGTCATGCAGCCGGAGCAAACTTTAACCGGGATTACCGTCACGGTACTGCAACGGTTAGAAACGATTATTCGGAAGGAAAAACCGGATCTGGTCTTGGTGCACGGGGATACGACGACGACCTTTGCGGCCGGCTTGGCGGCTTTTTATCATAAAGTTCCGGTCGGCCATGTGGAAGCCGGATTACGTACTTTTGATAAATACGCACCTTATCCGGAAGAAATGAACCGCAAGCTGACCGGTTGTTTGGCTGACCTGCACTTTGCACC
>DATCJZ010000034.1:0-3960 GCA_036562545.1 Capillibacterium sp. | reverse complement strand
AGAAAAGAGGGATTGTCAGTGCCGGAAATTACCAATTTTAGCCCAAACCCTTTGGATTATCGCAAAGATTATTTCGATCTTGTCAATCAAAAATCCATCGAGAATACTTTGGACCAAATCACAAATTTTTTAACTAAGCGGCTCGAGCGCTTTGAGCATGAGTTTGAAAAACAGTTTGGTGGTTATACGCCGGAGCAATTTTCCGGACTGATTCATCTCCAGAAGATTAAAATTGCCACCCGGCCGTAACAAAATAAAAAGTGGCTTCGTCTAGAAGCCACGCTGGTAGAGATGTTCTTTTTTCGATTCTTCTTTTCTTTGCAAACCGCCTAACATATTATGTTAACTTGGGCCGGTAATCTATTTTCTCCCTTATTGTCTGGCTGTTCTTCGTTGTCTGGCTGTTCTTCTCTACCGCTCTTCCCCGATTAACCGGTTTAATGTTTTGAGCAGTTCGGCGTTGATGTCATGGGCGTACTCCCAAATCATGATCCCGGCCAAGCCTTTTTCTTTAAGGTATTTCACTTTATAAGCAAGGGACTCGGCATCTTCGTAAGTAATCCAGAGGTCGCCGTTATAGAGAAACGGTGCTTTCGCCACGTCATCCCAATAACGTTTAAAACCCGGATCGGTTAAGATTTTTGATTGGAGGTCCATATAGGTCAGGCCGTCGGGATAAGCAGCTTCCCTGTATTTTTGGTATAAACCATGGTTCACGTCGGGTACGCCGCGCCACGCCCGGGCATAGAAGGGCACTCCCAGCAACAATTTTTCCGGTTTGATTCCTGCCTGCAAAAAAGCAGTGACCGCCTGATCCGTACTCCAACCTGCAGGATCGTCGGGGTTGGTATAAAGATTGGCGGTATGCCCGGTGGTCTTACTCCAGCTGCCATAATAATCATAACTCATCAGCTTCAAGTAATCGACTTCCGCTTGGACCGCCGGCAGATCGATGCGCTCAATAAACCAGAGACTGGCAGGGACCGCCACGGTCAGCGTTAACGGACGTCCGAGTATTTTCGCGAAGGCATCCAGGGCAATCCGTAATTCATGTAAGAGCAAAACATAGGTCTCTGCATCCTCCGGTCTGGTGACGATCGGAAGGCCGCCCTCCGGCGGGCCCACCGGGTATTCCCAATCAATATCAATTCCATCCAGGTTATATTTACTGATCCACTCCAAGGCATTCAGGATAAAAGCAGCCCGCTGCTCAGGATTGATGGCAAGATCGGAAAATCCTTCGGCCCCGTACCCCCCCACCGAAAGGTTGACTTTTAAATGGGGATATTTCTTCTTTAAAGTAGCGATCTCTTCAAAAAGACGGGAAAAAGCCGGAATGGTAATGCTTTCATCGGTTAGTCCGGGCCGGTCCTCCAGGTCCGGAATGTAAATTTGGTTACCGTCCAAACGGCCAAAGGCAAGGTTGAGCGTAGTCAGGAGATCCCCTCTAATCTGATCGGCGGTCCATCTTTGACCCCGGTCCATCTCAACGGGTTCACTCCCCATGGGCCAGGTTCTCAGGTAGGAAACAATGGGTATCCTTGGGAAAGGCTTTTTCGTCAAATCCATTTCCTGCACCTCCTTCTCTTCACGGAGAAGAATTTCGGTTATTCCCTCGCTTCTCCTTTTTCTCTTTTTTTCTCTCCAAATCTAATTCAATCTATTGGCGCCCGTGGAGACATTGCGCCAAGGCCACGAAAAAGCCTTCCCACTAAGGCAAAATCCGCAGAAGCAATATCTAGTCATCAAGCAGGCGTTTTTCGCCGGTAATCTTCTGCAGCGCTTTAATATCCTGTGTAACTTCCAATGTCCCCATATACTCGCCCTTTTCGTCCCGGACGGCAAAGTAGCGGATATACACGTACCGTTCTCCCATTTGGATCCAGAATTATTCCTTGTCCTTCCGCCCGCTTTTAAAATCCTCCACAATCTGTTCAACGATATGGACACTGGCCGGCGGATGGCAGTTGGTTACCTTCCGGCCGATCACCGTTTTCGGCCGGGGAAAAATCCGTTCCTTCGTTTGGGAAAAATACTTTACCGTTCCCTCCTTATCCACAAAGGTGATATCCACCGGTAAAGTGTTAAAGATTTGGTTGATTTCCTCCGGTAAGAGGAGTCCGGTTTCAAAACGGATGTAACCGTCGGCGGGACGCTCCCCTTCCGCCCTGGCCTTTGCTTCGACATTAACATTAACCGGTTTCCACCGGGCGGCCGGCTGCGCCAGAAAGAAACCGATTTCTTCACTCTCCCGGGCAATCGCTCCCCATTCATCCTCGGTTAAGGTATTGCTTGCCATCGGAAACAAGATGTTTTCTTCTTTAAAGATCATTTCCCGGATTTTGCCGATTAGTTCCCTGATTTTCCCGGCAATTTGCTCCTTGGCGCCTGTATAGTTGGTTAACAGGTTAATTCCTTCTTTAATAGCCGCCCGAATCTCATCATCCACCCCCCACATCACCTTTGGCGGGGCGGTGATCCCGTACTTTTCCAGTAAGGGAAAGAGGAGATTTTCTTTCCGGGCGTAATGCCGGTCAATTCCCCGTAATAGCTCCAGAGCTTCCTTTAAGCCATGGATCGTCTCCTGCTTATCTTCCCGCAGAAAGGCTTCCAAATGCGGCTCCAATTTTTCCGTCAAAAATTTTTCCAATTCCTTGTTTTCGAGCTTAAAAGTATGTACCGGGTGACCGGGGATCTCTTCCATCCTCTCCGGCCGGTGAAGCTCGGTGATGGAGCCTTTAAAAACAGCGGCATGCACATCACATAGCCTTTGCACCTCTTCTACCGGCAGCCCTTCCCGGATCAAAGCCTGTTCCAGTTCGGCAATTTCGGTGGCGGATACCCCCTCAAAAGTCTCTTCAAATCTGGCTTTCACCTCATCAACACTTTTACCCCGGTGCAAATCACTGATGATTTCTTTCAGTACCGCCTGGCGATATTCCCGGTTATTAATCAATTCACTCAAGCGAATCCCTCCCCTCCCCTATTATTCATATTTCAGGAAAAAGTCATTCTTGAAAATAGGTTTCCGTCAGACAGGAAAAAGTCATTCTCGCAAATAGGTTTCCGTCAGAACGGAATATTCCCGGCGTTCGATCCCAAAGAATTGAAAAAGGAAGAGGATTTTCGTCTTCATCGTGAAAATAAAACAACCGGAGGGAAGTTCCTCCGGTCGTTTGACATTTGGGTCGGAATTAAGAGCATTAAACTAGCCGGCCGGGGAGAGGGTACGATGAGTAAAAAACGCGTGTCCCTGATGGTTATCGTGTTTGTCTTCTATCTTATTTTCCACTTGTTCGGTCCCGCCACAAAGATGGTCCAAACTGCTGGGCCGGCAGTATATACCTACGAAATTGTCAACCGTCTCCCCCATGACCCTCAAGCCTTTACCCAAGGTTTGGTTTATAAAGACGGCTATTTTTACGAAGGAACCGGTCTATACAGCCAGTCTACCCTGCGCCAGGTCAATCCCGCCGACGGCGCAGTCCTAAAGCAAGTGAACCTCCCCGCGGCTTATTTCGGGGAAGGGATTACCATTTACCACGACCGGATTATCCAATTAACCTGGAAAGAGCACCGCGCCTTCGTCTATGACCTGGCCTCTTTCTCCTTAGTAGAAACCTTTACTTATGAGACGGAAGGCTGGGGCATCACCTACGACGGGCAATATTTAATCATGAGTGATGGCTCCTCGCTCCTGACCTACCGCGATCCGGAAACCTTCGCGCCGGTGCGCAGGCTCCAGGTGCTGAGTAACGGAAAACCAGTCCCCCGCCTGAATGAACTGGAATTTATTAACGGGAAGATCTTCGCCAATGTCTGGTTAACCGATTATATCGCCATCATCGATCCCGCCTCCGGCCAGGTTACCGCCTGGCTTGACCTAAGCGGCCTTCTGGATCCGGAAACCCATCCCGGCCTTGCTGTTGATGTCCTTAATGGGATCGCCTATGACGACCA
>DATCJZ010000064.1:0-2367 GCA_036562545.1 Capillibacterium sp. | reverse complement strand
CCCGCCACCGGCGTCCGGCCTCCGGGAATGGAATAAGCAGCGGCTCCAGGATGACCAGCAAAAGGAAGAGGCCGAACATGACCAAACCGACCATACCGTACCTGACCTTCCGGAACTCGCCCCAGAAATCGCGCAGTGTCTCCTTGAGATCTTGCAACTTCATGCTTTACCACCCACCTTAATTCTGGGATCAAGGACCCCGTAGATCAAATCCAGGAGGACCAATCCGGCCAGGTAAAAAAGGGTCGTGACCGCCAGATTCCCCATCAAGACAGGAACGTCGTTCTGCTGGATCGCCACCCAATAAAGGTTGCCCATCCCCGGCCAACTAAAGATCCCCTCAAAGATTAACCCACCGCCGATGGAAAAGAGAATGGACATCATGGACATGGTCACGATGGGCGGCGCCGCCGAACGCAAGGCATGGCCATAAAGGACTTGCCGCTCGGAAAGACCCCGGGCCCGCGCCGCCATGATGTAATCCTCCTGCAAGGTACTGAGGACAATGTTTCTGGTCAGATAGGCCCGGCCCCAGAAACCGATAAGCACTAAAGTAAGCAGGGGCAGCGCCAGGTGATAGAGGAGATCCAGGACGTAAGCAAACCCTTCAGGCGGGGGCACGGAATGGAGGCCCCCCGAAGGGAAGATGGCAATTTTATACACAAAAAGCATGATCAGGATCATCGCCACCCACCAGGTGGGCATCCCGTAAACAATCATGGTAATAATCGAAGTGGACTGGTCGAGGAATTTCCCCGGCTTTTGGGCCTTTTTCATTCCCAGGAGCACCCCGATGACAATGTCAATGGCTGTGGAAAGCGTAAAAAGGAGGATGGTCCGGGGGATCTTCTCACCAACAATGGTTAAAACCTTCCGTTCGCCGGAAGCCGAACGGATGATGGTCGAATCGCCAAAGTCAAATTTTAAAGTGCTGATCGCCCGCCAGAAAACCCGTGAAAGGAAGGGTTCGTCCATATGATATCTTTTGTAATGAAAAGCCAGCCGTTCCTCTTGATACCGTTTTATTTCCGCCGCATTCATCACATGACTTTGCACCATCATCTCCTGTTTGACTATCTCCCCGATTTGCGCCCGGATGGTCTTTTCCATCACCGTATTAAACAAGGCGGAGTAGATAAAGATGATGATGACATAAGTCAAACAAACGGAAGCAATTCGGCGGATTACATATCTCCAGTACATTCGGTCTCTCACCCCATCCGCAGAACATTGCAGTTTTCGAGAAACAACACCCAATCCATTAAGAAGGGGCGCTCCCGGCCGGGAGCGCCCCGGTTGTTTATTGCTAACTTTGGTTAGAAGATAACCAGGCTTTCCGGTTTCACCGCAGGAACCGCCCCCTCGCCGGTGGCATTCCCCAGGATCGTATAGGAGCCGGCTTCCAGGTTCTTGGTGGCGCTGCCGGGGATCACCGCTTCATAGACGCCGGCTTTCACTTTCTTGGCGTCAAACCTCAGTTCGGCATCGTCGGTAATGAGCGTCACATAGACTTCGCCTTTTTCCACCGGAATCCGGTCGTCTTCCGGATAGATCGTCTCACTCACCGTCAAGGTGATTTTGATCTCCTTGCCCTTTTCGTTGAAGACCGGGATATCCATCTGGTCAATGGAGAAGACCGGGGTCTTGAATTTCTCCACCCACTCTTGGGCGGTGAAGGGATAGGACGGATCACGGAAGGCCCGTAACTCCGCATAGTTGGCCGCTGTATCGAATTTAGCCAGGTAGAAGGGGCCATTGCTGATATAGGCATGTTTGTAGGTATCGATGAATTTAATCGCCGCTTGATACCGTTTCACCGCCTGGTCCTGGGTGATATAACCCTTAATCGATACCGGCACATACTTCTCGGCAATCATCTTCTGGAGTTCCGCCTTGATATCGGCCACACAGGTCGGATTTAAGACATCAACCTGGGTGGTCCCTTCTTTGGTCAGGGAGAAGCTGTAAACCGTCCCAGAGGCACTGGTCTTACTGGCGACCATCCGCGCCAGGGCCTCCACAATCTCCCAGCAGACCCCGATATGGTGGCCGGAAGCGGTCACCGAGAAGGTCGGAGGAAAGTTGCCAACCATCCGTTCCTCGGAGGCCGGGAAGTAATAATCAAAGTAGGAGACGATCTCATTTTTCTTGAAATCATAGATCCAGCCCCGGTAAATTTTGGCATCAGGCCCTAATTTACTGGCGTATTCATCGTCGTAGTAGGGGTCGTTCTCCCCGTCCTTGCTGACCCACTCTTGGAGGAAAGCTTCGGCATACATGTAATCCACCAGGTCCATCGGGATCCCGTGGTGATAGTTGGAGAGGACCATTTTGTAACGGACGGTAACCAGCGACTTCTGGCCGGCG
>DATCJZ010000062.1:0-31868 GCA_036562545.1 Capillibacterium sp. | reverse complement strand
CGGCCTCCTTAATCCAGTCGATACCGGTCTCTTTTTTGATGGCGTCAATCATGGAAAGCCGCGTCCAGGGCGGGGTCAGGTCAATCTCCGTCCCCTGGTAGGTCAGCTTGGTCGTGCCCAGCACTTCCTTGGCCACCTGGGAAAAGAGGGTTTCGGCCAGTTCCATCATATCGCTTAAATCCCCGTAGGCCTGGTAAAGTTCCATCATGGTAAATTCGGGGTTATGTTTGGTGGAGATTCCTTCGTTCCGGAAGCACTTTCCGATCTCATAGACCCGTTCGAGCCCCCCGACGATCAACCGTTTATGGTAAAGCTCCAGAGCAATGCGTAAAGTGAGGTCAAGGTCGAGGGCGTTGTGATGGGTGTTAAAAGGACGGGCATGGCCGCCGCCGGCAATCACACTCAAAATCGGGGTTTCCACCTCGAGAAAGCCCCGTTCGTCCATGAAGCGGCGGATAGTGGAAATAATCTTGGTCCGTTTGATAAAGGTCTCCCGCACTTCCTGGTTGACGATGAGGTCCAAATAGCGCTGGCGGTAACGGGTATCCACATCTTTTAACCCGTGCCATTTTTCCGGGAGCGGGCGGAGGGCTTTGGCCAACAGTTCCCAGCGCTTAACCTGAACGGTGATCTGCCCCCGGTGGGTGCGGAAAACGGTGCCGCTTACGCCGATCAGATCACCCAGATCCAGTTCGGTAAATTGCCGGTAGGATTCTTCCCCCAAAACATCGATCTTGGCGTAAATCTGGATCTCCCCGCTGCGGTCGGATAGGTTGGCAAAGCATGCCTTCCCATGGCCGCGGACCGTCATCAACCGGCCGGCGATAGTCACTTCCTGGTTCTCCAGGGTGTCAAAGTTATCCAGGATCTCCCGGTTTTGGTGGGTCCGGAGGAAACGGTGACCGAAAGGGTCGCGCCCCTCCTTTCTGATCTTTTCCATTTTGGCCAGACGGTTCATCATCTCTTCCGTGCGGGCGACGGTCCCAATGGTATTCTGTTCGTCCATCCTCTTACCTCCTGTATCTCTAAATCTTCATCATCCCTGGCGCACAGCTTCATGCAGCCGAATGAAAGGGCGGCAAAGCGCATGGTTGAATCTATTATACACCAAAAGGAGGGGTAAACCCCTCCCTCATGCGCAAAACTCCGGTCTTACTGAGTTTAATTAATTGCCTTGATCCGGTAATGAAGGGTTCCGGCTGGAACTTCAATGGCCACTTCTTCCCCGACCTTCCGGCCAAGCAGCGCTTTGCCGACCGGTGATTCGTTGGAAATCTTTAATTGGGAAGGATTGGCTTCCGTCGACCCGACAATCGTGTATTCCAATTCCTCACCGGTATCCAGATCCAACAGGGACACCTTGGAGCCTAACCCAACCTCACCGAGGTTTCCCTCCTGTCCGTCAATGACCCGGGCATTCCGGAGGATTTTTTCCAAATCCATAATCCGGCCTTCGATAAAGCCTTGTTCGTTCTTGGCGTCGTCATACTCGGAATTCTCACTGATATCCCCAAACTCGAGGGCCTGTTTGATCCGTTCAGCCACCTCCCGACGGCGCACGGTCTTTAAGTATTCCAGCTCCTTTTCGAGTTTATTCAATCCTTCCAGTGTTAAGATAACTTCTTTCTCCGCCATTGGCTTATCCCCTCTATTTTTAAAAATCGAGAATATACTTCTCTTCCTTCTCCGACTCCCGACTTATAAAAATCCGTAAAAAAAGGCTTCCTCAAAAGATCAACTTTTAAGGAAAGACCGTTCTTTTAAGGATATGAACTTGAAAAAAGGCGCCTTTTTTTGTGCATAAACAATTATAACCGAGCAAGATCGTAGTGTCAAGAAGAAGAAGGACTATTTTATGGAAAGTATATGGAAAGCCGGGGGAAACTACGCCGGATTATATTTCAATAATTCCTTCTCATAGGCGTCAAGCAGAGCAAAAAGCCGTTCAGGGTCGTTGATGGCGTTCAGTTGCTGCCGGGCCCGGGCCGCCCCGGGAAAGCCCTTTAAGTACCAGGCAAGATGTTTACGCATCTCCTTGATGCCCCGTTCTTCGCCACAGAAGGCAATCTGGTCCGCTAGATGCCGGCGGATCAAGGCAAAACGTTCCTGCACCGTCGGCGGGGGAGGGAGCGGCCTGCCGGCAAAGGCCGCCACGGTCTCCCGGACCAGCCAGGGATTGCCCAGCACCCCCCGTCCCAGCATGACTCCGTCGCAGCCGGTCTCTTCCCGCATCCGGAGGGCGTCCGCGGCGCTGAAAAGATCCCCGTTTCCGATCACCGGGATGGGGGCAGCCGCTTTTACCTTGCGAATCACTTCCCAATCGGCCTTGCCGCTATAGAACTGTTCGCGATAGCGGCCATGGACCGCCACGGCGGCGGCGCCGGCCTCGGCACAAAGGCCGGCCAGTTCCGGAGCGTTTTCTTCCCCCTCTGCCCATCCCCGCCGCATTTTCACGGTCACCGGGAGCGGAACGGCTTCCGCCACCGCCCGGACAATTTCGGCGGCCCGCTTTGGATCCCGCATCAGGGCGGCTCCCTCTCCGTTTTTGACCACCTTCGGCACCGGACAACCCATATTTATATCGATAATATCCACGGGATAGGTGGCGAGGATGGCCGCAGCCCGGGCCATCGTCGCCGGGTCGGCGCCAAAGAGCTGGATACTGACCGGCCGTTCCCGGGGGTCGGTCGCCAGGAGATTTAGAGTATTACGGTTCCCGTAGACCAGTGCCTGGGCGCTGACCATTTCGCCACAGACCAACCCGCAGCCCTGCTCCTTGATGAGGAGCCGGAAGGGAAGGTCGGTAACGCCGGCCATCGGGGCCAAAACCACCGGATTTTCCAGATTAAGATCGCCAATCCGCAAATAAATCCTTCCTTTTTCCCCGTTGCTTCATGGTTTTTACTTTCTCCGTCCCGGCGGTTAATACCTCCCTTTATGGCGGGCAAAATAATTAATGTATGCCGAAGCTTGACCCGGAGGGACAGAGATGCGTTCATTCCTTACCACCGAAGAGGAATTCACTCCCCGGCTTGAATTTTTAACGGATCCGGCGGAGATTATGAAAGGTATCCATCGCCAGGAATGGGATTCCTGGGCGGCTTTCCGCCTGCGGGTGCGGGCCGAAAAGATTGCCCTTTTTACCGGCTTCGATGATGAACTTTTGATTTACCCCCATTTACATGAGCGCTGGCGCCAGGCGGGTCTGGTCCCCTACCCCCACCAGGAGGCAACGGTCAAACGGGTGATCGGGGAACTCAGAGGCCGGGCCATCCTCGCCGACGAGGTGGGTTTGGGCAAAACCATCGAAGCGGGGATGATCATCAAGGAGTATTGCTTACGGGGGTTGGCCAAAAAGATCCTGATTTTAACCCCGGCTTCCCTCTGCCGGCAGTGGGCGGCGGAACTCTCCCAAAAGTTTGCCCTTTATCCGGTGCTGGCCAAGGGAGATTTTGACTGGAAACGGTATGATCTGGTCATCGCCTCCCTGGACCTGGCCAAACAGGAAAAACACCGGCAAGTCATTGAAAGCCTTTATTATGACCTCCTGGTAGTGGATGAAGCCCATAAATTAAAAAACCCAACCACGAAAAACTGGCAGTTGGTAAGCAGGATCCGGAAGAAATTCTTTCTCCTTTTAACCGCCACTCCCCTCCAGAATGATCTCAAAGAACTCTTCAACCTCATTTCCCTCCTCCGTCCGGGGCAGTTGGGGAGTTACCGCACCTTCCGCCGGCAGTTCATGGCCGACAAGCGGACGGCGAAAAACCCGGAGGAACTCCGTTCGTTATTGAGCCGGGTCATGATCCGGAATAAGCGGGGCCCCCAGATTAAACTCCCCCCGCGGCGGGTGGCTACCATGCCGCTCACGCTTTCCCCGGAAGAAAAGGAGTTGTATGAGCGGGTAACCGCCTTTGTCAAAGAGGAATACCGGAAAGGGGAAGGGGCCGGGGTGAACCCGTTGACCCTGATCACCCTCCAACGGGAAGTTTGCTCCAGTTCCTTTGCGGCCGCCACCACCCTCTTTCATTTATCCCGGAAGGCCAGCGAAACGGAGGCGGAAAAAATCGTTGCCCTGATGGAACTGAGCGGAAGGTTAAAAGAGAATACCAAGATGAACCTGGTCGAGGAGATCCTGCGCCAAACCGGGGAGGAAAAAGTGATTATCTTCACCGAATTCCTGGCCACCCAGCGCTATATCCACGCCCGGTTGAAAAGAAAAGGAATCCTCGCTTTGACCTTTGACGGCTCCATGTCGGCGAGTAAAAAGGATTTCACCCTTGGCCGCTTCCGCCGGGATCCGGCCCACCGGGTCCTGATCTGCACCGAATCGGGCGGGGAAGGGGTCAACCTGCAATTCTGCCGGACGATGATCAATTATGATCTCCCTTGGAACCCGATGCGCCTCGAGCAGCGGATCGGCCGGATCCACCGGCTGGGCCAGACCCGCGAGGTTTATGTTTACAACCTGGTTTCCCGGGGAACCATCGAAGAACATTTGTTACGCCTGTTAATGGAGAAGATCCGCCTTTTTGAAATGGTCATCGGGGATCTGCAAAGGGTTGTCAACTTTTTTGCCCGGGAAAAATCCTTTGAGGCCCGGGTCATGGGGGCCCTGGTCGCGGCGGAAGACGAAGCGGATTTAAGCCGGAACCTGGAGCGTCTGGGGGAGGAAGTCCTGACCCGCTTGGCCCGGAACGAGGGGTTGAGTGTGGACGATTTAATGGCCGCTCCGGATGACTTGCCCCTCCCCTCCCCGGCGGAGGGGCCGGGAACCCAAAGAGAGGCAAAGGTTAGGGTTCCGGCGCCGGTGCCTTTGGCGGAGCAAGACCGGTAAACCCATCATCCCAAGAGACGGAGGTGCTCCCATGGCCACGCTCACCCCGGAAGAGATGAAATCTTTTATTATCGAGACCTTGGAGGTATCCGGCGCCAGCTACCGCCAGGTGGACAAGGATCTGTTACTGGCCGAAGTCACGGTGGAAATCCCGCCTTTGTTTTTTGACCCGCCCCGTTTGGAAAAGCAGACCTTAAACCTGGTTTTTGACCCGGCGGCCGGCGTGAGTTACCCTGGGGCCGAACTGGTAATTCCCGGGAGCTACCGGTTAAATTGGTTTATCGACGGTCTGCGTGCCCGGGGGAATTATACCCTTCAGCATTTTAACTACACGCCTACGCCGGCGGAGGCGGAAGCCGCCATCGGCCGGATCCGTCCGGAACTGAGGAAAGCTTTTCCCCTGCCCACCCCCGAGGAGAAGGCCCGCCCATTTTTACTGGTTAATTATGTCCTTTCCTACCAGACCGATGAACTCTTCGAAGAATTGGCCAGCCTGGGGGTGGATATGGTCAGCGGGGCGGTCACCCCGGATTTCCTCCGCGCGTTGGGGGAAGCGGAGGCGGCGCCCGGACCACCGGGAACGGAAGTGGAAGTCCCTAATTATGCCCTGGAGGAAGCCTTCACCCTCCTCCGCCAGTACCTGAACCAAGTGGTGCAGACCCGGGAGCCCCGCTGGATCGAGGAAGCCCGCGCCCGTTATGAAGAGGAGCTGACCTGCCTCTACCAATATTACCAGGAAGACCGGCGGGATTTTGGCGACTTTCAAAGCCGCGCCCGGGACCTTTATGACAAATTCCGCCCGCGGGTGCTGGTCCGCCTGGTCAACGTCGGCCTGCTTTATCTGCCGGTCCTCGTCTATTCATTGCCAGCGGGTGAAAGCGGGGCGAAAACGCTCCTTCGTTATCATCCGCTTTTCGATCAGGTTGAGGTAAGTAAATAGGGCCAGCGCAAGAAGAAAGCCGATCCAAGATATAATTTTATCCAGGACAGAATGGTATTCTCCAGTGATTTGTATTTCTCTAAATATTCTTGGCAAAAAAGGGAATCCCATTCTATTCTGGATAACGGTTAATTGGTGATCAAGATTTGAATTCCCATGATCTATAAGGATTAAACGGTGATAGCCTTTTCTAGGCAGGATCCGCCGGGTCGAAGGCGCCATAATGGTAAAGAATGAGGGCGGCGGCCAGCGGCCCGGCCGTCTCGGCCCGCAAGATCCGGGGACCAAGGGAAACCGGGTGGGCGCCCCAGGCAGTCAGCATGGCCACTTCTTCCGGGGCAAACCCCCCTTCCGGTCCGACCACGAGCAGGACCTCGCAGGGGGCTTCCCCGTTGGCCGCGAAAGGGCAGTCCCTTAAGGCCTGCCGCAGGGAGCGGTTGGCCTCCCCTTCCCAGGCCACGATGGTAAACCGGCCGGCCACCAGCGGCGCCAAATCCTCCCAGGCCGTGATAGGATGAACCGCCGGGATTAACCCTCGCCCGCTTTGTTTGGCGGCCGCCAGCACAATCTTCGCCCAGCGCTCTTGTTTCTTGCCGAACTGGGCAGGCGCCGGGCGGGCGACGGTCCGGGCGGAGAGAAAGGGAAGAAAGGCCGTGACGCCGATCTCCGTCCCTTTCTGGAAGACCCGGTCCATCTTCTCCCCCTTCAGCAAACTCTGGGCCAGGGTGATCTTGAGGGCCGGTTCCGCCCGGTCGGCGCTGACTTTGAGGACCTCACCACGGACCCCATCCGGATGCACCTCGGTTAAAACCACTTCATAAAGGCGGCCTTGCCCGTCGGTGGCCGTGATCCTTTCGCCGGGCTTGGCCCGGAGGACCCGGGCCAAGTGGTAGGCATCCTCTCCGCCGATGATGATCTGAGCTTTTTGCTTTCCTTCCCCTTTCCGGGGCGGGGGTTCAATGAAAAACTTCGGCATCGGCTTTCCCGTCCCAAACCGCCAAATAGGCCAGCCAGTCTTCCTTTTGCCTGCTTTGACGAATGCTAAAACCAGCCGCGGTCAGCGCCGCCCGCACCTGGTCCGCCTTCCGGTCGATAATCCCGGAAGCGAGGAAGGCGCCGCCCGGCTTTAACTTCGCCACCGCCTGCGGGATGAGGGCAATCACCACTTCGGCCAGAATATTGGCGATGATCAAATCCGCCGGTAACGTCAGCTTGTCCAGCAAGTCACCGGTTTGCACCGGGATCTTCACCCCGTTCCGGGCACAATTTTCAGCGGCGACCGCGACGGCCACCGGATCCCGGTCGACGGCCACCACTTCCGCCCCCAGCTTTGCCGCAGCAATCGCCAGAATCCCGGAACCGGTGCCAATGTCATAAACCAAAGCGCCGGGCTTCACCACCTGCGGCAAAAGGGCCAGACAAAGCTGGGTTGTGGGATGGGTCCCGGTGCCAAAAGCCATCCCCGGATCAAGCCGGATCTCAATCGTCCCGGCCGGCAGCGCCGGCGTTAACCAAGAGGGGGTAATCAGAAAAGGGCCGACCTGCACCGGTTGGTAATAAGCTTTCCAGGCGTTCGCCCAGTCGGCTTCGGCGATCTCGCGGATCGTCACCGCTCCGCTCCCCACGGGAAGAAAAGCCCGGAGCTCCTCGATGCCCGTCTGTAAACACTGGATTTTCGCTTCCCAGTCGGACGCGTAAGGCAGGTAACCCACGACCCGGTAGCTTCCGTCTGCCGGCGGATCAGGCACCAGTTCCTCCGGTTTGCCCTTAAGTTCCTCATAAAGACGGGGATCCTGGTAAACCACTCCTTCGCACCCGGTTTGGATTAAGAGTTCCCCCACCATCTCGCCGGCGACCGGGGTGGTGGCAACGGCAATTTCCACCCAAGTTCCCTTATTTAACGTCGGCATTTTGGTCCTTTCCGCCTCCGGTTGCTCCTTCCGGCAGCTCGACCCCAACGGCCGAAGCAATGATCCGTTGAATCTCCATCAGCATTTGGTTCAAATTAAATTCGGCTATGAGAAAATCGCGGACATATGGGTTATACTGGATAATCTCCGCCAGTTTTTTAAACTGTTCCTCCTGCTCCGGTGGGACCTTTTCCCCGGCAAGCCGGGCTTTTTCCAAATCCCATTGTTTCTTCCGGAAATCTTCCAGCATTATTTTGGCCGCTTCGTGCTTGTCCAACTCTTCCTTGGCCTTTTGCCAAGCCAGATACTCCTGGCTTTCCTGGATGGCATTGGCCAGTTCCTTGGCTAAGACTTGCGGTTTCATCAGTTGACCTCCTTATCTATTCACCTCGCCGGCCAGCCTTTACCCGGCCGTTCTCCTGGCCGGCCGGCGTAATCTCAGTTTAACCATCCTCCCCTATTTTCGGTAAAAATTATAATATTCCTGTTTTGGGGAAAAATGATTTGGGGGCAGGAAAATATAGTAAATAGAAGAATATTCAACCTGTAACTTTTCCTCACGCAAGGCGGCGCCGCTTCCGGTGGCCCGGGCCGGCCTTGGCCTGCGGGGAATGGGGAGGGTTGGCCATGGAATTATACACCGTACTGACCGCCGATGTAATCGCCTCCCGGCGGCAGGAAGCAGTCGTCGCCACTAAAAAGGCAAAACTCCGGGAGATCACCGACACCAATTTAATCACCCCCTTTACCTTTTCCCGGGGGGATGAGATCCAGGCCGTGCTTTATGGCGCCTTAAGCTCCCCCGCCCTTCTCCGGAAACTCCGTTACCATTGCCTCCCCCTTCAGCTTCGGATCGGAATTGGGATTGGACGGATCACTTCCGGTTTGGGCGCCACCAGTTCCTGGGAAATGAACGGACCGGCCTTCCACCGGGCCCGGCAAGCCTTGGACGAGATGAAAAAGAATCGGCACTGGCGGACCCGGCTGGTCAGTGGCGACCCCGGTTTGGACCATATGATTAACACCATGTTCAACCTGTATGATGCGATCCAAAGCCGTTGGACCCTTCCCCAATGGGAAGGGGTGATGCTCTATGAAGAGGCCGGCACCTATCAGGAAGCCGCCCAGCGCCTAGGTGTGGCCTTCCAGAATGTGGAGAAGCGTTGCCGCGCGGCCCGCTGGATGGTTTTACGGGAAACGGAAGCGGCGTTCCCGATTATCCTGACCCAATACGCCGATCTTAACCTTATTTTGGGTGAATATTAAACAATCACCCAATATAGTATGAATTTCAGGAGGGATCGATGATACACCTTTTACTCTTAGGGCTCGTGGCCCATTTCGTCGGTGATTTCCTTTTGCAAACCGGCGCCATGGCGGCGGCCAAAAAGGCCGGGCGCTTCTGGGCCCACTTCCGTCACGGGCTGCTCATTATGATTCTGACCTGGCTGGCGACCCACTGTTTTGGTCTTTGGGCCGCTTTTCTCTACGCCTTGCTGGTGGGTCTCACCCACTTCCTGATTGACAGTACCAAGTGCTGCTTGGAAAAGGGAAAGTCCGCCGGGACCCAACTCCTCCTTTTTTTGCTGGACCAAGCTTTACACTGGCTTTCGCTCCTGGTTTTCCTCCCGCTTTTCCCCGCCGCCGTTCCGGACCCGCAGGTTCTTGCTTTTTACCGGCGTTTCCGCCCCGTCCAACCCGTTTTCTCCCCGGCCTTTCCCGCCGCCTTTTCCTCCCTTTCCTTGGAGAAGAGTTTATGGATTATTGTCATTTATTTAGCCGCCGTCTTCGGAGGAGCAATCTTCACCAAACGGGTGCTGGCCTGGCTCACCGATAACCATCAAGGCGAGCGGGACCGGCGTTTAAGCAGTGCCATCGGGATCATGGAACGCCTCATCCTGATCACCCTGGTCGCCGCGGATGCCATCTCCGCGATGGGTTTTGTCCTCGCCGCCAAGTCCCTCGCCCGTTACCAGGAATTGAACAACCGGGAATTTGCCGAGTACTATCTCGTCGGCACGTTGACCAGTTTTACCCTGGCTCTCTTTGCCGGGCTGTGGCTCCGGGCCATCCTCCAAAAATAAAAAGGCCGGCGGCCTTTAACTCGCCTCCGGTCTTTCCCGGAACAGCCATTCGGCAATGGCAGATAAAACTTGGGGCAAATGTTCCTGGTAGAGACTGGGATTATCCTGTGGGAACCAGCCGGCCTTCTGTAGCCAGGCCGCCATATGGTTGGTAAGGACCGACAGGAGTTCCTGCCGGCGTTCCCCTTTCGCCAACTGCAAGCCCATCGTCAAGACGAAAGTAAAGAGGAGATCTTCATTGGCCGCCGGTTGCGTCAGCGTTGCCTCCTTGTCAACCTTCTCCATGGCGGCTTTGATGTTTATATAGCCCGCCCCTTGAATTAACCTGTTATATCCCCGGTCCTCCGCGGTGGAGACCAGGATTTCCCGGATCCGGTCCGGGGTCAACGTGGGTTTCTTCTCCCAAAGTAAAGCTGCGGCGCCGATCACCATCGGTGTGGCCATGGAAGTCCCCGACTGGGCCACATATCCCCCGCCCGGTTTTAAAGAGGTAATGTCGGACCCGGGTGCAACCAGATCCGGTTTGGGGAGCCGGTCAATGGTTGGCCCCCGGCTGGAAAACTCGTTGATGACGTCGTCTTCCCGGGGGATGGTCCCCTGGTCGCTTATGCTTCCCACCGTGATGATCATGGGCGAAATTCCCGGCGTCGTGATGGTTCTTTGGCGCGGTCCGGCGTTCCCGGCGGCCGCGCAGACGACGAGCCCGGCCTGCCAGGCAGCGTTCACCGCTTTACAGGCCGGATCGGTCCGGTAGCCTTCTTCCGGCGGGGCGCCCAGCGAAAGATTGAGCGCTTTAATGCGGTATTCCTCTTTATGATCCACGACCCACTGGATCCCGGCGATCACCCGGGAGATGGGGCCGCTCCCTTTACTGTCCAAAGCTTTGACCCCGACCAAAAGGGCCTCCGGCGCCACCCCCGTGTATTTCCCACCCGATTCGTAACCATTACCGGCAATGATCCCGGCCACGTGCGTACCATGGCCTTCGTCGTCGTAGGGTTCGGATTTACCATTCACCAGATCGTACCAGCCGACAATCCGGGGTTCCGGTTTCATTAGATCCGGATGGGGCGCAATTCCCGTATCGATCACCGCGATGACCACACCCTTCCCGGTCAGTCCCATTTGGTGGACCTCCGCGGCACCGGTGGCCGGGACCGCCACATCAAGGCAGGGGTTAGCCTTCACATCCGGCCAGACCATTTTGACCTTGGCTTCCGGAATCACCTTCAGGAGTGCTTCAGAGGGCAATTCCACCGCTAAACTATTGATTAACGGCAACTCATAGACGATCCTCCCCCCTTCTCTCCGGATCAACTCGCGCAAATACTCGGACCGGCAGGAGCGGAGGGAGGGGAATTCCATAATGACCTGAACCATCTCCTTGTTGGGAGCAGCCAGGACCTCTTGGGCGAGGCGTGGCGACAAGCGGCGGGCAATTATCCTTCTCCATTTCTGTTGGGAGATCATCAGCACACCTCCGACAATCAACTTCTCCCTATCAATTTATTGTCGAAGACGGGGAATGGTAACGCCGGCCGTTCATCTTCTTCATTAAGCCCGCCTTGCTTCTTCGTCACGCAGGGCATGATTGTCGTCGGCAACAATAGGACAACCGGGGTCAAATGGTATTTCCGGATGACTTGAATTCCTTTCCCAGTTCACCTCCGCGGTAGACCGCCTCCATCTCCGGACTGAACCTCCCATCCGGGCCATGGATGGAAAAGGGGGCCATTATTTTCAACCCCGGACGGGCCAATTTCTCCCCTTCCACCAAAACCCGGTGGGGCGAAGCCCCCGGTTTCGGCAGCACCAGGCAGAGCCGCTTGGGTTCAAGCCTATATTGGCGCATTACGCTCAGCAGGTCGGTCAGGCGTTCGGGGAGATGAATAAAGGCCACCCGCCCCCCATACCGGCTGAAAGCGGCGGCGGCCCGGATTACCTCCTCCAGATTACAGGTGAGTTCAAACTTGGCCCGCGCCAGACAAGGCGCTTCCGGCATGGGATGAGTACCCGCCGGCCAGTAGGGCGGGTTGCTCAGCACCCAGTCAAAACTGCCCGGCGTCAGTTCAGGCGGCGGGTTCCGGAGATCGCCGGTGATAATCCGGATCCGTTCCGCCAGGCCGTTCAGGCGGACATTCTCGCGGGCCAGGTCCGCCACTTCCGGCTGGAGCTCCAGACCGGTCACCCGGCGAATCCCCCGGTAACCGGTGAGCCAGAGGGGAATGACCCCGGCCCCCGTTCCCAAGTCCAGAACGGTCTCCCCCGGCCGGACCCGGGCAAAGGCCGCCAGCAGAATCGGGTCCACAGTGAACTTAAAGATGGCCGGGGATTGCTTTATCTTAAGGGAACCAAGGCCCAAGCGGTTCGTTTCCGTCTCTTTCCCTCCCGCCCTTTCCACAGGCGGTTCTTCACCCATCGGCTTCACCTCCCGGTCCGCGGCCGGCCGTTCCCGGTTTTTCTGCTTCCCGCCGAAGGACGGGCGGAAGCCGGAACCACCGGGGACGGCCTTGGGCCGGCAGATAAACTAAGAGGGGACAGAGGCCTTCCTTGCCCTCTTCGGGATCAAGGGGGAAATCAAAGACCAGCATCCGGCGGCGTACTTCCCCTGCGGATAAACCCGCCAGAAAAGACAAGCCCTCGTTAGCTCCCTCCTTGAGCAGCTGTTTTACCGCTTCCCGCCTTTCCGGGGCCTGGGGAAAAAGCCATCCGGGCGTCGCCCCGCCGGTCCCGCTCAAATAGTAATCAAGGGTTAACAAGGCCTGGAGGTGTTCCCTGGGATCCCTTTTGTCCTCCCGGGGCCCTGCCGCCGGCCCTCCTCCGGAAAAAGCTTCCCCGTCACCCCGCCCCCACAGGAACCGGGTCGTCAGGAACTGCCAAAGCCCGTCATACAAGGCTACCGGTTTATGGGCTTGTCCGCCGGGGCCTTCCTCCTGCCAAAACCGGGCCAGCCCCGCAAAGAACGCCCAGGGGGAAAGGGTCTCCTCCCGGAAAAGATAGGCCAGGGTATAACGGAAATGATGGGAGTTGAAATATTTCTCCACCATTTCCGCCACCCCTTTCAGGAGGAGAAGATCGTCATAGGAGAGCCATTTATTCCCCAGTAACTCATAGGGGGGCGCCACCGTAAAAACATAGCCGTAAGTCTCCGCCTCCGCCCGGAGGGGCGAGCCTTTCAAGAGTTTAAGGAAGCCCAGTTGCAGCTCGTCGGGGTATAAACGGAAAGTCCAGTCAAAGGAGCGGGCAAAGGTGGCCAGGTCCTCATAGGGCAAGCCGGCAATCAAATCCAGATGGACGGTGGGACGGCCGGTCCGCAGAAGCACGCCCGCCATCAACCCCTGTGCCGGGCCGGCTTCCGGAGCAGCTTGAGCCGGATCCTCCCCCCGGGAACCGGCAGTCACGCCGGCGCCGGCGGCACCGGTGCCGGCCAGGACGCCACCGCCGGTCAGGGCCAGGCAGTTAGCCTTTAACCGTTCCAGATCATACTTGCGCCGGACGGCCTTGAGCGCCGCCGGGCAGGTAGACTGCACCCCGATCTCAACGCGAAAACGTCCGGCCGGGGCGGCTTTCAAGAGCGCAATCAACTCCTCATCCAGAAGCTCGCCAACCAGTTCAAAATGGAACTCGGTTTCGCCGCCCTGTTCCAGCAAGAAACGGAAGAGGACCGCCGCCCGGCTCCGGTCCAGGTTAAAGGTGCGGTCAATGAACTTGACCGTCCGGACCCGGGCGCGGATCAACCGGAGGAGATCGGCTTTCACCCGGTCCAGCGGCAGGGCGCGGACCGGCCCTTCCGCCCAGCCGGAGAGGCAATAGGCGCAGCGGAAGGGGCAACCCCGCGAAGCCTCGTAGTAAAGAATCCGCCCGCGCAAGGGGGTTAAATCCGGATAGGGAAAGGGAATCGTCGCGAGGTCAATGGGGGCCCGGTCCGGAGTGCGCCGGATGATCGTACCCTCCCGGTAGCTTATCCCCGCCACCGCCGAAAAGTCCTTTTCGCCCCGGCGGAGTTTGGCCAAAAGCTCCCGTAAGGTTTCTTCCCCCTCCCCCCTGACGATCAAGTCGGGGGCGCCCGCCCGCCGGAGGATGGCCTCATCGTCGGCGGCAGCTTCGGGACCGCCAAAAATCACAAGTGTCCGGGGCAGAACTTTCTTGAGCCGGTCCGTCAGTTCCAAAGTGGGCCCAATATTCCAGATGTTGGTAGAAAGGCCCACCACATCGGGGTGTTGCCGGTAAACAGCCCCCAATATATAGTCCAGGTCTTGATTGATATTGAACTCCAACACCTCGATGCCCGGGAAGTCCCGCCGGCAGTAAGCCTGCAAAGTGTAGAGGGCGAGGGCGGTATGGATATATTGGGAGTTGAGGGTGGCAAGGAGAATCTTCATCTTCGACCCCTTCCGCTTTAGTCTTAAAAATAAAACCGTGGAAACCACGGTTCTCAATAATATCAAGTCAGCCAGGTCCTACTTTTCTCATTTTTCCTCCCTTTGCCCCCGGCTATCCTTGAGCCGCTTTTCTCTTTCCCCTTTTAGTTATAACCACAATCCAGGGTGAGGAGGAGAAGCAAGAGCAGCAAGAGAAAGAAGACCAACCATTCATTGCGTTCGTATTTTTGGACCTCCATCGGTCAACCCCCTTCAAAATCGTGTTTCTTAACATCATATGGTGGTCCATGCGGGGTTGTGCTTTGGGTGGAGGTCTTTCCGCACAATTGCTTCAAATTTTATCTATTCGGGATCGTCGTAATGAACCAGGGAAACAACAGGGGCGTCCCCCAGTTTTGCCCGGCCTTTTAAAGCATCAAGTTCCGCCAGGAAAGCATAACCGATAATCTTCCCGCCCAGCCGCCGGACCAGTTCGGCCGTAGCCGAAACCGTGCCGCCGGTCGCCAGGATATCATCGACAATTAAGACTTTTTGCCCCGGACGGATGGCGTCCTTATGGATTTCCAGGGAATTTACCCCGTACTCCAAGGTATAATCAATCCGTTCGGTGGCGGCCGGCAACTTACCCGGTTTCCGGACCAGGATAAAACCGGCATTCAACTCATAAGCCACCGGTGCGCCTAAAATATACCCGCGGGATTCGACGCCCACCACCACCTCCGGCCGGGCGGCCCGGTAGTGGTTGGCCAATTCCTTGATGATATAGTGAAAAGCGGCGGGGTTGCCAATCACCGTGGAAATGTCTTTAAAACTAATCCCCGGCTGCGGAAAGTCAGGAATCTCCCGGATGAGTTCTTTTAAGTTCAAAACCAGTCACTCCGTTTCTCTGTCTCTCTTCGGCCAAAAGTGTGCGCGAAGGCCTCTATATTATCCTATTCTAACTTCGGCACCGTCTCTCCCAATTCCTGCCTCATCTAAGCTTATCCTTTTTTCGGTCAAAGCAAACCTCCCGCCCACCGGAGGGGCGGGAGGAAGAAATCATAATTGCACGAGGACCGGTTGCTGGAGCCCTTTGACCTCTTTAATCCGCGCCAGCACGGCGGCGGGGATCTCGCTATCCACAGTCAGCACCATAATCGCCGTCCCCCCGACTTCTTTCCGCCCCACCTGCATATAGGCGATGTTAATGCCGGCGGCCCCCAGGATCGTTCCCACCTGGCCGATGATCCCCGGCTCATCCTTATGGGGCGCGATCAAGAGGTAACCCTCGGGGACCACTTCAAAGTGGTAACCATCGATCTCAACGACCCGCAGGTCGTTCCGGCGGAAGAGCGTCCCGGCCACCACGTGCTCACCCCGCTCGCTTATAGCCTTGACCCTGATTTTGTTGCTGTAGTCCGGATCGGTCGGTTCTTTTCGTTCGGCGATCTGCAAGCCACGCTGTTTGGCCAGGACACGGGCATTGACCATATTGACTTCCCCGTTAAGAACGGGTTTAAGCAGGCCTTCCACCACTAAGGTCGTCAAGGGGGTCAGATCATAGTCGGCAATTTCCCCGCTATATTCGATCTCCACCCGTTGGAGGCGGCCGTCGCTCAATTGCCCGATCAAGCTCCCCAGTTTCTCCGCCAACGGGTAATAGGGGGCCAGCACCTTCAGGACTTCCGGACGGACGGTGGGCATGTTCACGGCGTTCTTGAAGGGTTCCTGCTTCAGAACCTTCGCCATCTCCACCGCCACATCAATAGCCACATTAATCTGGGCTTCCGCCGTCGAAGCTCCCAGATGGGGGGTCACCACCACTTGAGGCAGGTTAATTAAACGCTGGTTGGTCGGGGGTTCTGCGGTATAGACGTCCAGGGCGGCGCCGGCCACTTGCCCGGCCTCAATGGCGTCGGCCAAAGCATCTTCATCTACGATCCCGCCGCGGGCGCAGTTGATAATCCGCACCCCTTTCTTGGTCCGGCGGAGGTTCTCCGCATTGAGCAAACCTTTGGTCTCTTTGGTCAACGGCGTATGGACGGTGATAAAATCGGCAGCCGCCAGAAGTTCGTCCAGGGTGACCAGACGCACGCCAAGCTTGGTTGCTTTCTCCTCGGTCAGGAAAGGATCATAGGCCAGGATGGTCATGCCCATCGCCAGCATCCGTTTGGCCACTTCGGTGCCGATCCGGCCCATCCCGATGATCCCCAGGGTTTTCCCGTTTATTTCCACCCCGGTGAAACTCTTCCGGTCCCACTGCCCCGCTTTTAATGAGGCATGGGCTTGAGGAATCTTCCGTGCCAGCGCCATAATCATTCCGATGGTATGCTCCGCCGTGGAAATGGTATTCCCGTCGGGGGCGTTTAAGACAATGATCCCTTTGTTGGTGGCGGCCTCCAAATCCACATTGTCGACCCCCACCCCCGCCCGGCCGATCACCTTCAGGTTGGCCGCCGCGGCAATGACCCGGGCGTTGACCTTGGTTTGACTGCGCACAATCATCCCGTCATAGGGCGGAATCTTGGCGATCAATTCCTCCTCCGGCAGGGTGGGGGAGACCTCCGCCTCAATCCCCTGGTTGCGCAAGATCGCTACCGCTTGCTCCGACACATTATCCAGCACCAATACTTTCAACGTTCAACACCTCCACCATTTTACCATTTTACCTTTTCGTAATAGAAAAAAGCCTCCCATCCCATAGGGACGAGAGGCTCGTGGTGCCACCCTACTTCTCTCTAGAACAGATAGAGACTCAAGGCCCGTAAAAACTTTCGGGCCAAAGGTAACGGTTGCTTTCCGGCCGGGACTACTTTCCGCCCCACGCCCCTCCGGCGTCTGCGGTTTCATCCCGACGGCTCCAGACCGGGAATTCTTTCACCGCCGGCACAAGCTTCCACCAGCCGCTTGCTCGCTCTCGTCCGCACGGTGAAATCAAGTCTTTCCTCGCCTTTCTCCCATAAAAATGTATAAATATACCGACAGATATGTTAATTGATATTATAGGCGCTTGTTTGGAAAAAGTCAATAACTATTTTACCCCACCTGAATCCGGTATTCGTTCTCCACGGTCTCCTCCTGGTCAACCCAGCTCAAATTCAGTTGGTAAGTGCCCTTGCGCATCAGCATCACCGAGACCTCCCCCAGAATCCGGGTTTCCTCATCCGGGCGGGGCGTAACGCTCCATTGCTCTTTCCAGACCAATTGGCCCCGGGGGTCGGTTAACCTTGCCTTCACCGGCACCGGGGTTTGCCCGTTCCCCGTCCGGTCGTTGGCAAAGCAGATCGGCGCCTGGAAAAGCGTCCCCTCACGGTAGCGTTCATAAGGTAAAAGGGCAAAAACATAAACCGGCCGGTAACAAAGGGTGACCATCTGGAAACTGGCTTTGGGTTGGCCTTCTCCATCGACAACCGACCAGAAGAGGCCGGGGTGTAAAGCGCGGAAACAGAAGAAGAGCATCCCGCCGGTGGGTTTGTACTTGTGGAAACGGAGACGGTCGATATAGAAACGGAGGGTCTCCTCTTGCCGGCGTTGGCTTAACAGCCGGGTTGTCTCCTCCGGTTCCCCCGGTCCGAGGGCTGCCTGGCCAAACCAGGAGACAAAACGGATGGCCCGCTGCCGGAAGCCGGAGCGGTACCGGTTGAACTTGGCCATCTCCTCCGGGTACCGGAAGTTAAAGCCGGTGTCATGCTCGGTGCGGACGCTGACCCCTCCGGAAAGGGGAATTACCGGCCGGCCCGGGTCCAGTTGGCTTAAATGCTGGGCCACTTTCTTCACTTGTAAGAGGAAATTACTCCGCCGCGGTACGGCGGCCGGTACTTCGTAGCCGCTTTGGTTGGCAATCGTCCAGATGACCACCGCCGGGTGGTTTCCTAAATGATGAAACATCTCCTCCACTTGTTGCGTCAGACTATCCGGTTCGGTCAAAGGACAACCGGCCGGCATGGGGAAATCCTGCCAGACCAGAATTCCCGCTTCATCCATGGCCTGATAGAACTCGGTCTTCTCCACATGCTGGTAACAACGGACCATGTTCTGGTGGCTTTTTTGGAGGAGGGCGACTTCTTCCTGGTAATCTTCCTTCTTCACTTTACTCAGGTAGAGGGCCGGCGGCAAATAGTTGCTGCCTTTCACAAACAGCCGTTGCCCGTTGAGGTAAGGAATAAAGTTTTGCAGGGTAAAAGTGCGGATACCATAGAGAAAATCCTGGCCGTCCCAGGTTTCATCCGCCCCCCGGAGCACCAGGTTTACGTGGTACAGATAGGGCTGCCCCCGGTCCCAAGTCTGCCAAGGCCGGACCCCTTGCAGCTTAAAAGTGGTCTGGAAACTATTGGATCCCTTCTCCAGATTTATGGTAAAGACCTCTTGATAGCTTTGGCCGGCAAATTGATGGGGGGAGAAACTGAGCTCCAGCACAACTTCGGCCGGCCGGGTCGCATAAAGCTCGGCGGTCAAGCTGAGGGTCGCTTCATCCCCCTCCAGTTCAACCGTGCGCAAGTGCCAGCGTTCAATATATGCCGGGCCGGAGGTGAGGATCCGGACCGGACGCCAGAGTCCGCCGGGGTTATATCCTTCCGGAAAGGCGGGATGGCCGGCAAAAAGTCCGGTCAAAACCGGCGGCGCCGTTTCGTCAGCCGGCGGGCCTGGCGACTCCACTTCGATGATTAACTGGTTCTCCGTCTGCAAGTAGGGGGTGATGTTAAAGGTGGCAGGGTAAAAATAACCCTCGCGCCCGCCCAAGGCATATTTATTAAGATAAACCCGGTATTTATAAAAAACACCGCCAATCTCCAACCGGTAGACCCGATCCTTTTCCGGTGCAAAGCTGAAGTTGCGCCGGTAAACCATCTTCCCGGCGTAACAGGAAAATTCCTTCAATTCTTGCCATTGCCCGGGAATCTCTTGTGTGACCCATCCTTCTTCGGGTACGGCCTCACTCCACCACAAACTGCTGAACTCCGCCACCGGATGCAGTTCCCAAGCTCCGTCCAGATCGTATTTTGCCAACACAATGCTCCCCCCTTATCGACATCCCCTCATCACATAAATATTTGGCTCCTGACGGTGCTTTTCCTCTCTAAAATTCGATAAAATTTAACAAATACCTTTCTCATCCTTTTGGGATTAGGGGTTGCCCGGTTAAAGTTTCCCCCGGAACAAGCTTGTTGGCAGGAGCAGAAGGATATAACAAAACGAATGGTCGCCGGTAAACGCCATTCGTTTTGCTCCAAACCGCTTAAGATCCTCAGTCGGCTAAGGGAATAAGCTTTGCGGAGCGAGGACGGAAGGCCAACCCCACCTTTTCCCCGAGAGTATGGTGGAACTCTTTCCCGGTGAGCACTTTAAGGAGCAAATTGGCATCGACTTTCACCTCAGCCGCAAAGCCATACCCCAAATACTCGAGGGTAACCAGTTCCCCGGTGTAAACCGGATCCTGGTGCGTAAAAACGACATCTTCCGGACGGACCATAAGCAAACAGGAACCGCTGGGCTCCTCCCGGGTGGACGGGAGAAGGAACTGCCGGCCTCCTGCCGGTTGTACCAGGATACCCTCCGGCGTCCGCTGGACCGTACAGGTAATTAAGTTGGCGTCCCCCAAAAAGGTGGCGACAAAGGGATGGGAGGGGTGGTTATAGACTTCGGTAGCAGTCCCTACCTGCAGGATCCGGCCGGCGGCCATCACCGCCAACCGGCCGGAGAGGGCAAGGGCCTCCTCTTGCTGGTGGGTGACAAAAATAGTGGTAAAGCCCAGTTGACCCTGGAGCTCCTTCAGTTCCCGCCGCAGGCGCCGGCGCAATCCGTAATCGAGCGCCGCAAAGGGTTCATCCAGCAAGAGGAGGAAGGGCTCGGGGGCCAAAGCCCGGGCCAGCGCCACCCGCTGCCGTTCCCCGCCGGAAAGATCCTGCACCCGCCGGTCGGCCAGTTCTTCGATTTCAAAGAGGGAGAGCATCGCCCTGGTCCGTTCCCGCCGCTGGTTGACGGGCAGGCGGCGGATTTTCAACCCGTATTCGATATTGCCGGCCACAGTCAAATGGGGAAAGAGGGCATAATCCTGGAAAACAAAACCGATGTTCCGCTCTGCCACCGGGACGTTGGTCAGATCCCGGCCGTCCAGGATGATCCGCCCCGTGTCCGGACGGGCCAAACCGGAGATCAGCCGGAGGAGTGTAGTTTTGCCGCACCCGCTCGGACCAACCAAAGAGAAAAACTCGCCCTCGGCCACCGTCAACCGGACCTCCAGTTGAAATTCGGGGTAATTTTTACCCACCTCAATCTGTAAAAAATCTTGCTTCATCACCGACTCCCTTCCCCGCGCTTCCACGGTTCCTCCCCGGCGGCGCCCTGTTCCACCAGGGTAAAAAGGAGAACCGCCAAGAGAATGAAGAGGGTCCCCAGGGCAACCGCCTGGGGAAAATGATAATGCCCAATCAGACGGTAGACCGCCACCGAGAGGGTGATCACTTTGCCCTGCCCCAAGACTAAAACCGCCGAGAGATCCCCTAAAGAAAGGGCAACCCCGTAGGCAAAAGCGCTGGTTAGCGCTTTCCGGAGCAAGGGAAACTCCACCGTCCGGAAGAGTTCCCACCCGGCGGCGCCCAAGGTCTGGGCCGCGGCCAGGAGCTCTTCCCCCCACTCCCGGCACGCGGTGCGCAATAAGGAATAAACCAAAGGGAAAGCGAGAAAAATCTGGGCCCAGATGATTAAGACCACCGGTGGCAAAAAGCCGCCGGCCAGGCGTAATAAACCAAAGGCAAAAGTGAGAAAGGAAACCCCCATCGGCAGTTGGAGCCAGAGGTCAAGCCTCCCCCAGGGCAGGCCCCGCCGGGCGCGGGCGAGGAGGTAAGCCAGGACGGTAGTGGCCAGCCCCACCGTCAAAGCCAGGAGCAGGCTGGTTCCGATCACCGTCTCCAGATCGGTGCCGACGGCAAAACGGAAAGCGGGCTCCCACAGCGCCCGGTAATTGGCCAGAGTCCACCCTCCCTCGGGCCGTCCCCGTTCTTTGAAGGAACGGAGCAGAACAAAGAAGAGGGGCAGGAAAAAGAAGAACAAGCTGCCGCCCAGATAAAACAGGAAAAAAATCCACCCGGCCCTCTGCTTTTTCAGCCGCCATTGGGGTAACGGGCTTGCCGCCCCCGTCGGCCGGTCCGCCAAATGCTGGGTCCAGCGTTGAAAGGTTAAGATGACCGCCAGGATCAGCATTTGGACCGCCGCCAGCTGCGCCGCCTGTTGGAACCGGAGTTTGTTGTTGTATTCGATATAGATTAAAACTTCAAAGGTTTGGTAAAGATAACCTCCCAACACCAAGACCACGGTGAAACTAAGAAAAGAATAGAGGAAAACCAAGGCGCCCAGATAACCGATGGTGGGGGCCAAAAGGGGCAGGATCACCCGGCACCAGGTGGTCAGCCGGCCCGCCCCCAACACGGCGGAGGCTTCCTCCAGTTGCGGACTGATCCGCTCCCAGCGTTCACTAAGCATCCGCAGGCAAAAACCGAAATTATAGAAGACATGGGTTAAAACAATCCCGTTAAAACCATACAAACCGGTAAAGCTCACCTTCCGGCCGGGAAAGAGGAGCGCAAGGCATGAATTCAAGACCCCGTTTTGCCCGTAAAAAACCACCATCGCCAGAACAACCAGGATCGCCGGGAGCATGAAGGGAAGCACCATCATACTTTTGAGCAACCGCTTCCCGGGAAACCGGTAACGGCCAAAGAAGTAAGCCCCGGGGAGGGCCAACGCCAGGCTGAGCAAGGCGCTCCAAAAAGCCTCGGTCGTAGTAAAAACCAAAACCTTCCGGAATTGTCGCGAACGAAGAAAGGCCAGCAGCCCCGGCCAGGCCTCCACCGGAAGGAAAGCCTCCCCTAAAGCCACCAGCACCGGCAGGAAGAAGAAGAACAGCAAAAGGAGGGGGAAAATATAATTTAACCAGCCAAGCCGGTTTGGACGGCTTGGCCGGTGCCACGGAAAATGTCCTTTCATTCATTCATCACTTGTTCCCAGGCCCCAAGCCAGCGTTCCAGGTTGGCTTCCACTTCCGCCGGCGGAAGGTTAAAGAGCTGTTCCGCCTGGGCAGCCACCCGGAAACTGGCCGGCAACTCCAGATCGGTCCGGACCGGATACATAAACTGGGTTTCGGGGATGAGGGCCTGAAACTCAGGGGACAAAACATAATCCACCAACCGCCGGGCGTTTGTCCGGTAGGGTGTTCCCTTTACAATGCCCACCCCTTCGATCTGGGCGTAAGCGCCACCATCAAGCACCAAGGCCTTATACCGTTCGGTGTCTTCGTAGAGGAGATGATAAACGGGACTGGCGCCGTAGGAAAGGACCAAGGGCGCCTCCCCGCTGGTAAAAATCCCGTAGGCTTCATCCCACCCCGGGGTGATGGTCAGCAGGTTGGGTTTTAAGGCCCGCCAGTAGTCCAGATAACCATCTTCCCCAAAGAGGGCAATGGTGGTCAGTAAAAAGACTTGTCCGGGGGAGGAGGTTAAGGGGTTTTCGATAACGATCTTCCCTTTATATTCCGGTTTCAAGAGATCCCGGTGGGAAGCGGGGACTTCGGTCAAACGCTCGCTGTCGTAATTGAAGACAACAAAGCCGTAATCAAAGGGGGTTAGATAATAATCCGGGTCAAAGATTAGATCAGGACGGATCTCCCCTACCGCCTGGGGTTTATAGGGTTCAAGCACTCCCAGGGCCAAGGCTTTCGGCAAGTAGTTATTGTCCAACCCGATCACCACATCGGCTTGGGGAGCCTCCTTCTCCCGGGCCAGTTGGTTGAGGAGGGGTCCGGTATCGGAGAAGGACTTAAACTCCACCTTTACCTTGTATTCCTCCTGGAAATGGCCGACCACGGCATCAACCAGGGCGGGCGGAAAACTGGAATAGGTGTAGACGGTCAGCGGCCGCTCCGGCCGGCCGTAACAGCCGCCCAAAAGGAAGGCAAGCATTAGCAAACAGAGCAAACGCCATCTTTTCCCGAACATGAAAAATTCCTCCTTACGGGATCACCCGAAGGGAACCGAGAAAAGAAAAACCCCCAAAGGGGGATCTCAGCTCTTCTTTCCCTACGCCGGCATTACCCGGATCAGGTTCCAAGGGTATAATCTCAGCCCCTTCGAGCACCCCTTTTAATTTAAACCAATCATACCATATTTTATCCCGGCGGGCAAGTAGCGGGAGGGGCTTCCAGTAAGACCACGGCCTGCGCGGCAATGCCTTCCCTGCGTCCGGTAAAACCCAGCCCCTCGGTGGTGGTGGCCTTCACATTCACCGCTGTCACCGGGAGGCCCAAGATTGTGGCCAGCCGGGTCCGGATCGCGTTCCGGTAAGGCGCCAGCTTCGGTTCCTGGGCAATTACCGTCACATCCACATTCACCGGGCGCCAGCCGGCCGGTTCCAGCCGGGCCAGGACTTTCCGGAGCAGGATGGTGCTGTCGATGTCTTTAAAGGCCGGATCGGTATCGGGGAATAATTCCCCCAGATCCCCGGCGCCGCTGGCCCCTAAAATGCCGTCGATCAAAGCATGGATCAGCACATCGGCGTCGGAGTGGCCGGCCAGCCCCACCGGGGAGGGGATGGTCTCCCCCCCCAGTACCAACCGGCGCCCCGCCACCAGCGGGTGGACGTCGAAACCTTGACCCACCCGGAGGCGGGGTTCCTCCCGGCCCTCTTTCTCCCGCTCCCCACCTTGATGCGCTCCGTTTCCCCCGCCGGACGGAAACGGTTCAACCGCTTGCCTTTTCCCGGCGGGTGCCGTCTCCGGGGCAAGCCCTTCCTCCGTCGCCAGGAAAGCCGCGGCCACTATTAAATCCTCGGGGGTTGTCACTTTCAGATTCCGGTAAGTGCCTCTCACCATCCGGACCGGGTGACCGGTCCGCTCCACCAGGGCGGCGTCATCGGTCCCGGTCGCCCCGTCCGTCCGGGCCCGGTCATAGGCCGCCCAAAGTAGCGGCCAGGTAAAGATCTGCGGCGTCTGGGCCAGCCAAAGACTCTCCCGGTCGGGGGTAACGGCAATCCGCCCGTCGGCCCCGACTACCTTGACCGTATCTTTCACCGGTACGCCCACACAGGCCGCGCCGCTCTCCCGGGCGACCCGGAGCGCCTCCCGGACGGTTTCCTTCTCCACCAAGGGGCGGGCGGCATCGTGGACCACCACCAACCGGCGTTCCTCCGGCACCCGCCATCCAGGCCAGACGGCGGCCGCCGCCAAGGCTGAGGCAACGGAATCCTGCCTTTCCGCCCCGCCCGGACAGAAAAAAACCGGTTGTGCGATCCCGGCCACAATAAACTCCCGCTCAAACCCGGCCTGCTCTTCCGGAGGCACCGGAATGAAAAAGGCTTCAATTTCCGGAAGGGCCAGTGCTTCCAAACTGCGCCGGAAGATACTTTTGCCCCCCACCGGTAAGAGCAGTTTCTGCCGGGCCGGTCCTCCCGGTGTCTGCATCCGGCGGCCGGAACCGGCGGCCGGAATTACGGCCACGGCCTGCCAATGGTCAAACCCGCTCATCCCCTCACGCCCTCTTTCATATTGCCCTTGCTGTTGTTTTGTCCATGGAAAATCTATTCGCCCAAAATTTGGCCATTCCCTTTTCCGGAGCAAAGGTTAGTGTTTTTTTATGGTCTTTTCCGGCCGGGCAAAAGCCCGGGAAAGAGGAAAAGCGGGAAACCCCGCTTTTTGAAGACGAAACGCCCGCCCAAAAGCAGCCCTCATTTGGTCATATCCCCGGCCATCATTTGGACTTTGGGCTTTTTTCGATTAATTATGTAAAAATGAGACCACCCTACGACAGGGAAGAGGCCTTCGGGACAAAACTCTCCTTGGGTTTGGCAAAAATCATCCGCCCGGCCGCGGTCTGCAAGACGCTGGTTACCGTCACCATAATCTCCTCGCCAATGTACTGACGGCCACCGTCCACCACGATCATCGTCCCGTCCTCCAGGTAGGCAATGCCTTGCCCCAGTTCTTTCCCGTCTTTAATCACCTGCACGGAGACTTCCTCCCCGGGCAGCACAATCGGTTTAATGGCGTTGGCCAGCTCATTGATGTTGAGCACCGGAACCCCATAAAGCTCGGCCACCTTGTTCAGGTTGTAATCATTGGTAATTACCTTGGCGCCCAACCCTTTGGCCAAACGGACGATCTTGGTGTCCACATCGCTCAAGTCTTCAAAATCCTGATCGTAAATACGGATAGAGACACTGGCGTCTTTTTGCATCTTGTTCAGGATGTCCAAACCCCGGCGGCCCCGGTTGCGTTTCAGCGAATCGGAAGAATCGGCAATCCGCTGCAGTTCGGCCACGACAAAGCCGGGGACCACAAAGATCCCCTCAATAAAACCGGTCTGGGCCACATCCATAATCCGGCCGTCAATGATGCTGCTGGTATCTAAAACTTTATAGGAAGCTTTTCCGGCGGAGAGGCGTCCTTTCCCGCCGCTCTTTTCCCCGCTTTTCACGAAAGTCCCCATAAAATTGAGCAACTCCTCTTTTTTCTTGGACGTCAACCGGCTGATGGTACCGGTAATCATTAAAATAATCAGTAAAGCCACCAAATTCCCCAACGGGCTGGGGAGTCCTTCCAAAGGCATCACCAACACAAACACGCCGGCCAGAAGCAAGCCAAAGAATAAACTGATGCCATGGATAATCAACTCCGGGACGGTAATCTTCTGGAAACTCTCTTCCACTTTCGCCCATAAAGCCGGAAGAAGGTAATGGGCAAAGAGATAGCCCAGGACCAAACCGAGGAACGCACATGCGGAAACAAATCCCCAATGCAACTGGGGAAAGAAAGAATACACCAGATAGAAGCCGGCAAAACCTGTCGACAAGCCGAATAAAACCGTCAAAAGCTTAGTAAACAAATTCGGCACCTCCTTTCTTCTTAATTTATCCAGATGTAAAAATAATATCCCTCTCCACAAAAATTCCCCTTTTCCTCTCCGGCACCGTCAAGGCAGGAACCAACAGGCAAAGGGGATTTGTTGAAAAAAAAGCCAGGAAAATCTGGCCTTAATTCAAACAACCCTCAACCATTGACTGCACTTGTTCCTCATCAAGGTCTTCAACTAATGCAAGTTCGCTATAGAGGATCTGTTTGGCGCTCTCCAGCATTTTCCGCTCCCCGGTCGAGAGTCCTTTCTCCCGCTCCCGTAAGGAGAGACTGCTCACCACTTCCGCCACATCGTAAATACTGCCGGACTTAATCTTTTCCAAATTAGCCCGGTAACGCCGGTTCCAATTGTTGGACATCTCCCTGTCCTTATTCCTGAGCACCTCCAGGACCTTGCTTACTTCCTCTTTACTAATAATCCCCCGTAGCCCAACCCGGTCTTTGTTGCAAACAGGAATCATTACCCGCATCTCTCCGCTGGTCAGCTTAATGATGTAGTAGTCTTCAGGGGTACCCGAAACATTCCGCTGCTCAATGCCGACAATCACCCCGGCGCCATGCATCGGATATACTATCCTGTCTCCAACATTGAACATTAAGCTACCTCCAAAGAAAAGTTTCGACAGTAAATAGTATACCACGAAACCGGGTATTATGTCAAATTATATAAAAGAATAAATTTTAACAGATCATATAGTCAAAGTCAAGATATATTTTAAATATGCCGGTCCAATAAGACTTGATCCCGCAGCCGGCGCAAACCCTCTTTAATGGAACGGGCGCGCACTTCCCCGATGCCTTCCACCTCATCCAGTTCTTCGATGGAAGCACCCACAATATTCTGAAGGTTTTCAAAGCGGCGGACCAGGTTCTCGATGACCGGTAAGGGGAGTTTGGGGATTTTATTTAAGATCCGGTACCCTCTGGGGGTTACCTGAACGTCCAGGGTTTGGTTGGTATACCCCATCTCCTTCACAAGGGAGTTCAAATCCACCAACTCTTCATAGCTCCGGTTAAAGAGGTCATCCCGGACCTTCTCCCACTGCTCAGGGTGGACGACATAGTCCTTTAAGACCAGCAGCCCTTCTTCCTCCAGGTTATACATTAACTCTTCCAGTTGCATATTGACCAAGCGTCCTTCGGTGCCCAATTCACAAACGTAAAGTTCGATTTCTTTCGCAATCCGGGAAACCATTCCGGTCCGTTGAACCACGGTGGCCACTTCCGTCAAAGTCACCAGATCTTCAAACTCCAGGGCGCTTAAATTGGTCAGCGCCTGGTCCAATACACTCTTATATTTCTCCAAGGTTTGTAAGGCTTGGTTTGCTTTGACCAAAATGGTACTGACGTCACGTAAGACATGGCGTTCGTTCCCTTTAAACAGGGTAATCAGGTTTCGCCGCTGGGAGATGGCAATCACCAATTCCCCGGTCTGGATCGCGACCCGTTCGGCAGTCCGGTGCCGGGAGCCGGTTTCCTTGGTGGGAATAATCGAATCCGGTGTCAGATGGGTATTGGCCAAAAGAATACGCTTGGCGTCACTACTTAAGATGATGGCGCCGTCCATCTTGGCGAGTTCGTAGAGGTTGGCCGCGTTCATTTCGGCATTAATGTGGTAACCCCCATCCACCACCTGCATCACTTTCTCGCTGTCCCCGATGACGATTAAGGCGCCGGTCCGGGCCCGCAAAATATTCTCCAGGCCTTCGTAGAGCACCGTCCCCGGAGCGACCATCGGCAAGATTTTTCTAATCCCCGATTCAACCTCTGCCAACCTTACACCCCCTCCTTTTTTGTCACAACCGCCAACAATTCATGAATATTACTGACCGCACGGATCTTTGTTTGTTCACCCTTGACGATCTCTCCCTGTAAACCCCGGGGAATCACCAGGTGTCGGAAACCGTGCTTCACCGCCTCTTCCAGCCTTTTTTGCGCCCCGCCCACCCGGCGGACCTCACCGGTGAGACCGATTTCCCCGAAGGCCGCCAGGTCGGCCGGTAAGGGGAGATCGTAAAAACTGGAAACCACCGCTAAGGCCACCGCCAAGTCACAGGCCGGCTCTTCGGTTTTGACCCCGCCAATCACGGAGACATAAACCTCCCGACTAGCGAGGGGAAGCCCGCCCCGGCGTTCCAGCACCGCCAGGACCATCGCCACTCTCTGGTAATCCAGACCGGAAACCAGCCGCCGGGGGTTCCCCGGATTACCGGTGGTAACCAGCGCCTGCACCTCCACCAGTAAAGGAAGACTGCCCTCCACAATGGGGGCAACCACTGTTCCGCTCTGCTGGGGGCAGCGTTCGGCCAGCAAAAAGGTGGAAGGATTTTCCACGGGCGTCAGGCCTTGGTCACCCATATTCAGGAGGGCAATCTCTTGGGTCGAGCCAAACCGGTTTTTCACCACCCGGAGTACCCGGTAGGGGTAACGCCGGTCGCCTTCGAAATAAAGGACCACATCAACCATATGCTCGATCAGCTTCGGTCCGGCCAACAATCCGCTTTTGGTAATATGTCCCACCAAAAAGCAGATCATACCCCGTTCCTTGACCGGTCCCATGATCCCTTGAACAACATCCCGGACTTGGATGGGACTCCCGGCCAGCCCCGGATGGCCGGCGGTTTTTAAAGTTTGGACCGAATCGAGAATGATTGCAATGGGGTTTAATTCTTCCACCGCCGCCTGGACGGCCTCCATCTCCTCGGCTGCCAGGAGAAAAAGCCCCGGGGTGTTGATCCCCAACCGTCCCGCCCGGAGACGGATCTGAGCCCGGGACTCTTCGGCGCTGACGTAGAGCACCGGGCCGTACTTTGCCGCCAGGAGGGCGGCAATCTGCAGGAGCAGAGTGGATTTGCCCGCCCCCGGTTCACCTCCCAGCAAGACCAGGGAGCCGGGTACCAGCCCGCCCCCGAAAAGACGGTCCAGTTCCGGCCGGCCAATGATCAGGCGCGGCTCCGCCCCGCTTTCCTCCGCATCCGGCGTGAGCGGGGCCGCTTTCTTCAGCCCCGGGGAGGCCTGTGCCGGCCGGGTACCCACTGCTTTCTGTTCCACAAAGGTATTCCATTCCCCGCAGGACGGGCAGCGCCCCAACCATTTCGGCGATTCATAGGCGCAATTGGCACAGAGATAAAAGGAATGCTTCCCCATACAATTCTACTCTTTTCTTTCCGTAGCTGGTGAATTTGGATACATAAATCTTCTTAATTTTACTAAAAAATCCTTCCCCGCCGGGAAGGATTTTTTAGGCTTTTTCTTCTTTTAACTAAACCAGGGAGGAAGCTTCCTTCTTTTCAAACTTGAGCCGGTTATCCCCTACCGTAACCCGGATCAGATCCCCGCTCTTGAAGGTCCCGCGGAGAATCTCGTCGGCCAGCGGATTCTCCACCAGCCTCTGGATGGCCCGGCGCAAAGGCCGGGCGCCAAAGACGGGGTCATAGCCTTCCTTGTAGATCAACTCTTTCGCTTCCGGCGTGATTTCCAACTGGTAGCCTTGCTCGGCCAGTTGTTCCCGGACCTTCTTCAGCATCAACTCGATAATGGCCTCCAGTTCCTCTTTCTTCAAGGGGTGGAAGACGATGATGTCGTCAATCCGGTTTAAAAACTCCGGCCGGAAGGTCCGTTTCAACTCGTCCAGGACCCGTTCTTTCATCCGCTCATAATCCACAGTCCCGTTGGTTTCTTCCGTTTGCACTTTAAAGCCGATCGGTCCCGAGCGTTCGATGAGATTGGCCCCCACGTTGGAGGTCATGATCAAGACCGTGTTTTTAAAGTCCACCGTCCGGCCCTGGGCGTCGGTGAGCCGCCCGTCCTCCAGGACTTGGAGGAGAATGTTGAAGACTTCCGGATGGGCCTTTTCGATTTCATCCAGGAGAATAACGCTGTAGGGTTTCCGCCGGATTTTCTCGGTCAACTGGCCGCCTTCGTCATACCCGACATAACCGGGCGGAGCGCCGACCAGCCGGGAAACGGTATGCCGTTCCATATATTCTGACATATCCAGACGGATCAGGGCGTTTTCATCGCCGAAGAGGGCTTCCGCCAGGGCTCTCGCCAGTTCCGTCTTGCCCACCCCCGTCGGGCCCAGGAAGATAAAGGAGCCTACCGGCCGTTTCGGATCTTTCAGTCCGGCCCGGGCCCGCCGGACCGCCCTGGCCACCGTGTCGATGGCTTCGTTCTGCCCGATGACCCGCCGGTGTAAAACTTCTTCCAAGTGGAGGAGGCGTTCGCCCTCTCCTTCCTGCAATTTGGTCACCGGGATCCCCGTCCAGCTGGCCACGATTTCGGCGATCTCCTCTTCGGTCACGGTCGGTTCCAAACGGCTCTGCCGGCTTTTCCAGTCGTTCTGGTCCGCCTCCAGCTGGGCACGGAGTTTTTGCTCCTCATCCCGGAGTTTGGCCGCCTTCTCAAACTCTTCATTCCGGATGGCCGCTTCCTTCTCCTTCTGCACCTGCTCGATCTGGTCCTCCAGGTCTTTCAGGTTGGGCGGGGTGATGGTCGTCTTCAAGCGGACTTTGGAGGAGGCTTCATCAATCAGATCAATGGCCTTATCCGGCAAATAACGGTCGGAGATGTACCGGGCGGAAAGTTCCACCGCCGCCTTAATGGCCTCGTCCGTAATCTTCACCCGGTGATGGGCCTCATAACGGTCCCGCAGACCTTTGAGGATCTGGACCGTCTCTTCCCGGGTGGGTTCGCCCACCAGGATCGGCTGGAATCGCCGTTCCAAAGCGGCATCCTTCTCCACATGTTTACGGTATTCATCCAAAGTCGTTGCCCCGACACATTGGAGTTCGCCCCGGGCCAGCGCCGGTTTGAGAATATTGGCCGCATCGATAGCGCCTTCCGCCGCCCCGGCCCCGATCAAGGTATGCAACTCATCGATGAAGAGAATCACATCACCGGCGTTTCTAATTTCTTCCAGCACTTTCTTCATGCGTTCCTCAAATTCGCCCCGGTATTTGGAACCGGCCACCATAGCGCCCATGTCCAGGGTGATCACCCGTTTGTTCTTGAGAATCTCCGGTACGTCCCCGGCCACAATCTGCTGGGCCAGCCCTTCGACAATGGCGGTCTTCCCCACCCCCGGTTCCCCGATTAAAACCGGGTTATTTTTGGTCCGGCGGGAAAGCACCTGGATGACCCGCTCAATCTCTTTTTCCCGCCCGATTACCGGGTCCAATTTACCAAGCTTGGCGTATTCCGTCAAATCCCGGCCGAACTGGTTCAGGGTCTGGGTTTTGCTGGGCCCCCCGCCTTTCGGGGCAAAACCGGCGCCCACATTGCCGCCTAAGAGATTAAAAACCTGTTTCCGGGCGGTCTCCAAATCCACCCCCAGGTTCTTTAGGACCTGCGCCGCGACCCCTTCGCCTTCCCGGATGAGACCCAGAAGGATATGTTCGGTCCCGACGTAATTATGGCCCAACTGGCGGCTTTCATCCCAGGCCAGTTCCAAAACGCGTTTTGCCCGCGGGGTAAAGGGGACTTCCCCGAAGATCAGCTCGTCGCCTACCCCGATGATCTTTTCTACTTCGGTCCGGACTTTATCCAGATCAACACCCAACGATTCCAATGTTTTCGCCGCCACACTGTCGCTCTCTTTCACGAGCCCCAGCAGAAGATGCTCGGTGCCGATCACATTATGTCTTAGCCGCGCCGCTTCCTTCTGCGCATGAAGGACAACGCGCCGCGCCCGTTCGGTAAATCTTTCAAACATCGTTTTCACCTCTCTCCACAAAATTAATATATATTATCCCCGTGCCATTCTTAAATGTTCCCGGACCACGGCCGCCCGGTAGTAATCCCGTTCCTCGGGGATCAGCTCCTTCCCAATCAAATGT
>DATCJZ010000038.1:0-19117 GCA_036562545.1 Capillibacterium sp. | reverse complement strand
GTTCCGCCTAGCATGACCATAATCAAATACATGGTTGACTGCTGGTAGGTAAAGGTTTGATAACTCAAATAGCCGGCGAGAAAGGCATATAAGGCCCCGGCCACCCCGCATAAAACCCCGCTGATCCCAAACGCAATGCTCTTCGTGAGTAAACTGTTGACGCCCAAACAATTGGCGGCAATTTCATTATCCCGGATTGCCATGAAGGACCGGCCCAAGGCGGAATTATAGAGGACTTTCATGAAAACAAAGGCCAGGACCGAAATAAACAGAATAAAATAATAATTGCCGGCCTCGGTATTAAGCACTAAGCTGCCGATGGAAAAACGCGGAACATTGGCGATCCCGAGCGCCCCGCCGGTCACTTCCGTCCAGTTCATAAAGAGGCCGTTCAAGATGTTCATCAGACCGACCGAGGCAAAGGTAAAGTAGTACTGACGCAGACGGAAAAAGGCAAACCCCAGGAGAAAGGCGAATAAACCGGTCCCGAGACCGCTGAGGATCAGCGCGCTGGCGGGCGGCAGGCCCAGTTTCATGACCAGATTGGCGGTGATATAGGCGCCAACTCCCCAAAGACCGGCCTGGGCAAAGGAGTTTTGCCCGCACATGCCCAATAACACATAAACACTTAAGACACAAAGGTAGGTAATCAGGGCTATGTTGACGACCCGCAACATATAACCGGAGAGCAGCCCCGGAACCGTCAGGCAGAAAACGAAAAAGAGGCCGATCAAGATTAATTTGACGCAGAATTTAGTGTTCAACTGTCGCATCCCGGCACCACCTTACGCTTTTTCCTGAATCTTGCCGCTGAAGAGACCCTGCGGGCGAAACATGAGCACAAAAACCAAGACCACGTAAATAATCACCAGCTGGTAGGTTGTGGAAATGTAAGCGCCGCCAAAGGCCTCCACAAGCCCGACAATCAGGCCGCCAATAATCGCCCCCGGCACACTACCAAAGCCACCGATCACGATCGCGGCAAAGGCTTTCGCATTGGCGGTAAACCCCATGGTATTGTTCAAAAAGAAAAGCGGAGCTAAGAGCCCTCCTCCTATTCCGGTGATGATCGCACTTAACGCAAAGGTCAAGGCAATGGATAAAACCACCGGAATCCCCACCAAAGAAGCCATATACGGATCCTGGGCCGTCGCCTGCATAATATGGCCGATGAACGTTTTTTCCAGCAATAGATAAACCAAGAGGATCAGCACCGCCGCGATCCCGATTATGGTCACGTTTTGCCACTGAATAACGGCGCCTCCCGGCAGAAACAGCGCGCCGTCAAGCACGCGATCCACGGTGACCGGAATGGAACCCCAAATTAAGCGGGCACCTTCCTTAAAGACAATCGAAGCCCCCATCGCACTGACAATGATCGCCCTGACCTGGGCATTCCGCAACGGCCAATAAGAAGTCCGCATGAAAATCACGCCCACTACCCCCATTAACAGCGCCGCCAAGAGGAGCGAGAGCGTGATGGGCAGATTAAGGAGGCGGTTAAAGGTGTAACAAAGGTAGCCGCCAAACATCAAAAATTCGCCCTGGGCAAAGTTGACGATATTGACCGCCCGGAAAATCAGGACCATACCCATGGAAACCATGGCATAAATGGCACCCATCGCAATCCCTGATACAAACAGCTGTAGATCCATCGCCATCATTCCTTTAACAGCGGAATGCCGACGGCATTCCGCTGTCGAGTATTTTTTCTCTAATTTGGTTACTTAATAATCTTCTCTGAAATGATTTCTTCAATAATCACCGGCTGTTCATCAACGACTTGGGCCAGCAGGCCACCCCGGCCACAGTCGCCATTGGTTCTCAGGTCGTACCGGGTAATCGCGCCATGATAATCGGAAATGGTATTCATCGCATCGCGTACCTTCGCCCGGTCGGTGGTTCCCGCCCGCCTGATCGCTTCGACAATGATACTTACATGGTCGTAAACCTGGGCGGCAGCCTTACCGCAGTCTTCCTTATAGAGCGCTTTGTATTTTTGGGCTAAAGCCGCCCCTTTCGGGTTCGGGGTAGTGGGCACCCAGGCGGCGGCCGAATAGACACCGTTCATCGCTTTGCCGGCCAGACGAATGGCCACCGGATCGGCAAACGCGTTGGAGCCGAAGATGGGAATGTCTTTCAACCCCAAAGCCCGGATCTGTTGGACCAGAATGGCGGCTTCGGTCTGGAAGCACCCGGCGGCGATGGCCTCCACCTTCGCCCGCTGGATTTGGGCAATGTGAGAGGTAAAGTCTTTCGTCCCGGTCGTGAAGGGAATAACGACCACCGGTTTAATGCCGTAGCGGGCAAGTCCCTCTATGTACTGCTGGGCTTGGGCCGCCGAGTTGGTCTCGGTGTCGTGGATAATCGCAAAGCGCTTGTAACCCTTTACTTCAACGGCATACCGCATCAAAGCGGCCGACAGGGTATCGTCACAAGCCCGGAGTTGGAACAACCATTTGTTTTCATAGTTGCAGATGTCTCTCAGTCTCGGATTGCTCCCCTGTGCCGTGGTGGGAATCTGGAATTCCATGGCCGCACTGGAAATGGCGATGTTTTCATTGGAACTGTCGGTGCCGATAATCGCCACGATTTCCGGGTCATTGGCCAGCTTCCGGTAGGCATTGACCGCGCCCACATCGGTGCCTAAGGCATCCTCGATGACAATCTGGATGGGTCTGCCCAGGACTCCGCCGGCGTCATTAATCTCCTGCTGGATGATTTTGGCGCCGTTGGTCGCGTATTCGCCTTCCAGCGAACGGTCACCCGTCAAAACCGTTGTTAAACCAATTTTGATTGGCTTAACCGACTGCCCGTAAGCAGTCATGCTTATTGCCATAACAACAATAAGCAAAGCAACAAAGATCCTTTTCACCGTGGTATCCTCCTTTGTTTTTTTATTAAAAACGGAAGTGTAATTGGGAACAACCTCCGTTTTCCCCAGGATCGTCCGGTCAAAACCCGTGCTGTTGTCCCTTAAGTCTACGCACAAAACAGTTTTTGGTAGGAAGAAGGATCCATAACCTGCAGAGCTTCTTTAACCTCAGTGAAGGTTGGGATAGAGCTTTGGGCGCCTTGCCTGGCAACGGAAAGTCCGGCGGCGCAAGTGGCAAACTTGATACTATCCTCCAGCGCCCAGCCTTTTTGCAAGCCAAAAACAAAAGCGCCGGCAAAAATATCGCCTGCCCCGGTCGTATCCACCACCTTGGTTTGAATTGCCGGTTGGGTAATGGTTTGCTCGGTAGAGTAATAGGTGACTCCTTGCTCCCCTTTGGTAATCAAAATACCGCCCACGCCCAGAGCCAAAAGTTTATTTATTCGCTCTTTTTCCGTTATCAGATTATAACCGGCGCATAATTGCGTGATCTCCCCTTCGTTGGGAAGTATGTAATCAATTTTGGCGTAGATTTCCTCCGGTAATTTTCTGGCCGGCGCCGGATCCAAAACCACCTGAATGTTATGTTCGTAGGCGATTTCAATGGTTCGTAGCACCGTCTCCAAAGGGATTTCCAACTGGAGGAGGACGACCTTGGCCTTTTTTATTTCTTCCGCCAAGCGCTCAATGTTTGACACCGATAATCTGTGATTGGCGCCGGGGATAACCACAATCCGGTTTTCACCTTTGCTTTCCAGTGTAATCGAAGCAATTCCCGTCGGCGTATCTTCACAACGTATTACATGCTCAACGTTAACGCCGAAACTTTTCAGATTGGTAAGGAGTTGATCCCCGAAGATGTCTTTGCCGCAGGCCGCAAGAAAAGTGACATCACCCCCTAAATTACCGATGGTGGCCGCCTGATTGGCCCCTTTTCCCCCCGGGCTCATGAGAAATTCCTTCCCGATAATTGTCTCTCCGCGCTGGGGATATCTTTCAACCGAGACCACAAAGTCCATATTCATGCTGCCGACCACAACAATTTCACTCATCTGACCATCATCCTTTTTTTAGTAAACTATCCTTAATTTTACTTTATCAAGGTGCAAAGACTACTTGTTTGAGAGCCTTGACTAAGGAATGTTTAAAACGTTACCGTTAACGTTTTCGGTGTTGTAAATTACTATATCATAGCTTTTTTGGTTGCACAAACCCGGAAAAAGGCCACCAGATAAAACTACAATACCAAAACATTGTTATGCTTTATTTTTAACCCAATTTTACATTATTTTTACCATGACCTGCTAGCAAAAGACCAGTTGGCGACCGGGTTACCCTTGGCGCTTTTCATCCGGAGAAAGAAAAGTCTCCGGTCATCCGGAGACAGCAAAGCAGTGGATGGATCATACTGGATTTAGCAATTTGATTGAATCCCTGACGATGATTGCGTTTTTTAAAATCACATTTTCAAAGGTGTTATTATTTTTCTTTTCAATCATCGCTATTAATTTCTCGGCGGCGATCTGTCCCAACCTGTATTTGGGTTGGTCCATGGTGGTCAATCCCGGCCGGACAAACGAGGTTATTTCGAGATTGTCATGGCCGACAATGGAAAAATCTTCGGGAATCCTTAAATTATGTTTGTAAATGGTTTCATAGGCGCCAAACGCCATCAAATCATTGGCAAAAAACAACGCCGTAGGCCTGTCTTTCAGCTTAATTATCTTTTCCATCAATTCCCGGCCGGACTCTTTACTATAATCCCCCTCCAGAATCCATTCTTCGCGACAAGGAAGATCATAATTGTGCAGAGCGGTTTTAAATCCTTCCAAACGGTCAAGCGCGGTATCCGTCTGTAAATCCCCCGTAATATGGGCGATTTTCCGGTGCCCGTGTTTGATTAAATATTCGGTTGCTATGTAAGCTGATTTTTTATTGTCGATGGTCACGGCCGGATAAATAGAATCCTTGATCCGCCGGTCGATTTGGACAACGGGGAAGTTCATCTTTTCCAATTCTTTTAAAACCTCTTTGTTATTGCGGGATAATGATAAAATGATCCCGTCCACCTGTTTGCTTCTTAGCAAGGCAATAGATTCTTTTTCCTCGTTTTTATCGTTATCGGTATTACAGAGGATTAGGGAATACCCTAATTTTTTCGCGGTCCGCTCTACTCCTTTGATGATCTCCGGAAAGAAAGGGTTATTGATATCGGGAATAATCAACCCGATACTATTGGTTTTTTTCAGAACCAAACCCCGGGCTACCGTATTGGGGTTGTAACCCATTCTTTCAATCGCCTGTTTTACCCTTTTTTTGGTTTCCTCACTGACATCCGGCTTATTGTTGAGAACACGGGATATGGTGGTTACGGATAAATTAAGTTCCCGGGCAAGATCTTTTATGGTGACCATCATCCATCATCTCCAGACTGAACATACGCCCTAAACTATTACTAGTCTACAACAAATAAGATTAAGGAACAAGCATCCTCTCCAAATCGTTCTCTCCCAAGCGTGCCATCTTTGTCTTGACGGATGCGCGCCAAAAAGTTATGTTGGTGTTATGGATGGCTTTTTTCAACAAGTTTATCAGATTGTCGCCCAAATCCCGGCCGGTCGGGTGGCAACTTACGGCCAGATTGCCGCTTTAATCGGGGAACCGCGCAGCGCCCGGATTGTCGGGTGGGCGCTGCATAGCGCTCCCCGCCAACTGAACCTGCCCTGCCACCGGGTGGTGAATAAGAAAGGGACTTTATGCCCCGCTGATCTTTTTGGCCCGGGCCGGCAACGGCTGTTATTGGAAGCGGAAGGCGTCACCTTCACTCCGGATGGACGGGTCAATATGGAAAAGCATCTTTGGGACCCCTTTGCCCGGTTGAAATCGGGACCTGAATTTACTCCCTAATCCAAGGCGCATAACTATCTTTTCCCGTTCTTTTCTCCGTTTCCGCCTAAGCCCCTCTTGCCATAAAAAAGAAAGCCCGGTTATCCGGGCCTAATCCCTATTGGCAGATTTAAGATGATTGTCAAATAGGAAATCGCGTTATACAAGGAATGCGCCAAAATACAGCAAAACAACGATCCGGTCTTTAGATATAACAAGCCCAGGATCAGACCGGGAATCACGGCGGAGAGCGTTTGGACAAAGTTAAAATGAAGCGCCGCAAAAAAGAGGGTTGAGAGGAACAGAGCAAGCATTATCCCGTAATTTTCCCGTAAGGAATCTAAGACCCAGCCTCTGATTAAGATCTCCTCCACCACCGGAGCAAGCAGACAGACGCGAATAAAACTGACCACCGGATCTTGCCGTAATTGCTCAATCGCTCGCCTGTATTCCTCGGCGCTCGCCAGAAAGAGCCGATCCAAAAGGGGATCCAGGAAATTGTCCAGGGCAAGAAAGAACAAAATTGAGCAGGCCAAAGCGAGGAAAACCCCATTTATTGAAAGATTACTAAAAAGATCCAATTGTAACCGGTATTTCGCTTTTAACCCCAGCAAAAAGAGGAGATTACAAAGCAGCAAAGTCAGAAGATTAAGCCAAGGGGCTCCTTCCCTTCGGATTGTTTCCCAAAGTAACTTATCCAAGGTAATGGGGATTATCCCGCAGACGAAAAGATAAGCAACCAGCCAAGTAAATACCGTACCGATACTAATTGTCCTTTGCTCCACTCCTTCACCCTCCTTTGTCCATCCGCCTTACCCCGCAACCGGCCATGCTTGGATTTGGTCTAAATATATACCCCTACGCCAAAAGAAACGGCTTTTGCCGTTTTTTTACTTTTCCCATTCAAAAGCTTCCACTTCGGGAAAGGCGCAAAGGGCGTCTTTGAGCACCTTGGTAATCTCCTCCAAGGCGGCGGGGGTTTTGGCTTCGCAGCGTGCCACAATCGCCGGTTGGGTATTGGAGGCCCGGACCAGGCCCCAGCCGTCGGGGAAAAGCACCCGGACTCCGTCAATGTCAATCACGGCATGACTTTTTTGGAAATGCTGCCGGATCCGGTCGACCACGGCAAATTTGGCGTGATCGGGGCAGCCCACCCGCGTCTCGGCGGTGGCGTAATACTTGGGTACATCCGCCAACAGTTGGCTAAGGGACCGGTCCCCGCGGGAGATAATCCGCAGCAGCCGGCCGGCGGCGTAAAAGGCATCGTCATACCCGTAATATTCATCGGCAAAATACATATGGCCGGACATTTCGCCGCAAAAGACCGCGCCCACCTCCCGCATCTTTGCTTTGATGAAGGAATGGCCGGTTTTGTAAAAGACGGTCTTACCGCCCAACCGCTTAATCTCTTCCACTAATGCCTGGGAGCATTTAACTTCGACAATGCAGGTAGTACCGGGATACTTGGGCAGAATCTCCCGCCAATACAGAATCATCAACCGGTCTCCCCAGATGATCTCGCCCCGGTCATCAACGGCGCCCAGCCGGTCGCCATCCCCGTCAAAGCCAATTCCGAGATCCGCCCCTTCCCGCAAAACGGTCTCCCGTAAAGCGGCCAAGTTCGCCGATTGCACCGGATCTGGCTGGTGGTGGGGAAAGCGCCCGTCCGGCGTGCAAAACAAAGGAATTACCTCACACCCCAGCCGGGTAAAGTATTCTTCGGCAAACAAGGAGGCGGTCCCGTTGCCGCAGTCCACCACCACTTTTAATTTACGGGGCCCCAGCTTGATCCTCTCCGTTAACATCGCTAAATAATCCGCGCTTAAATCATGCTCTTCCACCAAGTCCGCCCGGGGCGGGGGAATCGCCGGCGGTACTTCTTCTTTTAATTCTTCCATCAGGTGATACAACTTTTGAATTTCTTCTCCGCTAATGGTAGCAAGCCCGAAGGCAATTTTAAAACCGTTAAACTCTGGCGGGTTATGGCTGGCGGTGATCATGATCGCCGCATTGATCTTTAAGCGTTCCCGCCCGTAGTAAAGAAGGGGGGTGATCACCTCGCCCAGATCCACCACCCGGCAACCGGCCGCCGTCAGACCGGCCACCAAGTCATCCCGGATTCGTTTGGAGCTTAAACGGTTGTCCCGTCCCACCAAGACCTGCCGCTCGTTATGGGCTAGAAAGTAGCGGCCGGCCGCTTTCCCGAATAAATACACCACTTCCGGCGTTAAATCCTCTTCCGCCAGACCACGAATATCATAAGCCCGGAAGATCTCCGGATTAATCCTGACCAATTTGTCTCTCCCCTCTTCGCAAATGATGCGCCAATCAAGAATTACTTTTGTCGCTTCGGTGAATAAGTCACTGACCAGCATTTGCCCAGCCCGGACCGGATGGTGTCCCCTTTGTTACTCAAAATATAACCGCAAGGTAGCCTCATCGGTCAGGCCGTGGGCGGTCACCACCTTCGCCGTCACTTTCTTCGAACCCTGTGAAAAATTACGGGTATCCAGTCGCACCTTGTGATCTTGAACCGGAAAAACCTTATCGTCGATGACCAAGGAGGCTTCAGCGATTTCATCCCCAAAGTTACTGGCCAGAACTATTTCTAAGGTAAAACGCCCTTTCACGGTGGCGAAGTTAGCCAGGCCTTTAAAGGAAACAGTGCTCCGGTTGGAGGAGAGGTAAATCCCGTTGGCGTAATTATTCAAGCCCACCCGGACAATTTCGCTGCCGGCAGGAATTTCTACAATGACCCGGGCCTCATCGGCGGGAATCAGGAGCTTTGTTTCCTTATGGACCGCCCGTTCCACGACGGTGTTGGTCACCGCATCGTACAGATCGACAGGGGCCGTTCCTTTTACTCTATAAGTAACCTCTTTCGCCGCGGGATACGGATTATAAAGCAAAAAAGTGGGATAAGCCCGCTCCAGCGTCAACTCGGTGGCCAAAAGGTCAATTTTTAAAATCCCCTCCTGGTCGGTGGCTTCAAACAAAGCGCCGAAGATGCCCGCATGGGCGCCGCTGTATAAGGAGAAATCCGTCGCGGCCCAGCCATAAACGGTGGGATCCCCGCCAAACCACGGTTCCTTCCCGCCGCTCTGTTTCCGGATCCCTTCATAGGGCACGACCTCACTTATCGCTCGTAATTCTTCGTTATCCCCCGTCAATTTCGACAAGGATTGGTTCTCCGGCTTCGTTTCGGTGGAGTAAAAATACCTGGCGTTACTGCTGGCATGCAGCAACCACTTACCCAGATCCCGGGCATATCTGGAATCATAGCGCGCCAGGGGAGCCAGGGCGCCGGCGGCCGCAAAAGTATTCATGGCGAAAGCATAACCGCCGCCGTCGGTGATACTCCCAAAGAGGCCGTTCACCTCATAATCGCCCCATTTCCCCGCCAGGGAACCCCAGCCCCCGCGGGGAATGGAGTTTCCGTCAAAAACCCTGCTGATGGCCTTATCCAGATCATAGGAGGTCCCATGGTACGCGTTGACCTTCGCCATCAGGGCCGGCGCAAAATACATCAAGACCTCATAGAGGGGACTCCCGAAGAACTGATCGATGTAATCCAGCAGGTTGATGGTGGCGCGCAGATATTTCTCCGCCCCGGTCAATTCATAGCCAAAATACAGCAAGACCGCGATGCCGGCCGCGGCATCGGGTTCGGTCCAAATCCCGTTTTTATACGGTTGATTGGTTAAAAAATTAAAACCGGTATAATTAAAATCAGGCTCGCCGTGCTTATACATTACTTCATAAGCCCGGTACCAGCTTTCGATGGTGGTCAGTACATTCTGCCGAAGCTGAGTCTCTTCCGGGTACTGCCGTGAGACCTGGGCAAACAAAAGCGCCGGATAAAGCAGATACCACATGGAAGTCTCAGCCGAACTGCCGCCCGGATTATTCAGAAAGATCCCTTCGGCGGGATTAAAATAGGCATTAAGCATGCGGACGTAATTAATCCCATTCTGATTGGCTTTATCAATCCCTGCCAGCGTGGCGCTGAACACGGCCGCCGCCGTGGTCACCGCTTCCTCCGTTCCGTTTTGACCGGTCCGCCGGTCGCCGACGTAAGCCGGAATGCCGAAGGTTTGATGGGTCCGGTCTTCCCAGTTCAGCGGAAAACTCCGGTTTGCGGAGGCCGCCTCAAAGACAAGCGCATCGTAGGACCGGGCCAGCGCCGCATAATCCGTATACTTATAATTACCGGGCATGGACTGGGCGTAACTGCTGATTCGATTGATTCGCTTATAAAACACGTTGACGCAATCCTTCCGCCTGATTTTCAGCAGATAAGAAGTGGCCATTATCAAAATAATGGCCACTGACAAGCCAAAGAACACTCTTTTTTTCATGGTCCTACTTTTTTTGGTTAAACATTTTGACGGAGGTAACTTCTACAGTCGCCTCGGGGCTTCCTGCCGCATACAACCAGAAAACTCCTTCGACCTTTTCGCCATACATATCAATGAAGATCTGCCCCAATTTCGCCCTTAAATCCACGCCCGCATAATTATTCCATTTAAAGTTATTATCCTCGATTAAATAAAAGCCCCAAGCATGGTCCGGCATTTGCAAATTGGACGGAACAAATTTCACGCCCCATTTGAACCCGTCCAGATTCTCCCTGACTTGAACCAGGAGCATCGGGTGCTTGCTGAGGTCCAGGGTCACCTTTTCCGATTGCACACCGCCCCACCCGTCGGGCGCCGCTTTGATGATGGCAACCTGATCACCCTTTTCCACGCTTCCTTCACCGCCGCCGGGAGTAACCATCGGTTGCCAGTTGGCAATGTCGTTGTAATCGTTCACCCAAAAGTAAATGTCTCCATCCTTTTTCTCACAACCGGCTGTACAGAACAGCACTCCTAAAAGCGCGACCGCAACAAGTACCTTTTTCCACATTTTACTCCCTCCATTGTTTTGTTATCCTTTAATTCCCGTCATTTTGATTCCTTCCACAAAGTATTTCTGGGCGAACAGGAGAAGGAAAAGAACGGGAAGTAAAGCCAGAAAGGATGCGGCCATCAAAGGCCCCCACAGCGTTTCGCCGGTCATATTGCTGAAAGAAGCCAGCCCAAGCTGGATCGTATATTTGGCCGGATCATTAATGTAAATTAGTTGTCCCAAAAGATCGTTCCATGTTCCTAAAAAAGCCCACAAACCGATGGTCAGTAACGCCGGTTTGGTTAAGGGAAGGACCAGTTTATAAAAGATCTGAAAATAACTGGCCCCGTCCACCACCATCGACTCCTCCATCTCCACCGGCAAAGTCGAAAAATACATCCGCAGAAAAAAGATGAAGGAAGCCGCGCCGAAATAGGCCGGTAAAATCAGGGGAACATAACTGTCGGAGAAACCCAAGTAACTCCACATCATAAAGGTAGGGATCATGGTTACCTCATAGGGCAGCATCATCGTCGCCAGCAGGATCAGAAAAAAGAGATTCTTCCCTTTAAAGTCGAAACGGGCAAAACCATAGGCCACCAGGGCCGAGACAAACACTTCCCCCCCAATCTTTAGCACGGCAATATAGACGGTGTTTAACATATATCTGAAGATGGGAATGACCTGAAAGGCCCGTTTAAAGTTCTGAAGGTAAAAAGAGGAAGGAAACCATTTAATCGGCAGGGTAAAGATCTCGCTGTCCGGTTTAAAGGCTGTACTGATCATCCAGAAGAAGGGCAGAAGCATCAAAAACGAGCCCACGAGATAAAAAAGGTACAGGAGGGTTTTGCGCACAGTTTGGCCTTTATCCTTCTCCTTGCTCATATATCCGTTCAACCCAACTTCACTTCCTCTCCGAATAAACCCAATATTTCTTGGTATAATTGACAATCAGCGTCAACACCAGAATAATCACAAACAAGATCCAGGCCAAAGCCGTCGCATATCCCATTTTGTAAAAGGAGAAGGCTTGCCGGTAGAGGTAGACCATATAAAATACCCCTTCCTCACCGGCTCCCCCCAGGATATAGGCGTCGGTAAATTTCCGGAAGGCGCTGATCAGACCCATGACCAAATTGTAAAAGAGAATCGGGGTAAGCAGCGGTAAGGTGATATAACGGATTTTCTGAGCCCAGCCGGCCCCGTCGATGGTGGCTACTTCATACAATTCCTTGGGGATATCCTTTAACGCCGCCAAGTAAGTGTAAAGGCCGCCGCTGGCGCCCCAGACGGCCATAATCAGATAGGAAGGCAAGACCCAGGCCGGATCATAAAGCCAGTCGGGGCCTTGCACGCCAAAGAGCCGGAGAATGGAATTGAGCACCCCGTAGGTGGGATCCAAAATCCATTTAAAAACAACGGCCACCGCCACCCCGGAAACAATGGACGGCATATAAAAGACGGTCCGGAAAATCCCGATTCCTTTATAATCATTATTCACACTCAGCGCCACCAGCAAAGCCGTGATGATCGTCAAAGGAATCGCCAGGATCGCGTAGCGGCCGGTGACGGTCAATGCTTTATAAAAGGCCGGGTCGGCAAAGATATCCCGGAAATTTTGCAAGCCGACAAAAGACGCCCGCCCGATAATGGACCAGTCGGTCATGGCGATATACAAAGCGGCAATGATCGGAAAAACCGTAAAGATGACGAACCCGAGCACCCAGGGGAGGATAAACAGAAAACCAACTCGACTCTTTTTCATAATAACCCCCGCTTTATTTCCTGTTGGCGATGAGTCTTCTTGCTTCGGCAGCGATCGCTTTAACTTCACTTTCGTAATCAAAATCCGGGTCGTTCAACATGGCGTTATAAAGCTTCAGCCACAGAAGATGATTGATTTCGTTCCATTCGGGCACGTAATTGGCCGACCGGGCGTTATTGAGGCAAATTTGAATGGTCGCCAGCGCGGGCGCTTTCATGGGCGCAATCTCGAGAATACGGTCAACCTCCCCGGCCAGCGGCGAAGCAATCTTCCATTTAAAGAACTCCAAAGTAATCTTCTCCATCACATCGTAGGCTTTTTTACTCTTCGCCAACTTACTGCTGAGCACCGTTGAGGCCGTCCAGTTAAAGGCATGGGCTTTCCCGTCCAAACCCACCGGCATCGGGGCATATCCGATCCGGAATTGCTCCTCTTTGGGCAGACGGGAGACTTTAACCTCAAAATTATCCTGGATGCCGCCCATAAACATCGCTACCCTTTGTTTTTCAAACCAAACATTATTCGAACCCAGACTGCCGACTTCCCGGTAAGGAGGGGTAATCCCGGCCTTCAGGATTTTCTGGAGAATGCCCAATCCTTGAAGGGTTGCTTGGGAGTCGAGCAGAACATCCACCCCGTTGTCCGCAATGATATCGCCCCCGCCGGCCCAGATAAAAGTCTCAATATTGGGCCAGCCGTCGACGATATAGCCATACTGCTGATAAGGATTGCCGTTTTTATCCCGGACGGTCCGGGTCAGCGCCTTGGCGGTCTCGATAAACTCATCCCAGGTCCACCCGCCCGCCGCCGGCGGATACGGTACCCCGGCCGCATCAAAAAGATCTTTGTTATAATAAACAATCAGTGGGTTGGCGATCCAGGGCAGCCCGTAATACCGCCCCTGATAGGTAGCGGACCGCAGGACACCCGGGTAGTACTGAGCGGGAGTCAGTACCTGGCTCTCCTTAAACATCTCCGTAATGTCGGCAATCGCCCCTAACTCCGCATATTTGGAGATTAATTCCTGCGTCAACCAGAAGAAATCCGGGGTCTTCTTCGCCGCAATATAGGTGGCCAGTTTCACGTAATAGTCCGACGGGATACTGAGTACTTCCACCCGGTACTGGCCGTTCGCTTCCCGGTTTACTTTGTCGATAATCACGCTGAATTCCTTGAGTTCTTCACCCGCGGCCCAGGTGGCAAAGGTATAGGTACTCTTTTCTTGCTTCGCCCCCGTGCAGCCGGCAACGAACAGAATGACGGCCAGCAAAACCAATGCACCAAAGCCCTTTGACAACTTCCTTTTCAAAGTGACACCCCCTTGAATTTGCTCCTTCTGTTTCCGCCAGTCCCTGCCGGTTACCTAGCAACCGGCAGCGCCGATTCCTTTTTCCATCCTTTCATACTTTAAGAAGGGATCCGGGATGGTAAGACGGTGGGCTTCGGCATCACTGACTCCCACATAAAGAGTGGCCGTGCCGTCCTCATTCCGGTATAATCCCCCGCTAAACAACACATCAACCAATTTTTCATTCTTCGCAGGGCCCGCCGGGAAATCATCCCGGCAGGCAATAATCTCGATCGGTCCCGCCCTTTCCTCTTCGGGGTCAAAAGGAAAGACCATGGAATAATAATGCCGGTATTCCCCATGGCTGAAACAGGCAATGTGACCCAAGACCCCCAAGAGACCATTTTTCAAGACATGAACTTCGTTGGCCCCGCCCCATTCTTCCGGTAAGAACTGGTCCTTCAGCAACCGGGCCTTTTCAATGTTTTCCACGGTCAACTCGGCCAGCGAATTGATTTTCATAAAGCCAATCGTGCCGCGGCCACCGACTTCACCCTGGGGTCTGGTAAAGACGGCGATTTTCCCGTCCGGCAGTTCCACCAAACGCAGATCCTTCATCCCCTCGGGGCCGGCGGCAAAATACCGTAAGCTGTTCAGATCGGAACCCCGGTAAAAGAGCGTCCGCCACTTAAGTTGACCCGCTTTTTCGGGATGGGGAAAGATTTGGACCCCACCGAAGATCAGTTCCCCGCCAATCCGGGTCACAAACGGATCCTGCAGGTGAAAGACCGGAGCCCCCTCTTTGGGAACCCACTGGCCATCCCTTTCGACAAAGAACATGACATCCGAATCTTCGCTTTCCCTGTCTTCCACCCGCCCGGCAATGACCAATTCGCCGCCGTCGACAAAAGGCGCGGTAATATTATAGACATCACGCCGGCCGACACCGGCAAACCGTAATTTCTCGCCAAAGGACTTTAAATTTTTTTCTTTGTACACGGCTAACAACTGTTGGCAACTGGCTTTCGACCCGGAATTCAAAGGTTGAACGCTCCTTCCGCTTATTTTCCGCTGCTTGCTAGCATTTGCTTTAGTTCTTTCTTGTTTAAACCGGCAACTCCGATGACGGTATCAGCGGCGCCATAATACACGTAAATCTCATCTCCCAAGTCCGCCGCGCCGCAGCTAAAAACCACGTTGGGGACCAACCCCTCTTTTTCCCAAGCCAGTTCCGGTTCTAAAATAGGTTCGCTTTGGCGCCAGATAACTTTCGTCGGATCCTGTAAATCCAAAACCGCCAACCCCAACCGGTAAACATGGTTTTTGTCCACACCATGGTAAATCAAAAGCCAACCTTCCTCCATCTTGATTGGCGGACCGGCAATGCCGATCTTTTTCTCTTCCCAACTCTGGGGGCGGGTCCGCAAAATAATCTGGTGCTCTTCCCAATGGACCAAATCAGCGGAGAAGGCAAGCCAGATATGGGGAATTCTGCGGTGTAACAAAACATAACGGCCGTTGATTTTTTCCGGAAAAAGAGCGGCATCTTTATTGGGTTCATCCAAAAGGATCCCCCGGCGTTCCCAAGCCAAGAGATTTTTCGAGGTCGCGAGGGAAATCCGGATATCGTCCCAGCTTCTCCCGCCAAACCCGGTATATAACATATAATAGGTATCTTCGATCTTCGAAATTCTGGGATCTTCCACTCCCCAATCTTCCTGCGCCGTTTCCCCCACCAGGATCGGTTGGTCCATCCGCCTGAAATGAAGACCGTCTGTACTTACCGCATAACCGATCACCGATTCAAACTTGTTGGTGGGATCGGGTTTTTCCCCGGTCAGGACAAAGGGATGATTGGCCGCCCGGTAAAACAAGGAAAATTTTCCGTTTTCATAGACGACCGCAGCGTTAAAAACTGCTTTGCTTTCCCAATGGTTTTCCGCCCTTGGCCGCAAAACCGGTTGATCCGAAATTCGCCTTAATCTCAACCACGTCACCTCAAATATCAATTGCTCCGGAGTCCTTTTGTAAATTAATATTCGCGCTCGTAGCAAATAATTCCTTCTTTTTTATGAAAAATATTTCTGTGGAACATATTTTTACGCAACTTTTCGGGAATTTTTGCGCATAAAAAATACCCTGTTTTCAGGGTAAAGGAACAAATAGTAAACAAAGATTTCAGTCCAGATCCGGACATGGCGCGGTGGAATCCCGCAGGACCGGATCAACGGACAACACAATTTTGATGGGTTTTGGGTTAATCCCTTGAATTAGCTCATGCAACCTTTTCCCCGCCAAAACGCCCATTTCATTCTTGTAAATCCGGACGGTGGTCAAGGACGGCGCCGTATGTTCAGCCATGGGAATGTCATCAAACCCGGCCACCGAAATCTCTTCCGGAATCCGGTAACCCAACTCTTTAACCGCTTTCATCACCCCCAAGGCAATCGGATCATTAGCGGCAAAAACGGCCGTCGGCGCTGGGGAAGAAGCGGTGAAAATTTTTTTCGCCGCCTCATAACCGTCCTCGATATTAAAGCTGGGTTCACAAAAGAAGACCCATTGCTTATTTCTTTCCAGTCCGGCCTCTTTCAGCGCTTGTTTATACCCTTGGTATCTTTCGTTCAGCGAATTATGGCTCAAAGGTCCGCCGCAAAAAGCAATTCTCCGGTGCCCCAAACCAATCAAGTGATTGACGATTTTACGGGCTCCCGCCACATTATCGTTGACTACGCAATCAATATTCTCATCCAAAAGCTCATTGTCGGTCAAGACCAAAGGAATATTACTCTTCTTAATCTTCAGGATGATTTCCCGCTCAATATCATAACCGGTCAGGATTAATCCGGCAATTTTTTCATCTTTTATGAGTTCATTAATTACTGCTGCGTCTTCCTTCGCTTTCCCCGCGATGGTCCGGAAAAAGATCTCATAGTTGTAGGGGATGAGGATCTCTTCCACCCCTGCCATGACCTGGCCGTAAAAGGAAAAGGAGTCCTGGATAAAACTGCTTAAGCGTTTACTGAAAATTATCCCGATATTTTTCTTGGCCGTATTCTCCTGTTTTCGGTAAGCACGGGGACGGTAACCCAATTTGGCCGCCACCGCAATCACTTTTTCCTTCGTTTCATTGGAGATATTGCCTTTATTATTAAAAACCCGGGAAACAGTGGAAAGGGAAACCCCGGCTTCCCGCGCCACCTCATGAATGGTAACCGCCAAAATACCAAATCCTTTCCTAATTAATTAACCGCTTAGCCAAAGACTGCCAGGAAAATGGAGAATATTTTTGCCTAAACTTTCAGTATTAATTTTACCCCAACCCAACTTCCAAGACAAGGGATAAATTCTTCAGTCCCCGCTCCGGTCAGTCCCTTTGGAGCATGGCCCCGATTGTTTTCTGAAGCTCTCTTAATTCCCCATTCTGTATTTGATCGAGTTTGGTGCGCAGGCTAAATAATCGGTGAAAAACAGGCATAATTTCCGCTTCTGGCAGATACCGGTTGACAAGGGCCGTTTCGAGGCAATACACCAAATCAACAAAGGCTTGATGATTATCGGAGGGTAAAGCCCCGGATAAGATCTTGCGCAGTGTTTTTTTCTCCGTTGCCGCCAGCCATTCTTCCTTTTCTTCAAGAAAGCGATCGATCTCTGTCAATTCCGCCGGAGACAAGCTTTGCCGGCATCCCCCAATATTCTCTTCCAAATGGGCGACCGTGGAAGGACCGGTTAAGGCAGTGACAATCCCGTCCTGAGCTAAAACCCAGGCGATCGCCATCTGCGCTGAAGACATCCCCCTTCGTTTCCCTGTTTCCGCCAACTTTTGTTGCACTTCCAAACTGAAGGTAAATTTTTCTTTTTGAAATTGGGGATCAATCCTTCTCAGATCCCCTGCTGCAAACCGGCTATTTTTCGTAATCTTCCCGGTGAGCAGGCCCCTTCCGGTCACGCTGAAGGCAATTCCCGCCAGGTTATTCCTTTTCACCAAGGGAAGCAATTCCCGGCCGGCCTTCCTCGCCACGGCGCTCAACTCCATCAACACAGAATAAACATTTCCTTTATTGATATATTCCTCCACCTTGGCGGCAGGCAAATGGCCAAGCCCGTATTTTCTGATCTTCCCCGCTTTGACCAGTTCTTCCAGAGCTCCGATGGTCTCCTCGACCGGGGTGGCAGAGTCATCAAAATGGACATTATAAATATCTATGTATTCGGTCCGTAAATTCCGTAAACTACTTTCACAGGCCGTTTTAATATATTCATAGGACAAATTGGCTTTTGTTTGGCGCTTAACCCCTACTTTCGTCGAAATGATTACTTTGCCCCGCAAGGGTTGAAGCAGACGCCCCAAAACCTCTTCGGCCTCCCCATAGGCATCAGCAGTGTCAAAGAAATTGACTCCCAACTCACAAGCCCGTTTGATCATTCTTCCATACTCTTCCAAATCTTTGGAGCCGTAGACACCGCTTAATGAATAAGTACCAACCCCGATGCGGGATAGACGTAAACCATTATGCTCTCGGCACTCCACAAAACCCCTCCTTTCTGAAATCATGAATCATGAAAGTAATAAACTGGCGACGCCCCGCTTATCCCAGATGCTTTCGATGAACTGAAGAAGCTTCTCCCGGTACCCGGCCATTGCAGCCGGGAACGGGTATGGTAATGCATCCACCGGAGCCCAATATCTCCATTTCTCCGAAACCCCTTAGTAATCAAGCAGACCGCCGCTGCCGGTTACCGCCTCATACTCCACTGCTTTATCGCAGCACGCCAAGATAAAAACGTCGGTATGCCCGGTATTCAATACCCGTAAATAGAATTCAAAGTCAGCCTGCACATAAGAAAGCGGCTTATCCACAAATGCCAGAAACGAGAGGTATACCTCGTCTCTTAACCCTGCAAGCGCCTTGCCCAGCTTCAGATAGCCTTCATTCGTATGTGACGCTTCTGAATACCTAAGTTTTGAAAGACAATCAAAATAGTTAACGCCGCTTTCAATTGAGGTTTTGATCGTATCAACCACAACATTTTCCTCTTTGTCCAGCAGATACTCAAGCCCCATGCCGATTTCACTGACTTCAAGACCGGTTTTACCTAACTTGCGGTATTGCATTTTTTACGCCTCCTATGCTGTTTCTAGGCCTCCCCGGAGAATCGTCTTACAACCCGAAACAACACAATCCATACCCCCGGATTCCGTCAGAAAAAGCGTACTGAACCATTTACCGCACAGTCCGGTCCATTCTTTTTTCGTACAAATAGCCGTCCGGCCCGTCATCACCAATCCGGACATATCCTAATTTTTCATAGAAATGATGGTTCCGGTAAGCCAATTTCGGTGTTCCCAAGGTCCACTTTTGCGCATCATTAAATGTAATTTCAATAAAATTCATTGCTTGGGTCCCAATAC
>DATCJZ010000036.1:0-2479 GCA_036562545.1 Capillibacterium sp. | reverse complement strand
GGGTTATATCACCCAGGACCAGGCGGTGAAACGGTATCAAGCGGCGATTAAATTCATCGATACCTACAAACATGCCTATATCAGCAATGGCCCCTTCTACCTGGCTAAATTCGATACAGCGGCCAACTATGCGGAATTACGGGCTTTCCGTGATCCTTCCTATCCCTTCACCGGCCAAGACTGGTTGAACAAATTCAAGACCCCGGTCTTCTCCATTGACCAGATGGATATTCCGGTCTTCAACGAAAAGGGTAAAGACATCAAAATCACCTTGACGGTGAGCGAGACGATTTATCCGGAGGACGACCGGATACCGGTGGAGAAAGGCGAGGTCTACCTGACACTCATTACCGACGAGGGTGAACTAAGGTTCGACGCGAAGAAGGTCAAAGCCGGCATCTATGAAGTGGTGATTCCCGGCAACGCCACCAAGAACCTGGAGGCCGGTTCCTATACGATCCTGGGGAATGCCACCGGCGAGGGGGCGGTTCCTTCCGTCAAACCCGAAAGCCTGGTTATCTTCTAACCAAAGTTGGCAATAAACCGGGGCGCTCCCGGCCGGGAGCGCCCTTTCTTAATGAATCGGGTATTCCCCGAAAAACAGCAATGTTGTTGCGGATGGGGTGAGACCGAATGTACTGGAAATATGTAATCCGCCGTATCGCCTCGGTTTGCCTGACTTATGTCGTCATTATCTTTATTTACTCCGCCTTGTTCAATACGGTGATGGAGAAGACCATCCGGGCCCAAATCGATGAGCAGGTTAAACAGGAGATGTTGGTGCAAAGCCGTACGATGAGCGTGGCGGATTTAAAGCGGTATCAAGAGGAACGGCTGGCTTTTTATTATAAAATGTACCATTTGGAAGAACCGTTTCTTTCGCGGATCTTCTGGCGGGCGGTCAGCACCTTAAAGTTTGACTTCGGCAATTCGACCATCATCCGTTCGGCCGCCGGTGAACGGAAGGTTTTGACCATTGTCGGCGAGAAGCTCCCCCGGACTATCCTCCTCTTTACGCTCTCCACGGCCATTGACATTGTCATCGGGGTGCTCCTGGGGATGAAAAAGGCCCAAAAGCCGGGGAAATTTCTCGACCAGTCCACCTCGATTGTGACGATGGTGGTTTATGGCATGCCCACCTGGTGGGTGGCGATGATTCTGATCATGCTTTTTGTCTATAAAATTGCCATCTTCCCTTCGGGGGGTCTCCATTCCGTGCCGCCGCCCGAAGGCTTCGCTTATATTTTGGATCTCCTCTACCACCTGGCCCTGCCCTTGCTTACTTTAGTGCTCATCGGTTTCTGGGGCCGGGCCTACCTGACCAGAAACATCGTCCTCAGCACCTTGCAGGAGGATTATATTATGGCGGCCCGGGCCCGGGGCCTTTCCGAGCGGCAAGTCCTTTACGGCCATACCCTTCGATCGGCGGCGCCGCCCATCGTGACCATGTCCATGATGTCCCTGCTCTTTTCGATCGGCGGCGGGCTAATCTTCGAGGGGATCTTCAGCTGGCCGGGGATGGGCAATCTTTATTGGGTGGCGATCCAACAGAATGACGTGCCGGTCCTCATGGGGAATCTGGCGATCACAACCCTTTTTTACCTGGCCGGACTGGTCCTCCTCGATCTGATTTACGGGGTCCTTGATCCCAGAATTAAGGTGGGTGGTAAAGCATGAAGTTGCAAGATCTCAAGGAGACACTGCGCGATTTCTGGGGCGAGTTCCGGAAAGTCAGGTACGGTATGGTCGGTTTGGTCATGTTCGGCCTCTTCCTTTTGCTGGTCATCCTGGAGCCGCTGCTTATTCCATTCCCGGAGGCCGGACGCCGGTGGCGGGATATCACCTACTGGGAGGACAACCCGAAAAACGCGGCGCCGGTTTGGGTGAACTGGTTTACCCGGAAAGACTACACACCCCAGGCGGTTTTGGCCCACCCCGAAATCAACGAGCGCAAAGCCGGCAATACCCAGGTGGTGGAGGCGGTCTTCACCTACCACTACAAATACGATCTGCCCCCCATCGATCTGGTCTTGCGGGCGAAGGGGAAAGGCTTGCTTAATTTGGCGGTGCAACTGGAAAGACCCGACGGCTTGAGCCTTGAGTTGACCAAGAAATCGTTCCGCTTAAGCGGCGAGGCTCCGGTCCGTCTTTCCCTGGACAAGGAAGCCGCCGGGGCGGTGGTTAGTGATTTTCTCCGGACTTACGAGGATCCCGATCTGCTCCGCGGCGTTTCCATGTTTACGGTCAAACCGGTGGAGGTCTTTTTTGCCCAGGCAAAGCCGGGGCTGATCCGGAACCCGGCGCCCCTCAAGGGTGAATACCGGATCAAATTGACCTGCGTGGCGGTGGGAAGCGGCGCTTTTCTGAAGGAACCGGTCCTGACGGTGGCCGGGCGGGTCTTTGGCCTCATGGGCACCGATGCTTCCAAACGGGATATCTGGAGCGGGGTGGTGGCGGGCACCAAATGGGCCCTGCTCAT
>DATCJZ010000032.1:0-115084 GCA_036562545.1 Capillibacterium sp. | reverse complement strand
GTTGAACAGTAAGTAGGAACAAAAAAAGCGCGCAAAACCTTATCCAACAAGGATTTACCCCTATTGGACCTTGAAAACCAGTTGTTACTATGTCTCGGTAGACGGCTTCAAAGCATAAATATTGGGCGGAAGCTTCAGATCCATCATTTCAAACAGTCTTTTAGCCTCTTTCTTAACCGGACTGGTCTGCCAGATCTCACCCGCATCAGCACGGTGGATCCCAACCTGGATGGGAGATAATTCTTTCTTCATCTGCCGCCAGGTAGCCCCGGTTTGATTTTCCGCCACCCGGATCAGAAGCATCGCCAGCCAACAGAGAAGGACATGAGATTTGATGCGTTCCGGCAACCGGTGATAAACCGGACGGATGTCAATCAGGTGTTTCAGATCCCTAAATACCCGCTCAATTTCATAGAGCTGTTTGTAACCTAGGACGATGTCTTCTACGGATAGGTTCTGATCAGAAGTGCTAATTAGATATTTGCCATCTAGATGTTCTTCTGCTTTAATCTTGGCTTTATTGATCCGGAGTTCCCCGGTTTTGGTCTGACGCAGATATCTCCCGAAAGTATCGTGACTCCGTAGCTTGCAGGTGGCTTTTTTATGCGGCTGCCCGGACAATTGCCCTAAATCATGCAAACGTCTTTCTAGTTCCTGAAGGAGATCATCGCGTTTTTTCTTATCCCGTGCCGCTTCCTCCGGATTACGGACAACCACAAAACGTCGTCTGACCACGCTGTCGCCGCCAACAATAACTTCTTTCGCTTCAAGACCATTGGCAAGTTTTTGGTACTTACCGCCGCGGGTCATTGCTTCCGGCAAAGTACCGTCCCGGCCAAGGCGCATCTTTTCGCCAATAATGTAGTGACCACCGGCTCCTTGGAGAAGACGACGGTTCTTTTCACTGTTAAAGCCAGTGTCTTGAACCAAAACCACCCGGCCTAGATTCCAGTCGTTTAAATCCTGTTTGACTTGTGCAACAATATCCTGGTCCGCTGTATTACCAGGCCAAACCCAACACCGGACCGGAATGCCGGTGCGCGTGACCGCAAAAGCAATTACCACCTGAGCTTGCTCCGGACGATTGTCTTTACTGTATCCCCACCGACGGAGACCATTGGCTTCGTCTTCTCCTTCAATTTCAAAATAAGTGGTGGTAGTATCAAGAAAAATCAGATCAACTTCCAAGTTAAAGAGATTAGCGACGGAAAAGAAGACTTCCTTTTGAATTTCACCGGAAGCTTCGATCAAAAAATCCATCGCCCGGTAAAGCTGATGCACTTCCACCTCCGGTAAACCGTCAATTAACACTTCATTCTTCACCCAATGTTCCATCCCCAGTTTACTGCTGGGGGCAAGCGCCCGGTTAGCCACCATGGCGAAGATGAGACGTTCCACCGGAATCTGATAATCTCGTCCGGTAAGCAGCTTTTTCAAGGTAGTGTCGATCCTTAGCTGTTTCCAGAGGCCATCCAGAAAGAAGCTACCGCCGAACTGTCTGGACCCTAAAAACTCGAACCCAAATTTCTCATCCAACTGCCTAACAACTGCTACCGCCTCCTCCGGAGCAAGCAATTTAGCCAGGCTTTTAATTAACCGACGGATCGCATCCAGGTCAAGCTTTTCCGCACGGCCGAAGTTGTAGAGAACCTGAGTTTTGGAGACGCCGGTTTTCGGGTCACGGTAGTTATGAACTAACTGGACATACCGGAAAGTATTAGTTTTCTTTTTGACGGAAACGGTTCGTATAAACATTGTAACTATATTATATCACATTATATGTTTGGGGTAAATATAAATATTAGCACGGGTTGTAACTACAGATATTCTATTTTTACTACGTCTCCGATCGTGGAAACCCTTGTTATTCTTGACTCGTGGATTTTAAAATGAGCCATTTGTGCCTATTTACTGTTCAACGCCAGTACATGGACAGGCAACTTACCATTTCGGAGCCCCGATGGCTTTTCCTTTTTGAAATTGCGAACTTAATTATACACTAGCAAGAAGACCTTGTCCGTTCATGCATTGTTATGCTTGCGGTAGGCATCAACAACAAAGGCTACAGAGAAGTTTTGGGCCTTAGGCTGGGAGATAGTGAATCCGAATCTGACAGGGGCTAGTTCTTCCTGTGGTTGAAAAACCGGAACTTACGCGGCGTGGATTTGATCGTTTCAGATGAGCATAAAGGCCTAGTAAAAGCTATTTGCCATCATTTTCCAAGGTGTAAGTTGCCAACTTTGCTAAACTCACTTCAGCCGCAATATTCTAGAGGCGACGCCAAAAGGCAGACAGAAAGAGTTTTATCCGCATTTGTGGGCTATCCTCGAAGCACCAGACATCGTCACATCAAGACTACTTTTAAATCGAACTTTAGAAGTTTATGTGAAAAAGGCACAAAAGCGATACAATTATTTTGAAGAAGGATTTAATGACGCCACAGCTGTCCTGGCATTGCCGGAAAAACCGTCCCCGGTTACAAACGACTAATGACGTCGAGCGGTTGAATGAAGAATTTCGGCGCTGGGAAAGAGTGATCCGGATCTTTCCCAATCGTTAGTCAGCCGTCCGTGTGATTGGTTGTCTACTCATGGAAATTGATGACAAATGGTCTGTGGGAAAGTTCATTAGTGTCAACTTATTTTCAACTTATAGCTAATCTAACTAAGGAATTTACACACAAATTTGGACTTGAGCCATAATTACCATCATCCCCCTTTTTCAGGAAATATCCTTTCGTGTGGAATCAAAGAACGGTCGAAGCATTTACTTATTGTTTCCCCGCAGGCTCCGCATGAGGTTGGCCATTTCCAGCGCGCTTTCGGCGGCGGCAAAACCTTTATTCCCGGCTTTCGTGCCCGCCCGTTCCACCGCCTGTTCAATGTTGTCCGTGGTTAAAACACCAAAGATTACCGGCACGGAGGTGGCAATGGCCGCCTGGGCAATCCCTTTGGCCGTTTCCGCCGCCACATACTCGAAATGGCTGGTCGCCCCCCGGATGATCGCCCCCAGGCAAATCACCGCCTGGAAGCGGTCGGAAGCCGCCAGTTCCTTGGCGACCAGCGGAATCTCAAAGGAGCCCGGGACCCAGACCACCTCGATATCAACGGCCCGGACCCCGTGCCGGAGAAGGCAGTCGACCGCCCCTTCCAGGAGCTTGCTGGTGATGAACTCATTGAAGCGGGAGGCGACAATTCCGATCCGCAAGCCTTCCCCGGTATAATTCCCTTGCCACACTTTGATCTTTCCGTCCATTTCCTTTCCTCCTTTATCACCCACGAGACAAATCTCCTTAGCGCCCGTCATAACAAATGCCCCAATTTCTCCTGTTTAGTCCGGAGGTAGTCCCGATTGAAGCTGTTCACCCCCGTCACCAGCGGTACCCGCTGGACAATGGTCAGCCCAAAACCGGCCAGCCCCGCCATCTTCCAGGGATTGTTGGTCAAAAGTCGGATGGTAGTCAGACCCAGATCGGCCAGGATCTGGGCGCCGATCCCGTAGTCCCGCAGATCCGGCGGGAAGCCCAGTTTCAAATTGGCTTCCACCGTATCGAGCCCCTGGTCCTGGAGGCTGTAGGCTTTGCACTTGTTCAAAAGGCCGATACCCCGGCCTTCCTGGCGCAGATAGACCAGGACTCCCCGGCCTTCGTTGGCCAGCGCCGCCATGGCCGCCGCCAGTTGCCTTCCGCAGTCGCAACGGAGGGAACCCAGGGCATCACCGGTCAGGCACTCGGAATGAACCCGGACCAGAACATCCTTTTCCCCGCCGACCTTGCCTTTGACCAAAGCCAGATGGGTCTCGCCGGTCAGGATCTCCTCATAGGCCACCAGTTTAAACTCGCCCCACCGCGTCGGAAAACGGCTCTCCGCCACCCGGCGGATCAGCTTCTCCCGACCCCGGCGGTACCGGATCAGGTCGGCGATGCTGATGATCTTCAAACGGTGACGGGCGGCAAAAACCTCCAACTGGGGAAGGCGGGCCATGGACCCGTCTTCATTCATGATCTCACAAATGACCCCAGCCGGTTGCAGGCCGGCCAAAACCATCAGGTCCACCGCCGCCTCGGTGTGGCCGGCCCGTTTCAACACCCCGCCCGGCCGGGCCTGGACCGGAAAGACATGCCCCGGACGGCGCAGATCTTCAGGAGCGGCGGCCGGGTCGGCCAGTTTTCTGATGGTCAGCGCCCGTTCCGCCGCGGAAATCCCGGTCGTGGCCTCCGCACAGTCCACCGAGACGGTAAAGGCCGTCCCCATCGCCTCCGTATTTTCCGTGGTCATCAAGGGTAGCTGTAACCTTTTCCGCCGTTCCTCGGTAATGGCCACACAGACCAAACCCCGGCCCTCCTTGAGCATGAAATTGACCTGCGCCGGCGTGGTCATCTCCGCGGCCAGCACCAGATCCCCTTCGTTCTCCCGGTTCTCGTCATCAACGACGACCACCATCTTGCCCGCCCTGAGCTCGGCAAGGGCTTCCTCAATGGTTGCCAACGCCACCAGACATCCCTCCTCTTTTACCCTCAAAGAACCCGGCTTGTTGGAGCTTTTCCACCAGGCCATCCCCATCCCGCGGCCCCGTCTCCGGTGCCCTCCGGCCGTCCGGATCCCTGGTCAACAGGCTTTCGACACATTTGGCAAGATAATCAACCTCCAGATTGAACTCGTCACCAACCCGGCGTTGCAACAAAGTAGTGACCTGGCCGGTGTGGGGAATGACCACCACGCAGAAGCCTATAGCGGTTTTGGCCGCCACGGTCAAGCTGACCCCGTCCAGCGCCACGGAGCCTTGCGCAATGATGTATTTGCGAAGCGGCGGCGGCACCCAGACCTCAAGCAAAACGCCGTTCTCTTTTTTCTCCCAGCGGAGCAGACGGCCACGGCCATCGACATGCCCGGTCACCAAATGGCCGCCCAGCCGGTCGCCGAGGCGGAGCGCCGGCTCCAAATTAACCCAATCACCATAGCGGAGACTACCCAGGACAGTTCGGCGTAGGGTTTCCCCGGTGGCTTCCACCCCAAAGGCATCTCCTTCAATCCTGGTCACCGTCAGGCAAACCCCGTTCACCGCCACACTGTCCCCCAAAGTCAAAGCGCGGACCGTCTCCGGCGCGCCGATCAGGAAGAATCGTCCGCCATTTTGTTCGCTTACCTGCCGCACCCGGCCTTGTTCACGGATAATCCCGGTAAACATCCCGTTCCTCCTTTTCCGGATAAAATTCCAGTAAAAGGTCCTGGCCCAGCCAGGTCGAACCGGCAGGCCGCCACCGGCTGGCGTCCGCCACCTCGGCCACCCCTTCGCCCTCCACCCAGGTGGGGGCGGTTTTACCCCCAATTATCCTTGGGGCCACAAAGAGGTAAATCTTATCGACCAGGTCCTCCGCGAGAAAGGCAGCGTGGACCGTGCCCCCGCCTTCCACGAGAAGGACGCTGAGCTCCTCCTCCCCTGCCTTGGCCAGCAGCGCCGGGAGGGAAACCCGTCCCCGCTGGCGGGGAAGCAACCAGACCCGGACCCCGGCGGCCTGGAGCATTTTCACCCGCCGGGGCGGGGCGGAACTGGTGGTCGCCACAATGGTCCGTGCCGGATCCTCCCGAACTACCCTGGCGGTGAGAGGAATCCGGGCCCGGGTGTCAAGAATAAGGCGGAACGGCTGTTTCACCCGGCCCGTCCCCGGCTCCGCCGGCAGTCTAACCGTAAGTTGCGGGTCATCCCTGATCACCGTCTCCACCCCGACGACGACCGCATCCGCTGCCCGGCGCAGTTCATGAGCCTTTTGGCGGGCTACCTCACCGGTGATCCACCGAGCGTCGCCGGTACGAGCGGCAATCTTCCCGTCCAGGCTGATCGCCGCCTTTAAACTTACAAACGGGCGGCCGGTAACGATGTATTTGAAAAACACCTCGTTCAACCGGCGGGCTTCCGCCGCCAAAACGCCGGTCGCCACCTGGACACCCTGCGCCGCCAGCTCGCGGAGGCCGGCCCCGCCAACTTTGGGGTTGGGATCCGGCACCGCCGCCACCACCCGGGCAATTCCGGCCGTCAGGATCCGCTTGGTGCAGGGCGGGGTCCGCCCATAGTGGCAACAGGGTTCCAGATTGACATAAAGGGTAGCCCCCACCGCTTCGCCTTTGGCTTCCTCTAAAGCAAGGACCTCGGCATGGGGCCCGCCGGCCATCTGGTGATAACCGGACCCCACCACCTGCCCGTCCTTGACCACCACCGCTCCGACCATTGGGTTGGGGGCGACCAGGCCCCGGCCCCGGGCGGCCAGTTCCAGGGCCATCCGCATGAATTTTTCGTCCTGTTCCACTCCTTCCTGCGGCATTACCTTCCCTCCCGCGCAAAAGAAAAACCCTGAACAGCTGTTCAGGGTTTGCGTATCTACGGACAACGCCTCTTCTCCCCTCCAGACTATCACTGTCGGCCCCGGAATTCCACCGGATCCACCGTGTCCGCCACGGTTCGCGGGCTTTACCGCCGGTCGGGAATTACACCCTGCCCTGAAGAAGCCGTTCTTTTAAATTTTATATATACTCTTTGCTTTTTACATCTTCCTTTGATCCCAGATCCTTACTTTTTACTAAATTGTTTTCCATTCCCGACAATTTTCCTCCTTCGCTTCCTTTTTTTAACCCTTCCTTAACGCCGCCGGAAGAATCTCTCCTTTTGCCGAATGGATAGTCCCCAATCTCAAATCTGCATGCGCCAATTAAAAGTAAAAACACATACAACTCTTTGTTACCCAAGAAAACCCCCGGAAGTTTCTTCACGGGGGTCATTAATTCATGCGTAAAATCACCTTTTTAGCGCCACAAACCTTAAAACCCGTGGGGATGCCGCTGGTGCCAGCGCCAGGCGGTGGCGATAATCTGATCCAAAGCCGGGTATTTCGGGCTCCAACCCAGTTCGGCTTTGATCTTCGCCGACGAGGCCACCAACACCGCCGGGTCACCCGGACGACGCGGCCCGTCGACCACCTTAATCTCCTTCCCAGTAACCCGCCGGGCCGTCTCAATCACCTGGCGGTTGGAATATCCTTGCCCGTTCCCCAGATTATAGATGGTGGACGCTTTCCCGGCCGCCAGGGCCTCCAGGGCCAGCAGGTGGGCCTGGGAGAGATCCGCCACATGGATATAATCCCGGATGCAGGTCCCGTCGGGAGTCGGGTAGTCGGTCCCGTAGAGCTCCAAATGATCCCTTATGCCGAGGGCCGTTTGCAAGACGATGGGAATCAGGTGGGATTCAGGGTTATGGTCTTCCCCAATCTCCGCTTCCGGATCCGCTCCCGCCGCGTTAAAGTACCGGAGCGAGATATAACGGAGGCCGTAGGCCTGTTCATAAAAACGGAGCATTCCTTCAAAAGTCAACTTGGAAAAGCCATAGGGGTTGGTGGGGTTCTTGGGATGTTCTTCCGGAATGGGCACCTTTTCCGGTTCGCCGTAAACGGCCGCCGTCGAAGAAAAGACAATATATTTCACCCCGGTGGCCACCAGGGCGTCCAGCAGCGTCTGGCCGTTTCCCATATTGTTCCGGAAATACTTGGCCGGCTGCTTCACCGACTCCCCGACCAGACTGTAGGCGGCCAAATGGATCACCGCCTCGATCTGCTCTTGGGCAAGCAGGTTAGTGACTAAGGTATAGTCCCCAATATCCCCCTGGACAAACTTCCCTTGCACCACCGCTGCCCGGTGCCCCTTGCTTAAATTGTCCAGGATCACCGGCTCATGGCCTGCCCGGGCCAGATCCAGCGCCACCTGGCTTCCGATATACCCGGCTCCGCCGGTAACCAGTACTTTCAAATCCATTCACCTCAATTTAAGATCTCAGCGCCATTGGCGGCGTTGCTAAAATAAATCTGGGCTTTCCGGCCGGTTTTTTCCTGATAGGCCCGGACCACCCGCTCTTGAAAAGCCTCGACGGCGCTGGCGTGAATCAGGTTAACCGTGCAACCGCCAAACCCGCCGCCGGTAATTCGCGCCCCTAACACCCCGTCGAGCCGGCCGGCAAGTTCCACCAGGAGATCCACTTCCCGGCAACTCACCTCATAATCGTCGCGCAAGGAAGCGTGGGATTGGTTAAGGTATTGGCCAAAAGCAACCAAATCTCCTTCTTTCAAAGCCTTGACACTTTTCAAGACCCGGGCGTTTTCGGTGAGCACATGACGGCACCGCCTGTAGACGACCGGGTCCATCCGGTCCCGGCAGGCCTCGAGCATCGTCAGATCCGCATCGCGCAAAGCCTTCACCGCCGGGTAGCGCCCGGCCAGGATCGCCACGCCCGTTTCGCATTCCTGCCGCCGCCGGTTATACGCGGAGTCGACCAAACTGTGTTTTACTCCGCTATGGCAGATTAAAATCCGGTACTCTCCCAGTGCCAGAGGGACGCGTTCATAATCCAGAGAGCGGCAGTCGATAAACAAGGCGTTGCCTTCCTGTCCCAACACCGAGACGAACTGGTCCATAATCCCGCATTTCATTCCCACAAACTCATTCTCCGCCTTTTGGCAGAGCAAAGCAAGTTCCTTAGGGGAAAGGGCGGACCCGGCCAAATACTGAACCAGCACCGCCGTCGCCACCTCCAGGGCGGCCGAGGAACTCAAGCCCGAGCCCTGGGGGACCGTTCCGTAAAAAGCCAGTTCCATCCCAGGAAGGCGTACGCCGGTCTGTTGCAGCGCCCAGAGGACGCCCCGGGGGTAATTGCTCCAACGTTCCCCTTCATCATAGGTGATGGGCCCGGCCAAAGAAAACTCAACCGTGCTTTGGTAATCAATGGAATGAATCCGGACCTGCTCATCGCCGCGTTTCCGGCCGCCCATCACAATATCAAAATTAATGGCCATCGGGAAGACAAAACCCCCATTGTAATCGGTATGTTCACCAATAAGGTTGACCCGTCCCGGCGCGCGCACCACCACAAGGCCATTTGCCTCGCCGAAGGCCTGGCTGAAACCATGCTTTAGGCGGTTAACGGTTTCCATCTCAACCCTCCCCTTCGCCAAGTTCCACCTCTTCGATATTTTGCGGCCCGACCGCCCGGAGCTCCGCCGCTTTTTCCTCGGCCAGGGTGTCATTGATGAAACTGCCGCCCCCTGCTTCGCAACCCGCCAGATATTTCATTTTCCGGGCCGTCCGGTGAGGCGGATAAAACTCAAAGTGGAGATGGTAATGGGGATAACTTTCCCCGTCGGTCGGCGCCTGGTGGATCACCATTATATAAGGGAAGGAAAAGTTAAAAAGGGCATCGTACTTGACCAGCAAACCTTTCAGGACCAAGGCCAAATCCTGCCGGTCTTCCGCCGTCACTTCCCCCAAAGAAGCCAGATGCTTTTTGGGCGCCAGGTATACCTCGTACGGATAGCGGGCAAAGAAGGGGATAAAGGCCACAAACCGTCGGCCTTCCAGGACCAGACGCCGGCCGTCCTGGTATTCTTCCTCCAGGGTGGCGCAGAAAAGGCACCTTCCCTCCCGGGCATAAAATTTCTCCGACGCGTTTAACTCCTTCTCAATCTTCGGCGGGATGTAAGGGAAGGCATAGATCTGGCCATGGGGATGATGGAGGGTTACCCCCACGGCTTCCCCTTTGTTCTCAAAGATAAAAACATACTTAATGCCTTCCCTGGCGCCCAGTTCCGCGTAACGGTCCTGCCAGACCCGGATCAGGTTCCGGATCCGGGCGACCGGCATGGCGGCCAGAGTTCCTGTATGTTCCGGTGAATATAAAACAACTTCACAGATGCCGTAGGCCGGAGCAACGGGAGAGAGGGCGGTGGCCTTCACCGCCGGTTGCGGCGGGTTCTTTTGCAACGAGGGAAATTTGTTCTCAAAGACGACAATATCATAATGATCCCTTGGCACTTCCGTTGGAAAACCGCCGGCCTTCGTCGGACAGAAGGGGCAATAATCCCTCGGCGGAAGAAAAGTCCGGTCCTGCCGGTTGGTGGCGGTAATCACCCATTCCTCGAGAAAAGGATGCCAGCGTAATTCCGACATCGCTTCATTTCCCTTCTTCACTTTTTGGTTCCTTTTTTCCCTGGTCGACCGGGGACGCCGGGGAAAAATCGTAGTAAATTAAGTAACGGCCATCTTCCTTAATGATCACTTCTTTTTTAAAGTTTTCTTCCTCCTGTGCCATTGCCTCATCTCCCTCAGTTTTTCCTTCCTGTCAATCTAAGACCATTCCAAGCAAGCCAGTTCCACCGGTAAACCCTTTGCTCAATTAGGCGGACCTCACCGGGGTCGGTGTATTGGCCGGTAACAGACGAAAATCGGTCAACACCCCACTTTGGCCGGGGCGACATTTCCGATTTTGCCGGAGTCAGCCATTAAAACCCGGCGCCGGGAGGCTTTGGTCGAGCCCATCTTCATTTCGGCTTCGGGAATGTTCACATCGGCTTCCTTTTTTCATTTTACGTTTGTTTTCTTTTTCTGTCTATTATTTTATCTTTTCGGCCCATTACGCCTTCAAATCAGAAAGAAAAGCAATCTTGTCTGCAAACTTCAAAATTACCGGTGAACTTCTGGATTGCTTTCAGGCAAAATGTTTTCCGTGGCTTCCCTTTAGACGCCAAAAAGACCGGGTTTTCATGTTTCCCCGGTCTTTTGGGATACTGCTTGGCCCAATTTTAAATAGCCCTTTGTTCCCTGGATCGTCTCTTGCCTGGTGAATCCTGCCGATTAACCGCAACCCTTACTAATACTGGACTACAATTGTTAGCCAAAAAACCGCTAAAATTAATGGAAGAAAAAATGCTTCATCAGGTACTGCTAAGTTCTGCTTCGTTGCTTTATGGCCAGAGCGGTATCACGTTCTTATTTTACCTGCTAAAAGCCGTATTGTAAACTAAAAGATCATCCCTGAAATAAGGGTTATTTCCGGCACGCAACATAAAACAGAACCTAACGTTTATTGTTTATTGCTTATGTTGTCATCCGTTCTCTTTCGGCGTCCGGCCTACGCCTCCGGTTTCTCCGGCAACCAACGGATCTGGCTGGCCAGAAACCGCCGGTTCTCTTCGTCGGCGTCCAGACGCCCCTTGACCAAGACGACCCGGTCGTTGTCGGCCTCCAGGGCAACTTTCGCGTACAACTGGGGAAAGACCAGCACTTCCACGGCCCCCGAGAGATCCTCCAAGGTAAAAGTGGCCATCGTCTTTCCGGATTTGGTGGTCAACCGCCGCCAACCGCTGACCACCCCGCCGACGATCACTTCCTCCTCTTTACCCTCTTCCAGGATCTCCGCCAGCGGCGGAATCCGGTTTTTGACCATCTTTTCCCGCCACGGATCCAGTGGATGGCCGCTCAGGTAGACCCCTAAATATTCTTTTTCCATGTTCAGCAGGGCAGCATGGGGAAACTCTTCCTCCGCCGCCGGTTTCCGCGCCGGCGCCGCCGGCAGGGTGTCCTCCAAGGCAAAAAGCGATAATTGGCTGCTGTTTTGACGGGCGGCATAACTGTGGGCCGCTTCAAAGGCCTCTTCCAGTTCGGCCAGGAGGCCCCGGCGGGTGCGTCCGGTCGAAGCAAAGGCGCCCACCCGGATCAGGCTTTCCACCGCCCGCTTATTGACCGTGCCCAGATCCACCCGGTGGCAAAAATCTTCCAATGATTTGAAGGGCGCCTTCGCCCGGGCGGCCAGGATGGACTGGATGGCGCCGCTCCCCAGGTTTTTCACGGCCAACAGGCCGACGCGGATCCCCTTCTCTTCCACCGTAAACCGCTCTTTACTGTAGTTCACGTCCGGTGGATAGATGGGGATCCCGAGGCGGCGGCATTCTTCGATGTAGACCCGGACTTTGTCACTATTCCCCATCACGCTGGTTAAAAGGGCGGCCATAAAGGCCTGGGGAAAATTGGCCTTCAGAAAAGCCGTCCAGTAGGCAATCAAAGCGTAGGCCGCCGAATGGGACTTGTTAAAACCGTAGCCGGCAAAAAACTCCATCAGGTTGAAGATCTCCTCGGCCGTTGCTTTCGGGATCCCCCGCGCCGCGGCACCGGTCACAAATTTATCCCGCATGGCGGCCAGGACCTCCGGCTTCTTCTTCCCCATCGCCCGGCGGACCAGATCGGCTTCGCCCAGGGTAAACCCGCCCAGGCGGTGGCAAATTTGCATCACTTGCTCCTGGTAAAGGATGATCCCGTAAGTGGGTTTTAAAATGTCTTCGAGAAGGGGGTGAAGGTACGTCACGGGTTTTTCCCCGTGGCGCGCCTTGATAAAATCCTCCACCATCCCGCTGCCCAGGGGGCCCGGCCGGTAGAGGGCCACCAGGGAGGTGAGGTCCTCCAGCCGTTCCGGGGCCAATTGCACCAGAAGCCGGCGCATTCCGCCGCTTTCCAGCTGGAAAATCCCCTGGGTCTGCCCGGAGCAAAGCAACTGGTAAGCCTTGGCGTCCCCCGGCGGAATCATGGCCAGGGTATAATTTTTTCCCGTCGATTCCCGGACCAATTGTAAAGTATCACTGAGCACGGTCAGGGTGCGCAAACCCAAAAAGTCCATCTTCAGGAGGCCAAGGGCCTCCAGGTCCTCCATGGGGAACTGGGTGGTGGCCTCCCCTTCACTGGCCCTGGCCAGTGGAACATACTCCGTCAACGGTTCAGGGGTGATCACCACCCCGGCGGCATGAATGGAGGCATGGCGGGGAAATCCCTCCACCGCCTTGGCAATCTCAATCAACTGCCTGATCCGTTCATCCTCCTGAATCATCGCCGCCAGCGGCGGGGTATTCCTGACGATCTCCTCCAGCGTGGAGCCGGCGGTATGGGAGATGAGCTTGGCGATGCGGTCCACTTCACCGTAGGGGAACCCCAAGACCCGGCCCACATCCCGGACCGCTCCTTTGGCCGCCATGGTACCGAAGGTGATAATCTGGGCCACGTGATCCCGGCCGTATTTTTCCTTGACATACTCGATGACTTCACCCCGGCGTTCAAAGCAAAAATCGATATCAAAATCGGGCATGGATACCCGCTCCGGATTTAAAAACCGCTCAAAAAGGAGTTGGTGTTCGAGGGGGTCCAGCTCGGTGATGCCCAGCAGATAGCCGACGAGGCTGCCCGCCCCCGAGCCCCGGCCCGGACCGACCGGAATCCCCCGACCTTTGGCGTACTGGACAAAATCACTGACGATCAGAAAGTAACCGGCAAAACCGGTCTTCTTGATCACCGCCAACTCATGGGTGAGTCTCTCCTCCACCTCCGGCGTGACGCGGGGGTAGCGGCGGGGGAGATTTTGCCGGCACAAATATGCCAAATACTCGTCTTTGCTGTTAAAGGAAGGCGGCGTTTGAAAATCGGGCAGCCGGTATTTACCGGTTTCAAAATGGTAGTTACAGCGTTCGGCAATGGCCACGGTGTTGGTGAGGGCCTGGGGCAGTCCGGGAAAGGCCCGGGCCATCTCCTCCCCGCTCTTAAAGTAGAACTGGTCGGTGGGGAACCTGAGCCGCTTCGGATCATTGATGGTCTTCCCCGTTTGGATACAGAGGAGCACATCATGGACCATGGCATCCTGACGTTCGATATAATGGAGGTCGTTGGTGGCCACCACTTCCAGGCCAAGCTCGCGACTGAGGTCAACAAGGCCCCGGTTGACCTCCCGCTGGCCTTCCAAGCCCTGGTTTTGCAGTTCCAGGAAGAAGTTATCAGGGCCGAAGACCTCCCGGTACCAGGCAGCGGCTTCCTTCGCGCCTGCATAATCACCGGCCAGCAAATGGGAGGGGATCTCCCCGCTAAAACAGGCGGAAAGGGCGATTAAACCGTCATGATGGGCGGCAAGCAATTCCCGGTCCACCCGGGGCCGGTAATAGAAGCCTTCCAAATGGGCCAGGGAAACCAGTTTGGTCAGGTTCTTATAGCCTTTTTCATTCTCGACCAACAGCACCAGATGATAGGGTTCATCATCCACCTTTGCCTCCCGGTCATGCCGGCTCCGTTTGGCAACATAAACTTCACAGCCGATAATAGGCTTGATCCCGGCTGCCGTCGCCGCCTGGTAAAACTTGAAAGCCCCGTACATCACCCCGTGGTCGGTCAGGGCCACCGCCCGCTGTCCGTTGGCGGCCGCCGCTTGCACCAGCCGCTCCAGCGAGGCGGCACCGTCCAGGAGCGAATACTGGGAGTGGACATGTAAATGGACAAAATCGGTCATGGAGAACGCCTCCGCCTTGCTTTCTGATCTTCATTATAACATATAGAGGCCCCTCCGTACCGCCACTCTTGACAGTCCGCGGCGAAACACCTATAATATAGGAATAAATGGACAAACTGATCAAGAAAAACGAGGAACGGAACGAGTAAGTCTTCTTCAAGGTCAAGAGAGCCGGTGGTTGGTGCGAACCGGTCCGGCGGAAGGCGGAATGGATCCGGGAGTCCGGGATCGAACGGTTAAGCTTAAGTAGATTCCGGCGGTCTCCCTCCGTTAACGGGGATACAGCCAAGTTGCTGTAGAAAGTGGGCCGGCGGGATAATCCCGCTCCGGTCAACTTGGGTGGCACCGCGAGTAACCTCGTCCCAAGCCGGGACGGGGTTTTTTTATTGTCCTGATCAGGCCGGGTAAATCACCGGGCCGCAAATACCGCCACCGCCCCGGCAAGGTTGCTGTCCGTTCCAGCTTTATCCGGCCTAAACTTTATCTGATATTTATGTGATATAAGGAGGGTTTTTTAGCCATGAAAAAACGGGTTTTCTCCGGCGTACAGCCCAGTGGCGCCTTGACGCTCGGCAATTACTTGGGCGCCATCCGGAACTTCGTTGAACTTCAACACGAAGCCGACTGCTTCTTTTGTGTGGTCGATCTCCATTCCCTGACCGTCCCTCAGGATCCGGCGGCTTTAAAGGAAAACATAAAGAACACCGCCCGTCTCTTCGTCGCCGCCGGCATTGATCCGGAAGTCTCCACCATCTTCGTCCAGTCCCACGTCCCGGCCCATGCCGAACTGAGCTGGCTTTTGGAATGCCAGACTTACATCGGGGAACTGAGACGGATGACCCAGTTCAAGGATAAGGCAAAAAAACAGGAAGTCGTCAGCACCGGCCTCTTAACCTACCCGGTCTTGATGGCCGCGGACATTTTGCTCTATAACGCCGATCTGGTCCCCGTCGGCGAAGACCAAAAGCAACACCTGGAACTCACCCGCGACCTGGCGGTCCGGATCAACAACCGCTTCGCAGAAGAGGTTTTTAAGGTGCCGGAACCCTATATTCCGCCCCGGAACAAAGGGGGACGGATCATGAGCCTGACCGATCCGGCGGAAAAGATGTCCAAATCGTCACCCAATCCCAAAAGCTACATTGCCCTGCTGGATCCGCCGGAGGTGATTAGAAAGAAGATCATGTCCGCCGTCACCGATTCGGAGGCGGTCATCCGTTACGACGAAGAAGCAAAACCGGCCATCTCCAACCTGCTCGTCATCTACTCCCTCTGCTCCGGGCGGAGCATTGAAGACATCACCGCACAATACGCCGGCGCCGGTTACGGTCAATTCAAGAAGGACCTGGCCGAACTGGTCGTCGAAACCCTCCGGCCGTTGCAGGAAAAGGTGAAAGAACTCTCCGCTCCGGGGGTAATCGAGAGCATCCTGGAAACCGGCGCCGAAAAAGCCCGGGCCGCCGCCGCTCCCAACCTCCGCCGCTTCCAGGAAAAATTGGGGATCCGCTAAGGCAATCGCCACCCTGTGCCGTTCGCCAGTTGTCACCGGTACAAATTTCTTACCGGCGTTCAGCCCGCCGGGGCCGGATGGTGTCGCCGAGAAATTCAAGTCCTCCGTGAAAAAACATCCGGAACCGGTGGAAAAGGGGTGTGCCTAGTAACGATAAAGAAAAGACTTTCAGCCCTTTTAGATGCTGAAAGTCTCTTTTGTTTTTTTCCGTTTTTCCCCTGGCTTGAAAAGCCCGTCGGCAAAAGCGCAAAGCAAGGGAATTTGGGGCAGATTTAACCCGGTAAGATGTGCCTTGGCCTCCCGGCAGTAGTTGCCGATTAAGCCTTCGATCTCGGCAGGAACATTCCGGACGGTCAGCCATTTCCGGATCAGCCTCCGGTGGCCTGGCCGAACCTTCCTCTTGACCTCCACTTCGGCTAAAACCTCGTCAAAACCCGGCTGGTCGCTGATCAAGAGTAAAGGCAAGGTCAAGACACCGTTTTTCAGATCCTGAAAAACAGGTTTCCCCCCGCTTTTGCCGTCGCCGGTTAAATCCTGTAAATCATCAAAGAGTTGAAAGGCCATCCCCAACTTCCGGCCAAACTCCCCCAGTTCCCTGCGGATCTTGCCCGACAGGCCGGCCATGGCGCCCCCCAACTCGGCGGCAACCTGAAAAAAACGGGCGGTTTTCTTTTCAATCCGGGCCAAGTACCGGTTGGCCGTAACCAAACGGAACCGGTCTGTTTCTTCCGCCAGTTCGCCGCCGACCATTTCCCGGAGTAAAAAATGAACCCGTTCCATGCTCTCCGGCCCGCAAACAGTGTTCAGAATCCGGTAGGCGGTGGCAAAAAGATAATCCCCGACCAAAACCGCAGTTTTAGCCCCCCACCTTTTCCAAACCGCCGGGCGCCCCCGCCGCCGTTCGCTTTGATCCAGTAAATCATCATGGACCAAGGTAGCCAGGTGCAAAAGTTCGACCCCAAAAACCAGGGTCTGCAACTCCGGCCGGACGGCCATTTCTTGGGGGCCGCCCGCGCTGAGGAGCAATAATTCCCCCCGCAGCCCTTTCCCCGACGTGGCCAAAAGTTCCTTCAGGATCGCCCGCAGGGGGATGAACAGTTCGTCATTTTCATCGGGGAGCAGTGTATTTTCGACGCCAAAAAGATCTCTTCCGCTCATCATTATCCCCCATGCCAGACCGCCAGGATTAGCACGACTCCATTCAGTAAATGGAGGAGAATCATTCCGGCGCAAGCCGGAAACAATTTTTCCCCCTCTTTTAATCTCCGCCGTCCCGCCGACCACACCCAGCCGGCCAGGGGCAGCAGCAAAAGGAAACCCGTGAACAACGGATAGACCCGTAAACGGAGAAGGGCAACCCCCAAGGAAAATACGGCACCGGTTAAAAGTAAAGCCAAAAGCCGGAAACTCTTCTCCGGACCCAAACGGACCGCCAAGGTCCGCTTGCCGGTCCGCCGGTCGCTTTCGTAATCGGGAATCTCGTTAATTAAAATCACGGCGGTGATGAAGAGGCCGACCGGCCAGGAAACGAGCAAAGCCCCGGGGAAAAAGGCGCCGGTCAAAGCGGTCACAGTCCCCAGCACCAATAAAGGCCCGAAGGCCAAACCGAGTACCAGTTCCCCCAGGCCGGTGGCGGCGAGCCTCAGGGGCGGTATCGAATAAAAATAGCCGCAACCCAACCCGGCAAGCGCGTAAAGGAGGACACCCCATCCCCCGCCGGCAAGGGCCAAACCCAAAGCGGCCGCCGTCCCCAAAAGGTAACTGAAAAAGGCCGCCTTTCGCAGTTGGGAAAGGGTCAGGAGCCCCTTCGCCAGCACCTGGCTTCCCCCGTTCAAGAGGGTCGCCCCCCGGTTAAGGCGATCGGTCTCCACATCGTAAAGATCATTGACCAGGTTGGCCCCGGCGTGGTAGCAAAAGACGCCCCCCAGCACCAAGCTCAGACGGAAGAGGGAAACAGGACCCGCCTGCCGGGCAAAAGTGGCGCCCAGCAGCACAGGAAGAAAGGAAGCCGGTAAATATTGGAGCCTGAGCGCCCGGGCCCAGAGCCGGCACCGGTTCATCCGCCAAACCTCCTGACGGTCATTGCCCATTCCATCCTCACCTCCACTTCAATGGGAAAGGCGGCAAATTCCCTTCCCCAGTCGTCCTTCATCCGGCGCCAAAGCTCCGGACGAAAGGCTTGCAAATGACGGCCAACCCCCAAAATATCCGCCCCCAACTCCTGGGCGCGCCGGATGGTCTGCTCCAGTTCGGCTTTGACAGTCGCGCTGACCACCTTCTCGAGCTCATCCTGGAAGACATCCATTGGACCGTGCCGTTCTGAAAACTCGACCGTTTCAAATTTCCCCCTTACGCTAATCTGGTAAACAGTTCGCCCGTGGCTTTCCTTCAGCCGGTGGCGGGCGCTCAAGCCATCCACCCCGACCACAATGCTCTCCCCGGGATGTAAAGGGCATGTCACCACATAATTCGAGGAAATTTTTTGGTTCAACAAGATGTTCAAACTCCGGGTTTCAAAATTGTTCAACCAGCCGGTGAACTTTCCTCCTTTAATCACCGCCGCCCCGCCGGTCTGTACCGTCTTCCCATCCATACTAAGCCTGGGCAGCACCGGTTCGGTACCGTCCTCCGAATGCTCCACCAGAAAGCGGCCGAAGTCGGTGATGTAGTTGAGCGCGCTCCCGCTCTGCGGGGAAAGGAGGTTCTCAAGGTAAGCGGAAGGGGTTTGGCTAATCGGCGGCTGCAGATTTAAAATCTCCCGGGCGACTCCGTCGATAATCGCAATTTTCGCCATCCTTTGCACCCGGAAATCCCGCTTGAAATAATCCAGCAGGCGATCGACCCCGATGGTCTTCGCCACTTCTGCATTGATTAAGATTAGCTGGGTGTGGCCGAAAAAAAGTTCCCGGTCGATTTGGCGTTGAAGCTGGCGAATGCCAATCCGTACCATTTTGGCGGTGGTGCCAAAGACGACAAAGGGATGTTCTCCCCCGCCGCCACCTCCCTCACCGCCTTCGGCCCCCATTTTCACCGGGATCGGAATCTGGACACTCAACAAAAACTCGTCGGGATCCGCGTCTTCCGCCGTTGGCCGGTCAAAAGCGACGGCGGTCACAAAAGCCCGGGCGTTCAATTCCCGTCCTTGCCAGCACCCCGCCGTGGTCAAGACCAAGGCCAGGAGCAGACTGCCGAACAATCCTTTTTTCCGCCAAGAGCTCGTTTGCACCAGTCTAACCATGGCGTTTTCCCTTCCACAAACTTAAAAGGTAAAGTAAAGGATAGAAAAAGAAGTTCATAACCAGTGCCAAAAGAGCCACATAAACACTCCACTTAGTCCAGATGAAATAATTCTTCAGGCTGGCGCTTAAATAGTAGGTGAAGGGAACCAATGCCCAAATTATGTATGCTTTATTCCGGACCCGGACCAATTGGGCTAAAGCCAAACCCACCAAGAAAAAGGAGATCAACCCGGTGGTATAGAGGGCCGAGATCCAGGAGACGATGAGGACCAAATCCAGCCGTTGGAGAATAACCGCCCGGAAGTTCACTGATTTGGCCAATTCCAAGGCGACCCAAGAAAGATCGATCGCTTCTTTATACCCAAAAACGCCCATGGTAATAACGGTAAAAAAAGTATAAATCAGGGCAATGAAGAAACTTGCCTTCACCGTTGCCTCGGTCGTCTGGTGGGGATTGCGGATGTAAGGGATTACCATATTAACGACGGGTAGACTACCAAAAGCAAAGGTCAGGCCCAATAGTTGCTCCAGTTGGTCCAGATGAAGCTGGTCTTTACTAAAGACGGGAAGTAAATGGATGGGTTCGAAATGTTGCAAAGCAGCAAGCGCAACAAAAAGGCCAACAAAGATGGCGATTTCAATTAATAATTCATTTACTTGGGCAATCTGGTCAACTTCCCGGGAAGCGCCATAGGCCAGGGCCAAAAGATAGGTACCGCTGACAAACCAGGTGGGCGCACCGGGCAGCAGGGAAATATTGGCCAACTCCTGGAGAATCCGGATATTGACCGGAAGCACCAAAAAAAGGTGGGCGATAAAAGCCAGGTTGAAAAGCAAGCCGATGACTTTTCCCAGCAGCCGGGGGCTGTATTCGATGATCGTCTCTTCCGGAAACTTTTCCGCCAACCGGCCGGCGACCCAGGCAATGCCAACATAGATTAGGCCGATGAGGAAGACCGCCAGCCAACCGGAAGCCCCAAAAATCGCCGCCGCTGAGCTGGGTAAGGTGAGAATGCCTCCCCCGATGCCATAGCCCAAAATCATTAAGGTAACCTGACGGGCGGATAAGGAACGTCCAGTAGATTTCACTTCCCGTTTCTCCCCCTTCCCTTCCGGCGCTCCGGCGGAAGGAACAAAGCTTCCCACCAGTGGTTGGCCTTGGAGCCCTCCCGCTTCACATCAAGAGGTTTATTCACCAGGGGCCGCTCAATCATGGCCCAGCGCGGCGCCACAAACAGAAAATCCTTTAAATCCGAGAGATTCAACGGCACCAACGGCGAAAGGAAGGGCACCCCGAAGGAACGGATCCCGGCCATATTAATCAAGAGGAAAATGGTGGCAATTGATAGTCCGTATAACCCGCCGACTTCGGCAATTAACATCAAAGGAAAGCGTAAAATCCGCATGGTAATCGCCACGCCAAAACTGGGGGCGGTAAAAGAAGAGATGGCCGTCAGCGCCACGACAATGGTCATGATCGGTGAGATTAAGCCGGCACGGACCGCCGTATCCCCAAGGATAAAACCGCCGACGATCCCGATGGTCTGCCCGAAGGGGCCGGGGAGCCGGATCGAAGCTTCCCGCAAAATTTCAATCGCCAGTTCCATGAATAAGGTCTCCAAAAAAACGGGAAAAGGGGTTCCTTCGCGGGTCCCGGCGATTTTAATGGCCAGGTTAAACGGGATTAACTCCGGATTATGCACTGCCAGGGCAATAAAGATCGCCGGCAGGTAGAGTGAGAAAAAAAAGGCGATAAACCGGATTAGCCGGATCAGGATGGTCAGCGGCCACCGGTGGTAGTAATCTTCCGCCGAATAATAAAGCTGCCAGAAGGTAACCGGCATAATCAGGGCAAAGGGGGTGTTGTCCACCAGCACGGCCACCTTGCCTTCGAGGACGGCCCCGACCACCCGGTCCACCCGTTCCGTCGTTTGCACGGTCGGGAAGATACTGTAGGGACGGTCCTCAATGTATTCTTGTAAATAGGCGCTTTCGACCACCCCGTCGATTTCAATCTTTTTGAGGCGTTTTTCGACTTCGGCGACCACGTCCGGGTTGGCCACCGATTCCAGATAAACCAGGGCAACGTCGGTCTGGGAACGCACCCCGATTTTCATGGTTTTGACCCGCAGGTCCGGGTCGCGAATCCACCGGCGGACCTGGGCGGTATTGGTCCGGAGGACCTCATTGAAGCCGACCCGTGACCCCCGGACCGCCGCTTCCGTGGCCGGTTCCTCAATTCCCCGGCGTTCCCAGCCCCGGGTGTTACAGATCAAAGCCCGGTCGTCACCATCAATGAGCAAAGCGGTTTCCCCGGAAAGGATGGCCGTGATAATCAGGGTAAGACTGGATTCGAGACTGACTTCATTGATGGTCAGAACATGATCTTTAATTTTTTCCGCTAAGTTCCGGCGGTCCTTCGCCCAGTCGGCTTCCTTCCCGTCAAAGGTGGTCAGGGCTTCCAGGATATACTCATTAATGGTTGTGCCGCTCACCAACCCGTCCACAAAGATGAGGACAGCCTCAACCGGTGTGGGGAAAGGCAAAACGAATTTTCGGAAGATCACATCGTTACTGGGGCCGATCCGCCCTTGCAAATAAGCAAGGTTCGCGGTTAAATCACTGGTCAAGGCCGGACCTTCCGGCGCCTGCTCATTTCCTTTTCCCGCTTGCCCTTGTCCTTTACTCGCTTTCTCCTTTTGGAACTCGGCCACCGGCCGCGGCCGGCGAAAATTGCGTTTCGTCATCCTTACCCTCTACCTGACGGAAATAGTCTCACTGTTCATCTGAATCAAGAGCAAAATGGCTTTTCTGGCCGTATTTTACCCGGTAGCCTCGGCGTTTATCCTTTGCCATTTTCCGCAACGGTCACCCCAGCCGGAAACCTCCCGCCCATCAATCCTTACCTTAATCACTTCACACCGGTTTGGACAGTCGGGACATTCAAAGCTGTCAATGCCGATCTCCTCCTCTCCCAATTGAAAACCGCGGAATTTTGAATTGCCGTACTCCGCCTTTTCTTCCTGGGCAAGCAAGGCCACGCCCCACGCCCCCATGGTATCGTAATGCTCGGGGACAATCACTTCAAAGCCCAGTTCCTTCTCAAAGGCCCTTTTCATCCCGGCGTTGGCGGCCACGCCCCCTTGAAATAAAACCGGGGGTAAAATCTCCTTTCCTTTTCCCACGTTGTTCAGGTAGTTCCGGACCAGCGCCTCGCAGAGGCCGGCCACAATATCTTCCAGGCTGTGCCCCATCTGTTGCTTATGAATCATGTCCGACTCGGCAAAGACGGAACAGCGTCCGGCAATCCGGACCGGGTGTTTGGAACGCAGGGCAATCTCACCAAATTCCGAGATGGACAGGTTAAGCCGGTGGGCCTGCTGGTCAAGGAAGGAACCGGTCCCTGCCGCACAAACCGTATTCATCCCGAAGTCAACGGCCACTCCCTGGTTGAGCAGGATGATCTTGGAATCCTGACCGCCGATCTCCAGGACCGTCCGCACCCCCGGATGGGCCCGTAAAGCGGCCACCCCGTGGGCGGTAATCTCGTTTTTGACCACATCCGCCCCGATAATCGCCCCGATTAACTGCCGTCCCGATCCGGTCACCCCGGCCCCTAAAACTTTGGCCCGGCCAAAGTCGGAAGCCACCTGGCGAAAGGCCTTCTGGACGGAACCCACCGGATTTCCCTCGGTCCGCAGGTAAATTTTGTGCAGGAGCGAACCCTCCGGCGCCATCACCACCAGATTGGTACTGACCGAACCCACATCAACCCCTAAAAAAACCCCTTCTTCCATCTTCTTCTCACCTACTTAGGGAATAGTTTCCTTCCTTGTTCGAATGATTGCCTTTCCAGATTGATCCAGCGTTGAAAAGGGGTCGCACGGGAAGAAGATCGTGCGCTGTTTTTGGCTGGAGTGGAATAGGAAGCGACTATCCGCTCTCCGCAAAGCTGAGCCTTAGCCCCTGCCGCTTCCGGCGGAGCAGGTCAACAAAGGCTTCCAAACGGGTGACAATCCCCGCTTCCGCCGAGTGTTCGTCGATCACCAGCGTTAAAATGGGAAGCTGGTAGGCGGCGCTCACCGCCGGGGTAATACTTTGGGCGACAATCTCCGGCATACAGGTGAAAGGAAGGACTTGGATCACGCCGTCCAACCGGTTAACCCCGGCATCCACCATCTCGGCGATGGTCTCCCGGCCATGCCCGCCCACAAAGGAGGGAAGAAAAGGGGTGGAGAGGAGAATGGTCCGCTGCCGGTGGTGGGGATAAAGGAACCCCAATAAATGCTCCTCGACCCACTGGGAAAGGGACATTCCCCGGACCACCTCCACGCCCATCTCCCCCAACAGGTTTTCCAGGTGAAAATTGACCCTTGGTTCCAAGACCATGTAAATTTCACCGATGATCTTCACCCGCAGGACGGGACCGCTCTCCGGGTGCCGGTTCGCCCGGAGTTCAGCCGCCAACTTCTGGTAGTGGCTGCCTAAAAGCCGCCAATTCTGCTCCTGCCGGATGGCTTCCAGGTATTGGCGGTAACATCCCGCGGCTTGTTGTTGGTCTTTACTCCGCGGCAACCAGTAGCGGAAAAGTGCATTCCCCCGGTCCACCCAGCGGGTTTTCACCCAAGCCAGGTGCAAAGCGGAGAGCGCGCGGGGCCAGGAGACCTTCTCCCGCAACACCCGGAGGGCACGGAATAGTTCTTGCCGTTTGCCGCCCAAGGGTTCCAGAAGCAAAAGCTCAAATTGATAACCCAAATCTTCCAATATTTGCCGCTGGATTTGGGCATAGTACCCGAAACGGCAGGGGCCAAGCCCGCCGGCCATTAAGATTCCTTCCGCCCCTTGCTCCAGGGCTTCGATATAATTGCCCAGGTTGATCTTGAAGGGGAGACAGGCCCCTTCCGGCGCATACTTCGCTCCCAGTTCAAAAGTGCGTTTGTTGGTCGGCGGGGGAACAACCGCCTGATGTCCGAGGCCGTTGATTAAAGCCTCCACCGGAATGGACAAAAGGCCCATATGGGGAAAGGTCAAACGCAATTTAATCTCCTCTTTCTTTGTAAAAGATCGAGAAAGGCCTCAATCCTGGTCACCAAACCGGCTTCCCCCGAATGTTCATCCAAATTCAGATGGAGAAGGGGGAGCCCGCTGACTTTGGCCTCCTTCTTGACCAGTTCCCCGATTAAAGCCTCCGGACCACAGGCAAAAGCACTTAAATAGATTACCCCTTCGACCTTTTCCTTACACAAGAGACGAAAGGCCCCAAAAATCCGTTGGCTTAAGGTCCAAAACAACGGTTTGGCCAAAACCTGCAGCTCCTCCTCGATCCGCCGGGGAGGGAAAAATTCCGGCACCAACACTTGAAACCCATGCCTGCGCAAAAGGGCAATCGTATCCAAGTTGATAAAGGGATCGTATAAACAGTAGGGATGGCCGATCAAGCCGATCCGGCGCCGTGGTTCCTCCCGGCGGGGCGCTGCCGCCTCGAAGAGGATCCTCTCCGCCTCCTCCGGGAAGAACCCCTGCTGTAAAAGGCCGTGGTAAGCCCGGAAAGTGGCTTTGGCCTTTTCCAGACTTTTCTTTAATTTCCGTCCGGAGAACCCTTGGCGAAACTCCGGCGGAAGGGCGGATAACGACCCGAATGCGCAGTTTTTCGCGCTTTTCCAGATTAGGACCGGATGATTCCCCACCGCTTGCCCGGTCATTTCGGGCAGGCCCATGAATTTAGGGCAAATATAATCTTTCCGGTTAATACTGACCAAACGGGGAACCAACAGCGCATCACAGCGGGAAAGCAACGCCAGACTGTGGCCGAGAAACACCTTAACGGGTAAACAGACTTCATCAACGGCCGCTTTCACCCCGGCATTAACCTGTTCCTTACCGGTCAAGCCGGAGACCACGGGCACAAAACCCAGTTCTTCCAGAAAAACCCGCCACACCGGACCGTACCAGTAATAAAGCAAGGCGCGGGGAATCCCGATTTTAATATGAATCCCCCCTCAGGCTTTGGCTTCCGCCAACAGGCCATGGTATTTCAGGATCTCCTCGATCGCCCGGGTCGTAATCCGGGCACCGGCCTCTGCCCGGTCGGCCGGGGACATCTTGCCAATATCGCCGATCCCTACCACCAAAGGAGGATGGAGACCATTTAAGACATCAACCGTATCCCCTTCCACCCTCGTCCGGCCTTCCGGTTCGGGACGGCCGTCTTTATCCACCGGTCCCCGGTGGATCTTCCCCTCCCGGGTAATCGAAAAGTCCACCGGAACACCGGCCACCTGCCGGGTATTGGCGGCCACGGCAATGACCCCCAGGACCGCAAAGGCGTCATCCAGGAGCAAGTTTTCCAGGAGGCGTTCACCATGGCCCTTTTTACCCTCGCCCCCATCGTCAACCATCACCAACACCGGGTCTCCTTCGGCTTCGCTGATTTCTTTCCGCAGCGCGGCCGCCGGGAGCGGCGTTGGATTCCCGGCCGTCGCCTTCACCGTTTTCAGACCCAGCCTTTGGCCGGCGGCGGCGATGGTTTGCTGTGCCCAATGGTCACCATCGGTAATGATAATCAGTTTCTTCCTCCCCATCCTGCACCTTCCTTATGATCTCCGTTTTGACCGTCCGCACCAACCGCCGCAGCCGGGGCAGGGCTTGTAGAATCCCCAGGGCGGCCAGAGGTTTACCCACCCGGGGCTTGTTCAACTTCTTTGAGATAAACCCGCCAAGACGGGTGGCAAGGCCAATCGCGGGTAATGTATTAACCAGCATGATTTGGCTTACTTGTCCCAACTGACCGGCCAGACTGAGAATAGCCCGGACACAAACAGGGGCCTGGCTGTTCAGCCCCAAAATATAAACCTCATTGGCCAATTCATCCCGTCCCATCAAATAGGGTTCCCCCCAGTCGTCCGCTTGGGCCAGATCAAATTCGGGAATGGCCATGATTTCTTCCTTCTTCACCCGCCCCGCCATGGGTAGCTTTCCCAAATGGAGGCAGGCGGCAACCACCGAAGAATGGGCCCGGCCGTAGCAATGATAAATTATCTTCACAACAACCCCCTCTGTACTTGCCCGACCATCGCTCCGATCCGGTTATACCAGCCGCAGGGACCGGGCTCTGTTTGGACCTTTCCGTCCTTTGCCCGGCTAAGATAAGCTTGACAATCAATAAAGCGGTAATTCGAGGGGTCTTCCCCGAAAAGCGGCAACATGTGGACGAGGGTTTTCAGGAGTAAATCCGGTTTTTTCCCCGTCGCCAGGATATAGACTTCTTCTCCCGCGCGCCCTTGCCCCATGGGAAGCAAGATACCATGGGCCACCGTTTTCAGACCTTGCCCAAACGGAAGAAGTTGCCGGCGCAGGAAGCGGAATTCCTCCTCCGTTTCGACCCGGGGAGGGAAATACCCCAGATGAATGGCGGCCGCCAAGGGGGCCACCAGATCCTTCCCCCGCCAATGGTAAATTACTCTAAACCTTTATTCCTCCTTCGGCGGCTCCTGGTCGCCCTGGGGCGTGTTTTCGCTCCCCGCTTCTGGACCGCCGCCCCCGGCTTCGCTCCGGATTCTCCCCAATCCTCCGTTGAGTACAAAGTAGACGGCTACCCCGGCCAAGGCCAGCCCGACAATCCACAGAGCCGAACTGGCCGCGCCCCGTCCGACTGCCCGGTTACTGGCCCCCGCCCGGGTTAAAACTTCCTGGGCGGCGGAGGCAAAGATAGCCGCCCCCCTTTCCGCTTCTTCCCGGCTGTTGGTATGGGCGCCCATCTCCACCAGGAGCATCCGGGGGGCCAAATCCTGATTATATTTGCCGTCCCCGTAAAAGATGCCCTTAATCAGCCCCGGATATTTCTTGTCCACCACCGCCTTCACCTGATAAGCAAAGGCTTCATTCGCTTTCATATTGGGGTTCTGCCGGCCAATCACCAATTGGGCTTTGGTAACCGCGGTATTATTCACCTCGCCGGCATACTCATCGGCCGGGACCGCATCCCGGTGGAGATCAATCAGGGCAATGGGATTTTTCTTTAATAGCTCCACCGCCGTCCGGCGGGAACGGTCGTAGGCCATGGCATCGTGGGGATCATGAGGCGTCTTGTCGTGGAGGATATTGACCCCCCGCTCCCGCAAGGTCTGGGCCAGCGAGTCTCCCACCTGGATGATACCGCCGCTTCCGCGGATACTGGCCCGTCCATCGGTCGGCACATAGGATTCATCCGAATGGGTGTGGTAGATGGCCACCGGCCGGTTATCCCCCTGGACATATTCCTCCCGTGTAAATAACCCGGCAATGGTTTCGGCAATCCGGGAAAGAAGGGAGGGCGCCACCGCCGCCTCCAGATCCACCTGGCGCACCAGTTTAAGATGGGCGGTGTCTTCCTTGACCTCCTCCACTTCATACAATTTATTATCGGCGGTCAAGTACTGATCGCCTTTCCTTACCTCATGAGCCGTCCGGCAGATGGTTCTTCCTTCCTCATCCACCAAAGTATAGTAGCCGTCCTCCCGTTCCCTTTCCGCCCCCGCCGGCAGGCTCAAGGCGGCCATCAGCAGCAGAATAAGGCATAGAGTTGTTTGTCCTTTTTTAACCATGCTCTTCCCCCCCTTCCCTTTGCTCGGGTTCCTGGAGCCCCTCCGGACGCTCCGGTGAACGGTCCGGTCCCCCTTGGAGACTCTCCCGCGTTTCCCCGATCACTTCCGCCAGAATCACCCCGATTAACCCGGCCAAGACCACCGTATCCAAAACGCCGGCCCCGCCGATGCGGGTTGGGGCATAGCGGCCGGTGATCGCGGTTTCCACGGCATGGGCCACATCCGCCAGGATCACCCCGATGGTGGCGCCGATAAAGGCCAGCCGGCGCGAACGGCCAATCAGGTAAGCGGTGACCCCCGCCAAAATCCCCCAGAGGTACTGGGGCTCGATGAAGCCGACATCGGTATCGAAATCGTAGATTTTCGAGACCCCGTAAATGAGCGCCCCCACCAGTAACGCGCCGACAATGCCCCGGTTGGTCTCCTTGGCCGTCCCTGCCCGGTACAAGACGTAGATACTAAGGGCCAGGGGAATAATGGCCCCTCCCAAGTTGATACTGACCGGCGGATCCCCGCGGTAAAGGGGGATCTCAATAAAACTGCCGGCGATCATCGCCGCCAGGAGCAGCAAGGCTTGTTTATCATTCAGGTATAAACGGTCCAGAACTTGCTGGGCCAGTCCCAGCAGGATCAAAATGCCCGCTCCGATTAAAAGCAGCAAGCCGGTACTCATTTCTCTCCCTCCTCGCCAACTTTGCGCAAAGTCCGGTCGTGTTAAAATTTATTATCCCACCGCCACTGAATCCAATTCAAAAAAAGAAAGTCACACGCCTCTTTTGGTCCAGGAGGAACCTTAAAGCGGGTGCCCGCTTTCAGCCAGAGCTGAGCTTTAGAATACGCCAAGAAATTCACCGGAGCAAGGAAACACCATCCAGCCCCGGCAATAACTAATGCAGGCAAGCATAAGCAAACTACCGGTTATCGCGGGCGACCGCCACAAAAAAAGGCCTTCCTCCACAGAGGAAAGCCTTCTCCCCAAAGAAAAAGCAACTGTTTACTATGGCTTTATTTCTACAGGAACATTTCCAGGGGCATTCCTTTTCTATAGGATCCTTTCCGGGCAAATTATTTCTGCCCGTTATTGACCCCCATCTTTTCCGCCAGGATATCCCCCAGGTTGGAAGAGAGGGGTTTCTCTTCCAGACCGGGAATGGGCTCAGGCTGTTTTTGCTCACGGGGCGGTTCCGGTTTTTTCTCCTGCGCTTCCCGGAGACTTAAACCGATTCGTTTTTGCTCCGGATCCACCTTCACCACTTTGGCCCGGACCACATCACCGATTTTGACCACATCTTCCGGTTTTTCCACCCGTTTGTTACTCAGCTGGGAAATATGGATCAAACCGTCGACCCCTTCCTCCAAATTGACAAAGGCCCCGAAGGAGGTGAGGCGTACCACTTTTCCTTCCACCACGTCGCCAACTTTGTATTTTTCCCCCACCTTGCTCCAGGGGTGTGGCATTAGCTGTTTCAAGCTAAGGGAGATCCTTTTCGTTTCCTGGTCGACCTTGGTGACAAGCACCTCAATCTCCTGGCCTTCCTGTAAACGGGCCGACGGATGGGGAATCCGTTCCCAGGCGATCTCGGAGATATGGAGGAGACCCTCCACCCCGTCGCCTAAATCAACAAAAGCGCCAAAGGGTGTCAACCGGGTGACCACACCCTTCCGGGTCTGGCCTTCGCTGAGTTCGGCAAAGACCTTCGCTTCCACTTTCTCCCGCTCTTCCTGCAGCACTGCCTTGCGGGAAAGAACAGCCCGGTGCCGCCGGGGCTCAAAATCGATCAGATAAAACTCGGATTCAACCCCTTCCAGCTTGGAAAGGTCTGACACATATCCCAAATCCGCCTGGGAAGCAGGAAGAAAGGCTATAAGTCCGTTGACACTAACCTGGAGTCCGCCCTTAATGGCGTGGAGAATTTTTCCCGCTACCCGCCGGTGCTGTTCAAAAGCGGTTTTCAGTTCTTCCCAGGCCAATTCTTCATCGGCCTTCCGTTTGGAGAGGCGGGTCTTTTCATCTTCGGCTTTCAGGACCATCACTTTAATTGTCTCCCCGACCTTGACCACTTCCCGGGCGGAAGTCACCTTTTCGCTGGTCAAATCCGCCAAGGGAATCGTAAAGTCGGATTTTCCCCCGACGTTAACGGCAATTTCATCGTCATTAACCGCCACGACAACCCCTTCTATGATTTTTCCCTCTTCCAAGCGGGGAATTTCCTGATTCAGCAGCAACTCGCCATTTTCCATCGCCTGTTGGGAGTTATCCACTTTATCTACCTCCTCCGTCAGATGTCCGTTCGTAACTTGATTTTCTTCCATAGTTATACCTCCTGTATAATTTTGTTTCAGCCAGTCCACGACCTCGGAGATCTGACCTTGAGGGGTCGACGCTCCGGCTGTCACTCCAATTATATTTTTCCCTGCCAACCAGTGGGGATTGATCTCATCTTTTGCTTCAATATGATAAGTCGGGGTATAAAGCGCTCCAATCTCTACTAGTTTACGAGTATTGGCGGAATTTTTTCCTCCAATCACGAATAAAAGATCAACCTGGCGGGCCAGGGCGGCGGTTTCCTCCTGCCTTTCCCTGGTGGCATGGCAAATGGTATTAAAGATTTTTATCTCTTTGGCCTGTGGCAGGAGGAAGTCAACCGCTCCGGCCAACTGCTCTTGGGGAAGGGTCGTTTGACAAACAATCCCCAGCCGCGGCTTAAACGGGCCGGTCCGCCACTTCTCCGGAGTTGCCGGATCCGCCACCACAGCCTCGCCGTCCACCGCGTCAACCACCGCCTGCACCTCCGGGTGTTTCGGGTCCCCGATCACCACCACCTGGTATCCATCCTGCCGTAACCCCTGGGCCAATAGCTGTTCCTGTTTGACGAAAGGGCAGGTAGCATCGATCACTTGTAACCCTTTTTCCTCTGCCGCGGCAATGATTTGGGGGCCGGCGCCATGGGAACGGATGAGCAGGATCCCTCCCGGCTCGGCCTCGGTAAGGTCTGTAATTGTCCGGATCCCCTGCTTTTCCAGCTCCGCAACCACCCTTGGATTATGGATCAAAGGGCCCAATATGTAAACCGGCTGCCGGTTTTGGGCCCGGCAGTCAAGGGCCATCTTCAGCGCCCTTTCCACCCCAAAGCAAAATCCGGCTTTTTTTCCTACGATGATTTTACCCATTTTCCCTCTCCGGTCTCCGCTTTTTCCCACAATTCCAGAAGACGGGTATATATTTCCTCGGTTCCAGCCCGGATTAACTCTTTTTTCTCCCCCTCCCCGGCCAACTTAAAAGCAGATCCCACATAGGCTTTGATCTTGGGAAAGCGGAAAAGGGCTACCCGGTTGGTCCCGGTAATGACCATCGGTAAAATGGCCGCCCCCGTTTCCACAGCCAAAAGAGCGGCGCCCGGCCGCAACGGATGGATCTTTCCATCCTTATGCCGGGTTCCCTCGGGGAACATGCCCAAGACTTTTCCGGCGGACAGGATGCCCATGGCTGCCCGGAAAGCGCCGCGGTCACCTTTCCCCCTCTTGACCGGAAAAGCGCCCAGCCGGCGGATCAACCCCCGGAAAAGCGGGATTCGGAAGAGTTCTTCTTTGGCCATAAAACAAACCTGCCGTTGACGCAGGCTGCAACCGACAACAATCGGATCGATTAAATTGGCGTGATTACTTAAGACAATGACCGGGCCTTCCTGCGGAAGGTGCTCTGCGCCGAAGACTTCAAACCGATAACATAGTTTCAACCAGACGGTAAGAATCACACGACCAATCCGGTATAACAAAAGGCCTCACTCCTCCTGCCCCGGCCGGGATGAAGAAGCAAGCGCTAGAATCCTTTCGACCACTTCCTCAATGCCAAGGTTACTGGTGTCAATAATTATACTGTCGGGCGCCGGCTTCAGCGGGGCCACCGGCCTCCCGGCGTCATAGGCATCCCGGCGTTGCAAATCGGCGGCAATCTCTTCCCGGGTGCCGGTAAAGCCTTTCTCGGTCAGTTCCAGCCACCGCCGGCGTGCCCGTTCTTCCAGGGAAGCCGTTAAAAAAATCTTCAAATCGGCGTGGGGCAGGACCACGGTGCCGATATCCCGGCCGTCCATTACCACCCCGCCCGGACGGGCAATCATTTGCTGTTGCTTCACCAAGACTGTCCGGACCGCCGGCACGGCGGAAACCGCCGAAACATGCTGCGTCACCTCAGACGAACGGATCTCCGTGCTCACATCCTGCCCGTCCATAAAAAGATGATACGAACCGTCCTCCCTCCGGACAAAGGCGAGCTCGGTCCCGGCGGCCAGCGCCGCCAAAGTTTCCCCGTCCGCCGGGTCAATCCCGGCCCGTAAAGCTTTTAAGGTCACGGCCCGGTACATCGCCCCGGTATCCAAATAAAGGAGCCCCAAAATTTCCGCCACCCGTTTGGCCACGGTACTTTTCCCGGAACCGGCCGGGCCGTCAATGGCAATGGTAATTTTATTCTTCATCGTCATTGTTTTTTTTGTCATTTTCCGCCTTGCCCTCCGCCGGTCCGTATTCTTCCTTCGCCCGGTGGACAACCTTGATCGCTTGCAACAAATTCTCTTCCAACCGGCCCAAAACATCCAAAACATAACGGTTGGCTTCCTTCTCCACCTGCTGGGCGTAATTATAAGCTTGGGCTTTAATTTCATTACTCTTTTCCTGGGCCAGCTTGGTCAGATGATGTTCGGAGAGGAGACGTTTCGCTTCCGCGGTGGAACGCTCCCGGATCCGGTTGGCTTCCGCCTGCGCCTCCCCGATAATCTCCTCTTTCTTCCGGACAATATCCTCCGCCTCTTTCACGGTCGGAGGCAAAGTAGCCTGGATCTTCTTGATAATTTCCAGGGCTTCATCAAAGGGTAAAAGCACCCGTCCGGCAAACCGGGGGCTTTTCCCCACCAATTCCTCCAAACGACTGAGAAGCATTAATAAATGGCTACTACCCATTGGTTCTCCCCCGTTTTTCCATTTTTTCGTGCAAAGCGGTTAACACCGCCGGGGGGACCAGTCCTTCCGGATTCCCGCCGAAAAGCACAATCTCCTTCACCATGCTGGAACTGAGAAAAGAATATTCATTGGCGGTCATCATGAAGACCGTCTCGATTTCCGGCGCTAAGGTTTTATTGGTCAACGCCATTTGAAACTCATACTCAAAATCGGAAAGGGCGCGCAGCCCCTTCACGATCACCTGGGCTTTTTGCGCCCGGGCGTATTCCACCTGCAAACCATGAAAACAATCGACCCGGACATTGGTCAGCCGGGCCTCGTGAATTACCCGCTTCAGGAGGTCCACCCGTTCCTCGACGGTAAATAAGGGGGATTTCCCCGGGTTGTGGCCAACCGCCACAATCACTTCATCAAAGATCTTCGCCGCCCTTTGAATAATATCAAGATGGCCATTGGTCACCGGGTCAAAACTGCCCGGACAGATGGCAATCGTCATTTTCGATCAGCTCCGTCGGTTGCATCATGCCAAAACTCTAAGGACACTTCGCCGTAGACCCTTTTATCCACCCGTTGAAAACGGCCGATTTGTTCGGGAAGGCGATCATACTTAGGAATTTCCACCACAATCTGCCCATCCGCCGCCAGCAGCGGCAAACCGGAAAGCAATGCCAAGACTCCTGACCAAAGCCGGGCTTGATAAGGAGGATCCATTAAAATCAGATCGAAAGGAGCCGCTTCCCGGCTGAGCTTTGGTAAAACCCGCAAAACATCACCGGGAAGGATCCGGATTTCCGCCGTAACCTCCGGTAAACGCTGGAGATTCTCTTTTAAGAGGCGCAGCCCTTTCGGGTCCTTTTCCACAAAATAAACCGTCCGGGCGCCGCGGCTTAACGCTTCGATCCCCAAGGCACCGGAACCGGCGAAGAGGTCCAAAACCCGGCCGCCGGCGAAAGAGCCGCCCAAAATATTAAAGAGCGCCTCCCGGACCATATCGGTGGTGGGTCTTAATCCTTGGTGGGACGGTCCCAGCAATTTAAGCCCGCCGTATTTTCCGCCTGTAATGCGCATGGCAGTCCCTTTACCCGTCAGCACAACAGTATATTAAAGCAAAGCAAAGCTTTTACTCCACCGAGAACAGATAGTAATAGAGGGGTTGTCCACCATAGTACAACTCCACTTCCGCCTCGGGGAATTGGGCTTGCACCTTCTCCAGAACGCCTTCGGCCTCTTTTTCGTTAATATCATGACCATAATAAATAGTAATAAATGAATCCTCCGCCTCCACACAACTGGCAAGTAAATCAAGGAGCACGGCCGAGGCGTCCTTCCCTTTACAGGTGATATCCCCTTCTTTTAAGCCGATAATATCCCCTTCCTGAATGTCCAACCCGTTATAGGAAGAGCTGCGCACCGCAAAGGTTACCTCGCCGGTGATCACCGAGCTCAAAGCCCGTGTCATCGCCTCTTGGTTGTTGACGAGACTCTCCTCGGGACTAAACGCCATCAAAGCGGCGACTCCTTGTGGAATCGACTTGGAGGGAACCACCACCACCGGAATATCGGTGAGTTCGCTGACTTGCCCGGCGGTCATCACAATGTTCCCGTTGTTGGGAAGGATGATCACCTGTTTGGCGGCCACCTTCATCACCGCTTTATACAAATCCTCCGTACTGGGGTTCATCGTCTGGCCGCCTTCGATTACCTCATCTACTCCCAGACTACGGAAGATATTCTGGAGGCCTTCGCCGGAAGCCACCGCCACCAGCCCAATCTCCTTGACCGTCTGGGGTTTTTGTTCCCGGCGGAGTTTTTCCAGGCGTTGCTGGCTCTGCTCCACCATGTTGTTGATATCAATCTCCGACAATTCACCAAGATGAACGGCATAATCCAGAATAAGACCCGGGTTATTGGTGTGGATATGAATCTTGACCGTCTTGTCGTCCCCCACCACCAACATACTGTCTCCATGGGGGGCCAAATCCTCTTTGATTGTCTCCAAAGAAAGGTTTTCGCCCCGGAGAATAAATTCCGTACAATACTGGAAGGTAATGTTCTCCGGGTCAAAATCATCCTCCACCGGGGCAAAGAGCTCTTTCTTCTCGGCCGGCGCCGCTTTTTTAATCGTGATCGTCTGCCCTTTCAGCCCCGCAATCACACCAGCAAAAAAGAAGAGCAGACCTTTTCCGCCCGCATCCACCACTCCAGCCTGTTTCAAAGTGGGGAGCATCTCCGGGGTTTTGGCCAGCACTTTCTCGGCATGTTGATAGACTTGTTCCGCAAACCGGATCAAGTCTTTCTCTTTCCCCTGGAGTTTTTGGGCTTTTTCGCCTGCTTCCCTCACTACCGTAAGGATGGTTCCTTCCACCGGTTTCCGCACCGCCTGGTAAGCGGTATTGGCCGCGCCGACGATCCCTTTCACCAGTTCCGGGATGCCCAGCTTCTCCACTTTGCCTACCGCCCGGGCAAAACCCCGAAAGAACTGGGAAGTAATTACCCCCGAGTTTCCACGGGCGCCCATTAAAGCGCCCTGGGCCGCACGCTCGAGAATGGCCGGGACTTCATCCGGGGCTTTCTCCGCTTCCCGCAGTGCAGCCTGAAAAGTCAGGGACATATTGGTTCCTGTATCTCCATCCGGAACCGGAAACACATTGAGGGCATCTACTTCTTCCTTATGCCCTACCAAATTTTCCACGCCGGCGGTAAGTATCTTTTTTAGTTTTGGTCCGTCGATTAAATCAAGGCTCAATCCTTGACCCTCCCTACAAATTGCCGTTACTTCCCGTGCGGACGCCGGTGACAATCACATTAACTTTGGCGGCCACTACTTCGAGTTGATTTTCAATCGCATATTTCACATTCTCGATGACATTATGGGCAACCTCATTAATTCTGGTTCCGTACTCCACAATGACGTACAGATCCACAATTACCCGGTTGTTCTCAATCCGCACTTCAATGCCCTTGGTTAAATTCTCTTTCCCCAAGAGTAATTCGGAGATGCCATCCTGAAAACTCCGGGACGACATTCCAACCACGCCAAAGCATTCCAAAGCAGCAATCCCTGCTACCATGGCAATGGCCTCGGGGGAAACGTCAATCGTACCCAAAGGTTTTTGGGACTTGACGGAGAGATTTCTCTCCACAGAATCCAACCTCCTTCTAGGGATAAAATCCTAAGTAATATTCGCCCTTGAGCCCCCATCTCCTGCTCCTTTCGGAAAAATCCCGGAAAATCCGCCCTTGGCAGGAGGGGGCGAACCCTGATTCTTTGTCCTTTCTTCCCTATTATATTACTAAACGGTCATTGTTAACTTCTTTCCCGCCGGAAAATTTCCTCTTTTCCGGATTATTATTACAATATTTTATAACTTTCTAAAATAAGTGTCAAAATCCTCATCCGAAAAAATCCTTCCCTCCTCATTAATATTAACCTATTTCCCTTGCGGAGGATGGCCGATTGTGATAAAATCTATATAGTTTTGTATTATGCTTGCTTTTGGAGGTGTAATGGAAGTGTCTGCCCGTTGTGATATTTGCGGCAAAGGACAGAAATTCGGGAATCAGGTCAGCCATTCCCACATTAAAACGAAACGGGTTTGGAAGCCCAATCTTAAACGCACCCAAGTGATGGTCAACGGCACACCAAAAACCATTAAGGTTTGCACCCGTTGTCTCCGTTCGGGAAAAGTCCAAAGAGCGGTCTAAAGAAAAAGTGTCTCCTCCCCAAAAAAGGCCTTTTTGTGGGTCTTTTTTGTTTGTATACCGGATACTTCATCAGGGATACCCGGCATGTCCGGTGGAAGATTATAAGGAAATAGGCATTGAGGTGATAAATGGTGAGCAATTACCAGGAGATGAAAATTTTTACCGGTACCGCTAACCCTGCTTTAGCGGAAGAAATCGCCAGATCCCTTGGGGTTTCCCTTGGCGGGGTACGGATCTCCCGTTTTGCCAACGGCGAAATTTATGTGCGTTATGACGAAAGTATCCGTGGTGTTGATGTCTTTGTCATCCAACCTTTTTCCAGGCCCGTCAATGAAACCCTGATGGAACTGCTGATTATGATCGATGCGCTAAAAAGGGCTTCCGCCGGACGAATTACCGCCGTCATCCCCTTTTATGCCTATGGCCGTCAGGAAAAGAAAACCGCCCCGCGGGAACCAATCACCGCCCGTATGGTGGCGGATATCTTGTCGACCGCCGGCGCCGACCGGATCCTGACCATGGATCTCCATTCCCCGGCCATTCAAGGCTTCTTTAACATTCCGGTGGACAACCTGACCGCCCTGCCCAAACTTTCGCAATACATAAAAGAGAAAAACCTCGCGGACGGCGTGGTCATCGCCCCCGACGCCGGCAGTGTGAAAAAAGCGGAAAAACTTGCCACCTACCTGCATTTACCCTTGGGGGTCATGTATAAAAGAAGACCGGGACCCAATGTCGCCGAGATGTCCTTTTTCATCGGTGACGTCAAAGGGAAAACCCCGATTATTATTGATGACATGATCGACACGGCCGGCAGTTTGGAGCAGGTCATTAACGCGCTGGAGGAAAGAGAAGCCAATGAGATTTACATCCTGGCCACCCACGGGGTCTTTTCCCCGCCGGCCTTGGAACGGCTCAACCGTCCCAACATCAAAGAGTTGGTGGTCTGTAATACTTTACCCGTAAAACCGGAGCATGATTATCCCAAACTGAAGGTGCTCTCCGTCGCCCAACTCTTCGCCGACGCCATCCGGCGGATCCATGAAAACCGCTCGGTAAGCGTCCTCTTTGACTAAGCGCAAGCATTCCTTTCCGGTGTTAACCTTATAATTTACCTATCCATTCCTGGCGGGTCGCTTATTGCCCGCCAGGAATCGTTTTAATTAGTTCCGGAAGGCTAATAATGGGTTGGCCGCCGAAATAGACCTGAGGCACTTCGCCCATGATCACCGCTTCCGTTAAAGGCACTTCCGCTTTGATCTCCACCTGGGAACTGAGTAAAGGAATGAGAATCCGGACCGTGCTCCGGATCTGCAGATAGATTTTGTGGCGGGTCTGGTTGATCCCGGCCTGTTCAAAAACATCATAGACCCGGCTTTCCACCGTACCGACCGGCACAATCACAATGGGAATATCCGGTCCCCGGCCGGCCAGCAGTTGACTCCCTAACAACTGGCCCAAGGGAAGATAGATTTTATCCTTGGTATTTCTCATCAATTCCTGGACGGTAATGGTCGCGTCCGAAGCCAACCGGTTGATCTCGCCGGTATTGGGTTGCATCAGCACCACCCGCCCCCGGCTGTCGACTTTGACTGAGATTAAATCTTCGTAACGGATATTTTTGGCAACTTTCTCCCGGATCGCCTGGTTGATTGAGGTGGTCGCCATGACACGGGCATGGGCTTCGGCTCTGGCCATAATCGTCGGCCTTAATTGGTGATCGGCAAAGAGGAATCCACCAACCAGACAGAGAATAAATAGAAGCAAGAGAAACGGGGTTTTTTTGCGGGCTAAAAGCGGGAAAACCGGCCAGCGCCTTCTTTTCCCCAGTCGCATCCGCATCTACTCATCACCACCGTTTTCTTGGGACTGACCGTCAAAGTCAATCCTCTTTTCTTCTATATGTATGTCGGATTTCCCGATACTTAACTTCGAAAATAACATCGATACTTGACAACTCGCCTGGCTTAAGTTTTCATCTTGCCTGATCATTGGTCGACTCACCCGGCTTTCTTTTGATTCACTTATATTTTTACTAATCCCACCATTTGGGAGGAGGAAGTTATGGCTAAATTGCAAGCTCCTTTCGGCTTATCCTGGCGCCTCATCCTCATCGTCATGGTTTCCGGCCTTTTACTCGGGGTGGCCGCCGGATTGATTTTCGGTTCTAAAATTCCGGATAATCCCCCTCCCCCCGTTGAGGCAACAATTATTTATGATATCAACGGAAAAGTTATTCAACGGCTTTTTCAGGAAAACCGGATCCCCGTCGACTTTGACCAGATTCCGGAAATGATGAAAAATGCCGTGATCGCCGTGGAGGATCCCGACTTCTATTACCACCGGGGGATTAAGATCAAGGCCATTCTCCGGGCGGTCTGGGTCAACCTCTTAGCTTGGGATTACAAACAAGGGGGGAGTACCATCACCCAACAGTACGCGAAAGTCTCCCTCTTGACCCAGAAGAAAACCATCTCCCGGAAGGTCAAAGAGTGGTTTTATGCCATTAACCTCGAACGGAATCTCTCCAAAAACGAAATTCTGGAACGCTATTTAAACTATATTTACTTCGGGAACGGCGCCCATGGGGTAGAGGCGGCCGCCCAGCGTTACTTTAACAAACATATTTGGGAATTGAACCTGCCCCAATTCGCCCTGCTGGCCGGGATCATCCGGAGCCCGGGTATGTATTGTCCCTTTAAAAACCCGGAAAATGCCTTGGAACGCAGAAATTTTGTCCTCCAGAAAATGGCCGAACACGGCTACATCACCGCCGAAGAGGCCGCCGAAGCCGCCAAAGCGCCCCTCGGCGTGGAAAGCCAGGGCTCCCGGGGGCGAAATGCGCCCTTTTTTGTGGATTATGTTATTCAGGAACTCACCACCAAACGGGGGCTCATGACCGAAGAAGATCTCTATACCCAGGGCTACCGGATTTATACCACCCTTGATCTGGAGATGCAAGCCTGCGCCGAAGAAGTCATCAAAGACTTGCCCACCGGGGAACCGGATAAAAACAATGTCACGCAACCCCAGATTGCTTTGGTGGCTCTCGATCCGACCAACGGCTATATCAAAGCAATGATTGGTGGGCGTGACTGGCAAAACACCCAGCTGAACCGGGCCGTCAAAGCCTACCGGCAGCCGGGGTCATGTATGAAGCCCTTTGTTTATACCGCCGCCATCGACAGCCATCAATTTACGCCGGCCACCGTCCTCATGGACGAACCCGTTGAATATCCCAACGGGGATAAGGCTGAACCCTGGATTCCCCGGAACTTCAGCAAAACTTACCAGGGACCGGTCCGTCTGCGGCGCGCCTTGGAATCTTCCTTAAACACCATTGCGGTCCGCCTCACCGACCAGTTGGGCGTCAGCACTGTTTTTAAAATGGCCCAGAACATGGGGTTGAAAAGTCTGGTTTCGACCGGCGGATTAAATGACATGGCGCTTTCCCCTTTAGCCCTGGGCGGGTTAACCAAAGGTGTCACGCCGCTGGAATTGACCGCCGCCTATACTCCTTTGGCCAATAAGGGCATTTACTCCGAACCGATGGGCATTCTGAAGGTCACCGACAGCCAGGGACGGGTGATCCTGGAGAACACCCCCGAGCGCCGGGTGGTCATCCGGGAATCCGTTGCTTACGTAGTTACGGACATGCTCAAAGGGGTCATTCAGAACGGAACCGGGCAGCGCGCCCGGATTGTCGGACGGCCGGCGGCCGGCAAAACCGGCACCTCGGACCAGGACACCAACGCCTGGTTTGTCGGTTATACCCCCGAATTAATCGCCGGTGTCTGGATCGGCAACGACAGTCAAGCCATTCCCCTGGTGATTAACGGCACCAAAATCACCAGTGGATACGCGGCCGAAATTTGGGGGAAATTTGCCAAAAAAGTACTGGCCAACAGACCGATTACCGATTTTCCGGTCCCGGCCGGAGTTTCCACCAATATTGAAGTATGCGCGGAAACCGGTTATCTTGCGTCCCCCTATTGTCCAGAGACCATCCGCGAAGTCTTCATTACCGGGACGGAACCGGTGGAGCAGTGCCCAACCCACTCCGCTCCCGACCTGGGCAGTAAGATAAGTATCCAAGTCTGTCTCGACTCGGGAGCCCTCGCCACCGACTTTTGCCCGCCGGAACGGGTCATCACCAAAACCTATTGGGCGGTGACCGGCACGGAGACCACCGACGGCAGTCCGATGCCGACCGAAAAATGCCCCCTCCACGGGGAGACTCCAGTGGATGAAGTCGTGGTCGATATTTGCACCGAATCGGGTTTACTGGCGACACCCTTCTGTCCTTTGGAAGCAGTTGAGACCCAGTCCTTTGCGCCGGGGGAAGAACCGACTCTCCCCTGTAACTTACATTCCGGACGGAACCGCCGCCGGTAAGACCACCAGTATAACGAGTCTTCGCCAATTAGACAATTCTAAAAATAGAAAAGCTCCGGTAAGCGTAAAGCTATCCGGAGTTTTTTTCGTCAATTTTCTTTACCCCAATCTCCGCCGGACGCAAAGGGTCTCTTCGGCAATTTGATTTGGCATCTTTGTCTTTCGTAGTAAGTTGCCTTGGTGAAGCGGAAGTTAAAAAACGGAGCTTGGATTTAGTAGACACGGAGAAAGCCACCGGGGCAAGGTAACAACAGCATTTGGCTCCGGCGGCGGTGAAATTCTCCTAAAAGAGGAGCTTTTGCCGGCGAATCCACACGTTTTCCACAAAACCAATGGCCAGGAGGTTGGTGATCATCGCGCTCCCGCCGTAACTGACAAAAGGCAAGGGAATCCCGGTAATCGGCATGATCCCGATGTTCATCCCGATGTTTTCCAGAATATGAAAGAGGAACATGGCAGTGATCCCGGCGGTGATCAAAACCCCCTCCTTATCCTTGGCTTGCTCCATAATCACCAGGCAACGCCAGATGATGACGAAGAATAAAGCAAGCACCAAAAAGCCGCCGAGAAAGCCTAATTCCTCACAGAGAATGGCAAAGATAAAATCATTATGACTTTCCGGCAGAAAACCCAACCGGCCCTGGCTCCCCTGGAAAAGTCCTTTTCCTGTAAAGCGGCCGGAACCAACCGCAATAATGGCCTGGCGCACATTCCACCCGCTGCCGGTCGGGTCCCGGTCGGGATTGAGAAAAATGGTCATCCTCTGGATCTGATATTCTTTAAAGGGCAAGGGCGTCCCGAAGAAATGATGACAGGCAAAGAGCAGGACCAAAGCGAGCAGCCCGGCCAGAATAATCCCCAGCAAAAAACGGCGGTTATACCCGGCAATAAAGAGCATTACAAAGAAGAAGAAGAGAAAAACCAAGGTCGTCCCTAAATCCGGTTGGAGTAAGATCAAGACCAAAGGAAAAGCAATATGGATAAAAGGGGACCACAGGTCCCAAAAGGAATTGATCTCTTCTTTATCGGCCAAATGTTTGGCGAGGGTCAAGATCACCAGTAACTTGGCGAGTTCGGACGGTTGCAAAGAAAAAGCCCCGCCCAGATTGAGCCAGGATTTGGCGCCTTTAACTTCCATGCCCAAGGGCGTAAGGACTAAAACCAACATGAGCAGGTTTAAACCATAGAGCATTTGAAAAATGAAGTCGGGAAACCGGTAATCGCTAAGCATGATCAGGATCATCCCGACTATCCCAATCACCACCGCCAGCGCCTGTTTCTTGACTAACGCAAAAGGATCGCCGCCGGTCAGAGTATAGTTGTTTCTGGTGGTGCTATAAATCATCACCATACCAATGACCACCAGCAACAGGACGGAGATGAGCAAATAATAATCGATATTTTTCAAGAGCTTTTTATCCCACACCACGAAGTCACCTTTTCTCCACGCCGTAGACGACGCTTACTCGTTCGCGCGACGGACCCTCACCACCGGAATATTGGCCACTAGTTCAGCCTTGGAATCACTGGCGTTCAACTCGATCTCGATTTCATCTTCGTCAATCTCCACATATTTGGAGATGGCATTGATGATTTCGCCCCGTAAAAGCTCTAAAAGACCGGTGGAAACCTTCGCGCGGTCATGGACAAGGATGAGACGGAGTCTTTCCACGGCCTGTTGTTTGCTGGGGGTTTCTTCCCGAAAGATTTTCATGCTTCCTGCTCCTTTCCCTTGGCTTCCTCCCTGGTCTCGCCAACTTCCCCCTTATTTCCCCGACATTAATTTGAGGAACCGGCCGAAGAGTCCCGGTTCGCCGCCCAACGACATAAAGGGAACTTCCTCCCCTTCCAGCCGGCGGACAATGTTCCGGAAAGCTTCGCCCGCTTTCGAATGGTTGTTTAAAACAGCCGGTTCTCCTTTATTGGTGGAGATGATAATCTCTTCATCATCGGGCACAATCCCCAACAGTTTAATCGCCAAGATATCATTAATATCATCCACATCCATCATATCGCCCTTTTTCACCATGTCGGGGCGGAGACGGTTTAAAATCAGGACCGGCTCGTACAACTCTTTCTCCTGTAACAGACCGATAATCCGGTCGGCATCCCGCACCGCCGAGACCTCGGGCGTCGTCACCACAATCGCTTCCGTGGCGGCCGCCACCGCATTGTCAAACCCCCGTTCGATCCCGGCCGGACAGTCGATCAGCACATAATCGAACTCCTCTTTCAACTCATCGACAATGGCCACCATTTGCTGGGGGGTAACCGCATCCTTGTTCCGGGTTTGCGCCGCCGGGAGCAAAAAAAGATTGCCCAGTCTTTTATCTTTAATCAAGGCTTTCGCAACCGACCGGCAAGTTTTTTCGGCCACATCCACCAGGTCATAAACGATGCGGTTCTCCAGTCCCATCACCACGTCCAAATTCCGGAGGCCAATATCGGCATCGATCATGACCACTTTTTTGTGGCAAAGCGCCAATCCGGTCCCGAGATTGGCGACGGTCGTAGTCTTCCCGACCCCTCCTTTGCCGGAAGTAACAACGATGACGCGTCCTGCCATGAAGAAATCCTCCTTTGTCTCCTATAATCGCTCCACGACAATCTTTTCCCCTTTGATATAAGCTACTTCCGGTCCTTGTCTGCCTCTTCTTCCCTCCGGCGGGCGGGAAAAGATATGAGCGATCCGCAATTGAACCGGGGCCAAGGTGAAGGCGATAATCTCCGCCTGCGTGTTTCCCCCCGCCCCGGCATGGGCCACGCCTCTTAAGGCGCCCAAAACAATAATATCTCCCGTGGCAACAATCTCACCGCCGGGATTCAAATCTCCTTTTACGATGATATCGCCCTCATTCTCCAAGCGTTGGCCGCTCCGCACCGTTCCTTTCACCAGCAAGGCCCCGGCCGCATGGGGCAACCGTTCTTGGGGAGGAGGAGTGAGCTTTTTTTTACTGAGCGGGTTAAAATCTTTGATCCGGATCCGGTACTTCGTCAAGATCTTCTTTAAGCCGGCCACTTCACCGGGGGTCAGCCTCCGCTCGCCTAATTCCACTAAAATAGCGCCGCCTTGAAAAAAACTTTTTGCCTGATCCAACCTTTGGTCCAGCACGTCCAGCCAATGGCCGAAGGACTCCTTTTCCGGAATGAAGAGGGTCAGACCTTGTTTTAACCCCTTAAAGACCAATTCCTCGGCGTTCAGAGGATTGTTCACCGGCAATAACATCCTTGCTCACACCTTAGGTAATTTTATTTTTCTATTCCACATGGCCTTTTAAATTCCTCCCACCTGCTCCCGACTTATTCCACCAGCGCCGCCTGGTTGGTCACTTCGGGCAGATTGGTTCCACCGGCGCCCGTCTTTTCTTTTTCCAGCCCAAAATAGGCCTCGTAAATCTTTCTGGCCACCGGCGCCGCCGCCTGGGAGCCGAAGCCGCCCTCCTCAACCACTACCACCACAACTAGTTCCGGGTTGTCGGCCGGGGCATAACTGGCAAAAAAAGCAAAATCATTTTTCCCGGCATTCTCCGCCGTGCCGGTCTTGCCCGCCACCGGGATCCGGTCAAGGGGAAAACCGGCAAAAGCATAACGGGCGGTCCCTTCCCGGACCACCTTGGTCAAACCATCCTTGACCACCGCCAGGTTTTCCGGTTTCAGGCTTATCTTCCGGACGACTTTGGGCGCGATTTCCTCCACTTTTTCCCCAGTGGCGGTCGTAATTTTCCGTACCAATTGAGGCTGGTAGACCTGGCCGCCATTGGCAATGGCCGCATAGACCTGAGCCAACTGGATGGGCGTCACGTTGACAAAGCTCTGACCGATGGCGATCAGGGCAGTTTCCATTGGATACCAGGTTTCGCCCTTGGCTTTTTTCTTCCATTCGGGATCGCCGACGAGGCCCGCCATCTCCTCCGGTTCCAGGTTTAAGCCGGTCTTGGCGCCCAGCCCCAAAAGCCTGGCAAAGGCAGCCAGTTTTTCCGGTCCCAGCCGTAAGGCCAACTCGGCCATCACCGTGTTGCAGGAATTTTTCAAGCCATCGACCACCGTTTGTTTACCATGGGCTGTACTGCACCGCAGCTGCCGGTTGCCAATCCGGAACACCCCTGTACAGGTAAAGGTTTCCTCCGGTTTGACCAGACCTTCTTCCAGGGCAGCCAGGACCGTAATGGGTTTAAAGGTGGAACCGGGCATGAACAGCCCCCTCGTCACCCGGTTGGAGAAAGGATTAAGCGGGTTGTTGATCAAGGCGTTAAAGTCTGTACTGCTTATATTCCCCACGAACAAATTGGGATTAAACTCCGGATAACTAACCATTGCCAGCACAGCCCCGTTGCGCGGGTCAAGCACCACCACCGAGCCGGCGTTGGCTTTATTCAGTTGGGGATTGGTCTGGGTTTTCGCCCAAGCCAGTTGATCCCGGAGGGCCTGCTCCGCAACGGCCTGCAGGCGGGCATCAATCGTCAGGTGGAGATTATGCCCGGGCACATACTTCTTCTCTTCCAAAACCCGGATGGGTTGACCGATCCGGTCGACTTCCCAGATCCGGACCGCCTCTTCTCCCCGGAGTTCGGGATCATAGGTTCGCTCCAGCCCCATCTTCCCGATGAGATCGCCCAGGCGGTAACCCAACCCTTTCCGCTGGGCCAGTTCTTGTTCGCTAATCTCCCCTAAATAACCAAAAAGATGGGCGCCCCATTCACCCTGCGGATAAGAACGAACCGGATAATCCTCCACGACAACCCCCGGCAGATCCAGTTTGGCTTCGAGGATCCGGCCGACGGTGAAAGGGTCCACATCTTTTTTTAAGGGTACATACTGGTCTTTTTGGTATTTTGAGCTCTCTTCCATCCGCTTCATAAGTTCTTCTTCGGACAGATCCAAAACCCGGCTTAAAAATTGAAGTACATAAGGGTTATCCTTAATATCTTCCGGGACAACGGAGACCACATGGGAAATACGGCTGGTTACTAATAATTCGCCGTTCCGGTCATAAATATTACCCCGGGGCGCCGTGATCCAAATCGGCCGCATCCGGTTTTGACTGGATTTGACATAGGTTTCTTCGCCCTTGACAATCTGTAAATACCAAAGCCGGATCAAAAGGGCGGAAAAAATGAGCACCACCAAAACGGTAAGGGCTTTCACGCTCCGCTCCAGTCCTTTAATGGTCCGTTCTTTCAATGCAACGCACCAACCTTTTGCCGTTCTTTCAGATAGGCAAGGCCTTTCTTTAATCCGTAATAAACCGGTCCGGTCAGCAGCAAATGGTACAGACAGAGCGGCAAAAGGGTCGAACCCAGAAAGGAAAGAAAGTTAATCCGCCAGCCGAAGGCCAGTAAAATACAGTAAGTAAAGAGTTCGGCCAAGACCGTCCCCACTTGAACCAGGCAGATCGGGACCAGCAGATAACCCTTGAAGACCATTTTTTCCAGATAACCGGCGCCAAAACCCAATGCTCCCAGGGCAATGATGTTAATCCCCAAAATACCGCTGCTGGCCAAGTCCAAACATAAGCCGCCCAAAATCCCCATGTACAGCCCGGGCCGGATTCCTTCCAACAGACCGAAACAAATGGTAATCAGCAAAATCAAATTGGGAACGACCCCAAAAAGCGCAAGATGGGGGAAGACCACCGTTTGTATGATAAGGGGAAATAAAACTAAAAGTAAATATTTCCACCAGTTCACGGCCGCTTTCCCCCTTCACTTCTCCCGCACGACATACAAATATTCGATCCGGCTGAAATCAACTGCCGGTTTCAAGTACGCCTGTTGCTCAAACCCGTCCGCCGATTCCTCCACTTCCACGATCGCCCCGATCAGCAAGTTTTTCGGAAAGTATAAACTGGATGCCGAGGTTAAAATCCGGTCGCCGGTCTGCAGCCGGACACTTAAATCCGACGGTTTCACCAGACAAGTTCCCTTTTTTCCACCGCCATAGATATAAACCAGTTCCCGCGTACGCTCGATCACACCGCTTATGCTGTTGCCGGGGCGGGGATCGGTCAGTAAAATCACTTCCGCGGAGAAAGGTTCCACATTGAGAAGCCGGCCGGCCAGCCCTTCGGTGGTGATCACCGGCATGTTCCGGGTCAAACCGGCGTTACTGCCCTTATCAATGGTCAACGTGGCACCGGTGTTACTGGGATTACGGGCAATCACTTCCACCGGAACCAATTCCAACGGGGATGTCAATTTAAACCTTAAAAGCTCCCGCAAGCGTTCGTTCTCCGCTTTTAACTGTTCGAGCTGGGAAAGTTCGGTGACCATTTCCGATATTTGTTTCCGCATTTCATTGTTTTCCCGGTAGAGGGTGCCCAAGGTATTCACCGTCTCCCAGGAATCGGTCACAAAAGTGGTAATGTAATAGACGCCCTTTTGGAAGGGGTATAAAATAATTTTAAAGACCTTTTCCAACCCCAACTCTTCCTCCCGGTCCTGGGAAGAATAGAACATCAGCCCGGTAACCACCAGAAAACAAACGACCAACGTTACCAGGAAAACCTTTTTCTGGACAAAAGGTTGCAACACCTTAATCGGCCCCTTTACCCAATGTACTGAATTGCCTCTTAAGGGCAGTCCCAAACAGATCCTTCACCGCGCGGAAACACCATTCTGTCCCGGCGGAAATTGTAACTTGGTTCATTTTTCTTCCTTTCGCGTGCCCCGGCTTCAGCCGAATGGACGGCTACTTGGAAATCAAGACATTCCTCAGATCATCCAGGGCATCAAGGGCTTTCCCCGTTCCCCTGGCAACACAGGTCAAGGGATCTTCGGCCACTTGCACCGGCATCTCCGTCTCTTCCGCCAGTAAACGATCGAGTCCGCGGAGAAGGGCGCCGCCCCCCGACATCACAATCCCCCGGTCCAAAATATCCGCCGCCAGTTCCGGAGGGGTCTTTTCCAAAGTCATCTTGACCGCTTCCAAAATCATCCCCACCGGCTCCGCCAGCGCTTCCATGACTTCCCGCGAAGAAAGCGTAATCACCTTTGGTAAACCGGTCACCAGGTCCCGGCCCCGGACTTCGATGGACTCCTCCTCCTTCTGCGGGTAGGCCGAGCCCACGGTCCGTTTAATCTCTTCGGCCGTCTGTTCGCCGACCATCAAATTGTAGCTCCGCTTAATATACTGAACGATGGCTTCATTCATCTCATCCCCGGCCACCCGGATCGAACGGCTGGTGACAATTCCGCCCAGGGAGATGACGGCAACTTCCGTCGTTCCCCCGCCGATATCCACGATCAGGTTGCCGGTTGGCTCCTGAATGGGTAAACCGGCCCCGATGGCGGCCGCCATCGGTTCTTCAATTAAAAAGACCTCACGGGCGCCGGCTTCCCGCGCCGCATCCATCACCGCCCGTCTTTCCACTTCCGTCACGCCGGAGGGAACCCCCACGATGACCCGGGGCGCGAAAAAGGCCTTACGGGCCCCGGCTTTTTTAATGAAATATTGGAGCATTTTTTCGGTGACTTCAAAATCGGCAATCACACCGTCTTTCAGCGGCCGGACCGCCACAATACTCCCCGGGGTCCTCCCCACCATCTGCTTGGCTTCTAGGCCAACGGCGATCAGATTCTCCGTCTCCCGGTCGAAGGCGACCACCGTCGGTTCCTGAAGAACAATCCCTTGGTTTCGCACAAAAACCAGTGTATTGGCCGTACCTAGATCGATTCCCATATCCCGTGAGAAACGTCCGAGCAACTTGTTGAGCATCAAGCTATTCCCTCCGGTTGAAAAAATATTAAGTGGACATTACCTAAAACAGTCCTTTGTCGGTTTAAAATAATCCTTCCTCTTTCATACTGTAATAATTCTGGTTACCAATAATAACATGGTCGAGAATGGGGATGCCCAAGAGTTCCCCGGACTCTTTCAGGCGTCTTGTCAAATGGAGATCTTCCTTGCTGGGTTGGGGATCGCCGCTGGGGTGATTATGGGCCAGGATCAAAGCCGCACTACTTTGCCGGATGGCGCCTTTAAACACTTCCCTGGGATGGACCAGGGAAGAATCTAAAGTGCCGATGGTAATTGTCTCCATCCCCAGTAGCCGGTTCTTGGTATTGAGATGCAACGTTAAAAAATGCTCCTGCGAAAGAAAGCTTAACCGGGGTAATAGGTACCTTGCGACTTCCTGGGGCGAATTTAACGGTTCATCCTGGGGAAAGCTGGTGGCCAGCAGCCGCTTTCCCAATTCAAAGGCGGCCAGTAATTGAATGGCCTTTGTTTTCCCCATCCCCCGCACCGTACATAACTCTTGAAGACTGGCCGTGGCTAATTTGGGCAGGCTTTGGAATTTGGCCAGTAACTCTTGGGCCATCGTGAGAACTGATTGGTCGGCGGCGCCTGTCCGCAGGATAATCGCCATTAATTCAACATTGGAGAGACTATCCGCTCCGTACTTCTCCAGTCGTTCCCGCGGGCGCTCCCCCACAGGCAAGTTTTTGATCACCGGTCCCGCCAAGGGGCTTCACCTCCGGCAAGGTAATCCCGTATTCCTTTAAAAGAAGAGCCAACCGGGGGACAGGGAGGCCCATTACATTATAAAAGCAACCGTCAATCCGGTCAACAAAAATGGCGCCTAACCCCTGTATCCCGTAAGCTCCTGCTTTATCCATCGGTTCACCGGTGTCAATATAAGCCGTGATCTCTTCTTCGGTCAGCGGACGAAAATGAACCCTGGTCATCTCATACTCCACAATACTTTTCCTTTGGTGGAGCAGAGCCAAACCGGTAAAAACTTGGTGCCAGCGGCCGGAGAGCGTCCTCAGCATCCGGCGGGCCTCATCCCGGTCGGCCGGTTTGCCGAGAAAACGCCCGTCAAGCACCACAATGGTATCGGCGGCCAGGACCAAAGCATCAGCCGTCTCCGGTTGTCCGGAGGTGATCCGGAAAATTTCCTCCGCTTTCCCCCGGGCGGTGGCCATCACCAGTTCGGCCGGGGTGGTCGGAAGACCGGATCGGGTCTTCTCCTCAAAGGCACTGACCATCACCTTAAACTCCAAGCCTAACATGGCAAGGAGCGCCTGCCGGCGGGGAGAAGCGGAAGCTAAAATCAAACGATAAATCATACCCACCTCCCCGCAAATATCCCTCGCCATCAAAGATAAACAGTATTAGTATTTCCCTATCCGACCGCTCTTTCCTGCTTTTTGTTACTCTTAATCGTCTTCATTGGGCATTTCTCAACACAAATTTCACATTCGGTGCAAAGCTGCGGATCAATCCGGGCCAAATTATGCTCAACGGTAATGGCGCCGGCGGGACAATTCTTTTCACAGATCCGACAAGCAATGCAGCCCACTTGGCAAACGGGGCGGACCGCCGTCCCTTTCTCCTGGTTCATACAGAGCACGGTCACCCTTTTCGCCACCGGCCACAAGGTAATCAACTGGCGGGGACAGGCCTTGACACACATTCCGCAAGCGGTACACTTGCTTTCATCCACCACCGGCAGGCCGTTCGGGGACATGGTCATGGCCCCAAAGGGGCAGGCTTTGACGCAGGTGCCCAAACCCAGACAACCATAGGTGCAGGCTTTGGCGCCGCCGCCCAGGTTCTGGGCGGCCACACAATCCTCCACTCCCAGGTAGATAAAGCGTTGCCGGGCTTCCTGCCGCCCGCCGGCACACCTGACCATGGCCACCTTTGGTTCCACAGCCGCGGTTTCCACCCCCATCACCTTGGCAATGGGCGTATGGTCCTTGGTCACCGGACACGCGGTCACCGGGGCCGTTCCGCCGGCAATGGCCTCCGCCAGCCCGCGGCAGCCGGGATAGCCGCACCCGCCGCAATTGGCACCCGGCAACAGACCTTCGATTTCTTCAACGCGGGGATCACTTGCCACCGTCAATTTCCGGGAAGCAACGGCCAAAACGATGCCAAAAGCCAGGCCCAGCACAAACAGGACGGCCACGGCATGCAAAATCATTAGTAAATTTTCGGCTTCCATGTTTTCCCTCCTCCAGTCGGGCTTTTACCTTTCTGTTATTTTTCTGTTATTGCTGTGCTAATTCCGGGGCTAAAAACTGAGCAGCGCCGCCAGGTTAAATCCGGAAAAGCCAAGGAAGGCAATGGAGATCAAACCGGCGGTAATCAGGGCAATCGGAAAGCCCTCCATTGCTTTGGGGATAGGTGCAAGGGCCAGCCGTTCCCGGATCCCGGCGAACAAAATGAGCATCATTGAGAAGCCAAGGGCCCCGCCGATCCCGCTGACGACCGATTGCAAAAAATTATAATTTTCATTCACATTAATAATGGTAACCCCTAGCACCGCACAGTTGGTGGTGATTAACGGCAGGTAAATCCCCAAAGCCCGGTAGAGGACCGGACTGCTTTTTTTAATCACCATCTCCACAAACTGCACCAGAACGGCAATGACCAGAATAAAGGTGATCGTCTGTAAAAAACCGATCTTCAAGGCAACCAGCACTTTCTGCACCCAATAACAGATCCCGGAAGCCAGCGCCATCACGAAGGTCACCGCCAGCCCCATCCCGGTGGCCGTCTCCACTTGTTTTGAAACGCCCAAAAACGGACAGATCCCTAAGAACCGCTGGGTGATAAAGTTATTAATAAAAATGGAGCTCAGGATAATCAATAAATACTCAGTCATGTTTCTTCGCCCCCCTCTTGGCCACTAGCCAGTTCATCCCCGCCAGCAGCATTCCCAAGGTGAGAAAAGCACCCGGCGGTAAGATCAAGAGTTTAACCCCCATCTCTTCGGGGAAAATTCGAAAGCCGGAAAAGCCGAAATCTTTAGCCTTGAGGAGAGCGCCGGTCCCCAGGATTTCCCGGATCACAGCAACCAAAAGCAAGGCCAGGGTATAACCGGTCCCCATGCCCAAACCGTCTATGGTTGATTCGAGGACGCCGTGCTTGGAAGCAAAGGCTTCCGCCCGGGCCAGGACGATACAGTTCACCACAATTAAAGGAATAAAAATCCCAAGCACTTGATGTAAACCGGGAGTAAGCGCTGCCATGACTTTATCAACGATGGTGGTGAAAGTTGCAATCACCACAACGTAAGCGGGAATCCGGATCTCTTTGGGGACCACGTTCCTCAGCAGTGAAATGATGACATTGGACCCGGTCAGCACCAAAGTTAAGGCCAAACCCATCCCGATGCCGTTCACCACCGCGGTCGTAATCGCCAGGGTAGAGCACATGCCCAAAACCAGCCGGAAGGTTGGATTTTCTTTCAAAACGCCGTTTTTATAGATCTGCCACTTTGTCACTGGAGCGCACCTCCCATCTCTTTTTCCGCGGCCAGGAGGGAACGGGCGGCCGCCAAAGCGGCATTCACCCCACGGACCACCGCCCGGGAAGAGACCGTGGCGTTGGTGATTGCTTCCACTTTACCCTGATCCTTCGTCACGGCCAGTTGCCGCTTGACCGTCGCTTCCCTGAACGCCTGCTGGTTTAAGAATTCCTCATCGGTCACCCGCGCCCCCAGTCCGGGCGTTTCCCCCTGACTGATGATATTTATCCCAGCCAGCTTTCCTTCTTGCGTTACCCCGACCGCCATCTGGATCCCACTGGCGTAACCCCGTTGGTTCAGGATGAAGACAAAACCGACTGGTTGTTCAGCACGGAAACCACGGTACAGTTCGGTAATCCCGGTGGTTTCATCCGGCGGCAACTCCTCCAGGAGAGCAGTCTCCGCCCGGAATTCGGCCGCCTCCGGTAAAGCCTGTTGCAAGGACTTTTGTTTCGCCAGCGCCTCCTGCTCCTTAATCACCGGTTCAGTCCAGACATTGACCAAGCCCAGGATGGCGCCGGAAACCAGAGCGATGACGGTTAAGACGATAATTAAACGCCACTCCTTAGCCATTGGCTTTCACCTCCCCGAACCTTTTCGGCACCGTCCAGCGATCCAAAAGCGGCGTCGTGGTGTTCATGATCAGGATGGAATAACATACCCCTTCCGGAAAACCGCCAAACTTCCGGATCAAAATCGTAAGCAAGCCGCAACCGATCCCGAAAAAGAGGCGCCCCAGTGGTGTAACCGGCGTGGTCACGTAATCGGTGGCCATAAAGAAAGCACCGAAAAGGAGGCCGCCCGCCAATAAATGAAAGAGGGGATCCTCCCCCAGGAGAAAAGCGAAAAGCGCCACGGTCCCCAAGTAGCTGCAGGGGATCCGCCAGTCGATAAGCTTATAGACCAGCAGGAACAAACCGCCGAGTAAAATGGCCAGGGCTGACGTTTCACCCAGGGACCCGGCGATGTTGCCCAAGTAAAGCTGGAGGTAGGGGATATCTGTAATCCCGCCCCGCCAAAGGGCAAGGGGGGTGGCACTCGCGATGGCATCCACCGTCTGGACCGTGGCCCCCGCCGTAGCGCCGGCTGTAGCACCCGTGGCGGCCGCGGTAGCACCGGACAGCGTCGTCGCGCTTTCGGCCCACCCGAGGGAACCCTCCGGCCACACCCAGTTCATCATTAAGGAGGGCCAGGAGGCCAGTAAAAAGGCGCGCCCGATTAAAGCCGGGTTAAATGGGTTATAACCCAAGCCGCCGTAGACCTGTTTGCCGAAGATAATCGCAAACGCCGCACCCACCGCCGGGAGCCATACCGGAACAGTCGGCGGCAGGGTTAAGGCCAGTAAGAGACCGGTCACCACGGCGCTTCCGTCGGTGATGGTCAGCGGCCGTTTCATGAACAGCTCGCAAAGGGCCTCCGTCAAAACCGCCGCCCCCATCGAAGCGAACAGCAATTTCAGGGTCGGCCAACCGAAAAAGTAAACGGCGGCGATTGAAGCCGGGACCAAAGCTAAGACAACCATCCACATAATCCCCTCGGTGTTTACTCCCGAGCGCAGATGGGGGGATGGAGAAACTACGACTTCCGTTTCTAACATGCAAATGACCTCCCTTTATCCTTTTTTCCGTGCCGCCAAAATCTTCTGTTTGCCGTTCTTGATATTCTGAAGCAACGGCCGCCGGCTGGGACAGACGTAACTGCAGATTCCGCACTCGCGGCAATCCAGAATACCGTATTGCTCCGCCTCCGGCAATTTGTCATGCTCCGCATAGTCGCTCAGAAAATTGGGGAGGAGGTTATACGGGCAGGCCGCCCCACACCGGCCGCAACGGATACAAGGCAAAACCCGGGGTTTTTCCACCTCGTCCCGGGTCTGGACCAGCACCCCGGAGGTGCCTTTCATCACCGGCAAATCCAGGCGGTAAACCGCCGGCCCCGTCATTGGCCCCCCTAAGATGATCCGCCCCGGCGCCTCGGTAAACCCGCCGCAATAAGCGATCACATCTTCTAGTAAAGTCCCAAGCCGGACCCGGAGATTCTTGGGGCTTTTCACCCCTTTCCCGGTGACCGTGATGATCCGGCTCACCAGGGGCAGGCCTTTCCGGAGATAATAACCAAAGGCGGCGGCGGTCGCCACATTGTTGACGATGACACCGACATCGGCCGGCAAGCCTCCGGCCGGCACCACCCGGCCGGTCGCGGCATAAATCATCATTTTCTCTTCCCCTTGCGGGTATTTAACCTTCAGCGGCAGGATCTGCACAGGCAAACCGGCCGCCGCTTCCCGCAAGGCCGTAATCGCGTCGGGTTTATTGGCTTCCACCCCGATTACCCCATAGGGCGCGCCCGCCGCTTTCATAAAAGCTTGCAAACCGAGGAGCACATCGGCGGCCCTTTCAATCATCAACCGGTGATCACAGGTTAAATAGGGTTCACATTCGGCGCCGTTTAATATGATATAATCCGCCTTTTTCCCGGCGGGCAGGTTATATTTGACATGGGTAGGAAAGGCGGCGCCCCCCATCCCGGCCAAACCGGCCTCTTTCATTAAAACTCTAAGCTCCTCGGGGGTAAGTTCCTCCAGATTACGGTTGGCGGTTAACCCCGGCGCCACCCGGTCGGTGCCATCACTTTCAATAACGATCGCCGGGGCCATCCGCCCGGAGACATGGGGCCTGGGTTCGATGGCGACCACTTTCCCGGCGATACTGGCGTGTAACGGAACGGACACTAACCCCTTGGCTTCGGCAATCTTCTCGCCGGTCGCCACCAGGTCCCCCACGGCTACCAACGGTTCGGCCGGCGCGCCGATATGCTGGCCCAACGGCAAGACCACTCGGGAGGAAAGCGGCATCTCTTCCACGGGTAATGCCGCTGTCAACTCTTTATAGGTCGGGGGATGGATCCCTTTTTTAAATGTTGCAAGTCCCATCATCTCACTCCTTTTGTTAGCAAACGTTGGCAAACATCGCAAAACATCCGTCTCGCAACCGCTCCCTTTACGCCTCGCTTTCGGCGGCAGGGACGGAAAAGGAACCATCGTTTCATGGGCAAATATGATAACGCACTAAGCAGGCTAAATAATATAACCGATGATCAGTGGCAATTCCGGCGGGGGATTTGTCCCCAATTCCACCGCCGCCAAAACCTCGGCCGCCGCGGCAGCAGCCTGCCCTTGGGAATTGGCATAGACCTTGGCGATCTCCTCACCGGCTTCGACCCACTCCCCGATCTTCTTTTCGATCACCAAACCGACGCCGTGATCAATGGGATCTCCTTTTTTGGCCCGTCCGGCGCCTAACCGCATCGAGGTCAAGCCTAAAGCCTCCGTTTCCCAGGCGGTAAGAAAGCCCGCGACCGGACTTTTCACGGCGTACACCACCGGCGCCGCCGGAAGCAAACCGGGATCATCAACAACCCGCGGATCTCCACCCTGCGCTTCAACCCAACGGCGGAAGACCCGCAACCCTTCCCCGCTGGCCAGAATGGTCCTGAGTTTGGCTTGGGCCCGGGCTGCATCCCGCTCCTGTCCGGCTAAAATCAGCATTTGGGCTCCCAGGGCCAAAGCGAGTTCCTCCAGATCGGCGGGGCCTTCCCCGCGTAAAGTGGCAATGGCCTCCTTAACTTCCAAAGCGTTGCCAATGGCCTGTCCCAAAGGCTGATCCATCGCGGAAAGGACGGCCACCGTCTTGCGGCCGGCCTTTTTCCCGATGGCCACCATCAATTCGCCCAGCTTTTCCGCTTCTTCCTTTGTTTTCAGGAAGGCGCCGCTGCCGACCTTCACATCCAGGACAAAACCGTCGGCCCCGCCGGCCAGTTTTTTACTCATGATGCTGGTGGCAATCAAGGGGATACTGGCTACTGTGCCGGTGACATCCCTTAAGGCATAGAGCTGTTTATCGGCGGGCACCAAGTTTCCGCTCTGCCCCACCAGCCCAATGCCAATCGCTTTAACTTGTGCAAATAGCTCCGCAAGCGGCATTTCGGTGCGGAAACCGGGAATCGATTCCAGTTTGTCGATGGTGCCTCCCGTATGCCCCAATCCCCGGCCGGACATCTTACAAACCGGGATCCCGGCCGCCGCTACTAACGGGGCCACCACCAAGGTGGTCTTGTCGCCGACCCCCCCCGTGGAGTGTTTATCAATCTTGATGCCGGGGATTGCCGAGAGATCCACCTGGTCGCCGGAGGCCGCCATCTTCACCGCCAAATCCCGGGCTTCCCGCGGCGTCATCCCTTGGAAATAAACAGCCATACACCAGGCCGCCAGTTGGTAATCGGGGATGGTTTGATCCACAATCCCCCGGACCAGAAAATCAATCTCTTCGGGACTGTGTTCCAACCCATCCCTTTTCCGGCCGATTAAATCAACCATCCTCATTTTGCCACCCCCTACTGATTAGAAAATGCCCTCGTTCCTTGCCTTCCGGCCGGGGCAGAATAGGATTATCCCCGTGGTTCTTATGGCATCCGCTTCAACTACCGGATTTTGTGAAAATCCTTCGCGGGCTTAAATTTTAATCTTGCAGAAATGTTTAAATAAGAAACGTTTAAATGTACAACCATTTCCTAACCGGCTTGTTATTAATTGACATGAATATCGACAATTAAACTAATAATAAGCCCTTTCCCTAACTATTCTTGTTCAAACCACTAAACCCTTTCGTTGATATCTTTATTTATCTTCCGTTTCCACCAGTTCATGGTAGAAGCTTTTTCCTTTCTTCCATCCCGTGATCCCAAAGCAGTCGGCAATAGTGGCGGAGAGATCGGTAAAGGAACTCCTGACGCCAAGGTTGACTCCCGGCCGGACCCGGGCGCCGGTAACCAAAAGGGGAACATATTCCCGGGAATGATCGGTGCTGGGGGTGGTCGGGTCCCCGCCGTGATCGGCCGTGATGATCAACAGGTCTTCCGGCCGGAGTAAAGCGGCCAGTTTTTCCAGGTAGCCGTCGGCGGTGGCCAGGGCCGCGGCAAAGCCTTTAACATCATTGCGGTGGCCGTATAAACTGTCAAAATCGACGCAATTGGCAAAGACCAGGGCCGGAGCGGCCAGAGTTCGGCCCAAAGACAACAGCTGTTCCAAAGTGCCGAGGTTGTCCCCCGTATGATAGCTGGCGGTCAACCCGCGCCCGCTGAAGATATCCTCGATCTTGCCCACGCCCACCACACCAATGTTGGCGGCGGCCAGCCGGTCCAGGATGGTTTCTTCGGGCGGAACCACGGAAAAATCCTTCCGCCGCTTTGTCCGGGTAAAGGCACCGGGCTTCCCCACAAAGGGCCGGGCAATTACCCGCGCCACCCGGTGCTCCCCCTGGAGAAGCCCACGGGCAATTTCGCAGATCCGGTATAACTCGTCAACGGGAATCACCTCTTCATGGGCGGCAATCTGGAAAACACTGTCGGCCGAGGTGTAAACGATGGGCTTGCCGGTGGCCATATGCTCGGCCCCCAGTTCTTTCAGGATCTCCGTCCCGGAGGCCGCTTTGTTCCCCAGAACCCCACGGCCGATGGCCTCGCTGAAAGCCTTGATCAACTCCTCCGGAAATCCGTGGGGATAGACCGGAAAGGGGCGGTCCAAGATAATCCCGGTCATCTCCCAATGGCCGGTAATGGTATCTTTTCCCGCCGAAGCCTCCGCCATCTTGCCATAGGCCCCGCGGGGGGCTTCCACCGCCGCCACGCCCGTCAGGGTAGCAATCCGGCCCAGCCCCAAGGCGGTCAGGAAAGGAACGGATAAACTGCCAAGCTCTGCCGCGATATTGCCCAGGGTGTTACTGCCTTCGTCACCGTAGCGTCCGGCATCGGGCAATTCACCAATCCCGACGCCGTCCAAAACCACCAAAAAAACCCGGCGTTTGGTCATCGTTAATACCTCCATTTCCTCTCCGGTTTTCTCCTGATAAAGCTTGTGCAAAAAAGCACAAATAAAGGACCACCCAGAGGGTGATCCTTGATTATTTTTCCTGGATCCGGGCGGCTTTACCGGACCGCTCGCGCAGGTAATACAATTTTGCCCTTCGTACCCGGCCTTTTCTGACCACCTCAATCTTGGCGATCATCGGAGAGTGTAAGGGGAAGATCCTTTCTACCCCTACGCCCCCGGAAATCTTCCTGACCGTAAAGGTTTCTCTTAAGCCCCCGTTGGCGCGGGCAATCACAATCCCTTCAAAGACCTGAATTCTTTCCCGTTCTCCTTCCACCACTTTCAGGTGAACCCGGACCGTATCACCGGGGCTGAAGTCCGGGATATCCTTTCTTAATTGTTCCTGTTCAACCAGTTCAATCAGGTTCATCCGTTTTCCCTCCCTTCACAAAGAGATCCGTCTGGACATCTTCCAAAGCAAACCGGTTTTCTTCCAGAAAAACCCGGTCTTCCTTGCTTAAATTGAGTCTCGCCAGGATTTCCGGCCGGCGGCGCGCTGTCCTGAGGAGCGCCTGTTGCCGCCGCCACGCGGCGATCTTGCCATGATCCCCCGACAGGAGGATCGCCGGTACTTTCATCCCCCGGAACTCCGCCGGTTTGGTATACTGGGGATAATCTAGAAGCCCTTCTTCCCCGCTGAAGGAATCGTGCTTGGCGGCCTCCGGATCCCCCAGCACCCCGGGGAGCAGCCGGATAATCGCCTCCGCCATGACCATGGCCGGCAGTTCGCCCCCGGTCAGGACGTAATCCCCAATGGACAATTCCCGGTCTGCCAGGGTCCGGATCCGCTCATCAAAGCCTTCATAATGGCCACAGATGAAAAGCAGATGGGGAAGGGTGCTCAATTCCTCCGCAATCTCCTGGCAAAAGGTTTCCCCTTGCGGCGTGGTCAAGATGGTATAAGGTTTTGCCCCCGCCGCCACCGTAACCTCCTCGACGGCTTTAAAGATGGGTTCCGGTTTTAAGATCATCCCCGGACCGCCTCCGTAGGGAGTGTCATCAACCGTCAGATGCCGGTCCACGGCGTATTGCCGGAAATTAATCAACTCCAGTTTCACCAACCCGCGGTCTTGGGCTCTTTTGATTATACTATGGGCGAACGGGCCGTCAAACATGCCCGGAAACAAGGTTAAAAACTGGATTAACATCTTTCCTTATTCCTCATCCGCTTCGTCATCCACCAGTCCGGGGGGGAGCTCCACCCGCATAATCCCCGCCGCCAGATCGACGGCGCGGACCACTGATTTCAAGGCCGGGAGCAGAAGCTCGCCGTAGGTTCCGCCCCGCACGACATAAACGTCATTCGCACCGGTAAAAAGAACCTTTTCCACGGTCCCCAGGTCACAGCCGTTCAGGGTTTGAACTTTCAGTCCGACGATCTGATCGACATAAAACCGGTCCGGCGGCAAAGGAGGCCTTTCGGTTTCGGGCAGCCACAAGAAGGTCCCGCGCAGCGCTTCCGCCCCGGAGATATCGTCAATCCCCTGGAATTTGAGAATCACCAGTCCTCTAAGGAAACGGACGCGCTCCAGGAAAAGGGCCCGCGGCCCCTGCTCATCCACGCTGTAGACCCGCTTGAGTTCGAGCCAGCGTTCGGGCCGATCGGTCAAGGAAGCCACCTTCACCTCTCCCCGGTTCCCCTGGGTAGTCAAGACCTCGCCGACCGCGGCCAAACCCTCCGGTGGATTGGACCAGGGATCATAGGGGGGATGCTTTTTCATTCCGCCAGTTCCACCAGGACACGCTTGTTCTCGGGTGCGCAGGCCCAGACCAGCGTCCGGATGGCCTTAATCACGCGGCCTTTCCGGCCGATAATCTTCCCTAAATCCTCTTTGTTTACAGTGATCTCCAAACGGATTGTATCGGCCGTCTCCTCTTTCCGGACATAGACCTCATCGGCATGATCGACCAGCGCCTTCGTGAGCAATTCCACCAATTCTTTCAAGGAACTTCACATCCTTTCATTCCCCGACCGCTTCCTGGCCCAGCACCCCGGCTTTCTTAAAGAGCCGTTTCACCGGTTCTGACGGCTGGGCCCCTTTGGCCAGCCAATACAAGGCTTTTTCCTTATCAACCACTAATTCTGTCGGGTTGGCGATCGGATTATAATGGCCTAGAATCTCAATAAACCTCCCGTCCCGCGGAGCACGGGAATCAGCCACCACAAACCGGTAGAAGGGACGTTTCTTTGCTCCCATCCGGGTTAACCGAATCCGAACCATACTTCTTTCACCTCCTCACTTGGCTCTCAATGATCTATAAAGATCCAAGGTGGGCTCATCAGAAAGGTAATTTCGGAAGCCCGCCTTTGCCGGCTTTACCAAATTGCTTCATCATTTTTTTACTCTGTTCAAACTGGGAGAGTAACCGGTTCACTTCCTGAACCGTCCGGCCCGACCCCCGCGCAATCCGCCGGCGCCGGCTGGCATTGATGATCTGGGGTGCTCGCCGTTCTTCGGGGGTCATCGACTGGATAATCGCCTCCACATGCTTCATGCTTTTCTCATCAAACTCCAGTCCTTGCAGTTGTTTGGGTTTCACCCCCGGGAGCATCCCGAGAATCTGATCCAAAGGCCCCATCTTTTGCACCTGGCGCAACTGCGCCAAAAAGTCTTCCAGCGTAAACTCGTCTTTTTGGATCTTTTTCATCAGGGCCTTCGCCTGTTCGGCTTCGACCGTCGCTTCGGCTTTTTCGATCAGGGTTAAGACATCGCCCATCCCTAAAATCCGGGAAGCCAGCCGTTCCGGGTGGAAAACCTCAATCCCGTCCAGCTTCTCGCCGCTGCCGATGAATTTGATGGGGCACCCCGTAATCTCCCGGATAGAGAGGGCGGCGCCACCCCGCGTATCACTGTCCAGCTTTGTCAGGATCAAGCCGGTCAGCGCCAGCGCTTCATGGAATTTCTGGGCCACGTTCACCGCATCCTGGCCGGTCATTGCATCAACCACCAGGAGGATCTCCGTGGGTTCCACCGCCTGTTTGATCGCCGTCAGTTCCGCCATTAACTCTTCATCCACATGGAGGCGGCCGGCGGTATCCACGATCACCACATCCCGCTGGGTTTGCCAGGCCTTCTCCACCCCCTGGCGGGCGATGGTTACCGGATCCTGACCGGGAGCGCTATAGACCGGCAAATCCAGTTGCTGTCCTAAAATCTCCAGTTGCTTGGCGGCAGCGGGGCGGTAGACATCCGCCGCCACCAGCAGCGGCCGGCGTCCCTGTTTCTTCAGAAACCCGCCCAGTTTACCAGCGGTCGTTGTCTTCCCGGCCCCTTGCAGGCCGGCGAGCAAATAAACGGTGGGGGGACGGTCGCTCACTTTTAACTTTTCCGCCTTTTCCCCCATCATCTTCGTCAATTCCTGGTGGACAATTTTAATCACCATCTGGCCGGGGGTTAAACTGTTTAAGACCTCCTGCCCGATCGCCCTTTCCCGGACCCGGTTGATAAAATTCCGGACCACCCGGAAATTGACATCGGCTTCCAAAAGGGCCAGTTTTACCTCGCGTAAGGCCTCGTCCACATCTTTTTCACCCAGTTTACCCTTGCCGCGCAGGCGGCGGAGGGTCTCCTGGAGTTTTTCCGATAGCGCCGAGAAAACCATCGCTTTTATCTTCGCTCCCTCAGTTCCCGGTTTTTTACTTCTGTCGGGCGGATTCACTTCCTTGCTCCTCTTCCGTTTCCAGATCCAAAACAGCAAGGAGCCGGTTGACGGCCGCCCGCACCCGGTTAAGACCTTTGGCCACCCGTTCATCCGGCGGCCGGAGGTGGTTCAAGTCCCGCACCGCCGCTTCCACCTCTTTGGCCGCCTCCAGCTCTTGCAGATACCGGCCGACCAAACCCAACTTACTTTCCCAGCCGGAGAGGAGCTTTTCGGTCCGGCGGAGAAGGTCATGCACCGCTTGTCTTGTTGTCCCTTCTTCCTCCGCAATCTCCGCCAAAGAAAAGTTTTCCAGATAATAGAGGCCAAAGACCTTCTGTTGCTTCGGGGTTAACAAACCCCCATAAAAATCATAGAGTAGGCCCATCCACACCACATCTTCCACGTGATGAGCCCCCTTGCTGACAAGTATCTTTACTTTACACCTGATTAGTATAAAGACTCCCGCCGGAAAAGTCAAGGATTTTTTCGGTGTCCGGTATTTGCGTGGGGTTCCCCGTGCGTCCCCGGACTTTTTTAGCCAAAAAAATAACGGTTTCGGTGTAATGTTTCCGCCCGTCTGACGTCTAAAAAAGAAAAAGGAAGCCTTCCGGTGTCTGCGACCAACTGGATGTCGTGTCAATCCGGGACCAGGTTTGGTTAAAAAGCCAATTTACCCGGCTGATTAACTTAACTGAGTCGCAGCCGGAAACAAGGAGGACGACTATTGAAAAGAATTGCTTTGGTAACGGACAGTACCGCCGATCTAACCGCGGAAATGCAAAAAGAGTTTAATGTGCACACCATCCCTTTAAAAATCAGGTTTGGCGAGGAAGAGTTCCCCGACGGTACCCTTCCCCCGGCAGAGTTTTACCGGCGCCTGGTGGAAGAGGAAAATCCGCCCCAAACTTCACAGCCATCACCGGAAGAGTTTCGCCGGTTATACCAAAAGCTGCTGGCTGATCATGACGCCATCCTTTCGATTCATCTCTCTTCCGCCTTAAGCGGCACCGTAAACGCCGCCAGTCTGGCGAAAGCTGACTTTCGCCAAGAAATTGAGGTCTTTGATTCAAAAAACATCAGTCTCGGGATGGGGATTTTGATTAAAGAAGCAGCCCGTTTGATCCGGGAAGGGCTTTCCCTTCCCCAGATCCGCCAGGAACTCCAAAGGATCAGGGAGAAAATTGTTACCCTTTTTACCCTTGATCAACTGGAGTATCTGCATAAAGGAGGCCGGATCGGTAAAGTCCCCAATTTGCTGGGCTCCCTCTTGAAAGTGAAGCCCATCATCCGGGTCAATGCCGACGGGGTCTATGTTTTGCAGGGGATTGCCCGGAGTCAGGAGCGGGCCCTGAAAGGCATTGTCCAAGCCTTTCAGGAGTTGGTGGCTGGCCGGAAGCCCTCCCTTCTCTTCGTCGCCCACGGTGCCGCCAAACAGGCCGGCGAGCATTTAAAAAGCCTTTTGGAAACCGCCTTTCAGCGGCCGGCCTCCGCTTTTGCCCATGTGGGACCGGTCATTGGCGCCCATACGGGACCGGGTACCGTCGGGGCGGCTCTGCTCCTTCCATAAGTATTGACTTCCGATTTTAAAGCGGCTCCACGCCGGCTCCCGTCCCCCCTCCGGGAAGTGATCAAATTAAAAAAAGAAACTGCCGTTGAGGGGCAGTTTCTTTTTTTTATAAGTGAAAAAAAACTGTCTGAGGCAGACAGTTTTTCATTAAGCACAGTTTAGCATAAAGCATGATCCGCTCTTTTTTCGGACAGCAATTTAATCCATAACCGTTACCGAGGTAATCCGGAATCCTTTCTCCTGCAGGCTCTGGATCAGTTGGTCGGGTTTACGGGTATCAACCCGTAAGACAATTTCCCCATGGTAGATAGCCAAATGGGTGATATTCACATTACATTCGGCAATGGTCTTGGCCAGTTCCGCCAAAACCCCCGGCCGGTCCTCCTGAATCAGAATGGAGATCCGGCTGCCATGCTCCCGGAAACCCATAATTTCAATAAAGGCGTCAAAGATATTGGATTCGGTGATAATCCCGACCAGCTTGCCGTTTTCCACCACCGGCAGGCCGCCGACCGCGTTATCCCGCATCTTTAAAGCCGCCACTTCCAAAAGGTCATCCGGGGAGACGGTGATGACTTTCTTCGTCATCACCTCTTCCACCTTGGTCTTGGCCAGCAGGTAATTGATCTCGAAAATACTAAGGGAAGTTGCCGAGGAAGGGGAGACTTCCATTAGCTTCCGCTCGGTAATAATCCCCACCAGTTTTCCGTCTTTGACCACCGGGACCCGGTTAATTTTCTTCTCCCGCATTAAATCCAAAGCATCGGCAATCGTGGTGTCCGGGGAGACCGTAATAGGATTAACTGTCATCCGGTTACGCACATACATCTTTCTTCCCTCCATTCGCCGTTTTTATTTATTGATCTTTGAACTTTAGAATACGCGCCGAAATTCACTGGCGCAAGGAAACACCCTTCTGCTCCGGAGGAACGAACCCTTATCCGCCTAAATAAGCCTTCCGCACCTCTTCACTGTTGGCCAACTCGTTCGCGTTGCCCTGTAAAACCACCCGCCCGGTCTCCAGGATGTAAGCCCGGTCGGCAATGGCCAAGGCCAATTGGGCGTTCTGCTCCACCAGCAGAATCGTGGTGCCCGTCGCATTGATCTCCTTGATGATGTCAAAGATCTCCTTCACCAGCAAAGGAGCCAAGCCCATCGACGGTTCATCCATCAGGACCAGTTTGGGCCGGGCCATCAACGTCCGCGCGATGGCCAACATCTGCTGCTCACCGCCGCTCAAGGTACCGGCCACTTGCTTCAAGCGTTCCTTCAGCCGGGGGAAACGGGTAAAAATCCGCTCATAATCGTCGTTAATCCCTTTCCGGTCTTTCCGGGTGAAAGCACCCATTTCCAAATTTTCTTTTACGGTAAGATTGGCAAAAATCCTTCTTCCTTCCGGCACTTGGGTTAAACCTAATTTTACAATCTTATGGGGAGGAAGGGCAGTCAAATCCTGATCCAGGAAGCGGACACTTCCCGCCGCAATGGGAACCAGCCCGGAGATGGCATGGAGGGTCGTGGTTTTACCTGCCCCGTTGGCACCGATCAGCGTCACAATCTCCCCTTCATTAACCTCGAAGCTGACCGCATGGAGGGCATGGATATTTCCGTAGAAGACATCAAGGTTTTCCACCTTAAGCATCATTCTCCATCTCCTTCCCCAGGTAGGCTTTGATCACCAACGGGTTATGGGCAATCTCCTCCGGGGCGCCCCGCGCAATCAGCCGGCCGTAATCCAAGACGTAAATCCGCTGGCAGATTCCCATCACCAGTTTCATATCATGTTCGATAAGCAAAATGGTCAGTTTAAACCGGTCCCGGATATATTTGATCAAATCCATCAATTCCAAGGTTTCCTGGGGGTTCATCCCGGCGGCCGGTTCATCCAGGAGTAAAATATGGGGTTTGGTGGCCAGCGCCCGTACAATCTCCAGTTTCCGTTGCTCGCCATAGGGCAGGTTCTTGGCCAGTTCATCCTTTTTCTGCTCGATATTGAAGATCCTGAGCAGTTCCAGGCTCTGTTCGGTGATGCGTTTTTCTTCCTGCTCATACTTGGGCAGCCTTAGAACTGCCTCCAGGGTGTTGTATTCCACATTCAGGTGGTTGGCAATCCGCACATTATCCAAAACGCTCAGGTTTTTAAAGAGCCGGATGTTCTGGAAGGTCCTCGCCATCCCCAAAGCCGTAATCTGGTAAGGGTGGAGCCGTTCGATATCTTGCATTTGGCCTCTATGGTCTTTAATCAGAATCCGCCCCGCCGTCGGTTTATAAACCCCGGTCAGCATATTGAAGATCGTGGTTTTACCCGCCCCGTTGGGACCGATTAAACCAACCAGTTCGCCTTCGTCAATTTCCAGATTTAAATTGGAAACGGCCATTAAACCGCCAAACTGGATCGAGATATTTTCGGCTTTTAAGACGGTCATCAGACTTCACCCGCCTTCTCTTCAGATTTCGGCCGGCTTGAAGGCGCACCGATCAGCTTGTTAACAAGCGCCGTCAAAGAGAATTCCCGGTTGCCAAATAAGCCCATGACGCCGGAGGGTTGGAAAATCATGACGAGAATTAAGATCACCGGGTAAATCACCAGACGGTAATCCTTGAGAAAACGCAAGATTTCTTGTAAATAGGTGAGGCCGATCCCCGCCAGGACCGTCCCCGTCAGGTTCCCCATTCCGCCCAAAACCACAATGATCAAGAATTCCACCGACTTTTGGAAGTTAAACATATTGGGGCTCAGGTAACCAAAGAACGGAGCATAAAGGGCGCCGCCCAGACCGCCGATAAAGGCCGAAATGGTAAAGGCAAAAATCTTATAATAAAAGACATTAATCCCCATCGCATTGGCCGCAATCTCGTCTTCCCGGATGGAAATGATCGCCTTCCCGTGGGAAGACTTGAGCAAGTTGCTGAGGAAGACAATGACCAGTGTCATCGTCACCGCGACGATGGCAAAAGAAACCACCGGACGCCACTGAAAGTTGGTGGTAAAAGGGGGAATCCCCTTTAAACCGGCCGGGCCGCCGGTCAACTCCGGAAGGTTAATCATGATCACCCGGATGATCTCGCCAAACCCCAAAGTGACGATGGCTAGATAGTCGCCGCGCAGCCTTAAAGTGGGAAGCCCAATTAAAAAACCGAACAGCGCCGCCATGAGCGCGCCGCCGATCATCGCCAAAAAGGTGGGAACGTTAAACTTCATCATTAAGGCCGCAGTCGTATAGGCGCCCACGGCCATGAAACCGGCATGCCCCAGCGCCAACTGGCCGGTAAAACCGGAGATTAAATTGAGCCCCAAGGCAACAATCACATTAATCCCGGCAATGGTCAAAACCTGGCTGGTATACTCGTCAATTACTCTGTACCTCACCATAATGGTCAAAAGCAACAAGACCACGACCACCACGAAAAAAGAAGTGACAGTAGTTTTTTTCTTACTCACCAAAGCTCACCTACACTTTCTCGCCCATGGGTTTGCCAAGAAGGCCGGAAGGTCTCACCACTAAAATAAGGATCAACAGACCGAAAGCAATCGCATCGGAAAGTTGGGAGGAGAGAAAACCTTTGGTCAAGGTCTCGGCAATGCCCAGGATTAGACCGCCCAGTACCGCCCCGGGTATACTCCCGATGCCGCCCAGCACGGCCGCAATAAAGGCTTTCATCCCGGGCATAATCCCCATGTAGGGTTCGATCTGCGGATAGGCGCTGGCAAAGAGGATGCCGGCCGCCGCCGCCAAGGCCGAGCCTAAAGCAAAGGTGAAGGAGATCACCCGGTCCACATTAATTCCCATGAGATAAGCGGCGTCTTTATCGTAGGAAACCGCCCGCATTGCTTTACCGATCTTGGTAAAGTTAACAATATAATTAAGGAGCAGCATCAGAACGATAGCGACAATAAAGATTAAGAGCTGAACCCGGCTGATGCTAACCCCGAGCCAGGTATAATTCACCACCGGCAAGGTGGGAAAAACCCGGGGGTTAGGCCCAATAGCCGGGATCACCCGCGCCCCGTTCTCCAGGAAGAAAGAAACCCCGATTGCCGTGATCAAGGCGTTGATCCGCGGTTGGTCCCGTAAAGGTTTATAACAGGTTTTCTCAATGATGACGCCCAGCGCCAGACAAAACAGCATCGACGGCAAAAAGGAGAGCATCAGGGTGACAGGGGTGATTCCCCACTTGCGAAGGACAAAGTAACTGACAAAAGCACCGACCATCAGAATGTCACCATGGGCAAAATTAATCAACTGAATAATGCCGTAAACCATCGTATAGCCCAAAGCCAACAAAGCATAGATGCTGCCCAGGGACATTCCGTTCAGGGCTTGTTGGCAGAATTGCTGCAGAAAATCCATCCAAACCCCACCTCCTGCATTAAAGACTATACCATAACATTATACAATAGATTTTTCATTCCTGCATCAAACATCAAACGGCTAAATCTTCCCCCCGCTACTCAGGCTCAAAAAAAGCAATAAAGTAATGGGAGAAAAGACTTTCTCCCATTACTTTCTACCTCCACTAAATTTTCCAGCCTTTTACTCGGGATTAACCATGCCCACATATTCGGTGGTTAACTTCCCGTCGGCACCCTTGACCACCTTCAGGATGGTCGTCGATTTGACAGGGTTGTGCTTTTCGTCGAAGGTAATATGGCCGGTGACATATTTCTTGTTCGTTTGCATCAACGCTTCTTTCACTTTCTGCGGATCATCGGTCCCGGCCCGTTCGATAGCTTCCAGCACAATATAGGTAGCATCATAACCAAGGGCGGCCAGGGCATTGGGGGTGACTCCAAAGCGTTCCCGGTATTTGGTGACGAAGCGTTCGACATCGGGATCATCCGAATCGGGGCTGTAATGGTTGCAGTAATAGCCGCCAATCGCTTCATCCCCGGCTTGGCCCACCAGTTCATCCCAACCGTCGGCGCCAAGCATGATGACGTCCAAGCCCTGGTTCCGCACTTGTTTGGTAATCAAAGAAATCGTGTTATAGTAGTCGGGAAGGAAGAGGACATCGGGATCTTCCGCCTTGATCTTGGTAATCTGCGCGTTAAAGTCCTTATCGCCACCGGCGTAGGATTCTTTGGCCACCACGGTGCCGCCCAAAGCCGTAAAGGTTTCTTCAAAACTCTTCATCAAGCCGGTGGAATAGTCGTTATTCATATCATAAAGGATTGCGCCCTTCTTGGCACCCAGATTTTCAATGGCAAATTGCGCCATGACCCGGCCTTGGAAAGAGTCTTGGAAGCAGGCCCGGAAAATGAGATCGCCGGCGTCGGTCACCGCATCATTGGTGGAAGTCGGGGTGAAGAGGAGAATACCCCGTTGCTGCGCTTCCTTGGTGATGGCCAACGTACAGTCGCTGGTCAAACCGCCCAGGACCACCTTTACCTTGTCTTTGGTGACCAATTTGATCAGCGCGTTCATGGTTTTTTCCGGGTTCTTCTCATCATCTTCCGCAATCAATTCCACTTTCTTCCCAAGCACTCCGCCTTTGGCGTTGATCTCATCAATCGCCAGCAGCATCGCATCCCGGCATTGGGTGCCGAAATGGGAAACCGAACCGCTGGTGGACATGATCGTCCCGATCTTCAGGGTGTCGCTCTTGCCGCAGCCGGTGAAAAGGAGAACAAGAAGCACCATGAGCATTCCCAAAGTTAACATTTTTCTTTTCATTACGATACCCCCCAATTATGTTTTTCAGAGCTTATAAATATACAGACGAGACTAATACGGAACCCTGTATCGATCTCGTCTTTGGATTTATATATTAGGAAAAATAATATCAAAACCTCAAGTAAAAGTCAATCTGATTTCGAGGAATTCTCGTTAAAAATTATAAACTGATCCGCTTCTGAATCGTTATATTTATACAATAGCAAGCTGCCGATTTTCCGGACTCGATCCGTCTACTCCGGCCTGACTTCCCCTGGGGGAAGAACCGGATCCCCCGGTTGGGGAAAAGCCGGTTCGGAAAAGGCCTCCGGCCGGGTCGGGACCGTCTCCGGGCGCGGGCTCTCCTCCTCCGCCGGGGAACCCTCCTGGTTAACGGTGGTGGCTGCCACCTCCTCCCCCGCCGGCGGGGGAAACCCTTCAACGCTCTGGGCCGGGCTGTCTTCTTGGGTTACATACTTCTTCACATCATAACGGCAACTGGGGTTCCAAAAGATCCAGTCCCGGATGCCCGCATCATAAACCGCCTGGATTTGGGCTTCAATCTGACGGGGACCATAGTTGCTCCCCAGGGAAAAATCCTGCAACCAGGGGCGAAGTTTAACCGGATAACCAATCAAGCGCGCCGTGGCGTCCTGGAGGCTTTTTAAGACTGTTTCGTAGGGAAAGAGATCGGGATTGGCCAGACCATAACACCCCTTGGCATAATGGGAAGGATAGACCATCGGGGAAATCACCGGCACCGCCTGGGCAATCTTCTCCAATTTCTGCCCGATGGCCAGATCATCCGCGGCCGAACAGACCAGACCGAAAACATCGGCGGAGACCACCGCTCCCAAAGGTTCCAGCTCGGCCCGGGCATACTCGAGAAATGCTTGGATCACATCCTCTTTCCGGCGTCCGTCGGCGTATGGGTAGACGCAATTCTTCAAATCGCCGTCACTGGCAAAACGCACATAGTCGAACTGGATCTCCGGAAACCCCATTTTAATTGCTTCTTTGGCAATTTGGATATTGTAATCCCAAACCTCCTGAGCGTGGGGATCCACCCAGGCGAGCCCCTTCCTGTCCCGCCAAATCCCGCCGTCTTTGTTCTTTAAAGCCAAATCAGGCCGTTTTTCGGCCAGGTAAGGATCTTTAAAAACCACCAGCCGGGCAATGGGATAGATCTTCTTCTGTTGTAAAGTCCGTAACAGCTTTTGGATATCGGGAATCTTATTCTCCCAAGCGCCCAAAACTTCCACCATGGGCACGGTCGACCGGTAACTGACCCGGCCGGTGTCGTCCTTAATATCTACCACCAAGGAATTTACCTCAGTCGCGTCGATAAATTGCAAGATCCGGTTGAATAAAACCGGACTGCCGGCCGCCCAGCCGGTGGCGTAGATCCCTTTCACTTCGTCGGGCATCGGGACGGGGGTAACCCGGGAAAAGGCCGGCTCCGGCTCCAGGGGTGGCGTCCCCTTGGGCGGAACAGCCGGTGACGGCTTGAGCGACGCTTCCCGTTTTAGCACCGGACGTAACAATTCATATAATGACATATTTTCGCTCGGTATTTCACTTTGATAAGCCAAAAGCCGGTTGGCGCCAAGCAAAAGCAGAGCAAGGATGAGGAAAAACCCAGTCTTCTTCATTATTCATTCCTGCCTCCACAAAATTCCGGTGAGAAAAATATTCGACCAGGCTTTCCAAGCTCCTTCCCTGTTTTCCGCAATTATCCGCTGGAAAGAACAGGTTCGCCATCCACCCCCGGTTAGCCTCGCTTTTCCCCATCCATCAAGAACTCCACGACCTGGATAATCCCGTTCTCCATCCGGTTAATCCGGACTTTCACGCCGTTAATGTTGTAGATCTCCCCTTCTTTCAGTTTCCGCTTTGCCGCTTCGGCGCTTTGCGCCACCACCCCGCCGACGGTATGGGCATTGCGGGGCAGCACCCGCCCCAACAGCTTTTCCGCTTCCGCCACCGGCATCGCCGCGCTGACGATCACCCCGCTGTCGGTGCTGAATTCGGAGACAAAAAGATACTTCCGGATCAGAAACAAAAAAGCAATGGCGATAATCCCGATCAAAAAGTCTAAAGGATTGCCCTCACTAACGATCAACTTCCGGGAGATGGCAATCAATAGAACCTCGATGGTGCTGCTGATGGTGTCCCGGAGGATCATTTTAATCAGCTCCAGGGCAATAATCAGCGCCATGGTCGATCCGAGATATTTCTGGAAATAACTGGTGTCGTTGGGCTTTTGCCATAACCCGTACAGGTTCAACACCAGACCGGCGGCGGCCAACACCACACTGAAGATTAAGAGAAAGGAAAGAAAGACCTCGATCAACCCGACCAAACGCAAGAGATAATTCCGGAAGATAAAGCGCAAGCGGGTTACTCCTTTCTTTGGTTTACGTTTAATTTTCGGCTGTTTAACAATCCTTTATTAGTTCGATGAATTTTGGTCCCAATCTTGGTTCCCTGTTTCCAGTGAAAAAGAAGTCCGTTCCCTCCCCGGACGGAGTTTCTCCCCGTCCGAGCTTAGCTTTTCTCCGCGATCTCCTTTTCCATCCGGGCGAGGAGATCCTGCCGGGACCAAACCCCCAAGTCTCCCTCTTTCCGGGTCCGGACAGCCACCTGGCCGCTCTCCGCCTCTTTCGAGCCCACGACCAGCATATAAGGGATCTTCTGGACCTGGGCCTCACGGATCCGGTAGCCAATCTTCTCATTCCGGCCGTCCAGCTCAGCCCGGATCCCGTTGGCCCGCAGCCAGTCATAAACCTCCCCGGCGTACTCCAGGTTGGCGGGCAAGACCGGCAGCACGATGGCCTGGACCGGTGCCAGCCACAAGGGGAAAGCCCCTTCGTAGTTCTCCAGCAGGACGCCGAAGAAGCGTTCCAGGGAGCCCAGCAGGGCCCGGTGGATCATGTAGGGTTGGTGGTCCTGGCCGTCCGCCCCCTTATAGGTAAGGGCAAACCGTTCCGGTTCGTTAAAGTCAAACTGGATGGTGGAGCACTGCCATTCCCGCCCCAGGGCATCCTTAATCTTCAGGTCGATTTTGGGTCCGTAGAAGGCCCCGCCGCCTTCGTCCACTTCATAGGGGAGGCCGGTTTTTTCAATGGCCGCCCGCAACGCCTCGGTGGCTGCCGCCCAGCGTTCCTCGGCGCCCACCGACTTCTCCGGCCTGGTGGCCAGGTACAGTTTGAATTCTTTAAAACCGAAGGCCCGCAGGAGTTTTAAGCAAAAGGCAAGAACCCGGTCGATCTCCTCCGGCATCTGGTCGGGCCGGCAGAAGAGATGGGCGTCATCCTGGGTAAAGCCACGGACCCGCAAGAGACCATGGAGGACCCCGCTCTTTTCATAACGGTAAACCGTGCCCAGTTCCGCCCAGCGGAAGGGCAACTCCCGGTAGGAACGGCTCCGGCTTTTATAAATGGCGATGTGGAACGGGCAGTTCATTGGCTTAATCAAGTACTCCTGCCCTTCGACCTCCATCCCGGCATACATATTCTCCTGGTAAAAGCCCAAGTGGCCACTGGTCTCCCAGAGTTGTTTCCGGCCGATATGGGGGGTATAAACAATCTCATAACCGTTTTTCCGGTGCTCTTCCCGCCAGAAATCCTCAATCACCTGGCGGACCCGGCCCCCTTTGGGATGCCAGAGGATTAACCCGGGACCGATCTGGTCGTCGATGGAGAACAAATCCAGTTCCCGTCCGAGTTTCCGGTGGTCGCGCCGGGCCGCCTCTTCCAATAATTTGAAGTAATCATCCAACTCTTGCTGGCTGAAGAAGGCCGTCCCGTAGATCCGCTGGAGCATCTCCCGGGAAGAATCCCCCCGCCAATATGCCCCGGCAATACTGGTTAGCTTGAAAGCTTGCAGGTAGCCGGTGGATGGCAGATGGGGCCCCCGGCAGAGATCGGTGAACTCTCCTTGCCGGTAAAAGCTAATTTCCCCGTCCTGCAGCTCGCTGACCAGCTCAACCTTGTATTTTTCCCCGGCGGCCCGCAGGCGGGCGAGGGCCTCGTCCTTGGCCACCATCTCCCGGGTGAAGGGATAATCTTCCTTGATGATCTTTTTCATTTCCCCTTCAATCACCGCCAGATCCTCCGGGGTCAACGGCCGGGGCAGGTCAAAATCGTAGTAAAACCCGTTTTCAATGGCCGGCCCGATCGCCAGTTTGGCTTCGGGGAAAATCCTCTTGACGGCCTGGGCCATAATATGGGAAGCCGAATGCCGCAAAACCTCCAGCGCTTCGGGTTCTCCGCGCCGGACCAGCCTCACCTCGGCCCCCTCCGGAAGCTTAACGGAGAGGTCCTTCAACTGGCCGTCCACCTTCAAACAGATAACCTCTTTCTTCAGGGACGGATCTAAACCGGCCAGCAACTCTTGGCCGCTGAGGCCACTCTCCGCCGTCCGGCTGGACCCGTCGGGTAAATATAACTTAATCATCGCCATCCTCCTCCCGGTTACGATCGGACAACCGTCTCATGGTATTTAATACTCTTTTTAACTGTCCTTCACACCGGCCAGTTCCGCCTGGGCTTTCGCCTTCCGGTATAGCGTAAAGGCCATGGCCGCCAGCCGGCGGTCGGCCGGAAAACTTAATGTATCCAATTCCTCCGCGGAGAGCAGACGGATGGCCGTAAACATCTCCGCTTCCGGCTTCAGCTCTCCCCCGGTGGCTTCCATAAAGAACCAGTAAACCTTTTTCCGGTGGCTGACTCCGTCCTCCTTATAGCTGTATTCGGTCTCCCCCAGCGGCACGCCGACCCGGACCTTAAGCCCTGTCTCTTCCCAAACTTCCCGGGCCGCGGCTTCTTCCAGGGTTTCGCCGGGATCCACATGGCCCTTCGGCATGAGCCACACACCGTTTTTCCGGCGTAAACTAACTACCTTCCCGTCTTTAAAGACCACGCCGCCGGCGCAGATTTCTAATTCCGGCTGCATCATGTTCACCTCGCTTCCCTGGGGCCCTTTCCCCGTTTTTCCGGGCACCACCGAAACGGAAGATCAAAAAACCCGTCCCTGGCAAGGGACGGGTAATCTGGCCCGCGGTTCCACCCTTCTTGGTCTAGGACCCGGCTTCGTGACAAATAACGGTGTCACCCGTTTGGCTTCTTTCACCATCAGCTCCAAGGTGGTTTTCACCGGCCGTCAGGGAAGGCCTTTCAGCCGCAGGCTTTCCTCTCTGGCACCGACGGGCGCCCGGCTACTTCCTCTTCATCGCCACTTTCCGGATATAAAGTCTTTTCCTGAGGCGGGAACCCGGGAAAGGCTCCCGCTTTTCAGATTATAAAAATTATACCCTAGTTTACCGGCACGGTCAAGTTCCCGTTGCCCCTTTTATAACCATTTTAAATAGTACTTCACAAGGTATTCGGCGGTTTGAACCGCGCCCTTGGCCGCCCCCAGTTTGGTATTGTGGGCCAAACAAACATACTTAATGCCGTTTTCGAGGATGGGATCTTTACGGATCCGGCCGACCGTTACCGTCATTCCGTCACCCCGGTCCCGGTCCATCCGGGGTTGAGGCCGGAAGGGATCGTCGGTGACCGCAATCAGTTGCGGCGGTGAACTGGGCAAGCCCAGCCGGCAGAAGTCGGCGCCGAAGTCGAGCATGACTTCTTTGACCTCTTCCGGGGTGCACGCTTTCTCGGTTTGGACAAAGACCACCACCAGATGGCCGTCGAGAACCGGCACCCGGGTGCAAGTCGCGGTAATCCCGAAGGGGGCGTTGGTAATCCCTTGCCCGTTGAAAGTCCCCAGGATCTTGAGGGGTTCACTCTCCACCTTTGGTTCTTCCCCCGGAATATACGGGATAATATTCTCCATCATATCCATGGCCGACAGACCGGGACTCCGGCCCGCGCCGGACATGGCCTGCATCGAGGTCATAATCACCCGTTTCACGCCAAAATGGGTTAAAACCGGTTTTAAAGAGATGACCAAACCCGAAATGGTGCAGTTGGATTTGGGCACCACAAAGCCTTTCCAGCCCCGGCGTGCTTGCTGTACTTTGATTAAGGCGGTGTGGTCCATGTTTACCCCGCCGACCAAAATCGGCGTATCCTCCTCATAACGAAAAGCCGAAGCCGTGCTGATCACCGGGGTGGTTTTGGCCCACTTTGGTTCCAACTCTTTCGCCACGGCCGCATCCAGGGTGGAGAAGATCAAATCCACACTGGTCGGGTCAAAATCGGCCGCCTCCTCCACCGGCATCCCGGCAATCTCCGCCGGTAAATCCTGCGGGCACCACCAGCGGGAAGCGCCGCTTTGGTCCCGGAGGGCTTCCGCATAGGTCTTCCCGGCCGAACGGGCAGAAGCCGCCAGCTTGGTAATCTGAAACCAGGGATGATTCATTAAGCTGACAATGGCCTGCTGGCCTACGATCCCCGTCGCGCCGGCAATCGCCACCTTGATCATGTTTATCCCCCATTTACAGATGTTCTTTTTCGCCATCCGGCTAAATTGGTATTTAATAGATTATTATACTAAAAGATCGGGATAATGCAACTATTTATTATCCTTTATTGGATAGTCGGTTAAAGAAAAAGCGCGCCCGCCGGCCACCGTCCGCGGGCGCACCGTTTGAAAACTATTCGCTCATTCGGTAGTGTAATTATCAAAATACCCTTGGACCAGGACGATGGGGGTCCCTTTGTCCCCGCTGCCACTGGTCAGATCGCAAAGGCTCCCCAAAAGATCGGTAATCCGGCGGGGGGTCGTGCCCAGGGAGGCTTCTTTCCCCACCAGGTCCGGTTGTTTCTGCCGGATTAAAGCCTTCACTCCTTCTTCCACCGCCGCTTCCCCTTCCTCTTCCAGGAGATGATCGGCCAAGTACTTGATCTTCACCTCATTGGGAACTCCCGCCAGGCCCGGGGTAAAAGCGGGCGAAACCACCGGATCGGCCAGTTCCCAAATGTGGCCGACCGGATCCCGGAAGGCGCCGTCACCGTAGATGAAAACCTCTACCTCTTTGCCGGTCCGTTCTTTGACGATCCGCTGGATCTTATCGACATAGGTCTGGCCGTCCCGGGGAAAGAGTTTCAGCTTTTGCCCGGTGGCCAGATTGGAACCTAACAAACCGTACTGGGGATTATAGCCGCTTCCGTCCACCGGCGCCGTGCAAAGATCATCCAGCCCGTAGACGAGCTCCGCCCCGGCCGCCTGTAAAATTCGTTTCGTCCGGGCCCGGTTATGCACATTCGCCACCAGCACCTTCCGGGAAAACTTCAGGATATCCCGGGGATTATTGGAGAGAATAATCGTAATATTACCGTTGACCCCTAATTCTTTATAGAAGCGGACATAATCCGTACCGGTAAAGGGATGCTTTACTTCCGGCCCGAAAATCCGCCGGTAATCTTCTTCGGTCAGGAAATCGGTATAAGGATTTATCCCGGCCTCCTCCATCCGGTCCAAATCCATGATGGGATTGCCCACCTCATCCGCGGGATAACTAAGTTGGACATAAACGCGGGAAAAACCGTTGGCGATGGCTTTTAAAATCAGGGAAAAACGGTTCCGGCTCAAAATCGGAAAGACCACACCCAGTTCGTCGCGGCCGAACTTCCGGTTTAAATCCGCCGTCACCAGCGGCAAGGTCACATAGTTGCCTTGCGCCCGCGCCACTAAAGACTCGGTAACCCCGATGACATCACGGTCATTGAGCTTAAACCCTTCAGCTTCCATCGCCCGCCAAAGCGAATCAATCACCACCTGCACCAGATCGTCGCCTTCTTTGACAATCGGCGCCCGGATTCCCCGTACTTGTACGCCCACTGTTCTCATGATCTTCACTCTCCAGTACTAGTCTGAGTAAAGGAATCGCCGCGCGGCAATTACCTCGAATCTTTGTTAAACATTAATATTATATATTTTGGTCTAAATAAAAGTTGCGGTTATTAGGCAATTCCTTCGTCTGCCATATGTATATAATAACACTTGGCCTTCCTTTTTTACAGTTTTTTTTCCCAATTGAAATAAATCCGGCCCAACCGGGGAGAAAGCAGAAATCAGGCGCCGGACGCCGGTCACGCGGGGGCATTCAGCAGGGTCCGGCGCAGGAGATCCAGCACCGCCTGGGTCGTCCGGCGTTTAATCTTCAGGCGGTCGCCGGTCCAGCGGGCTTCCCGGACCAGGCCGACCCCCGGTCCGGCCAGGGCAAAATAGACTAAGCCCACCGGTTTTTCCGGGCTGCCCCCACCGGGACCGGCGATCCCGGTAATGCCGATCCCCCAGTCGGTCCCAGCCGCCTTCCGCACCCCTTCCGCCATGTAACGGGCAACTTCCGGGCTGACGGCGCCCTTCTCTTCGATTACGGCCGCGGGTACCTGAAGCACTTCAACCTTGGCCCGGTTACTGTAGGTCACCATCCCCCGGTCGAAAACCGCCGAAGCCCCGGGCACATCGGTAATCCGGTCGGCCAGGAGCCCGCCGGTGCAGGATTCGGCCACGGCCAAGGTTTCCCGCCGCGCCGCCAGGAGCTTGACCACCACCGCCTCCAGGGTCTCCTCATCGGTCCCGTAGATCAGTACTCCCAACCGGGTGCGGAGCTTGGTCTCCAATCCGGCGATGAGTGTCTCCGCTTCGTTCTCCGTCTGCGCCCGGGCGGTAATCCGGAGCCGGACCTCCCCTTCGGAAGCTAGCGGCGCCAAGGTGGGATTGGTTTGCGCGGCCAGCAAATCGGCGATCTCTTCCACCAGTTCACTTTCGCCAATCCCGCAAAGGCGCAAGACCCGCGAACGGATCACCCCCCGGCTTTCCTTCTGCAATTGGGGGCGGACATAATTCCGGAACATCGGCATCAATTCCCGGGGTGGGCCGGGCAAACAAACCACGATTTTCTCCCCTTTGCGGACGAAAACGCCGGGTGCCGTTCCGTTGGGATTCGGCAGGGCCAGGCCGTCTTCGGGAATTAACGCCTGTTTCCGGTTGTTCTCCGTCATCTTCTTGCCCATCTTGGCAAAATATTCTTCTATCCACGCCAGGGAAGGCTGGTGTAAGACCAACGGCAAATCCAGAACCGCCGCCACCGTTTCTTTCGTCAAGTCATCGGCCGTCGGTCCCAGACCGCCGCAGGTGATGACCAAATCGGCCCGGGCCAAAGCTTCCTCCAGGGTTTGCCGGAGCCTTTGCTCATTGTCCCCCACCGTCGTCCGGCGGTAGAGTTCGATCCCTAAAGCCGCCAGTTCCTGGGAGAGAAAAGCCGCGTCTGTATCGAGAATCTCGCCCAGTAACAATTCGGTCCCCACGGAAACAATTTCAGCGCGCAAACTGATCCACTCCTTAAACTTCCTCAAAATTCAAGCGGTCGCAGGTATGGCAAGATGTTCCCGGGGCAATTCTCCGCCCTTTGTTTTTAAGTTACGCCAACCAACTCCCGGTAACGGAAGCAATCAACTACATGGTCGTTGACCAGGCCGGTGGCTTGCAGATGGGAGTAGACGATGACCGGACCCACGAACTGAAAACCCCGCTGCCTTAAATCCTGACTAATCTTTACCGACAAGCCGGTTTGGGCCGGGATTTCCCGCTCCTGGCGCCAGCAATTGACCACCGGACGCCCGTCCACAAATTGCCAGAGGTAAGCGCTGAAGCTCCCGAAAGCCTCTTGGATCGCCAGGAAACAACGGGCATTATGCACTGAAGCCCTGATTTTCCGTTCGTTGCGCACAATCCCCGGATGGCGCAACAATTTCTTAATCTCGGCTTCGCTGAAACCGGCCACCACTTCCGGGCAAAAACCGGCATAAGCCTCCCGGTAAGCTTCCCGCTTTTTTAAGATGGTTAACCAGCTCAAACCGGCTTGGGCCGCTTCCAGGATCATAAATTCAAAATGGCGCCGGTCGTCATAAACCGGAACCCCCCATTCCTCATCATGGTAGCGGCGATAAAGTTCATCCTTTTCACACCAGGAACATCTTTTCATCCACCCGCCCCCTTTTTCCGGTTATTTATAATATCTCACCCTTCTTTGATCCCCGTTTCTTTTCGCCATGATTTGATGGGGTTCTTCGCCCGGCCGGGGCCGACTCCCCTGCTGGCCCCGGCTTCCAGTGGGCGCGAGCTACTCGGTCGGAGGATATTTTCTGCACCCCGCCGCCAAATCCTCTCCCTCGCCGGAAAACTCCCCTTCTTTTGATAACACCTCCTTTTATTCGGGTATAAACCCGTTACAAGCAGGGGAAGCTTGACAAAGGCTTTTTTCAAACCCATAATGGAACTGGTGAAAGCAACGGTCGATGCCTAAAACAAAGAAGAAGTCAAAGGAGGAAACAGGATGGATTTAAAAGAACGGGCAACCCGGCTCCTCCACAACTTTAAGGGGGAAGATTACGCCTTTGGCCGGGGAGCCTTGGAAAAGGTAGGGGCGTGGGCAGCCGGTTACGGCCCAAAAGCCCTGGTGATTAGTAACCCCACTTACCGGAGAAGCGGTGAAGAAATCATGACCTCTTTACGGGAGCACGGGGTCGAACCGGTAGGCAACCGTCTTTTCCCCGGTGCCAAACCAAATACCCCCCGGGAAGATGTGTACCGGATCGAAACCTACCTGCTCCATTTTGAACCGGACTGCATCATCGCCATCGGCGGCGGAAGCACCATCGATGCCGTCAAGGCCGCCAACGCCTTGGCCGCCCTGGGGAAATTCCACCCCGAACTCGACTTCTATCTGGGGGCCGGTTTGGTGAGCAAGGCGCTCCAGGAAACCGGCCGGCGGCTGCGGCCTTTGCTCGCCGTCCAGACCGCCGCCAGTTCCGGTTCGCACCTGACCAAATACGCCAACGTCACCGACCCGGTGGCCGGGCAGAAGAAACTTATGGTGGATGACGCCCTGGTCCCCGCGAAAGCGGTCTTCGATTACACCCTCTCCGCCAGTATGCCGGCGGGGCTCACCATAGACGGCGTCTTGGACGGGCTGGCCCATTGCCTGGAGGTCTTTTACGGAATGAAAGGCCCCCGCTATGACCTGGCCAAAGAGATCACCGAAGTGGCAACCGGGTTGATTCTTAAGTACACGCTGCCGGTACTCCAAAACCCCGCCGACCTTGAAGCCAGAGAGGCTTTAGGGCTGGCCACCGATCTGGGCGGCTATGCAATCATGGTCGGCGGCACCAACGGCGCCCATCTCACCAGTTTCTCCCTGGTGGATCTGACCAGTCACGGCCGGGCTTGCGGAATCATGCTCCCTTACTACACCGTCTTTTTCGCCCCGGCCATCCAGGACCAACTGCGGACGGTCGGCGCTCTCTTCCGGCAGGCCGGTTTGATCGGGGAGGACCCGGGCAGGCTATCCGGAAGGGAACTGGGAGAGGCGGTGGCCGCCGGCCTGATCGCTTTTCTTAAAAGGATCGGCGCCCCCACCACCCTCGCGGAACTGCCCGGCTTTAGCCGGAAACACATCGACCGGGCTTTGGCGGCGGCCAAAGACCCCCAACTGGAGATGAAACTCAAAGGCATGCCGGTGCCTTTAACCGCCGCCTTGGTCGATGAATACCTGGCCCCCATCCTGGAAGCCGCCCGGAGTGGCGACTTCAGCCTGATTAAGAATATGGGGTAATGGCGCGCCTGTTTCTGCCGTCGCCACCATTGCCGGAAGCCGGTCCCGCCATAAAAAAGGCCGCCGGCAAAGGCATGGGCCGGGAATAAACCAACCGGCAAAGCCCGGTCTGGACGTTCCCTAGACGGTCGAAGGATCCGCCGCTCCCAGGGGCACCGGTACCGGCTCGGCCTGTTCCAGGAAGAACCGGCGAAAATGATAACCATAAATGGTAAAAGTAACGGCCAAAGGAAAGACCCGCGGTTTCCTCAACAAAGACCAGCCGAGCAAGCGCCAGAAGTAAACCCGGTGTTTATCCCAAATCCCCAGCCAGAAAATGGCTTTGACCAAAGCCACCCCATGTTCGGGACGGAGATGGATTTTCCGTCCCGGCGGCGGATTATATTCCTTCAGGAAAGCAATCACCCGCCGGTAAAAGGCTCGGGGGGAATAAAGGGTGGTCGTCACTTCTTTATAACCGGCCAGCAGCTTCTCCCAGGGCATTTTCGGGAGAAAATTAAGCTGCCGGCCGGTATTGTCACCACTGCTTTCGGTCAAAATCCGTCCTTCCGCCTCCAGCCGCCGGTAAAGCTTGGTTCCCTTCAGCACAGTCAAGAGGCCGACCATGGCGGTGACGATCCCGCTCTCCTGGATAAAGGCGATCTGCCGGTCAAAAATGGTCGGCGGATCGCTGTCAAAGCCCAAGATAAATCCCCCCTGAACCTGGAGGCCATGGCGCTGGATCTTTTTCACCGCCGCCAGCAAATCCCGGTTCTTATTCTGCACCTTCCCGCATTCGGTCAGACTGCCCTCATGGGGCGTCTCGATACCGATAAAAACCGATTCAAACCCCACCCGGACCATGGCCGCGAGCAGTTCATCATCATCGGCCAGGTTAATCGAGACCTGGGTATTGAAAGTGAACGGATGGTTCCGGGCGGCCAACCAGTCCTCCAGCGCCGGCAAGATCTCTTCCTTCAGGGCTTTTTTATTCCCGATAAAGTTGTCGTCCACCATAAAGACCCCGCCGCGCCAGCCGTGCCGGTACAAACTCTCCAGTTCCGCCAGGATCTGTTCTTTTCCTTTGGTTCGGGGCTGCCGCCCGTAAAGAAGGGTGATGTCGCAAAACTCGCAGTCAAAGGGGCACCCGCGGGAATACTGCAGGCTCATGGCGTTGTATGCCTTCATCGCCAGCAGATCCCAGCGGGGAATGGGGGTGACGCTTAAATCCGCCCATTCGCCGGGGCCCGGACGATAAAGGTGCCGGGGCGAGCCGGCCCCCAGGTCGGCCAGAAAACGGGGAAGCGTAATTTCGGCTTCTCCCAGGACCAAGTGGTCAATCTCGGGGTAATCCTCCCAGCTTACGGTGAAGAGGGGACCACCCGCCACGATCTTCCTGCCCAAGCTTTGGCAACGGCCAATGATCGCCCTAACCCTCTCCTGCTGGACTGCCATCGCGCTGAGAAAGACATAATCGGCCCAGGCCAGATCGGCGTCATCAAGCGGAATCACATTCTCATCCACCAGCTTTAATTCCCAGTCCGGCGGCAACATCCCGGCGACGGTCAGGAGGCCTAAAGGAGGATGGGCCGCCTTTTTATTGATAAAGCGGAGCGCATGTTTGAAACTCCAAAAAGTCTCGGGAAAGCGGGGATAAACCAGAAGAACCTTCACTCTTTTCCCTCCAGTCGCATGCTTAAATCAGGGTTCTTTTGGAGTATTGGTCAAAGCCGCCCGCTCTATCCTAATTAAAAGCAAACCGTCTTTCCCGGCTTTTTCCAGCTTTGAGCAGAAGGAAAAAAGGAGACCTTGAACCTTAAAAAAACCCTGAAGCCCAAAGGACTTCAGGGTCAGGGGTGAGAAGTGAGATTTGCTTGTCTTTTTATAAAGGTCAAATGATCGCCAGGATGATAAAGTTCAGGATGAAAAGCAAGGTAGAAACCAGTAGAATCGGATGGATCTCCTTGAATTGGCCTTTGCAGATCTTGACCACCACGTAGAAGATGAAACCGGCGGCAATCCCGTAGGAGATGCTGTAGCAGAGGGCCATGAAAATCCCGGCAAAGAAGGCCGGAATGGCCTCGGTGAGTTCATCCCATTTGATCTCCTTGAAGGAAGCGAGCATCATAATCCCGACCACAATCAGAGCCGGAGCAGTTGCCGCCGCGGGAACCATCCCCGCCACCGGCGCCAGGAAAATCGAAGCGATAAAGAGGAGGGCCGTCACCACACTGGTCAAGCCGGTCCGCCCGCCGGCACCGATCCCGGCCGCGCTCTCCACATAGGTGGTGGTGTTGGAAGTACCCAAGAGGGCACCAATGGAGGTGGCAATGGAATCCGCAAACAACGCCCGGTCCATCTTGGATTTAAAACCGGAGCTTGACTCCATCATTTTTTCATCCTCGGCGCTGAAGATCCCGGTGCGCCGGCCGGTTCCGATAAAGGTCCCGATGGTGTCAAAGGTATCGGAGAGGCTGAAAGCAAAGATGGTCATCAAAACAAGGGGGATTTTGGCCGGATCGGAAAAGAGGGAAGGCAACCCTTCCGGCCCGAACGCCGCCCCGAAAGTGATGCCCAATTCCCGGAAAGCCTCCGCCACACCGGTGGTGGTTTCGAGGCTGGGTTTAACCACACCCATGGGGATCCCAATTATGGTGGTCAGGAAAATGCCCAGTAAAATCGCACCCGGTACTTTAAAGACCAGCAAAATAACTGTTAAGGCCAGACCAATCAGCGCCAAAAGCACCGCGGGGTTGTTGAATTCCACCAGGGCGGGAACCGCGCTGGAGCTGGCCACTACCGTGCCACTGTCCAATAAAGTATAGGTCCCGGGATCGGAAGTAAATTTGAGCAAACCGGCATTTTTGATCCCGATGTAGGCGATAAAGATGCCGATCCCGCCGCCGATGGCGTTTTGCAGGCTGACGGGGATGGATTTAATGATGGATTTCCGGAGTTTGGTTACAGTAATCAGGATATTAATGATTCCGCAGACAAAGACCATGGCTAGTGCCTGTTGCCAGCTGAAGCCCAGGGCAAAAACCACCGTATAGGTGAAGAAGGCATTTAAGCCCATCCCCGGCGCCTGGGCGTAAGGCACATTGGCGAAGAGCCCCATCACGAGCGTGCCGATGACCGAAGCAAAAATGGTCGCCAGGAAGACGCCGCCCCAAGGAATCCCGGTCTGGGTTAACATGGCGGGGTTGACGAAGATAATGTAAGACATGGCAAAGAAGGTGGTCAAACCCGCAATAATTTCCGTCGAAACTTTGGTGCCGTTCTCTTGGAGCTTGAAGAACTTGTCCATTCCGAATCCCTCCATTTTTTATTTTTGTTTATCTTAAAGAGCGTCCGCTCTAATCAAACAAAGTTTCCGTTGATAGCTTCCCCCATCCCCGCTTTGCTTAATTGCGGTTATTCATGATAACACAGTCCTTGAAAAACTAAAAAAGGCAATTGGTTTTCACCAATCGCCGTAAATTCAATGGGAAAATAAGCCTACTTCCTTACTTTCTTCCCGGCACGCGTCTGTCTTCCCCAAGAAGGCATTGGCCGAAAAAATAAGTAGACCTATTCACTCCCAATAGTCGAACAATTTACGGTTGCTCGGTAGAAACTTCAGGCCCATATTGCCTGAATTATATTGGGAAAGCTATTCACTTTTAAATAAAAAACCCAACCCGTCTCTTACCAAGATCAAAAAGTACATTAGTAGTATATAAAAGCGTTCCGGAATAGTCAAGTTTTGACCGGAATGTTCATCGCATCGTTACAGAACCGCCCGGAAGAACCGTCCTGAAAACAAGGGTGTTTTCCCGCCCTCACCAAAAAATTAGGGCTTTCCGGAACCGGAAAGCCCTTTGTCAACACCATTCAGGGTTCTTCAACAGTTTTTGGGTGTCTTTCGCCCACGGAGTTACGCCAGTTCCCGCCCGGCAGTCCGTACCTTTTCAAACTGGGCCTGGATCGCCGGGGACGGTTCCGGAGTCAGGAGGGAGACCAGCACAATCGCGGCGCAGGAGAGGAGAAAGGCCGGCAACAATTCATAAATCCCGAAAAGGCCGCCCAACGGTTTCAAGCGATAATTCCAAATGAAAACCATGCTTCCTCCTGTCACCATCCCGGCCAGCGCCCCGGCCCACGTGGTCCGTTTCCAGAAGAGGGAGAAAAGCATCACCGGGCCGAAAGTCGCGCCAAAGCCCGCCCAGGCGAAGGAGACAATCTTAAAGATCACACTGTTCTCATCCAGGGCAATCAACATGGCCAATCCGGCGATCACCAGTAAAGTGCACCTGGTGATGGTCAGCACTTCCCGGTCGGAAGCCTCTTTTTTCATGATGCCCTGGTATAAACTTTTGGAGAAGGCCGAAGCCGCAATCAGCAAATAGGAGTCGGACGAACTGATCGTCGCCGCCAGAATTCCCGCCATCACAATCCCGGCCAATAAAGGTAAGAAAAGATTGGTCGAGAGCAAAATGAAGATATTCTCCGCTTCACTCTGGGTGAGAAAAGCGGCTGGATAAACCGCCCGGCCGATCAGGCCGATCCCCACCGCCGCCGCCAAGGAAATCGCACACCAGACAGTGGCAACCCGCCGGGAGATGACAAGCTCCTCCGTTTTTTTGATCGCCATAAACTTCAGCAAGACCTGGGGCATGCCAAAATAGCCCAACCCCCAGGAGAGAGTGGAAACCACCGTTAACCATCCATAAGGCCTGGCCGGGCCAAACAAAGGCTGCCCGTCGGCGCCCAGTTGCTGCAGGCCATTGGCTGTCACCGGCTGGGCAATCCCGAAAAACTCCAGAAAGCCCGGGATTTTACGGATATTGGCGACCACCGCCGGCCAGCCGCCGGCCAGTTTCGTCCCGGCCGCCAAGACGGTCACCAACGAAAAGAACATCACAACCCCTTGCATAAAGTCGGAAGCGCTTTCCGCGAGAAATCCCCCGATAAAGGTATAGGAAATGACAAAGAGAGCTCCTAAAACCATCATCAGTTGATAATTGGCCCCGAAGATATTGGCAAAGAGTTTACCCACCGTCACAAAACAACTGGAAGCGTAAACCGTAAAGAAGACCAAAATGAAGAGGGAGGCAATGGTCATCAGGACCTTTTTCTTTTCCTGAAAACGGTTACTGAAAAAATCCGGGATGGTGATGGCATCCCCGGCTTCCACCGAGTAGCGGCGTAACCTCCTCGCCACGAAAAGCCAGTTTAAATAGGTGCCGATCAAGAGGCCAATCGCCGTCCACACCGCATCACTCAAGCCGCACCAGTACGCCAAACCAGGCAAGCCCATCAAGAGCCAGCCGCTCATATCGGAAGCTTCCGCCGCCATTGCCGTCACCCACGGTCCCAACTTCCGACCGCCGATTAAGTAGTAATCACTGTTGGTGGTGGCCCGTTTGGCATAATAGAGGCCGATGCCAATCACCACCGCCATATATATGCCCATTGCCACCAAGATTTGTAATTGATTGCTACCCATACCTGCTCCTCCTTGTTAACTTTATGTTGCATCATGCTTTCTTCTTCAACAAAAAGGCTATAAAAACGTTACATATTTATTCAATTTTCGGCCGATGATCAACTTTAAGCAGGAAGACTGGCAATAGATTGATAACTATTCGCTATAAATTCATTTTCTCCTTTTTCTTTTCTGACCAAGAAAGAAGATTCCGGATCGAAACTGTAAAAAATGAAATTGTGGCCATCGATCGCAAAAATTACTCCTCACCTTCACCCCAGGATTATGGTAGAATGGATCCCGGTACTGCCGTTTTGGGACCAGCTGTTATTCAAAGGAAATATAGTTCCATAAGGTCAAGGAATATCCTGTTTCCTTTCTTTACAGCTTAACCAGGTATTTCTTCATGCCTTACATGTATTATTCTCTATTATTTCATCAAGCATATTATTACGGTTAAAGGTTGTGTTGCTGTTGAAAAAAAGGGGTCTTGCTCTCTTTCTTGTAATCATCTTTGTTTTTGCGGTTTTCCCCGCCTTAATCAGTTGGGCTGATTATTTAAAGAAAGTACCGGCCTATCAATTTGTGGTCGACGGAGAGGTTTGGTTCACCGTCGCCGACCGCGCGGCGCTGGAGAAGCTGTTAACCGAATACCAGCAACAATACTTGGAAAAGGTCGATCCTAAGGCCCAGGTGAAAAGGATCTCCTTCGCCCAAGAGGTCCAGGTGGTCCCCGTGGAAGTCCGGAAGGATCAGATCGACCCTTTTGCGTTGGCCGTGGAGAAAATTCACGCCGTCGAGCATGAAGCGGTCGAGATTACCATCAAAAAGGGAGATAACTTTTGGAACCTGGCGAAAACCTATAATATGACCGTCGCGGATTTGGAGATCTTAAACCCGGAGGTGGATCCCCACCGGATCTATCCCGGCGATAAGCTGGTCATCAGTCCCTTTAATCCCGTCCTTGACGTCATTATTGAACTGGAAAACACCGTGGTGGAAGCAATCCCCTTCACCGTTCAGTACCAAAAGAACAAAAACATGTTTGCCCATGAAAAGTCGATTATCAGGGAAGGGATCGAGGGCGAAAAAGAAGTGGTCTATCAGATTACCTTGCGTAACGGCTATCAAGAAGCATTAAAGGTAATCCAGGAAACCACAATCAAGGAACCCATCAACGCTCTTGTCCGTATCGGTACCCGGACCACCGTTTACCGGGGCGGAAAAGCCAACTACGGTGTGGTGCAGGGGAAAAGAATCTCCAGCACTTACGGCTGGCGGATCCATCCCATCACCGGCCAACGGCGTTTTCACGATGGCCTTGATATCGCCGCCAACCAGGGTAACCCAGTTTATGCCTATACCGACGGCAAGGTGGTCGAGGCCGGCTGGAACGGCGGCTATGGCAACTGCATCTTGATCGACCATGGCAACGGTTTGAAAACCCGCTACGCCCATCTTTCCCGCATCGACGTGAAAGTCGGCCAGAAAGTAAAAGTCGGGCAGAAGATCGGCGCCGTCGGCTCCACCGGCAACAGCACCGGTCCCCACCTCCATTTCGAAGTGATCAAAAACGGAAAAACCCAGAACCCTTTGAATTACCTTTAAACCTTAGGTCGAAATCGCCCAATCTCACCGGGGAATTGTTTTACCCTTCCCCCAAAACTTTCTTGTTGGGTTGTGGATCAAAAGCTACCGCCGGCACCGGCGGTTTTTCTTTTTCCCCGGTGGTTCCTCTTCTTTGTATTACAAACTGTCCTCACCCCCGTCCAAAAGTCAGGCAGGCCGATCCGGACCGGCCACGCTTCTCCAATATATATACATATTGATGTTTTATTTATGACTATTATGTTTAGATAACCTTCTTTTAACTTTCGGCACTTGACATGATTTTTTCTTTGTTATATATTATGCATAAATATTTATTACATAGGAGTGAGACACATGGAACCGAAAATCGAAGATATTTTAAAGAAGATTGAAGTGACCCCCATCCCCAAAGTAAAAAAGTGTGCCGTTGCCTATTCGGGCGGACTGGACAGCACTTTGGGAATTGAACTCCTCCGCCGCGTTTACAAAGCGGAAGAGATTGTCGCCATCAACGTCGACGTCGGCCAGGGCGAAGAAGAAATGCAGATGGGCGTAAACCGGGCCAAACAGTTAAAGATTGACCCGATTATTATCGACGCCAAAGAGGAATTCACAGAAGAATGGCTGAAGAAGGCCATCCTCGCCAATTCCGATTACAACGGCTATCCGGTCTCCACCTCCATGACCCGTCAATTAATCGCCAAGCTGGTGGCCAAAAAAGCGGAAGAACTAGGTTGCGACAGTGTGCTGGAGGGTTCCACCGGCCGGGGCAACGACCAATACCGGATGCATAATGTTATTAAGATGTTCGCGCCGGACGTCCAAATTCTGGCGCCGGTCCGTGATTTTGACCTGACCCGGAAAGAAGAGTTGATGCTCTGTAACCATTGGGGAGTACCGGTGGAAGAATTTATCGTCGGCGGCGATGACAAGACCATGTGGTGCCGGTCGATTGCCTCCGGGGCGGTCGATCTGAACCAGGACATCCCCGACCACATCTGGATGTGGCTCACCCCGCCGGAAAAAGCCCCCGACCAGCCGGAAATGGTCGAACTCACCTTTGTCGAGGGGGTTCCGGTCGCCCTCAACGGCCAACCGATGAAACTGGGCGAACTGATTCCCGCGCTGAACACCATCGCCGGACGGAACGGCATCGGCTTGATCGATATCTTTGAAGATGGTATTATGGACCTGAAGAGCCGTGAGATTTACGAAGCCCCGGCCGCCCAGGTCATCCTCAAAGTCAAGCAGGATTTGGAAGGGGCCTGTCTGACCAAAGACGAACGGCAATTTAAAAAGATGGTCGACGCCAAATGGGCCTACCTGGTCTACCACGGTGAATGGTTCCATCCCCTCAAGAAAGACCTGGACGCTTTCATCGCCCAATGCCAGAAGATGGTCAACGGCACCACCAAGGTTAAACTGTATAAGGGGAACATTATCATCGCCGAGCGGGATAACCCCAAGACCTCGCTCTTCTCGCCGGAGATCCGGTCGATCAAAGCCTCCGGTTTTGACCAACGCTGGTGTGCCGACGCGGCCAAAGTCCGGGGCCTTCCCTTTGAGATTCTCGCCCGGCGCAATAAAAAACTGGGAATCGAGGAGTAAGAATGGGAAAATTATGGCACAAAAACTACGAGCTTGATGCGCTCGTCGAAAAATTCACCGTCGGCCGCGATTACGAACTGGACCAACACCTCCTGAAGGCCGATTGCGTGGCCAGCCTGGCCCATGCCACCATGCTGGCCAGCATCGGCCTCCTGACCCAGGAGGAACTGGCCTCCTTAAAGGAAGGCCTGGCGGAGATCATCCGGGCCCACGACAGCACGGGCTTTCCGATCACCCGGGCCGATGAGGACGGTCATACCGCCATCGAGAACGCCCTCACCGCCCGTTACGGCGACGCCGGGAAAAAGATCCATACCGGCCGTTCCCGGAACGACCAGGTGATCGTCGCCACCCGGCTGTACGCCCGGGCTTTTCTCCTGACCTTCATGCACAACCTGCACCAACTGGTCGAGACCATCCTGGCCTTTGCCGAAGCAAACCAGTGGGTGCCGATGGCCGGCCGGACCCATATGCAGATTGCCATGCCCTCCTCCGTCGGGCTCTGGGCCGGCGCCTACGCCGAAGAACTCCTGGACGATTTTCAACTGGTCAAAACGGCTTATCACCTGAACAACCAATCCCCCTTGGGCTCGGCGGCCAGTTACGGTGTGCCTTTACCCCTCAACCGGGAACTCGTTGCCGATCTCCTCGGCTTTGAAAAAGTTCAGAATAACGTCTTGTATGCCAATAACAGCCGGGGCAAAATAGAGTCGATCATTCTGGATGCCGTCGACCAGGTGGTCCTGACCCTCAGTAAAATGGCCCAGGATCTGATTTTGTACTCCATGCCCGAGTTTGCCTACTTTACTTTGCCCGACAACCTCTGCTCCGGCAGCAGTATCATGCCGCAAAAGAAAAACCCGTGCGGGCTGGAGCTCTTACGGGCCAAATCCTCCACCGTCTCGGCCTGCGCCTTTCAGATTAAAAACATCATCAAAGCCCTGCCCTCCGGTTACAACCGGGATTTCCAGGAGACCAAGGAACCTTTCCTCCGCGGGGTCCAGACCGGACTGGGCTGTGTCCAGATTATGAACCTGGCCGTCAGTAAAGTCCGGGTCAATCAGGAAGCCCTGCGCGCCGGGTTCCGGCCCGAGATTTACGCCACCGACGCCGCTCTCGAACTGGTGGCCAAGGGCGTACCCTTCCGGGACGCCTATAAAGAAGTGGGCTTGCATTTGGACCGGTTGGAGTCCCGCGACCCGGAGACGACAATTAGGAACCGAACTTACACCGGAACCACCGGTAATTTACGGCTGGACAAAGCCCAGGCAGCCCTCGCCGAACTGGAATCCTTTGTCCAAGTCGAAGCAGAAAAGATCGACGCCAAAATCACCAAACTGGTGGGCTTCCCGGTCCAACTTTTTACCGAGGATAATTAAGGCTTAGTCGAAGCAAAGGAAAGCCCCGCCCGCTTGCGGCTTGTCCTTACCGCTTCTGGTCCCATCAGCATCATCCATTTCCGCCTCCATCGGTCAACCGTCCTTTCCGTTCCGACCAAGAAGGGACGGATAGAATTTGGGATTTCGACCACACTACCGATGGAGGTGTTTATTTTATGAATCTGAATCTAACGGCAAAAGAACGCTCTTTGCTGCAGGACCAAAAAAGTCATGAAGAGATCTGCGTCCAAAAGTATGCGGATTACGCAAACCAAGCCTCGGACCAGCAACTGAAAGACCTCTTTTCCCGGCTCAGCCAGAAGGAACAGGAACACCTGAATACCATCAACCAGCTTTTGAACGGGCAAATGCCCAACCTGAACCAAAACCAACAGGGTGGCGGCATGCCGCAAAGTACCCAGCAACAACAGGAAAGATCCATGCCCAAAATGGAGCAGAACCAGGCCCAGCCGCAAATGCAGCAGGCCCGGCCCTCCCAGTTTCAACTGGGCAACTCGCTCACCCCAGGCCACTCGCTGGACCAGAACCTCTGTAACGACATGCTGATGACGGAGAAATACGTCTCTGGCACCTACGATACGGCCATTTTTGAGTTTCGCGATCCCCAAATCCGCCAAGTGCTCAACCACATTCAAAAGGAAGAGCAACAACACGGGGAAGCCATCTTCAACTACATGCAAAGCATGGGCATGTATAATCCGCAGTAACGGCGGCCAGACTCCGGTCCAAATGAAAGAAAAAGAGCGGAACGAAAGAAAGGGAGCGGGACTTGGCCCCAAAACCAAGTCCGGCTCCCTTTTTGCTTGCGCCGGCGGGCCGGCACCTTGGGTCACCTTTTCCTCCCCCTGCCGAAAAAGAAAACCCGTTCGAAGAGAAAAACCCGCCATCTATGGCGGGTCAATTCCGATCTTTTGGTCTGACAGTTAAGGCCTGTCCTTTACGGGACCAATCCCCAGGCCCGTAAATCCCTTTCGGTCTCGGCGTCCGCGACCGCGTGGCCAAATCCGCAAAGCTTAATGGCAGGTTTGGTTTTCCCGTGGTAGTCGCTGCCCCCGGTGACCAGAAGCTTATTGGCTCTGGCCCACCGGAAGATTTCCCATGTGGTTTGGGCATTATGATAACTGCTGCCGGCCTCCACTCCGTCCAGGCCCAAGGGGAGGATCTCCTGGAGAAGCCCGAGATTGCCGGCCAGGCTGATCCCGGGATGGGCTAAAACCGCCTTGCCGCCGTTTTTATGAATGATGGCAATTGCCTGTTCCAGGCCGGGCAATTCTATTTCGACATAGGCCGGTTTCCCCTGGGCGCAATAATCCCAGTAAAAATTGACATAGGGATTATCACTCCGCGGGCCGCCCGGACGGTAGGGTTTAAGCAGCTCGTGCCCGGAATATTCCGGTTTGGCCAGCAATACTTCTGCAAACATCTCCCCCGTCCAAATCTGTGGCCGGTGTCCCTCCCCGGCCACGGCCTCCAGTTCCTCTTCGGCAAGTTCAAATCCAAGTTGCCGGATGCGCTTTAAACGTTCCCGGGAAACGGCGATATTCTGCTCAATGAACCGTTTTTCAAGCGCAAGAAAATCAGGACTTTCCGCCGCAATTCCATACCCGAGCAGATGGAGGTTGCGTCCCTTAAAACGACAATCAATCTCGATCCCGGGCACATAGTGGATCCCCGCTTGGGCGGCCGCCGCTCCCGCTTCAAAAGTGGCTTTTACCGAATTATGATCGGTAACGGCCATAATCCGGACGCCGGCCTGCCGGCAGCGCTCCACCAACTCTGCCGGTTTCAGTTCCCCGTCAATGCTATAAAGAGAGTGCATATGCAGATCAATATAATATTCCTGGTTTGCCTCGAGCATGAAAACTCCTCGCATTCTATAAATTCTGCAAAAATATCTTTCCTTAAAGTTTCTACCGCTCCTGGATTAATTAAAAAACCATCTTTATGCGAAGTCAACCGGTAAGGAAACCAAGGAAAAAACGGGGTATTCTGATCAGAACCCTTCCGGGAGGATTAACGCTTTGCAGTTATTAAAGGCGGCCAATTTTTGCAGACGCCGGTAAAGAGCAGCTTTCAACTGCTTGGTGGGCTTCACCCTTTCCTCATACCAGATTCCTTTCACGAGCAAACTTCCGGTTTTCCGGTCACAGACCGGTTCGACACGGCCGATGAAGCGGTCACCATAGAGAAGCGGGAGGACATAATAGCCGTACCGGCGCTGCACCGCCGGTGTATAGATCTCCCATTTATAGTCGAAATCAAATAGGGCTTTAACCAGGCGACGATCCCAAAGCATGTTGTCCAGGGGAGCAAGGAGCTCGCACCGGGCTTTAAACTTGGTCTCCCGGCAAACAGTATCCAGTAAGCCCTGGTCGCTCGCCAGACAATAAAACTTGTCTTTCAGCCCGGTAACTTCAAGTTCCAGAATCTTTCCTTCAGCGAGCAGTTGCCGGAAGATCGCGTTGCGCCGGGCCGCTTTTAATCCCCAAATGTTCAACCAGGCATCGGAGGGTTTGTTCCAGAGCATCCCCACCCCGCCGATGCGCCGTAAGACCCGCCATTTTTGGTGGTCGAACTCATCGGGATAGGGTTCCGGGCTCGCCAGCAGTTCCGGACTTAACCAATTCTCGGCCAGGTCATAATATTTGACGCTCCCCTTTTTATGGCTCACCACCAATTCACCCCGGAAATACAGGGATTCCAGGGCGGCGCGGGAAAGCTTGGTTGCGCTCCAGTACCAGTCAACCTTGTCGTTAAAATCCAGGTCCCCTGAGGAAACGGGACCCTTTTGCCGGATGATCTCTTTAATCGCGGCGGCCACCGCGTTTACTTGGGCGTAACTGCGACCGCCGGCCTGATACGCCTCACGATACCGCCGGAAATAGGGCCAGTCGGCGGTCGGTATGATCGCCAGGTTCTTATCGAAATAATCGAGGAGGGTCCGTTCCTCATACAATAAGGAAGACAACATCTCTTTGGTAAAACCTTTAACTCTGGTATGGAGGAGAAGTTCGGTGTTTTTCCCGCAGACATCAACCGGGTCATATTGGATACAGCCGGCCTGACGGATAAAATCGACTACCCCCTGCTTCCCGGTAAATTGATAGTCACCAAGCAATCCCTGCTTAAGGAGGATAAACCGGCGGGCTTGTTCCTTGGTTAAGGTAATCCTTCCGGTCATTCCCCACCTCCTGTTTTTCCATCATCACTCAGCATTATCCCCGAAGGACAGCATTCCCTTTGCGGAGGAACCGGTCGATTCAGCAAAAACCAAGCACGCTGACGTTAAACAGCCTTCCGCGCTTTCTTAAAGTACTGCTCCACAAGAAAGCGGAGGAGGCTGTCGGGTTCCGCCTTGACCGACTCCGGCCGCTCGCGAAAGAGCATGGCATAAGGTTCCCCGGCCGTATAAGGATACCAGTGCGGCATCTCTTCCCCGGTCACATCCCGGCCGTTGGGATCGCCCGTTTTGATGAAATTGGTCCAGTAGTTGCACATCTGCCGGGCCAGATCGTAGTGCTTGCCGGTAAACGGCCGCCAGCACTTGGCCAAAGTTTCGAAGAAGAACCAGAGATCCACCGAATGGAAGGTGCCGGGCTGATCCCAGCCGGGAATTTCCGCATCAAAGACGTAATAGTAGAAGGGGGTATGGGCGCCGGTATCGGTATTGGCCTGTCCGGCAAGGCGGATGGCGTATTCGATACTGTTGACCGCCGCCCGGTCCAGGATTTCAGCAAGCGCACCATCCTGGAAGCGGCAGAGCGCCAGAAACTCACCGGCATCGTTACCAAACAGTTGGCCCGCCAATTCCCGTAATTGCTCTTTGGTCTCCACCTGCGGCCTCTGGATGAACTCGGACGAGGTATTCCCCATCAGTACCGGCACCGGTAATCGTTGATTCGCCAGGAACAGCTTGAAGGGATCATCGACACAGAATTGGCCATCGATCACCGTGCCCCAAAAACTCCCGTCTTCAAGGGCCTTGGCCATAATATACTCCGCATCCAGGGCGCGGGCCTCCTCCAGGGAAGAAACGCCCAGTTTGGCAAAGAAGCGCTCCCCATCCTTTTCCGCCTCGGCCAGGGTCTTAGCGCCGGGCGGCAGCGGATTGCCTGGATACAAGGGAGCAATAATTCCGCTCTGGATAATCGCCCGCTGGCATAAGCCTTGATTCTGCGGGGAGGTCAACTGCGCCAGGACACTTCCGCCCCCGGCCGACTGCCCGCCAATGGTAATGTTCTCCGGATCGCCACCGAAGGCGGCAATGTTCCGCCGGACCCATTCCGTGGCAAACTTTTGGTCGAGATGGCCAAAATTCCCAGGCGCCTCCGGCGCCTCCCTGGTGATCTCCGGATGACAGAGAAAGCCAAAGACATTCAGCCGGTAGTTGATGGTGACCACCACGATGCCGCGGCGGGCCAGCCGTTCACCGTCGAACTCCATTTCGGAGGGATAACCGACCTGCAGCCCGCCCCCAAAGTACCAGACAAAGACCGGGAGCTTCTCATCCGGACTGTTGGCCGGGGTCCAGACATTAAGGTAGAGGCAATCTTCGCTCATCGGCACTTCGGGGTCGACATGCCATTCCCGGCTGTAGATGTTATTTTTGTCTAATCCAGGTTTGGCTTGCATGGCAATCGGCGCAAACTGATACGCTTCGAGAACACCGTCCCAGTCGGCCGCCGGTTGCGGGGCGCGCCAGCGGTTCTTCCCCACCGGGGGTGCGGCAAAGGGAATCCCCTTAAAACTGGTAATCCGCGGATCCGCCGCCGGCAAGCCCCTGACAAGGCCGTTTTCCACCCGCACTTCGCGCAGCATAGTTCATACTCCCTTCCTTATTTTTTTCAACCGTCTCTTCCAATTTTACTCTTCGCAGCTTCATGGATGAAACACTCCTCGGCAAGCCCTTCTTTTTTGACAAGGGCGATGCCAATCACCGGATCTCTACCTGCACCACTTCCGGGGCCGGACTCGCCTCCAGTTTCCCAAAGGCCAGCCGGGCGAAATTATAGGCGCCGTTTGTCCAAACCCCGAAGTCGTGCCGGCCGCCAGCAACAACCACCTGGCAGCAATGGGCCAATTTGTCGCCGGCCGTGTCGGTCAGGCCTTCAAGCGACCGGCCATAGCCGCTTTGGAATGAGATTTCATCCCTATCTCCGCAGGTAAGATAGAGGAGATCGAGACCGTAATTACACGCCGCGATCCCGGCGCCGAGCGTCCGCCCGTCGCTGGTCGTCGGGGCGCTGGAAAAGGCGCCGACATAAGCAAATAAATCAAGCATCCCCGGGCTTTTCACCGTCTGGTCGAGTCCATTATCAAAGCTGCTTGTTGTCTTCGTGTAGTTGATGGAATCATACCGCCAGCCGCCCAAAGTTAAATTCAGCGCCTGCATGCCGCCCATGGAAAGACCGGCAATGGCCCTGTGCTTCCGGTTGGCGGCCAGCGCCTCCGCCGCTTGATCCGCTATGTTGGCATAGGTATGAAAATTGGCTTCAATAAAGGGAATAAGGTCATAGCGCAACTCGTAATCGAAATAATAGAAGCCCAAGAGGTTGGTACCGTCGGGCGTAAAGGCGGTATTCTCCCAGTCATCAGTGCTTCTGCCCTCGGGAAAAACCACAATTAACGGCTGAAGATCCCCATTCCCAATGAGATTGTCGAAGATGTTGGCGATGACAAAATTGCCGTCAACCTGGCCGCTGCCCTGGAGCCATTCATAACGGTTTCCGCCTACCCCGTGCAGAAGATAAAGGACGTTGTATTTGGTCGCCGGATCATTTGCATCATAACCGGGCGGTAAATAAAGATTAACTTTTTTCAGGATCGCCTCGCCCGGCACGCTTTCCCGGCCGGCTTCTTCCCTGCTGACCGGCCGATCGGTCACCAGCTGGCGCGACCGGTTGATATAGTTGCGCACAGGATAAGAAAACTCTTGAATCCGCCCCCGCCTTCCCTCCGGCGCCGCCTTTTTGTATTCCTCAGGCACAGCAGTGATTTTCACCTTGCTCATCCCTTCTCCTCCTTCTCCTTTTTTCTCTCCGGTTCGGCTGCTTAACGATAATGAAAACACATGAGCCCCAAAAGGAAGAAGAGAACATGCCTTTTCATCTATCGGTCCCCCTCCCGGAATTATTAAGTAATAACCACGGGGTTAATCATCGGCGGACCAAGAATCATGCCTCCACTCCCCTTCTCCGGTCGGTTGAACGCTGACCCGGAAGTAATCAAAGTCAACATAGCCCCCAACCTGTTTCGTCGCATAATTGAACAAGGCAAACCGGTAACCCATAAAATGGGGAATGGTGTAACGCATTTTCAGCGGATAGCCGATGGGTTTCCACGCACGCCCGTCAAGACTGTAATAGAAATAAGCCCGGTCTTTTTCCTCCCTGAAGTCGCATTCTATTTTCAAGTATACGCGCTCCCGGGCCAGTTCAACCCGCTCCACTTCTACCGCTTTTTCGGGCGTCCCGTCAATCATCACGATCGCCTTGGCCAACCCCGCCTTTTTGACGCCCACCAGTCCATAGTGTTTCTGCAGCACGGCCAAACCGGCATAATCCCCGTCCCGCATCCGGCCGACTTCGACGGCGACCGCCGCGGAACACACCGGACCAAAAGTCCGCTGGGTCAGGGTGTTGCGGGCCGCCAGAAGATCAGTGCTCAGCTGTCCGGTTCTCAGCCGCAAATAACCGGGGCGCTCCGTCAGCGACCAATTATTATGGTCCGGATTGTGATTCCACTGCCACACTAAAGCCAATTTGGAACCCTTGTCGACATCTTCCTGCCGTCCTTCTCTTGACGGCTGACAAGCGCCGGATTGTTCCGCCTTCGGTTCAAATTCATCGGAGGCGACAATTTTCAATTCCGCCTCCACACAGATTCCGGTGTCCGCGGGGACTCGGCCATCAAGCCCAAAAACCGGCCACCCATCCTCCCAGGTGACCGGCACCAAATAAGGGATTCTGCCGACCGCCCCCCGGTCCCCAAAGAGCAGGGCATACCACCGGCCGTCCGGTGTGTCGACCAGACCGCCCTGGGCAATCCCGGCATCCTGCAGAACAACCCGGCCTTCATAGGGGCCGGTGATCCGCTCGGCACGGTAGCATAACTGGGTCCGCATTCCGCCCCGGGGCCAGGTAATCAAAAAGAGGTAATATCTTCCGTCAAACTTATGGATATGGGCGCCCTCCGCCGGCAGGGCAAGATCCGATCCGGCAATGGCGCCGGCCTCCGGGATGATGACTTGATGCAAACCGCCGGGTTTAACCGCTGTTGCCTCCTGCGTTAACTCGAGGAGCTTAATATCACCGCTGCCGTGAACCAGAAAGACCCGTCCGTCATCATCGAACAACAAGGACATATCATGGGTGAAGTCCAGCACGGACTTCGTCCACGGTCCCTTTTCCAGATCGGGCGTGCGGAAGATAAAGGTTTTCCCGGCCGTCCGGGAGCTGAAAGCCACATAATAAAGGCCCTGATGATACCGTAAACTGCTCGCCCAGGAGCCGAGGCCGTACTCATTCCGGCCGTTGCTGAGTTGCTGCCGCTCATCTTGGCCCAGCACATCGTAGACATAATTGACGATTTCCCAAGTGACCAAGTCCCTTGATTTCATGATCGGAACGCCGGGATTCATGTGCATGGTGGTACTGGTCATATAATAAACATCTCCGACCCGGATCACACTGGGATCCGGAACATCGGCCCAGATAATCGGATTCCGTGCCTTCCGGTGCGCGGTCATTCCCTTGCCCCCTTTCCAACCATCGCCGGACTTTTCGGAGGATTTCCCTTCAGCGTCCCCATCCCGGTCCCGGGTGCCGCCTGAAATCCGGCCAACAGCCGGTCTGGATCGAGGGACAATCAATACCGGTTCATTTTCGCAAAGGCCTGAACAAAGTAAGAGTCGGTTACCCGGACCGCCTCAAGGCCAAATTCCCGCAGCATCTTTCAGCCCCCTCTTCATTCTTCCGACGCCCTGTCCTTCGCCCTCTCCTAACGCAACATCAAACAAAAGCTTATTCCAGCGTAAAGGAGGCCAGACTGGCGCTGCCCTCTCCCCGGTAGGTAAAATAGAGGGCCTGCACCCCGTCGGGGATGGCAATCTCCGCCGCATATTCCTTCCATATATTGGAGAATTCCACTGGAATCCGGCCCAAGGGCGCGCCGTCCCAAGCGGTTTTGACCTCAAAGGCGCCGGCACAATAGCCGCGCACTTTGATCTTGACCCTCTTCACCCCCTGGCAGGCAAAGTATTTAAAACCGGCGGTCGCCGAATCCTTCATATTGGCAATATAGCCCGTCTCTTCATCGCCGTCCTTGCCATCCTGGGTGATCTTGGGGAACTGGTTGTTCATCCACGCGCCGGTCCAATCGGTGTAAATGGATTCCTCTTTACAGAACAGATTACAGGCCAGATAGGCAGGGTATTCCCCTTTGCCCGGCAAAGGTTCTTCCTTGGAGCCGCAGGAGGTCATCTCCACCTGGGGAATCCTTCCCCGCTCGTCGAATTTAATCTTTTCCAGGCAGCCCTGCCGGCTGAAGGCCGTCCCGTTGGTGTGCCGGTGGTAAAAGACGTACCATTCGCCATTGATCTCAACGATACTGCCATGATTGTTGCCTCCGTAATACATGGGCTTATTGGCCGGCTTGTAGGAATCGATATGGAGATCGCAATTGCTCACAATCACCCCCTGGTACTCAAAGCCCCGGGTCGGCTCCCGACTGGTGGCGTAACAGAGTTCATGCATGACAAGGGAGGAATAAATAAAATAATAAGTATCCCCGCGCTTCCGGATGGAAGGCGCCTCGAAAAATTCATGGCCTTCAAAGCCGGTCCCCCGGCTGTAAGGTTCACTGGAAGCGACAATCACCGGCTCCTCCAGCACCGTCAGCATATCCGGGCCCAAAACCGTCGCCATCGCCCCTTTCCTGGAGGCGTCACCTTTCGGGCAGAAACCCGTATACAGATAGGTTCGCTCCCCTTCGGTCAGGACCCCCGGGTCAAACTGGGGCTGGTCCCCTTCCCGCTCCCCCAGACGGGTGCCGTCCGGATAATGGACATAACCGTAAAATTCAAACTTCCCGGCCGGCCGGTCAGAAACCGCCACGGAAACCACGGGGACCTTATCCAGCACATAATATAAATAATATCTTCCGTCCGGTCCGACGGTGACATCGGGGGCATACAGACACATACTGCCGTCGGGATTCAGGGGATCGTCGGTTTTCCGATAAATCACCCCTTCATAGCGCCAGTCGCCCAGATCATCCACCGGCGCCGACCAGCAGACATAATCATTCAAACAAAAGGCATACCCGTTGAAGCGGTCATGGGAACCGTACACATAAACCCGGCCGTTAAAGACATAAGGTTCCCCGTCGGGTACATACTCCCAGGACGGAAGGTAAGGATTGACCCGGAATTTTTTCATCATAACCATCTCCTTTTCCCTTTCTAATTAAAATCCGATTCAAGCACTTCCCACCAGCCAAAAGGGTATTCTCTCGCTTTAGCGAATTATTGTAACGAATTATTGTAACTACAATTTAGCTAGAATTTTCCTTAAAACAAAAATATTGTCGAAAGAAAGGCAGGAAAAATCGGAATGAGACTAAAGCAAAAGTTCTCTTTAGGAGTCACCGGACTTTTTTGTCTAATCGGATTAGTAATCCTCTTTGCCGTCAATTATCAAGTTAACAATCTGGTCTATTTAAATTTATCGGAACAACTTTCCTCAATTCTTAATCTAGGCTACCAGTTGCTTGATGAGAGGTACCCCGGCCCGTGGCGTCTGGATAATAACAGTTTATATAAAGGCGATGAATTAATCAACGGCAACACTCAGGTAGTGGACATCATTCTGAAACAAACCGGAGCCTTGGCGACAATTTTTATGGGCGACACCAGGGTTTCCACCAATGTAACCCTGGAGAACGGCAGCCGGGCAACCGGCACCAAGGCAGCGCCGGAAGTAATAGATACGGTGCTTGTCAAGGGCAACGATTTCACCGGTGAAGCAAATGTGGTCGGTAAACCCTTTCTGACCAGGTATACCCCAATCCGGGATCTAACCGGGAAAATAATCGGCATGTGGTTCGTTGGCATAGAGAAAGAACAGGTCAATAAGATAGTGGGTAACTTAAACCAAACTTTGGGTATAATTATTTTCGCCAGTATCATTGCGGGAGTCTTGGCCGCGATCAGTTTAACCGGGATGATTCTTAAGCCCATTCCCCCTCTGCTCACCGCTTTTGACCAAACTTCCCGGGGTGATCTCACCGTTGAGTTGCCGGTGCGCTCCAAAGATGAAATTGGCCGTCTTACCTCCGGCTTCAACCAAATGTTGGTAAAACAGAGAGATTCGATCCTGCTGGTCCAAAGCGCCGCCGAAGAAATCAGCAACAGTTCGCTCCAGATCGCCACCGGCAATGAGGATCTTTCCCAACGGACACAGGAAGAAGCGGCAACGTTAGAAGAACTATCGGCCGCCATAGAGGAAGTCAGCGCCTCAATCCAACAGGTCGCCACCGATGCCGAAAAAGCCAATCATCTTTCAGAAGCAACAATAAAGATCGTGCAGGAAGGGGAAGAAGCGGTTGCTGACACTATTACCGCCATGGAGCAAATTTTGGTTAGCAGTAACCAAATTGCCGAAATTATCAAAGTGGTCAATGACATTTCCTTTCAAACTAACCTGTTGGCGCTCAATGCCGCCGTCGAAGCAGCCCGTGCCGGGGAGCAAGGACGGGGCTTTGCGGTCGTAGCGGCAGAAGTAAGAAACCTTGCGCGGAGGGTTGGGGAAGCCGCCAAGGAAATTGAGGCATTAATCAACGAAAGCGCTGGCAAAGTTGACCAGGGCAATCAAATCGTGAAAAAATCCAGCGCCATTCTCAACCAGGTCGTTGATAATACAAAACAAACTTATGCCACAATCAACGCAGTGGCTGACGCCATGAAGAAACAGGCAAGCGCTTCCCAGCAAATAAGAACCTCCATCGAACAATTAAACAAGGTAACACAGGAAAACGCGGCTATGGTCCAACAATTATCTTCTTCGACCCAGTTTTTAAAGAACCAAGCGAATCGTCTCCATGAGATGGTTAACCAATTCAAAGTAGGAACTCACGCCGGCAATCAAGTCAATCAAACCGCGGAAGCCGGTCTCATTAATCGATAATAAACGACTTATACCGGAGAGAAGCTAAAAAAATTGCGTTATTACTTTCTGTTTGTAATAACGCAATTTTTTACGAACTTCAACAGGTGGAACCAGCTCTTGCTTTTATGGAACGGACCTCACCAGCCCCGGCCGGCCATCCGTTCTTCCGCCTGCAAGCTGGCAACGGAAAGGCCGCGCATGGCCGCGCCTAAACCGCGGGACACCTTGGCCAGCACCTCGGGATCCCGGTAATGTTTGGTCGCTTCCACGATGGCCTTGGCCCGCGCCGCCGGATTCTCCGATTTAAAAATTCCGGAGCCGACAAAAACGCCGTCGCAACCCAACTGCATCATCAAAGCCGCGTCCGCCGGAATCGCCACGCCGCCGGCGGCAAAATTGACCACTGGGAGCCGGCCCAGCCGGCGGGTCTCCAAGACCAGTTCCACCGGAACCCGCATCTTGACCGCCAACTCGTTTAGTTCCTCGTCGGTCGCCCGTTTTAAGGCTTCAATCTCTTCGTTTACGGTCCGGACATGTTTGACCGCTTCCACAATATCACCGGTTCCGGCTTCGCCCTTGGTCCGGATCATCGACGCCCCTTCATAAATCCGGCGCAAGGCTTCCCCCAGGTTCCGGGCGCCGCAAACAAAGGGGGTCTTAAATTTCGTTTTATCAATATGATACCGGTCATCGGCCGGGGTTAAGACTTCACTTTCGTCAATATAATCGATCCCCAACGCCTCCAGGATTTGGGCCTCGACAAAATGGCCGATCCGTACCTTCGCCATCACCGGAATGGAGACCGCTTCCTTAATCCGGATAATCACCTCGGGATCGGACATCCTGGCCACGCCACCCTCCGCCCGGATATCAGCGGGTACCCTCTCAAGAGCCATGACCGCAACGGCGCCGGCCTCCTCGGCAATCTTCGCCTGCTCCGGAGTGGTCACGTCCATGATCACTCCGCCTTTCATCGATTCGGTCAACTCATCTTTCTTCACCACAAAAGCTTTTTCCGCCATAGTGAACACCTCCTTATTCCAACTTTTTCAATTGCTTTTTATTTTACCACTCCCGCTTGCTCCCCGGTTTACTCCCAATGTATAGTTTTTGTTAAGAGTTACCTGCCGAGCATAACTTTATTATACACAATAACCAATTCCCGTCAAATATTAGTCGGCAAGCATGGAAAAACGCCTTTTTATTCCTTTGGGGCCCCTTTTGTCCAGGCCTTAACGGCCTGCCGGCGGAAGGCCTCGACCTCTTCCGTCAACCGGAAAGCATTGGTCTCCAGCACTTTTAGATATTCATTAATTAAACGGGAAAACTCGCTGCCGGTCTCCGCCCTGGCATAGGCCAGATAAGCCTCTTTGGCGGCGGGGTCCATTTCCTTCGTCTCATAACTGAACAAAGGGGTGTTGTTACACCCAAACAAGGCAAAGGTAACATAGTGGAAAAGCAACTCCCGGACCGGCTCCACCCGGATTGAGGAACTGTATTTTTCAAGAAACTCTTCCTGGCGCTCCGCCCGCCAAAGGACTTCTTCCCAGTCAATCATCAGCGCCGCATCCTTCACCGGGGTTTTTTCCGCCTCAATTGCCATCAGTTCAAAATAAGCGGCCAAATCCTCCGTCAACGCCCCATAATACTTCCGGTAAATGGTATAGTCGATCACCGGAAAGAACATTCCTTCGGCGGTTTCCACCTTGTAACCGTTGGCGACGGTTTCCGCCACCACCTGCCGGGTGTCCTCATCCTCAACCCGCCTCAAATCATCCAGCGCCCAGTTTTGCTGGTAAGCCACAGCCAGCTTTTGCTGGAGGGTACCGTCTTCGTAAAGCCTTTGCCAAGCCGGCAGTTTCTCCTTTTGCACTTCCTCCAGGTCCAAAACGAGTTTCCCCGCCTTCGCCGGGGAAACTTCCTGGAGATGCCGATCCAGATAGGCGATCACCTGGGCGACCGTGAACTCCTCTTGGCTGAGCAAAGTTTCAAACCCGTTCATGACTTTTTCTTCCTTGGCCGGTAAATACAGGTTTTGCCGGAGCACAAAGGCCAAAACAAGTCCGAGTAGTAAACTAAGAATGAAGCTGGTTCTTTGCGGCATGGGGGGCCCTCCTTTATAATATAAAACCATTCTCTAATAGAAACGGCGACCACGGGAAATCGTTTTTGTTTATACGTTAGTAATTGTTGGCTTTTTCGCGGTTTTGATCATATTCTGCCAAAGCGGGCCATCTTCCATGCCCAAACCCGGCCTCTTCCTGAAAAACTATTTAAAGAAGCTTATCTTTTCTTTGGCCAGTTTTTCTTCCCACATCATCTGGAGAATGGCCAATTCCTCACTGTAGTCGGTTTTGGTTTCATCTTTTTCATACGCCAATTTCTCAAGGATCTCAAAGCTAAAATTCGCGGCGCCCCTCTCTTTCCAGGCCTTTTGCAATTGACGGTTGGGATGGCTGCCGGCCTCCAGTTTAAACCTGGTCCCGTTGATCGCCGCTCTCAAGTTGGGAGTGGCTTGCAGATAACATTTTCCGTCATCCAAAGCACGGACCGCAAAGACCCCCATCTCCGGCTTCATCTGCTTATACAGTTGTTTTAATTCTTTTTTCCGCTCCATTTTCAATACCCCATCTCTTTAAGGATCCGCGCCAAGGTGCGCAATCTTTCCCCAATCAGTTCATCATCATTACTTAGCGCCTGGCAAAAGAGTTTGATATCCTCCTCAATCCTTTCATTTTCCGTGCAGACCGCCACTGTCATCGCGTCACCCTGTAAACCCACCCGGTCGATGACCGGCTTTTCCGGGTTGTAAAGCCTTTCGTAACGGTATGCTTCTTCTTGAAAATATAGTTTAGCCCGGCAGACCAGGATGGCCAAATCCAGCACCCGATGGAGAGGAAGCTCTTCCGATTGGCGGGACCATTTTTCCCCGGTATGCCGCCATACCTTTGCGGAGATGTCCACCTTGCCCCGGTCATTCCACTGGGCCAGTCCCAGAGAAAGGCCCTTCGCTTCTGACTGGTAAGCATTACGCCCATCCACCTGCTCGTAATTTTCGCAAACAATAACCGGTTTGTGCTTTAACGTGGTGGGAATCTTCATTTTTTGTCCTCCTTAACTCAAGAGAATAGTTGAATACTAATTTAGTAGTTTACTTATTCACTAATTTAGTAAATACTATACTCCCCTTCCCCGGATTTGTCAAGCGGAGGGGTTATCGTCCGTTTTTCTTCCTCAAAGAGATGTCAGATGGGACAAAGAAGGGGAAACTAGCCCTGATTATGGAGGATTGCCTTAATTCTTAGGCATCTGCTGGAAAGGCCCCGCCGGACCGCTCCATCCGCCCTCGGCTACGGAGACCGGTCCAACCGGCGAGGCCTTTGCTTTACCGTTTTTCTTTTCCTGCCATCTTTTCGCTATAATCTGGTATAATAGAAAAGCAATTTTTAGTCGGTAACAAGGAGGGTTAACCATGATCGTCACCACTACCCCTACCGTCGAAGGCCGTAAAATTTTGGAGTACAAAGGGATCGTTTTTGGGGAAGTGATCTCCGGCGTGAATTTTCTGAAGGACTTTGCCGCCGAACTTACCAACTTTTTTGGCGGACGCTCCCGTTCCTACGAAGGTGAACTGATTGAAGCCCGGGAGGATGCCCTTCGGGAGTTGCAAAAGCGCGCCGCCCAACTGGGCGCCAATGCCGTCGTCGGGGTGGATATCGACTATGAAGTCCTGGGCCAGAACGGGAACATGCTCATGGTCACTGCTTGCGGAACCGCAGTGGTGGTCGAATAAACCCGTTCCTTCAACCTCTCTCCTCAACTTATTCCTCCCCGGTAACCCCTTCTTCAGAGCCGGACGCGGAAGTTTGCGTAAGCAACGGCCGCGCCCGGAAGATCCAAACCAGCGCCAGGATCGCCAGGAAGCAAATATAGAGTTCGACCAGCCAGATATTTACCCCCAAATTGGTCATGAGAACTGACGAGGCATTGACCAGGGTATGCAGAAGAATAGCATAAAGAAGATAACGTAATTTACCTTTTGTTACCCCATACAACACCAGCAGGGATAAGCCGATCTGGATTGTAATGGAAAAAAACCGTTCCAGCCCGCTCAGGAGAAAAGCGGTCGACGGGGTATTGACCAACTGGTTTTTGATCTGCTCAGCGGTCGCAGCATCCAACTCCGCCCCGATAAGTTGGGCAAAACTTCCGTTATTAATCGCTAAACTGACCGCAATGTTACTGAGGCAAATAAACCCGGCAAGGCCAATCGCTTCAATTCCGCCATGCCCCAGTCCGTATGCCACCCCGTTCTGCCAGGATAAGTCCTCTTTTTTTAATAGATAGCGGAAGGCGAGGAAACGGCCGGCTTCTTCAAAAAACCCGGCGGTAAGCCCCCCGATGATCACCGCACTAAAAAACAGGTTCTGCATCAATTGTTGAAACTGGGGATTGCCGTTTAAGATGAAGAGCAGGGGAAAACGGATCAGATATTGAAAAAACGTAAAGACCAGACAACCCGCCCCGACCGCAAGCAGGGAAATCTTCTCCGTGCGGTATAAGTAAACCACTAACCCGAGGGGAAGGAGAAAAATCAGGATTGCGGAAATAATCATACAGACCAGCGAGAAGGTGCTGACCATCGGCTAACCTCCATTCTTATCTTTCGTTAAGGTTAGAAATTCACGTTAACTCTTTGACCATTTCATAGTGGGGGAGGCCCACTTCAACAAATTCGTTGCCGATTATCCGGTAAGCTAATTTGGCGTAGAAACCTACTGCCGTTTTCCGCGCATGCAAGCGGATTCTCCGGTATCCTAAACTTTGAGCATATTTTTCGGCATACTTAACCAAACGGGTACCAATCCCCATTCCCCGCCAAGCTTCCGCTACCGCTACCTGTCTCATCTTTACTTCAACCTCGTTGATTTCGGTTAGAAGAAGAACTCCTACCAACTCAGTACCGCAAAAATATCCCAAGTGGTGATCGTTATTTTCGTCAGGTAACTCATCATAGATCGACATCCCCAAAGGTTTTCTTAAGACTTCGTCCCGTAGTCTAAGCTCAGCTTGATATTGGTCAGTACCAACTCTAAGCAGTTTAATTTTATATAATTCGAGCATAATTTATCCCCTTTTTAGCTCTTTAACCAACTGTATATCACTGGACAAATCCCTTTCGTATTTAGAAATTTTCTGCTGGTCCAGTATAAACCGGACCACTTTTTCCTATCGCCTTTCATAAAATTTGATAACTTAAGAAGAATTCCTTCCTCACTCTAAATTAGCGGGGAAAGTCCTGATAACATCAAGAAATAGAACGAACTGCTCGAAACAAATGGCATCCATGGTCACAAAAAGCCCGGATATACCGGGCTTTCTTGCACTCCACTGTTCCCGCTTTCGTCGGCCGGGCGTTGGAATTTTTTATTTTTCCAACTCCATGGTCAAACCATAGCCGTAGGGAAACAAAGGATCGTAGTCCGCATCGCCATAATTGATGGGAAGTTGCTCCAGGCTCTTCGGCCAAGTAACCGGTAATTTCCCCGTAAAATTATAATCGCCGAAGAGCACGTCGGCCACGCCCTGTCCTTCGCTCCCGGGCAGCCAGGCTGCTACCACCGCGTCCCAATCCCCAAGATAGTCGGCGATCAGCAAGGGCCGGCCGGAAACGATAATTACCACCACCGGTTTGCCGGCTGCTTTCACTTTTTTCAGAATCTGTACATCCTCCCAGGCCAGCGCCAGTTGGCCATTATCCCCGACCCCTTCGGCATAGGGTTTTTCTCCCACCACCACCACGGCAACATCGGCCGCCTTCAAGTCGGAGACAAGCCGGCCTTCTCCGTTAACGGCTCTTTCAATACCTTCGCGAATGGTCGTCCCGGTGGTGATCCCGCCGCTTGCCCCCTGCCAGGTGATGGTCCAGCCCCCGCACTGGTTGCCCAGGTCGTCCGCGTTCGAACCGGCGACGTAAATCCGGGCTCTTTTCGGCAGGGGCAGTAGATTGCCCTCATTCTTCAATAAAACCAATGATTTGCGGACGGCCTCCCTGGCTACCGCCCGGTGGGCGGCACAGCCAATCACCTCTTGCGCCAGCAAGGTCCGGTCGGTATAGGGCGTTTCAAAAAGGCCGGCCCGGAACTTGACATACAAGATCCGGCGGACCGCATCGTCAATCCGCTCTGCACTGACATCCCCATTAAGGACAGCCTGTTTCAAAGTGGAAACAAAATGCCTCCAGGTGTTGGGTTCCATAAACAGATCAATCCCGGCATTCACCGCCTGCACCACTTGGCCGTAATAATCGGGGGCATCAAGCTCATGGATGCCTTCCCAGTCGGTCACCACGATCCCGTTAAACCCCAGTTCCTTTTTGAGCACATCGGTAATTAAATACCGGTGCGCATGCATCTTCAGTCCCTGGTAACTATTGAAGGAGACCATCACGCTGCCGACTCCAGCCTTAATCGCTTCCAAATAACCCGGCAGGTGAACAGCCCTTAGTTCTTCCTCGCTGACTATCACATCCCCCCGGTCAATCATAAACCCCGCGTCACCGGTGCCCCAGACGGTTCCGCCGTCTCCCAGGTAATGTTTGGCGGTGGCCACGATGTACCGGCCCTTCATTTCACCGTTGGGCCCCTGCAGTCCTTTAATGTACGGACCAACCAGCAGCCGTTGGAGTTGGGGAGTTTCGCCAAAACTTTCATAGGTTCGGCCCCACCGTTCGTCCCTGGCCACCGCCACACAGGGGCTGAACGTCCAATCCACACCTGTGGCGGCGGTTTCCAGCGCGGTAAATTCCGCAACCCTTCTGATTAATTCGGGATCCCGCGTCGCGCCCAGTCCGATATTATGGGGAAAGATGGTTGCCCCTTTCAGGTTATTATGGCCGTGCACGGCATCGGTTCCGTAGAGCATCGGTATTCCCAACCGGGTCTCCAGCGCGGCTTGTTGATAGTCATCGTACATCCTCGCCCAGCTTTGCGGGGTGTTTGGCCAGGGAAAAGAGCCGCCGCCGCTAAAAACGGAACCAATAAAATACTTGGTGACCTCCTCCGGCCGGATCGAGCCCCTTTCCGCCATTGTCATCTGGCCGATCTTTTCGTCCAGGGTCATCCGGGACAGTAAATCATCCACCCGCAACTCCAGTGGCGCCTCTGCCTTTTTATACAGGGGCACATCCTCCGGTATGTTCCCGGCCACCGCCTGACTCACTAAGATTACTAATAAAAAAAGGATTAAAAACCATTTTCGTGTTCTCAATTTTACCATCCTCCCGGCTTTCCTGATCAATACGGATCCCTTTCCTTAAAGCCCGGCTAGTAACTGGTATACTGATAACCATATTATATCTTTGAACCCATCTTTTGGCAAGGAAAGCTTCCGGGGCGACCGGTAAACCCCCCCTTGGGCAATTCTCGCCGGAGAAAACAATAGTAATTACGTTTCTTTTAAGATAAAAGCGTCGGGTTTTACGGAAAAGGTCCAGGAGCACCAACCCTGGACCTTTCCTCCGGTCCCTCTATGGGACAATTAATTGACCATTTTGTTGCTTGCGGCGGATGACATCCCGGTACCAATAACCGCTATTTTTAATGATCCTCTTTTGGGTGGGATAATCCACATAAACCAAGCCGAAGCGCTTACTATAACCATAGGCCCATTCAAAATTATCAAGCAAACTCCAGACCAGATACCCTTGGACCTTTACCCCTTCTTCCTTCGCCCTTTTTACTTGCGCAAGATGTTCCCGGAGATACGCGATTCTTTGTCCGTCTTTTACCTTCCCGTCGGCATCCACCTGGTCGGGGAAAGCGGCCCCATTTTCCGTAATAAATAAGGGTAAATCCTTATTTTCCTTGCCGATCCTGGCCAACAGCTCATAGATCCCGGCGGGATAAATCTCCCAGCCCATCTCCGTGACTGGCAACTCCGGCGGCAAATGGGCCAACCGCAAGAAGGCATCCCCGGCATCGGCCTTACCGTCCAGCCCTTGCACCCGGCTACGGGTATAGTAGTTGATCCCAAGGAAATCAACGGTCCCTGCTTGCAGTTCTTCCATCCGCTCCAGAGGGTAGGCAATGCCGTGTTCCCGCCATAAAGCACACATCGCTTCAGGATACGTCCCCTGTAAAAGCGGGTCTAAAAACCAACGGTTGAGAAAGGCGTCATACCTGGCCGCCGCGGCCAGATCCTCCGGCCGGTCACTGGCCGCATGCACCGGGCTTAAGTTTAAGGCCACCCCCAGTCGGCCCTGGGGAAGGTTGAGTTCTTGAAAGACCTCCCGCACCAGTTGGTGAGAGTAAAGCAGATGGTGGGCAACTCGGGAAGCCGTCGCAAAATCCTTGATCCCGGGGGCATGAACCCCTTCCAGATGGCCTAAGACCGTGGTGACCTGGGGCTCATTATGGGTGATCCAGTATTTGACCCGGTCCCCGAAGCGTTCCAACAGCACACCGGCATAATCCGCAAAATACTTGGCGGTATCCCGGTTGGCCCACCCTCCGCGCTCCTGCATCGTTTGGGGTAATTCCCAGTGGTAAAGGGTGACCATTGGTTCAATTCCCCGCTGCAAAAGGCCGTCAATCAAGCGGGCATAAAAGTCGATCCCTTTCTGGTTAATCCTTCCGTACCCCTCGGGAAAGATCCGCGGCCAAGCAGTGGAAAAACGATACATTTCAATTTCCAGCGCCGCCATGAGATCCAAATCCGCCTCGTACCGGCGGTAATGATCACAGGCAACTGCCGGCGTGTCATTGTTTAATACCTTTCCCGGCTGGGCGGCAAAAACTTCCCAAGTTGACTTGCCACTGCCGTCAGCCGCTAAAGAACCCTCAATTTGTAAAGCTGCGGTCGCTGCTCCCAGGTAAAAATCTTTTTTCTCCATCCGTTTATCTCCTGTCTTTCTATATTTTTTATTATATCTTTGTCCTTTGCTTTTCCCCGATCTCTAAACTCACTTTTGCTTGGCGTTCACCGTTGATTCTTTTTTACCCTTTAACCGCGCCGTAGGTTAAACCGGCAATCAGTTGGCGCGACATAAACAAAAAGACGATCACCAACGGCAGCACCGCGATGGAAGCCCCAACCATAATCGCCCCGTAGTCGGTTTGCGCCTGGCCTTGAAAGGAACGGAGCGCCACCGGGATCGTATAAGTCATTTTCTCCCTCAGGATCACCAGCGCACTCATAAAGTTATCCCAGGATCCTAAAAAAGTAATAATGCCCAAGGCGGCCAGTCCCGGTTTGATAATGGGTAAAACAATCCGGCGGTAGATCCCGAACTCGGAGCAACCGTCGATGCGGGCCGCATCAATAAGCGCCAGCGGGACCGCCCCCGTAATGTACTGGCGTAATAAATAAATACCATAGGCGCTGGCCGCCCCCGGAAGATACAACGCCCGCGGCGTATTGATCCAGCCAAAAAAGCGCATCATGATAAAAAAGGGGATAATCCCCAGCAAAGCCGGGATCATCAGAGTGGCCAGCATCATGTTGAATAAAACTTTCTTTCCCTTAAACTCATAGACGGCGAAGCCATACCCTCCCAACGAGCAAAAGAACAAGGTGGTCACGGTCGCCATGACGGCAATATAGACACTATTCCAGACATTACGCCAAAAGGGCAGTCTCTCCATTAAGATCCGGTAATTCTCGGCCAAAGCACGGCCAAACCACATGGGTGGCGGAAAAGCAAAGATCTCCGATAGGCTACGGGTCGAAAGCACCATCATGTACCAAAAAGGATACACGGTGATGACCGTCCAGAGGAGAAGCGGGAGGTAGAGACAGATTTTTATTCCAATCTTTTTCAGATCCGCCCCCTTTCCCGGCTGCTCCCTGGGGAGAAGAAGCTGATGGCTCTGTCCCGGCTTCATCCTAACTGACCCCCTCCTCGGAACGTAATAACCGGCGGGAGATGAAACTGAAAACAAAAATCAGGACAAAGACCAAATATGAGATGGCGGCGGCGCTGCCAAAATAACCCCACTCAAAACCGGTTTGGTATAAATACATGGCCAGGGTATAACCCCCCCGTCCGGTCCCGCCGTTTTTCCCGAACATGATAAAGGGTTCATTGAAAATTTGCAGACCGCCGATGACCGACATGGTAATCGCGAACTGAAGCACCGGTTTGAGCGAAGGAAGGGTGATTTTAAAAAATACCTGGTACCATTTGGCCCCATCCACCCGGGCGGCTTCGTACAATTCCTGCGGAATCGTCTGCAAGCCGGCCAAATACAGAATGGTGTTCCACCCGGTCCAGCGCCAGATAATCTGGGTGGAAACCGACGGCAGCATCAAAGAGGTGGTCCCCAGCCATTTCAAGGGTGGGTCCAGGCGCCACCAGTTAAAGACGGTTTGGAAAAAGGGAAGCTTGTTTAGGGAAACCAACAGATAATTCAAAAAACCATAGGGATAACCAAACAAAATGGCAAACACCATGGAAACCGCCACGGTCGAAGTGATGTAAGGCAAAAACAGGGTGGCTTTAAAGAAGTTCTTAAACTTGACAAAACCCAGGTTAATAATAAAAGCAAAGAACAGACCAAGCAGATGCTGGGGGACGGAACTTTCGACGGTCAGGAGAAGCGTGTTCTTCAGCGCCTGCCAAAAAAGGGGGTCGGTCAAAGTATACCAGTAGTTCTCCCACCCGACAAAGACCATCGGCGAAGTCGCAATCCCGTTCCAGTCATGAAAACTTAAATATAAGGCGAAGAAGATTGGAAAGGCGCCGAAAACAAGGAAAAAGGCAAAGAAGGGCGAAATAAACAAATAAGGGGCTTTCCTCCGGAGAAACCGGTCGACTTTCTTTTTTAGCGTAAGCTCTGCCAACATGCGATCCCTCTTTCTTTTTTTGTAGGGCGGAGGAAGGGGCCGCTCCCTTCCTCCGTACATCTTTAGCGTCCTCTTTTCACCCTACGTTCAATCTGGGTTTTGGCATCTTGAAGAGCGCGCTCCACCGGTTTTCCTTCCTGCAGGACAGCCCCTAATTCTGTCGTAATCACCGAATTGGCCACACTGTCATAGCGATTGGTAATGACTTCCGGAACCCGTTTGGCGATGTCAATCCACAAAAGGCGGGCCTGCTGACCGGCGAAGAAATCCATTTTTTCCTCGAAGATTTTATCTTCCCACGTTGCCATCCAGGCGGGGAAGCAATCGGCCACTTCAAAACAGGTTTTTTGCGTCTCAACATTGGTACAGATGAATTCGATAAAGGCCCAGGCTTCTTCTTTATGTTTGCTTTGTTCCGGAATGGCCAGGAAAGTACCGCCCCAGTAACCGGCCATCCTTTCTTCGCCCGGCCGCAAAGCCGGCCATTCGGTTACTCCCCATTTCCCGGCCGTCTCCGGTGCCATCCAGTTTTTCAGATGTCCGCCCAACCAGGCACCGCTCGGTTCATAAGCGACCGTTCCGTTTTGGAAAGCGACATACCATTCGTTGGTCCAGCCGGCAATCCCTCCGGCCAAGCCGTTATCCTGGAATTTTTTCGCCCATTCAAAGGCCAACCGGAAACGTTCACTGTCCACCAGGCAGTTGCCTTTTTCATCAAAGTACAATTCGGGCGCGGAACGGATAATCATCCAAGCAATACTGGCTGCATCCGAAACCAGCCAGGTGTCGTTTTTCCCGTCGCCGTCCAGATCTTTGGATACTTTTTTCCCGACCTCGAACAAATCTTCCATCGTCTTGATCTCTTCGACTTTAATACCGTGTTCGGCAAAGACGTCCCGCCGGTAAAAGGCGCATCCGGGCGCAATATCCGACGGCATGGCAATCAACCGTCCGTCGTTGGCCGTAGCCTGTGCCCACGTGTAAGGAGTGATTCCCTTTTGATACCGGCCGGCGTTAAAAGGCGGTTTTAATAAATCGACCAACCCGCCTTCAGCCACAAACTGGGCAATATAGCCAATCTCAACCGCCGCCACATCAGGGGCGCCTTCGCCGGCGGCCAAGGCGGTTACCAACTGACTGTGGTGGTCATCAAAGCCCAGTGATTTAATTTCCACTTCGATGTGGGGATATTTCTTGTTGAATTCGGGAAGGACCGCCGCATAGGCGGTATCCAAAGCCGGAAAAACACCGACAATAATTTTGGTTTTGGGCGCCGCCTCCAAACTGACGGAAGCAACCACCAATAACACCATCAAGAAGAATAAACCTCTTTTTTTCACCAACTTAACCCTCCTTTTTAATTAATTGAACACGCGGTTGACACACCGTTTAAGATCCGTGGTAAACCCGGCACCACCCCCTACGCTTGATGCTGATGCACCGCACCGCAAGATGCTCTGACGACCAAAGAGGTCTGCAGGACCACATGGGTAACTTCGGTTTCTTCCCCGGAAAGCATGGCCAGCATTTTCCGGGCGGCCACCACCCCCATTTCCAACATGGGTTGGCGGACCGTCGTCAGAGGCGGATAAAAGGTCTGGGCGACAAAGGAGTCATCAAAACCGACCACCGCCATGTCTTTCGGTACGGATAATCCTTTCTTCAAGAGGCAATGAATCGCCCCGATGGCCATCAAATCGCTGAACGCAAAGACGGCCGTCGGCGGTGAAGGTAAAGCAAGAAGCCCGGCCATCTCCCGTTCACCGCTGGCCAGCAAATAATCCCCACCCTCGCTGACCAGTTCCTGTTCAAAAGGTAAATTATATTTCTGTAACGCATCCTTATACCCCAACAACCGTTCCTGACTTTCTTTATAACTTGACGGACCGGAAATAACCCCAATCCGGGTATGCCCCAATTTAATCAGGTGCTCGGTCGCTTGAAAGGCGCCAAGGTAACTATTGATCTCCACCGAACTCACTTGTTCCCCCACGTTACCGTCGATCACGACAATCGGAAAATTATCTTTTTTCAAAGCCAGAATTGCTTTCTCCCCAATCCGCCGGGGAGTGGCGATAATTAACCCGTCGACCTTTTTTTCTTTCAGCATCTTGGCCAACTGGTATTCCTTGGACTGCACCCGGGAGACGATCAAATTAAAATCGTTTCTTTGCAAGACCTGTTCGATCCCCATCACCACCGGCCCGTAAAACACACCCTGGAAATCCGGGGCAATTAAACCGATAATCCTGGCCTGCCGTAAGGATAAACCTCTGGCCTGGGCATTCGGCTGATAATTCAACTCCCGGATGGCGTTCATCACCTTACGGCGGGTTTCTTCATTCACCGGCCGTTTATTAAGCACCCGGGAAACCGTCGCCTTCGAAACCCCGGCCAATTTTGCCACTTCGTTAATGGTTGCCATCATCAAGCTCCTTTATTTGTACCGGTTTCATTAATGTTACGTTAAATTGGTAAGTATTTTACCTTTAAATACCGTTGTATTAAGGGAATTGACCTTCGTTTATTAAATAATATTTTTTGTTAATTAAACCGGTTCCAATTAACATTATTCTCCATTTCTCCCCGAGCTCCTTTTTCAAACTTAATTTTTTATAAAAAAAAGACCCGCCTCGCGGATCTTGCAGCTTGCGGCGTTGGCCAACGGCCAAAATGGCGCTCCTTTGTTTCCTGGTAAGACGAGCCGGCTTTCTTCCGTTTAGACATGGGCGTGACCGGGCGCGGCCGTACCATGGATAATGACGCGGTAGCAGTCATCGACAATCTCCGTCAATTTGCGCTGGGGTTCATGGATAATGAGCGACAGAGAGGCGGCGGTGATGGTGCCAAAGATATTGGCCAGGATCACCGTGGGTTCCACGTTGATGATTTCGCCGCTTT
>DATCJZ010000027.1:0-91268 GCA_036562545.1 Capillibacterium sp. | reverse complement strand
TGGCAGGGGGTAGCTTTACGCGGCAAGGGACGCAGCGAGTATTATGCCAAGGCCTACCAAGCCTCCCTGACCACCTTAACGGAGACCCTGACCTTGCTTGATGAGCCCACTTGCTCCATCTTTATCTGCCTCGATTACTATTCCCTTGGTGATTGGGAAATGGGTGCGGCTTGGGAGCAAAAGGTCCGGGCGACTTTTGCCGACAATGCTCATGTGCTCGCGGAATTTGAGGAAATGTTGAGTGCGGTGAAGGCTGGGCGCTAATTTTGGTTCAATTTTTATTTTCGGCTTGGTGAGCGCCCATACTCAACCGTGGCACCCGCAGCGGCTGGATTGTTGCGCAGATGAGCCGGGAAGGAGGAGATAGGCGTGAAAGTTATTATCGTCGGCGCGGGAATTGCCGGGCTGGCGGCCGGGATTTACGCCCGCCAAAGCGGGTTTGAGGTCACCATCTATGAAAGCCACACCGTTCCGGGGGGCGCCAGCACCAGCTGGCGCAGGAAGGGCTATTTGTTTGAGGGCGGCATGCACTGGCTGACCGGTTCGTCGCCCAAGGCCCCCCTGCACCGGCTTTGGCGGGAAGTGGGCGCCTTGGATGATAATGTGCGCATTCATCTCCGGGATCCCTTTTTGACCTTTGAAGACAACGGCCGGCGGGCCTGTCTTTACCGGGATCTCGAGAAGCTCCGCCGGCATTTTTTGGAGATTGCCCCGGAAGACCGGAAGGAAATCAACAGATTGTGCCGGGATATAAAAAAATTCACCAGGCTGAGTATGCCGGTGCTGGATATCAAGGGCGTAAAAGTGAAACAAAAGTCTTCGTTTCCCTTGTCGATGCTCTTTGGGATGCTGCCCGCCCTGTTCCGGATGGGCTTTTATGCCAATCAAACGGTCGGCGAATTCACCGGGCGGTTCAAAAGTCCCCTTCTCCGGGGCCTCTTTGAAAATCTGGTGGGGACCGAAAATAATGCCACCGGCTTGTCCTTTACCATTGCCACCCTGGCCACCGGGGACGGCGGCTATCCCGAAGGGGGCTCCCTCGCCATGGCCGACCGGATGGCCAAACGCTTTACAGCGCTGGGAGGCACCATTGAATTTGGTAAAGAGGTAAGTAAAGTGCGGGTGGAAAAGGGGGTGGCGACCGGCGTCATCATTGACGGGGAGCCCATTCCGGCCGATGCCGTGATCGTTACCCAGGATACGCGGGTGGCCATTGATCAATTGTTTGACCCTCCACTGCGCGAGCCGTGGGCGGAGAAGATGCGGGCAAGCACCAAACCCATGCTGATGACCTTTATTGGGGTGGGAGTGGAGGCGGATTTGTCGGATCTGCCGGAGAATTTAATCTTTGTGGCGGATGAGCCGCTCCGTTGCGGGAATTTATCAACCTCGAGCATTTCGCTTTATAATTACTCAAGCTACAAAGGGTATGCGCCGGAAGGATGCACCGCCCTTACCTCCGGCATCATAGGCGACAGCTATGATTTCTGGAAAGCCTGCAAGGAAAAGGGGACTTATGAAGCGGAAAAGCAAAAACTGGCCGAGGCCTTTATCCGTAACCTGAACAAAAAATTACCCCAGACGGCCGGGAAGATCGCCGTTTGGGATGTGGCCACGCCGCTGACCTATGAACGGTATCTCCATTCCTGGCGCGGCTCCTGGATGTCGATCATGGAAAAAGGGAACAAGATGGAAAGCTATCCTTCCAAACCCGAAAGCATTAAAAATCTTTATTTTGCCGGGCAGCGCCTGCTGAGTCCCGGCGGACTGCCTGTCGCGGTGGAAACGGGACGGCAGGCAGTCCAATACTTGTGCCGGGATACCGGTACGGTGTTTCAGGGCGGCGGGGCTGAAAGTCTGAAATGAAAATATTTCCGGTTTTGTTTATGGGTTGGCGGCAAAAATGGTATGATGGATCCATCAAATAGAAAAGAGGAGAAAGAGAATGAAAAGAGTGATCTTTACCTTATTGCTGGTTTTGGCGCTCTCCACCTTTGTCACGGCGCAATCTGTTCAACTGGAATATATCGGGTTTTCCCTGCCGGAGGGAGACAGAGGGGAGAACCGGTATAACCTGGAGCCTTATTATTTCCTGCACTATTTTTACACGGATGTGCTGAACATTTTTGACTTGCTAGAGCCGTTGGATCTTCAGGTTAAGACCGTGATGTTTGAAAAGATGTTCAATAATATAAGTGAAGATTATCCCGTTGGGATCGTGATTAAATTTGCCGACCGGGAAGAACCTTTACGCATCTCATACCGGGTCTTTTTCACAGAAGACGGCCGTCCGGTTCTGATCATGTTGACCAATTATGATCTGGAGAAACAGGAACTCCTGGCGGAATACTCCGATAATTGCTATGCGTGCTTTTATTACATCTTCGGTGATAAACTGGTGGACGACTACCATTTATTCTCGACGGAAAAAGAAGCAGAGTATCAAGGCAATCTTAATAATTTGGCCGATATGTATATCTTTGATGAACGGGCCGAGAATGATCAATTGGTGAAAGAGCTTTTGACCGAATATATCAATACGGCTCCCGCCCAAATCTCGAAATTTATCGGTCATTTGACTTATGCCCAGTATTACATGGTCAGCGGTGAACTGGAGAAGGCGGATGAAGCATTGACCGTAGCGGGAATGCTTTTTGATGATTATTTAGAGGAAGCGGATCAGGAGAACTGGCGGATCCCGCTTACCACCATGAAGGAAGAGGCGGAAATTATGGCACAGTTCAAAAGCGGGCTGCCGGGGGAAGAATAGGGCAGCGTCAAAAGCACGGAAGTTAATGAAAAAAGAAGAACCCGGGCGCCGGCCCGGGTTTTTTATAAGGCGGTTTGGAGCGAAAGGGAGAGCTGGTGGCCGGCCACGTGGTTGCCAAACTCGGAAACACTGTCGCCACGGTAGATTTTGGCGCCCAGCCGGCAAACGGAATTGTTGTTGTTGAAAAAATAGGAAAGATTGGGGAGGTAAACCCGGCTTCCGTCCTCTAAATTGGTGACCGTGTCGAAGCCCAGTTCCAAGTCGTCTGTCAGGAAACCGTGGAGATCCAAAGCCAGATACAGATAATGCCGGGCATTCCGGAAATCCTCGTAGAGAGCTAAGGCTGAGGCATGGGCCCCGGGATTACTTTTACTTAGCTTCAGGCAGTCTATGTAATTCCGGAAGTCCTGCCGGGACCAGTTTTCGGCATCATGGTAATACTCGGCGGTGAGGGAGACACCGGCCAGCCTTTTATAATGAGAAAGGCTTTGGTGAAGGGTGGCGCCGAGGACAAAAGCAGCAAAAGGGCCGGCTTCGTATTTTTGGAGTTCATAGCTGGCGCCGGTTTGCACGATTTTCTGCCGGGTGGATTCGGTTTTATAGGAGGCCACGCCGTAAACGCTCCCGCTCAATTCATCATTGATCGTATAGACATACTCCAAATCCAAGCCATAAACGGGTTTTTGCGCTTTCCGGCACTGGAAGAAAGTAAAGCCGCTGAGCAGCTGATGGCTGAAGGCGAGGCGGGCCGCCACCGGGATCTCCCCGAGGCCGGCCGTTTTCTTTTCTTCGATCTTGCCCACCAAATCCAGGGAGAGCTGTTCGTTCACGGGATAGGTAACGTTGATCAGGGGGATTCCTTCCGTTTTTTCCACCGGTTGCCAGGGATCCCGTTCTCCGGTCAACAGGTCGATGGGGTTAAAGAAAACCGTTCCCCCCCATTTCAACGGATATTTACCGATGCGCCAGGTTAAAGGGGCGGACCAGAGATCAAGGTAGATTTCCTTCACGTAGATTTGCTCTACTTCCCGGCCGGGGGCGGATTTGAAGGTAACGGGAGCGTACACCCACTCCAGCTTAACAAAGCCGGAGGCCGTCTCAGCCAGGTCGCTTTTGAGCACGAGATTTCCCCGCATCACGTATTGCAACTCGTTCAATTGATACAGGTTATCCGGGTTGAAAGCGGAAGTCTCCCTCAAGGCCTGGTTCTCTAGTTCATTAGTGAGCTCCCCGCGCAGTTCAAGCGCGGCGGCCGGCGCCACCGTTAAGCATAGGGTAAAGCAGAAGTAAATCATGCTTAGACAGAGGCGATAAACTTTCAACCGGTATTTTATAATCCAAAGACGCTCCTTTTTCATCGGCCATTTCCCCAAAAGGTTAACGGAGCCGGGAGGTACTTCGGGCTCCTTCCCTTTGGGGGACCTCCTTTCCGCCTATTTTCATCTGTATGTCTCCGCGGGCTTTTTGGGACGGACTTGGCCACCGCCTTTTAGGGCGCCGGTTTAGTCAACAAGGAAGAGAAAATCCGCGTCGCGGGGGGCTCCCCCCCAAGAAGCCAGCCAGCGGTAGGGGGCGGTTTTAGCAAAAGCGGTGTAGTATTTATGGGGATAAAGGAGTTGATAAACACCGGGCAGTTCCATCACATAGACGTAAACCTCGTTTTCTGCTTGGAGCACCCGGTCAAAGAAGGAGAAAAAGGGCCCGGGAAAGTCATATTCCGGGGAGAAGGCGGTCAGCTCCTTCATCGTCTCCCGCCGGAAAGTAACATTCTTGATCCGCATCCCCCGGGCTTTAAGTAAGACATCGCCTTTAAACTCCGCGACATGGCGCGCCAGTTTTTCCGGGAGCGAGAGGAAGATGAGATCACTGTCTAAGATATCCCGTTCATAAGGAAAGGTTTTGGTGGTGGTCAGTTGATCGCCCCGGTAGTATTCGATCCGGATTTTCCCGTTTTCCCGGTCGTAAAAAGTACACCGGCGGTCATGGCCCAGGAGTTTGCTTAAAGCTTCTTGCGGGGTGGTCCATTGGCTGTATTTTAAGTTCCCCTCCGGATCGGTTTCGGCAACCAGCTGGTAGACCCCGGAGTCAACTCTGATTTGGATGGCGCCGGTTGACGGATCATACAGGTAAAGCTGGGTTAATTCGGCGCCGATCCGGCCGCCCAGGGCATAGACATAACCGTGGCGGACCGTGGCGCCGGGAGAAAGAAGGGGCAAAGCTTCTTCCTGCCGGCCGGGGGCCTGGCCCGGGGTTTGCTCCGGAGCCGCCCCGAGGGGAATCAGTGAGGTCAAAACAAAGATCACGCCAAGGACCGGGGCGAAAGAGAAAGGGGAGAAAAGCCGCTTTCTTTTTTCCATCGCAAAAGTGCCCACCTCCCAGCCGTGTTTACCCGCCCAGATATTTCAGATAGTTTTCGTTGAAATATTTGTCCGGTACGTCCTCCAACAATTGAATCTGACTGTAGATGACAACCGTCTTTTTCTCCTTGAGCGGCTCGTAGAATTCCTGCTCCATGTAGGTCAGGTGTTGACCGCTGAATTCGATTTTCTTAAAGGTGCTTTCTTTCAGCAAAAGGCCGGAGAGGGCGTAGTATTCCCTTTTTTTCGGCAAGAGTGTTTCCTTATCGATTTCCACTCTTATTTCGGCATAACCTTCATGCCCGGCTTTGGGCTTCAGGGTCAGAAGATAACCGGTTTCGGTTTCGGCGGTGGCGGCGACCTCATAATCATAGGAAAGTTCCATGGCCATCACGTCACCGTAATTGAGCAGGGAGCCCATAAAGACCGATTGATAAGCGATCTTCATCAGTTTTTGGTTGGTCGTGTAGTAGGTCCAAATCACGGCTTCCTTCCGCAAATGCACGGTTCCCGCCATTCGGCGCGGTTCTTCGACGATGAGAACATTTTTGCCGGGACCCTCCTTGTACCCTTTGACCACATAATTCTTGCTTTTTCCCTTTTCGTCGGTGGTTTCCATGGTCAAAGAATACGAGCAAATTGTAGGGATCAATTTTTCGTCGCTGAGTTTTAAGAGTTGGTTCCCGTCGATTGCGCCGCGGAGCGGGGCAAATCCCCCGACAAAGAACATGAGGGCCAACAGCAGGGCCAGCCTTTTCGGCACGGTTAATCCTCCTTTCACTCCCCGTCACAGGGCTGCTGGTTCACAGACAAATGGACAAACTTTAGCCGGCCGGAAACGGCATTCCGCCCCGACGGCAATTGCTCTTTTTTGTATTGTTTTATGGTTTTTCTTTCTTTTTACGCGTTGAGGCGTCCCGCCCGCCTGACGCGGCCTCCCCAATACCTCAATAACTGAATGGTTTTGCTTTCAGGACACGTTTTAACGGCGGGAGAAGCCACAGGGAAACACTGGCCAGGATGAAGAGGCAAATGAGGAAGAAGTCGCTCCAGCTGTATTTGGCCCATAAGGGCAGGGAGAAGGTGTAGCCGAAGTTCAACCAGATGTTTAGCCCTTCCACCAGGCGGGCGGAGAGGAGACTCAAAACCACCCCCAGGATGCTTCCGGCGCCGGCGACCAGCCAAAGTTCCATGGCCACCAGGGCGACAATCGCCCGGTCCCGGAAACCCAGGGCCAGATAGGTCCAGATTTCTTTCCGCCTTTTCACCGAATAAATCCAGACGATTGCCGCCACGACAGAGCCGATGACCGGAAACAAAACGACCATAATCAAGCCCTTCAGCCCCGGCAACATTGCCACCAAGTAGCCAAGGCGGTCCAGTTCATCATAGACGGACTTGACCTGTTCAACTTTGATACCCTGCTCCGCGAGGAGCGCCGTGATCTGTTCCCCCGTGTTGAAGACTTCAGCGCGCGATTCCAGTTCCGGGCCGGTCCGGACGGTCAAAAAGTTCCGTTTTTTGGTATGCAACAGGGTATCCATGCTTTCCGGGGTGATCAAGGCAAAAAGGTTCATCCCTTTCCCCACGATCGCGTAAGGCAGGGTGTTTAATACCCCGTCCGGGGTGTAGGTGGATAAATAGACTGTATCCCCCAGTTCAAAAGTACCTTCGTGAAAAACCTCCGGGATGAGGATTTCATTGGCCGCAGCCGGGAGTCTGCCCCGGACTGGCCGGAGAAAGCGGCCGGCCTTGGCCATGAGCTCGGGGGAGAGCTCCCGCAGGGTAATGACGTCACTGACCCCGGCGCTGTCCAGCATGGCGTTGATCTTGGCTTCGGTGGTTATCTGGGACAGGGGAAGCCCGGAAAGTTTTGCTTCCAGCTCTTCCCGGGCGAAGAAAGCAGTCACATAAGAGAGATCCCCGTAACAATTGCGGAGATAATCCGCCAAAGAGTCGGCCATCGCCCTTCCCCAGCCGAAGACCCAAAAGAGGGCAAAGGTGGCCAGCATAAAGACGGCCAATAAGACCAAAGAGGTTAATCTGTGCCGCCAGGCGTTCCGTCCGGCAATCCGCCAAAGCCCTTTCATCGTTCCGCCTCCTTAAAGACGGCGACCGGGTTGATTTTGGTGGTTAAATAAACAGGATAGCTTGAAGAGACGAGCATCGTCCCGACAATGGCCAGGAAAGCAACTCCCGCGGTGGCAGGGACCAGTTGCAAGTGGATCTTGGCCCCGGCGAAAGCCAAGCCGAGTCCGCTGCCAAGGGTAAGCCCGTGGCTGGTCACCAGGCTGAGCAGAAAATAGACCAAAAGGGAGCAGCCGAAGGCCGTGACCGCAAAGATCACCAGCTCGGCCAGGAGCAGGCCCGCGATCCAGCGGGGTTTGGCGCCCAGCGCATACATGGTGCCAATTTCTTTTCTCCGTTCGGCAAAACCGATTAGATTCAGGTTAAAGGAGGTGACGATGAGCACAACCAAGATGAAAAGCTCAAGGAAGACGCCGATGAAATAGATGAATTCAATAATGCCCCAGATCACCTCAAACCCTTGTTCCCCGTGGAAAAACTGGAGGCCGTGCCGGCGGGCCAGCCGTTTCAGGGCGGTTTCTGCGGCCGGCGGCCCGCCCCAGATGGCGAGGTCCGTGGCGGCGTCTTCCTCCAGTCCTAGCAGCAGACCGAGGTACTCGTAAGAAGCAAAGACGAAGGGAAAGAGGGGGAAGCTGCCGGTTCCGGCCAGGGCTTCGCCGGTCTTGTTCTTGAGCACTCCGGTGATGATGAAAGTAAAGGGCAGGGTATTGCCGTCAATATCCTTTACAAACAGGGTTAACTCCTCGCCGACGCGCCATTGGTAATAGGTGGCCAGTTCTTCCCAGACCAGCACGCCCGCGGCCAGGTCCGGCCGGACTTCTCCGGCGACCAGTTGGAGATTGTTCAGATGTTTCTCTTCGACCGGCCAATCCACGCCGACCAGGGTGACCGGCGTCCCGGCCAGTTCACCCTTTTCCTCGTTGTAGACGATGGCCCCGATTTTGAGCCGTTTGGTGTAATAGACCCCGAGCTCCTCCAGTTTCGCATAGATTGGCGGAGAAAGCAAAGGGGCGGGGAGGGTCAGGGCGGGCAGGGAAAAGTCTTTCTCCTTGCCCTGGTAAGCCGTGAGATTCCCGTTCCCCACAAAAGTGGCGGCCAGGAAAGCCCGCCAGTTTTGCCGGGCATTCTCCGCCAGACTGCCGGTGAGCAAGAAGACATTGGCGGCCAGGAGGATCACGAGGCCGACCAGCATGTTTTTGACCGGGTGCCGCCCAATGTTCCGGACGGCAAGCTTCAACGTTTTGACGATCTCTTTGCGTACCGGCGCCATCTTTCCTAGTCCACCAGCCTTCCGTCTTTTAAGTGGTAGAGGTTGGTGGCGTACTTGGTCACCGATTGATCGTGGGTGGAGAAGATGAAGGTCACTTGCTCCTCCTCATTCAAACGGCGCATCAAAGCGAGGATCGCGTGGGCGGTGGCCGAATCCAGGTTGGCGGTGGGCTCGTCGGCCAAAACGATTTGCGGGCGGGTCACCAAAGCCCGGGCAATCGCCACCCTTTGCCGCTGCCCGCCGGAAAGTTCGTCCGGCCGGTGGTTGACCGCCGCTTGGAGCCCCACTTCTTCGATGAGCTGAGTGATCCGGGCGTGTTTCTCCTTTTCGCTGATGGGTTCTTTTTTGATCAGCAAGGGCAGTTCAATATTTTCGTAGACGTTCAAAACGGGAATCAAGTTAAAAGACTGAAAGATAAAACCGATTTGCTGCGCCCGGAAATCGGCCAGTTGGTTCCGGTTGAGACGGTTTATCGTTTGGCCGGCGATTACTACTTCGCCACTGTCCGGCTGGTCGAGCCCGCCAATGATATTCAAGAGGGTGCTCTTGCCGCTCCCGGAGGGACCCATCACGCATACGAATTCCCCTTTTTCAATACGGAGATTAATCCCCTTTAACGCCGGAACTTCGGTCTTTCCTAACAGGTAAGTTTTTCTGATCTCATTTAACTGGATCATGGGGCCCTCCCTAAAAATAAGAGTAAATAAGGATCTTTGGCAAATACGGCAATAATCTATATTATATAATATTATAAGGTAAAGTATGGCCGTGTCAAAAGTTTTTCAAATTAATGCAATTGACGATTCATAGCGCCAAGGGTTTGGAATTCCCGGTCGTCTTTGTTGTGGGTCTGCGCAAAGGGGTTATCCCGTTCTCATGCCCGGATTTTAGAAGTACCAGCGATAAAAAACTCGAAATTGAGCGGCAGCGGAATCTTTTGTACGTGGCGATGGCGCGTGCCTGTGAGCATTTATATCTCCTGACTTCGGGGCAAAAATCCCCTTTCCGGGAAGAGATAATAGACACGGTGGTAAAGGGGATTAATGGGGAAGAGAGATTGACGATAGAAACATACGGTAAAAGTGGAGCTTTTTCCCTGCTAAAAGCAGGAAAATTTTTATTTATGCGGAAATATCTTAACTATTGCCAAACGCAGTATAATTTACAAAAAAGGTAGCAGAACATGTTGAAACAAGAATAGGCGGCACCGGGAACCCGGTATCGGGCGAAGCAAAAGATCTCCCGCCGCATCATCCATAGCGGCTTGCATGCGAAAAGAATGTTCGAATATGGAGAAAAAGCAGGTTTTTTCAGCAGACGCCTCGAGGAAAGGAATAAATAAAACTAAAATAAGGAGGAGTTTAAAATGGGAATGAAGAGGAGAGTGATTACCCTTTTCTTGGTGTTGTTACTTTTTGGGGTGACTATTTTTGCTGCTGGTCAGGAGAGGGTCACTGAATATTTCAAATTCGACCCATCGCGGATGGATGTGGGCAACATGTATCATTATGTTGCTTCGGACCTTGATGGAAAATATCCGATGGATACCTATCTTTATGTAAAATCTCCGGATACGATTGTGATTTACAAGGACTATCCGCAGATCTTCCCCGATCAAGGCTTGGTTTTCATTGTGGAAATTAAATTCAATTGGGATTACATGATGGCGGAGCGTCTTTATGCCCGCAATCCTGTAAACGACCTTACCATCCCCAAACAGGAGATCGAAAGTATTGGAGAGATCGATTTTACAAGGAAAGTATTTAATATCAAAGCGACAGTCAATGACCAACAGGGAAAGCCGGTGACGAAGACATATATTCTTGAATACGAGCGTGAACCATTTTATGATTATTCCTTGTTCCATATTGACCTCCAGTTTGCGCTAAGACATCTGAAAGAAGGTGTCAAGAAGTTTATGGTTGGTAATACTTATGCGGCTAAATATGGTGAGTTGATCATCGAGTATGTCGGGGAGGAAACAATCAACGGTATCCCGTGCCGGAAATACGAACACCGAACGCAAGGGATTCTGGCTAAGTTGTTGGGAGCGTGGGGCTATATTTGGTTGGCGAAAGACGATCCCCGGCATTTTACAGTAAAGTACGCCTCACATCTACAGAGAAATTACGTATGGAAGAACTTCAGCCTGGAGTTGAAAGAAATTAAAAAGATGGAACCAGAAGAATGGGAGGCCTTTGTGGGAGAACTGGTGGCGGAGGCCAACCGCTTTTTTGGGATGGACTGAACTTATCGTTTTGTCAAACGGGTGGTTCGCTTGATCCGGATGTTCTTGAAAGGTATTAATTATATCGTCCACTGGTTATGGATAATCCCGGTTAAGCGCCATTCATTTTCATACTCTTCGAAAACCAAACGCAGGCTTTGCCAGTCAATTCCTTCGTAAGCCGGATTAAACCCGGAGAAGTAATACTCGACGATGATTGGATTTTGGTAGACCTCAAATTGATTTTCCAACATATTCCCACTGCTTAGGACTTGGTTGTACCCGACCTGTTCGGCGTGGATAAAATCGGCGGTATAAATAAATTTTTCATAATATTCGCCCGGGGTTAAAATAATCTCCTCACCGCTGCCGTCATAATAACCCCAAAGGTAGCGTTGATGATCCTGAAAGAAATTTCTGACTTGGTCCCGGGTAAAAATCCGGTCCCGCTCAGGATCGACGTGGGTGTAAGGGGTGAAGCGTACCCCTTTGGCCGGGTGAACGTAAGACGCCAGCATTGCCGTATCTTTGGTGCTGAGCGCTTGCATGACCTCGGTGGCCAGGTCGGCAATAATTGCTTTGGCCTCAGGGCCGGGAATGATGTTTTTTTGGTAATCACCGCTGGTAGCCGGCGAATCTTCTGTTGAAATCAGCTCTACTGTTTTGGCGGGCTGGGAATCAGAGCCGCTTTTCTTGATGGCCACGCTCATGCAAAGAGCGAGGGAAATAACGATTAATCCGGTGGGAATAAAAATAAAGGGCTTCTTTTTCATGAGATCACATCTTTCTTGGCTGGTATATATGTTATGACGATGATTGGCGGAGTTGAGTTCCAAATTTGTTTGCGCATTTTCATGGTTCTTTTTCTATGGTTTGCCCATGGGGTTGCCTGGATTTATTATTCAGAAACTTTAATGTGTCCGGAAAGCTAAATTTCCTGCCAAAAGCAGGGAAATTTATATTAATGTAGAAAATATCATAACTATTGGTAAACATATATTTTATATTTAATATGGCTAAAAAACCTCTGAAAACCAACTTGACCGGGAGTTTAACGGCGTGGACAAAGGCGCGGTAATAGGTACCTATTTCTTGCTCTGCCGGCGTTAAGCCATAGGATTATAAGGGGTGATGAAGGATGACCGACCCGAAAAGCCTGAAAGACAGTATCGGCCTCAGGTTGGTGCTTATCGGTTTGTTGATCTTCGTGCTCTTAATCCCTTCTGCCTTCATCAATTCGCTCGTCCATGAACGGGCGGGCAGAAGAAGCGAGGCGATCAACGAGATTACCTCCAAATGGTCCAGAAGGCAAACCATTGGGGGCCCGGTGGTCACTATTCCTTACCTCCAAACGTGGCGTGATGACAAAGGGGAGACCAAATCGGCAACAAAATATATCCAGCTTTTACCCGAAACATTGGAGATTAGCGGGGAGATCCGGCCGGAAATCCGCTACCGGGGAATCTACAAAGCCATCGTCTATAATGCCCAATTGGATGTAGCGGGCGTTTTTTCTTTTGACAAGGTACGGACCATGAATATCGATGCGGACCGCTTGTTATGGGATAAAGCTTTTATCTCCGTGAACATCTCGGATATGCGCGGGATTAATCAATATGTGGAATTAAAATGGGGGGACGAGGCGGTCCTATTTGAACCCGGGATTAAGCAGGGAAATGATCTTTTTACTTCCGGGGTCAGTGTTAACCTCCCCTCTATCCCGGCCGATGCTGCGGGCCGGATCGACTATGCGTTGCACCTTGATTTTAAAGGCAGTCAAGCGCTGAACTTTTTACCGTTAGGCAAAACGACGATGGTCAATCTGAAGTCCGCGTGGAGCAACCCCAGTTTTGACGGGGCGTTTTTGCCGAAGCGGTATCAGATTGACAGCGAGGGTTTTTCCGCCGCTTGGCAGGTGCTTGATTTGAACAGAAATTACCCGCAAATTTGGGTGGATACCGAGACGAAGGATGCGGTGGTGCTGGCCTCCGCCTTTGGGGTAAACCTGTTCTCCCCGGTGGATATTTATACGCAAACCACCCGGGCGGCCAAATACATGATTATGTTTGTCAGCCTCACCTTCCTTGTCTTTTTCCTTGCCGAAGTATTTAGCGGGCGGAAAATTCATCCCATCCAGTATCTGCTGGTCGGAGGCGCTTTGTGTATCTTCTATCTCCTCTTGCTTTCCCTTTCGGAACATATTAATTTTAGCCTGGCCTATGTCTTGGCCAGTGCCAGTGTGGTCATCTTAATCGGGACTTATGTGCGGGGCGCTTTGGGGAAAAGAACAATTCCTTTGTTCACGGCGGGAATGCTCGCCTTTCTCTATGCTTTTCTCTATATCCTGCTCCAAAATCAGGATTATGCGCTCTTGTTGGGCAGCGTGGGCCTGTTCCTGATTCTCGCCGCGGTCATGTATTTAACCAGAAAATTGGATTGGTACCAGATTGATTTAAACAATAACCGCGAGTGAGAGGACGTAAAGGTTTTGCTTTTCTTAGCCTTGCCGGTCTTTGGTCTGACCCTTATGGCGGCGCCGCCGGAGGTTTCCACCGCATACTTCGCCTTCGACCCGGCCCGGATAGATGTCGGCAATATGTATCATTATATCGCTTCCGATCTGGAAGGGAACTTCCCGATGGACACTTATATTTATGTAAAGTTGCGCTGAGACATCTTAAAGACGGCGTCAAGTAGTTAATGGTGGGTAATACCTTTGCGGGGAAATACAGTGAGATGTTGATCAAGGAGGTCGGGGAGGAAACCGTCAACGGCATCCCCTGCCGGAAATATGAGCACCGGACCCAGGGGATGCTGGCCAAAGTAATGAGGGCGTGGGGCCATCTTTGGCTGGCGAAAGAGGACCCCAGACATTATACGGTTAAATACACCTGCAACATGATGCGGAACAACAAGTGGAAAAACTTTGCCATGCAGTTGAAGGGGATCAAAAGAATGGAGGAGAAGGAGTGGGAGGTTTTGCTCCAGGAACGGGTGGTGGAGGCAACCGCCTTTTGGGGATGGACTGAACCGGTTGGGTGAGTCTGAAAAGAAGCGCCCACTGGAGGGTTATGCTTCTCTTCCTTACCATGCCCCGGAAGCACGGGCAGATCATTATGGAAGCACGGGTTGCTTGCCCCCTTGCTTTTTCTTTTTGCTCAAATAAAATGCCCACAAGATACCAACCGAATAACCGATGATGGCAAAGATTGAGGCTTCGACCCCAAAGGCGCCGCCGGTGATTAAAGTCGATTTCGTGGCCAACTTATAGGAAAAAAGCACATCTTTGGTATGGTCGGTGCCAATCTGGAGGAAGGGGCCAATCATGATTATATTCCAAAGGCCATGCACCACGGCGCTTGCCCAGATCGAACCGCTTTCATAAACGATTAAAGAAAACATAATACCCACACCGGTGCCGGCAATTAAAAGTTGCACGCAATCAATGATGTTCATTTCGTTTCCCAAGGTATGGATAAGGCCAAATATTATTGAAGGAAAGATGATGGCACATAGCTTCCCCCAGCGTTTTTCCAGGGTTTTCATGATTAAACCGCGAAAGACCATCTCCTCAACGACACCCGCGCCCAAACCGACGACAGCGAGCCGGTTGAGAATAAGATTAATCGCCTCTGCTGTACTGAGCTGATTTTTGCTGAGTTCGCCCGGACAACATAAGAGGAGAGCCGAAACGGCCACCGGTAAGAGAAAGGCCCAGACCAGCCAGGGAAGGGGAATGCTGGGTTTGCCGATAGCGCAGTCTTCGGTTTCCATGGCTAATATTAACCGGCAGTAAAGCCGAATTAAAAGGTAGCTCAGGGCTACATAAGCAAGCCCAAAAATGACCGACGCTATACCTGTTGGCAGCGGTAAATCAAAGGCCAGCCCGCTAACGATCTGGGCAAAGACTAAGATGAACACCCCGCCAAAGATGGTCAGGATTGCCCGGGCGGAGCTAATTTCTTTCGCCTTCATGCTTCATCGTCCTCTCAGTACGGGGGATAATAATTATAACGTTTATTGTTAAAGTGGAATAATTAAAAAAACACCTTCATTTGTAAGTTCCCAGCCGGTACTTAAACTTCCTGCTTTCATCCAGTTTTAGACCGGTTATTTTTTTGTTACAACAAGTTTGGCTTTATTTTTAACCCGGCCGGCGGTCGGACCAAAAATAAAAGGGCAAATTGCCCATCAAAAAGGTGGTGTTTTGAAGATGAAAAGATCCTTTTTTCTGTTACTTATTATTACCCTGGTTGTCAGTTTCCCGGTTCAGGCGGCGGAAAAGACCTATTTTTACCGGGATACAACCGGGAAGACCAGTTTTGAGAGTAAGGTGTGCATCAAGCCCGCGCCGGAGGGTTACACCGTGGAAGTGGAGAATGTCAACGAGTATCAGCAATTCCTTTGCCGTCAAGATCATTCCACCCTCCGTTGGGAATTGAGGAACCCGGGCGCGGGGACCGCTTTGGTGGCGGAACGGGAAGGTAATCGGCTGGTGGTCAAGGGAAAGTTTAAGGGTAAAGAATACGCCAAGGAATTTAAGATTGATCCCTTGCCGTGGTATCAATTGCCAGATGTCTCCCTCGCCGATTTTGTCCGGTCGGACGCGGAGAAGACCGAGTTTTGGATCATTGAGCCCATCAACATAAAGTGTTACAAGATGATGGCGACGAAAGAAAAGACCGAGTATCTAACCGTTAATGATCAAGAGGTGGAAGCGGTCAAGATTAAAGTGTCGGTGTCGATCTTCTGGAGCGCCTATTATTGGTACCGGAAAAGTGACGGGCTTTATCTGCGCTACGAGGGGGTAAGAGGAGGCCCCGGCACGCCCAAGTCCATTGTTGAGCTTGTTGCCGAAGCCAACCGTTGAAGGGCGTAGAAAAAAACAGGCTGTCTTTACGGACAGCCTTTACTTTTATGAACAGGTTTTACATGTATTTTAAACCAACGCCTCTGGCGGGGCGGTGCCCGGCACCAGACGACCCCGTAGTTGCCGGTATATTCCGGTGGTTCTTTCAATTTGGTACCTTGAGGCGTTGGGAATAACACCAAGGTTACCCTGTGTTGACACAAACTACATGCTGTGTTAAAATACTTGTAAGCATACTAGTATACTAGTATCCTTTAAAAGGAGCATAGGTGTTTCATGGAGACGCGGAAGACAACCACGGATTTAATTTATGAGGCGTTACGTTCAGACATTAATACTTTAAAACTCAAACCGGGTGAATTAATCTCGGAAGCGCGCATGGCCAAAAAGTACAATGTCAGTAGGGCGCCGGTCAGAGATGCAATCCGCCGTTTGCAGCAGGATAACTTGGTTCTGGTCAAACCCCAGGTGGGGACGATTGTGGCGCCGGTTTCGCTGGAGAAAGCAAGAGATATCTGCCAAGTCAGGTTACTCTTGGAACCATATGCGGCGGAAATAGCTGCGGAGAAGATTACGGATGAGGATATCCAGATCTTAGATCAGCAATTTGTCCTGTTGGCGAGCTATACTGAACAAGGGGAAAACCCCGGGAAGATCGGAGAACTGAAGGAAAAGTGTATCTACGAGACAGACAGTGTCTTACATAAAATAATCTGGCGTCTTTGCGGAAATAAGGAGATTTACCGGATAATTGATGGCTATCAAGACGAGATCCATCGTATTCGGCAATCAACGCTGAAATTAGCAAACCGGGCGGTGCCGACGGAGAAAGAAATGCGGATGATCTATCAAGCCTTGCGGGAGAAAGATTCTCAAGCCGCGCGAAAGGCGATGTATGATCATATCTTAAACCTTAAAACGGCGGTGGAGGAGGTGTTGGCCGAGGAAAATTAGTTGGTAAGGGCAAGTTTGGGAACGACATTTATTGGGAAAGGTTTCAGAACAGACGGTTTCAGGGAAAAAGCATAAGGAGGAAAAACAGATGAATAAAACATTGCACAAAGTAGCATTGGTATTGGTTTTAGGCATGGTTTTGCTCTCGTCCACAGCTATTTTTGCCGCGTGGCAACCCAAGAAAGAGATTACCATCATTGTTCCCTGGTCGCCGGGCGGAGCGACCGATATCATGGCCCGCAAACTCCAACCGATTATCAAAAGAGAGTTTGGCATCAATACGGTGGTGGTCAATAAAGAGGGTGGCAACAGCGCGGTTGGCCTTACCGAACTAATTACTTCCCGGCCGGACGGTTATACGGTCGGCTTGGCCTCCAGTACGATTTTGAGCCTGATGGCCCAGAACCAGCTCTCCTGGAAAAGCGATCGCTTTACCAACATCTGCCTGATCTCCGAGGACCCGATGCTCTTGGCGGTCAGCAAAAACGCCAAATGGAATGATCTTCATGAATTCATGGCCGATGTAAAAGAAAACCCAGGCAAAATCACCATTGGGACGGCCGGAAGCAAAAACGTGAACCACGCCGATGCGGTTTTGGCCGCCCAAAGCGTTGGCAGTACCATCAGGCAGGTTCCCTTTGACGGCGCGGCTAAAGCGCTGGCTGCAGTATTGGGTGGACATATTGATGCGGTGGTTCTGAAACCTTCGGAGACCATCAATCAGATTAAAAGCGGAGAACTTAAAGCCCTTGGGACTTTCCGGAAGGAACGTTTGGCTTCCCTCCCCGATGTTCCGACTTTTGAGGAGATGGGATATGATGTCTTCCCCTACGGGCCGGTTGTCCAAATCTCTTATTTGGTGGCCCCGGCTGGTTTGAATAAAGAAGTTAAAGAGAAATTAGCCGAGATCTTCCGCGGAGCAATGTTGACGGAGGAATTCCAGAAATATGCGGCCGAAGCCGGTTTTGTTTGCAACCCGATTACTGGGGATGAGTTGGATGCATATGTTCAGAGTGTGACTTCAGCCCTGGCGGAAGTGGCGCGTAAGGTTTATTAAGGACAAGGCTAAAGGGGTTTTGACGATGAAGTCAAGAGCTGCTGAATACTGGGTGATCGCAATTTTATCAATTTGCGCCCTCTTCTTTATCTACCAGGCGCAGTATGTCTCTGATCTTACCTTACCCGGGGGCATTGGCCCCCGGACCTTCCCCCTCATCACCTTTTGGTCGATTTTGATCTTAAATGCCTGCTTGTTAACTTTGATGCTCTGGAAGAAAAAAAGAGCCAAAAAAGGGGTACCGTCTGAGGAGGAAGCCCAAACCAAACGGATTTGGCGGATTATACCTTATATCCCCCGCCGGAGTTTACTGGTCATTCTCATGTGTTTGCTGTTGGTGATTCTCTGGCGGTATCTGGGGTTTCTGGTAGTGTCTTTTCTCTTTGTCGCGGGTGCCTCATTGTTCTTGGTTCCTGCGGAAAAACGGTCAGTTTGGCGTTCCTTGGTCTTGGCAGGGGTTTATACAGGGGTTATTTATCTCCTCTTCGTCTACGTCTTTAAGATACCGTTGGCGTAAAGGACTTTATTAAGGCAGGGAAGAGATATGGAAACAGCATCTTCTTTTTCAATGGTGATGCAAGTGCTAACGGATCCGGTGGCTTTATTATGGACTTTTGTCGGTACCTTTATGGGGTTGGTCTTTGGTAGCCTGCCCGGCTTGACCGCAACGATGGGTATTGCTTTACTGGTACCGATTACTTATTCTTTTTCCCCCATTCATGCGCTCGGTATGATGTTAGGGGTTTACGTGGGGGGAATCGCCGGGGGCGCCGTATCGGCCGTGCTCTTGAATATCCCTGGGACCCCCTCGGCGGTGGTGACTACGCTTGATGGGTATCCCATGGCCCAACAGGGACGGGCAGCCAAAGCCTTGGGCTGGGCGGCGACGGCTTCCTTTTTCGGCGGTTTTATCAGCTGGTTGATTCTGGCCACGCTCGCTCCGCAAGTAGCCAAGTTTGCTTTGAGCTTTGGTCCGCCCGAATATGCGGCTCTGGCTTTGTTTGGGTTGATGATCATTGCTACGGTTTCCGGGAAATCGTTGATTAAAGGGATCATTGCCGGATTGATCGGGGTTTGGCTCTCCCTGTTCGGGGTGGATCCAATCATGGGTGATTTTCGCTTTACCTTCGGTAATGTCAATTTAATGAGCGGAATCGCCACCATGCCGGCCTTGATTGGCTTTTATGCGATTCCCCAGATTTTGCAGAGCCTTTCCGAAGAAGAGACCAGGGAGTTGCATACGACTACCCTGAACCTGTCGGATTTCATCCCTTCGCTCAAAGAAGTCTGGCGGCATAAGATCAACGTTATACGTTCAAGTATAATCGGGACCCTCATCGGGATTATCCCGGCGACCGGCGGTAATATTGCCTCTTTTATCGCTTACGACCAGGCGAAGAGGTTTTCCAAAAATCCGGAGGAGTTTGGGAAAGGAAGCCCGGACGGGGTAATCGCGTCGGAAGCGGCCAATAACGGGATCACCGGCGGGGCGATGATCCCCCTCCTTACCTTGGGCATTCCGGGTGACAGTGTGACGGCCGTTTTATTGGGAGGACTGATGATCCACGGCTTACAACCGGGACCCCAGCTTTTCTCGAAACAGCCCGAGATTATCCTGGGCATCTTCACTACGCTCCTGATCGCCAATATCTTTATGTGGCTGATCCAACTGGTGGGGATTAAGTTTTTCGTGCGGATCCTGAAAGTGCCTAATTATTTTTTAGCCCCCATGTTGGTGATTTTGGCGATGGTGGGTTCCTTTGCCTTGCGGAATAATCTGTTTGATGTCTGGATTACTTTACTCCTCGGCCTTTTTGGTTATCTGATGGCGCTCGCCGGCTTCCCCACGGCCCCGACGGTTTTGGGTCTTGTCCTGGGGCCGATGCTGGAGAGTGAGATCCGGCGTTCTTTAATCCTGAGCGGCGGTGACTGGCGGGTCTTCTTCGTCCGTCCGATCTCCGGCTTATTTATCGGTTTGTCCTTACTGATTGTTTTGACCGTGGCGGTTAAGTCCTATAAGCAAAGGAAAAAAGCTGAAGAGGCAGCAGTAACGATTTAAATGCTCAAATTAATTTTGGCTTAGTTTAAAATCCCGTGGCCGGGAACGAAGCAATTAAAAAGCAAGGACGCTCGCTTATTGGTCGTTGGTCACAGTAAATCATTATCCTTCCGTAACGGTGATTTTAACTAAGCCTTTTTCTCATTTGACCTAACCTCCCCTTCTCTAAAGGGGAATCAAGATTACTTAGTGATAGGATGGGAACTGGCATGAATACTCTTGGGAACAAAGCAAGGATTGTGCAAAACTTCGATGCGCTGGTTGCTCATGGACACCAAAGAGCCCGCCGGGATGCCTTGGAAATTATTGAGGCGGGGATTAAAGGGGCCGATCCGGGGACCGGCACATATAGGCTGGTCAGACTGGAGGGGGACCTTCTTTACGTCGGTGAAAAGGTCTTCAACCTAAAAGAGATTGAACATATTTACGTGGTAGGCGCCGGCAAGGGTTCTTATCCGATTGCGGAAGCGCTGGAGGATATCCTGGGGGATCACATTACCGAAGGGGTTGTGGTGGTGAAAAGGGGCGAAAAAAGACGCCTGCGCCGGATCGAAATTCACGAAGCCGGCCACCCGATCCCCGACGAGGACAGTGTAGCCGGCGCCCGCAAGATCCTAAAGGTCGTGGAGAAGGCGGGCGAAAGGGATCTGGTTTTTGCGGCGATTACCGGCGGTTCTTCCGCGTTGGTTACTTCGCCCCCGGAAGGCATTACGCTTGAGGAGATGCAAGATCTCACCGATCTACTCCTGAAATGTGGGGCGACGATTCGCGAAATTAATATTGTCCGCAGACATCTCTGTCAGATGAAAGGCGGCCGGCTGGTGGCTTATATTCAACCGGCGGAAGCGGTTACCCTCACTTTAAATACCGCCCCGGAAGGGATGCCCTGGCCTGATATGTCCCTGCCGGATCCCTCCACTTTCCAGGATGCCCTTGATGTTTTGGAATTTTACGATCTGTTAGAGAAGGTTGCCCCCTCGATTAAAAATTATCTGATGGATGGAAGAAAAAGGCCGGAGTTGGAAACAGTGAAGACGCTGGAAGGGATGAAAACCTCCATCTTCAGCGTGGGCGATCCGGTGAGCGCTTGTGAAGCCGCGGCCCAACGGGCTTCGGAACTTGGGTATAACCCGGTTATTCTGTCCTCGACGATTGAAGGCGAGGCGAAGGATGTGGGGATTTGCTTTGCCGGGATCGCCAAGGAGATCGTGGCCCGCCAACGTCCGTTCGTGCCGCCATGTGCTTTAATCTCCGGCGGTGAGACCACCGTAACCATCCATGATGCTTGTGGGGAGGGAGGGCCCAACCAAGAACTGGTGTTGGCCTTTGCCCAAAAGTTTAAACAACCGGCGGAAGTGGTTTGCGTATCGGTGGATACGGACGGAACGGATGGACCGACGGGGATCGCGGGAGGGATCGTCGACTCTTTAACATTCGAGCGAGCCAAAGAATTGGGGGTCGATCTCGATTATGCCATTAAGAATCATAACAGTGCACCGGCGCTGATCAAGCTGGATGATGCGTTGATTACCGGCCACACCGGAACCAATGTGATGAATCTACGGGTTCTTCTCGTCCGTTAACCTGCGGGGATTCCTTAAGAAGCGGCGCAGTAATATGCCCGCCGTAAGGGGAAAAGAGGCGCCCTCGGCCCGCCTCTTTTTTATAAAGCGGAAAGGGGATTATCAATATATAGAGGAGAGAAGATAAGTAATGAAAAGTGTCATTGAACGGATAAGCGCAAGGGAGATCCTTAGCGGCCGGGGCCGGCCGACGGTGGAGGTGGAGTTAGTCACCGCCGACGGTATTCTGGTGGAGGCTTCGGTGCCCAGCGGTACTTCGAAGGGGAAGTACGAGGCGTGGGAGGTTTACGACGGCGGGAAACGGTACAGGGGTTTGGGCGTCAAGCAGGCGGTGGAAAACGTGAACCGGGAGATCGCCCCGAAACTGATTGGGGAGAATGTGCTTGCCCAGAGGCGAATCGACAATTTACTGATTGAGCTTGACGGGACGAAAAATAAACAGCGGCTGGGCGGGAACGCAATCCTGGCGGTCTCTTTGGCGGTGGCCAAAGCCGGTGCGGCAACGGCCGGTTTACCGCTCTACCGCTATTTGGGCGGTTTGGGTGGTGTCCGCTTGCCGGTTCCATTGGCGACGGTGCTTTCCGGCGGCAAACATTCACCTTCCTCCCTTGACTTTGAGGATTATATATTGATCTTCGACGGTTTTTCTTGTTTTGCCGATGCTTTGGAAGCTTTGGTGGAGACCCGTTACCTCCTTGAGAAGAATTTGCGGCAGATGTTCGGTTTAATAGCGGATGACGGGGGGGCGCTGGCTCCGCCGCTTAGCGATACCCGTCAAGCCTTTGAACTGATGCTGGAAGCGGCCCAACAGGCCGGTTACGGCGGTAAAGTTGCCCTTGGCCTGGATGTGGCAGCCAGTGATCTATATTTGAATGATAAAGGACTGTATCAAGTAGGCGGGCGGGAGATGGAACCGGCCGAATTGATTGATTACTATATTTGCCTGGCGAAGCAATATCCCCTGGTTTATATTGAAGATCCTTTCGACCAGGATGATTTTGAGAGTTTTGCCAAGTTGACGGCGGCGCTCCCCGACCGGAAGATCGTCGGTGATGACCTGTTTGTGACCAATCCCGAAAGAATAAGGATGGGGATTGAGCGAAAAGCCGGAAACACTTTGCTTTTAAAGGTAAACCAGATTGGAACGGTGAGTGAGGCATATGACGCCGGCGTTTTGGCCTTACAGAACGGTTTGGCGGTGACGGTCTCTTTACGGTCAAGTGATACGAACGACAGTTTTATTGCCGACCTGGCGGTGGGTTTGGGAGCGGAACAGATTAAACTGGGCTCGCCGGTCCGGGGAGAAAGGAACGCCAAATACAACCGGCTATTAAAGATCGAAGCTGAACTGGGTAAGGCGGCAAAATTCGCCGGTAAAACGGGCTGTGTTTGAAGACGGGCGGTAAAAAAAGAGACTCGTTTGCCTTCTTACTACCCGGAAAGGGGTAGAATTGAATATATAAGTGTTCGTACTTATAAGTTACAGAAAGTGGGTCCGTGTGGACCCACTTTATATATCCGGGCCATAGGGACCAAGATCATATAAGATATAATAACCAAATTCCTTTCCTTTTTACGATGGTAACATTTTCAAAGAGAGAATCGATGATATAAAATATATCATTGTTTTGGTCAAAACTGACAAGCTCAATTATGCCGGAGCATAACTTTCTCGACTCTTTGCTAGACAAATCCAATCCATATACTGCTCTCGGCGTTTTATAATATAGGTAGCCGTTCCTAAAGCCCAAACCAAATTGGCACCGGCGGGGATAGTTGGCTTAATGATGCTTGTCCTTTTGCAATCTGGGAACTGCCGGCTTTTGGGCCGATGAATCCCGGTAGCGGATGTTGGGCCCTATATAAATAAAAGCCCTTCATTTAGGTCATTTTCTTCTTCATGCCTTGTTACTTTCTGGATTAACTTCCCATAAAAAGAATAAAATAGGTTTCCATCACTATTCGCCACATTGTCACCATTTTTACCAATAACTTTTTTGGGGGGCTGCTTCTTTCAGTTGTAAGGGTTCGCTATTTTATCTTGTACTTTTTGAAATGTTCTTCTTGTGGAGTGGTGCCCGGGTAAAAAGCAGGCACTTGCAGTTAACCGATAATTTAAGGAAAGGATAAATAGACTCTGTTTTGTCCTCACACCAAATTATTTGTTGACTTCTCAGACTAGATCGGATAAAATAGCAAATCGAAAAGTTAAAGTGAAGCCTTTAAATCTTGTCCCGCGAGGCAAGTAAGGCAGCAATAAGGAAAAGTTTTATATACAGCGGAATAGGAATATTAAGCTGCCTGCGCTTGCCGGCAGCTTATTTTGTTATCCCGGGTAAACCCCTTGCTTTGCAACAGCCCTTTAAGGTTATCCTGTGAGGTAGCCAAGGGACGGCTGGATTGTGCTGCAATTCCTCCTGCCTTTGGCCAGGAGGTTTTTTTGTGCCGCCTTGTGCGGATCTTTGGAATAACGAACAAGTTTGAAAGGAGGTCTTGTCTTATGGAGTGGCGACACCGGCATCTCTTGGGCATGGCCGATTTGACGGCGGCGGAGATCAAATTTGTCCTGGAAACCGCGGGGCCAATGAAAGAGCTTCTGCGGCGGCCGGTGAAAAAGGAGGCGGTCCTCCGGGGAAAGACGATTGCGCTGATGTTTTACGAGAACAGCACCCGGACCCGGACTTCCTTTGAAACGGCCGGCAAAATCCTGGGGGCCGATGTGACCAATTTCTCGGTGGCCCAGAGCAGTGTCAACAAGGGGGAAAGCCTGTATGACACCGCCAAGACCCTGCAGGCGATGGCGATTGACCTGGTGGTGATTAGGCACGCCAGTTCCGGCGCGGCCGCTTTTTTGGCCCGGGAGCTCAAGGCGGCCGTCATCAACGGCGGCGACGGCGAGCATGCCCATCCCACCCAGGCGTTGCTGGATTTCTTTACCCTCAAAGAGAAGCTGGGAAGTTTGACCGGGAGGAAGATTGTGATTGTCGGGGATATCCTCCACTCCCGGGTTGCCCGCAGCAATGCGCTGGGCCTGAAGAAACTCGGCGCCGAGGTGGTTTTGGTCGGCCCGCCGACCTTGCTCCCCCCGGAAATGGGGTCTTTGGGGGTCAAAATTTCCTATGATTTAGACCGGGAACTGCCCGGCGCCGACGCGGTGATGGCCCTCCGCCTGCAACTGGAGAGACAGGCGCGGGGGTTGTTTCCATCCGTCCGTGAATACCACCGGCTCTACGGCCTAACCAAAGAGCGCCTCGGGAAGACCGGGAAGGAGACGATCGTCCTCCACCCGGGGCCGATTAACCGGGGGGTGGAGATCGCCAGCGACCTGGCGGACAGTGCCTGTTCGGTCATTGAGGAACAGGTGACCAACGGGGTGGCGGTCCGGATGGCTTTGCTTTATTTAATGCTGGGAGGTGGAAGAAATCTTGCTCTGGATTAAAAATGCGCACCTCATTGACCCGGCGAACCGGATCACCGGCCGCGGCAGTCTCCTGGCGCGGGAGGGCCGGATCGTCAAGGTGGTGGTGGGGGAAGAGCTGTCCCCGGCGGCCGTGACGGCTTTCCTGGGCTGTGCCGGCCTTGGGGAGGTGACCGTGGTGGACGGGAGCGGTAAGTACCTTTTCCCCGGATTGATCGACGTTCATGCGCACCTCCGGGAACCGGGCGAGGAAGAGAAAGAAGAGGTGAGAAGCGGGGCGCGGGCGGCGGTGCGGGGCGGTTTCACCTCTGTCCTGGCCATGGCCAACACCCGGCCGGTGATTGATACCCGGGCCCTGGTGGAATATGTCCGCCTCCAGGGGGAGCGGGCCGGGAAAGCCCGGGTCTATCCGGTGGCGGCGGTGACCAAGGGCATGGACGGGCGGGAGCTTACGGAGATGGCGGACCTGAAGGCCGGCGGCGCGGTGGCTTTCTCCGACGACGGCAAAGGAATCCAAAGCGCCGAGGTGATGCGGCTGGCCTTGGAATATGCGAAACTGACCGGGTGTCCCGTGATCAGCCATTGTGAAGATGAAAATTTAGCGGGGGCGGGGGTGATGCGGAAGGGAGAAACCAGCGTCCGCCTGGGTTTGCGGGGAATCCCGGCCAGCGCCGAAAGTGTGATGGTGGCCCGGGATGCGTTGCTGGCCAAGGAGACGGGGGGCCGCCTCCACCTGGCCCATGTTTCGACCAAAGAAAGTCTCCGGCTGATCCGGACCGCCAAAGCAGCCGGTGTTGACCTTACGGCCGAGGTCAATCCCCATCACTTGCTCTTCACCGACGAGGATGTCCCGCTCACCGGCACATGCTATAAAGTCAACCCGCCCCTGCCCAGCCGGGAGGACCAGGCAGCCTTGCTGGAAGGCCTGCTGGACGGGGCCATTGACATGCTGGCCACCGACCATGCCCCCCACACCTGGGAAGAGAAGGCGAAACCCTTTGCCGAAGCCTCCTTCGGCATCAACGGACTGGAAACCGCATTGGCGGCAGTCTGGCAGGAACTGGTGGCCAAAGGAAAGCTGACCCCGGAGAAGTTGGTTGAACTTTGGGCGGTGAATCCGGCCCGCCGCTTTGGGCTGCCCGGCGGTACCCTGGCGGAAGGCGCCCCGGCCGACCTGGTTCTTTTTGACCCGGCGTGGCGGGAAGTAGTGACCGCGGAAACGATGGAATCGAAAAGCCACAATACGCCTTTTCTTGGGCGGGAACTCCAGGGCTTCCCGGTGATGGTCTGGGTCGGCGGCCAACTGGTGATGAAAGACCGGAAGGTGCTGTCTTAAACAGTAGAACCATTCCGGCGGGCTACTGTCCCAAAGGAAAGGATGGAAATGCCACACCGAGGGGATGGAAACATCCGATGAAGGGATGACCCAACCGGTTATCTCCGCCGTGACAAGCGGGGATGCCTTTTCCACCGGAAAGGGCGGTCCCCGGACCGGCGGGGTGATTTCGGAGAAAAGAAAGAAGAGGTCGGAGGGAGGTAAAAAGATGCCAAAAGGCAACTGGCAGAAGGTGATGGTGATCGGTTCCGGGCCCATCGTCATCGGGCAGGCGGCCGAGTTTGATTATGCCGGCACACAGGCCTGCCGGGCGTTACGGGAGGAGGGGATCCGGACGATCCTGGTCAATTCCAACCCGGCGACGATCATGACCGACCGGGAGAGTGCCGACCAGGTGTATATTGAACCGTTAACCCCGGAGTTTCTGACCCGGATCATTGAGAAAGAAAGACCGGACGGGCTGGTGCCGACCATGGGCGGCCAGACCAGTCTGAATCTGGCTTTCCAATTGGCCCAGAGCGGCGTTTTGCAGCGCTGCGGGGTTACGCTCCTCGGGACCCCCCTGGCAAGCATCAAAAAAGCCGAGGACCGGGAGGAATTCCGCCGGCTGATGCAGGCGATTGACGAGCCGGTGCCGGAGAGCAGGATCGTGACCAAGGTGGAGGAGGCCCTAAGTTTTGCCGAGGCCATCGGTTACCCGGTCATTGTGCGTCCCGCCTTCACCCTCGGGGGGACGGGGGGCGGGATTGCCCGTAACGGTGAAGAACTGAAAAGGATTGTCCAAAACGGTTTGCTGGCCAGTATGATTGGGCAGGTGTTGGTGGAAAAGAGCGTGGCCGGGTGGAAGGAGATTGAGTTTGAGGTCTTGCGGGACCGGGACGGGAACAGAATGGTGGTCTGTGCCATGGAGAACATGGATCCCGTCGGCATCCACACCGGCGACAGTATAGTGGTGGCGCCCTGCCAGACGTTGAGCGACCGGGAAATTACGTGTTTAAAACAGGCGGCCTTGAAGATCGTGGCGGCCCTGGGGATTGAGGGTGGCTGCAATGTCCAGTTTGCCCTCCACCCGGAGAAGCTGGAATACGTGGTCATCGAGGTTAACCCGCGGCTCAGCCGCTCCAGCGCCCTGGCCTCCAAGGCTACCGGCTACCCCATTGCCAAAGTGGCGGCGAAAATTGCCGTCGGCTACACCCTGCCCGAGTTGAAGAACCCAGTGACCGGGCAGGCTTCAGCCTTTTCTGAACCGGTGATGGATTACGTGGCGGTGAAGATTCCCCGCTGGCCCTTTGACAAGTTCTCCGAGGCCGACCGGACCCTGGGTACCCAGATGAAAGCCACCGGGGAGGTGATGGGCTTGGGGCATAATTTGGAAACCGCTTTGCTAAAAGCCGTCCGTTCCCTGGAGCTGAAGGTCTTTGGCCTATACGACCCGGCGCTGGCGCGGTTAAGCGACGGGGAACTGGCGGCGAAGTGCCGGCGCCCGGAGGATGATCAACTCTTCATCATTGCCGAAGCCTTCCGCCGGGGCTGGAGCGTCGAACAGGTGGCCGGGCTGAACCGGTGGCACCCCTTCTTTTTGGCGAAAATCAAGGAGATTGTGGACTTTGCCGCGGTGCTGGAAGCCAGGCCCTTCGACCTGGCGGCTTTGGCAGAAGCCAAACGCCTGGGTTATGCCGACCGGGAAGTGGCCCGGTTCTGGGGGACCGACGAGGAAGAGGTCTACACTTTCCGGAAGCGCCACGGCCTGCAGCCGGTCTTTAAGGCAGTCGGCGCCGGCGCTGATGCAGGTGCCGGTGTCAGTGGGTCCGCGGCAGCCAGCCCCTACTTTTACTCCTGTTACACCGGAGGGGAGGATGGGAAAGAACGGTCGGAACAAAAGGAAGGGGTGAAAGCGGAGAAAGAGAGGGAAGAACAAGGAGAGAAGGGGGGGAAGGCCGGCCACCGCCGGAAAGTGGTGGTCTTGGGGTCCGGACCGATCCGCATCGGCCAGGGGATTGAATTTGACTACTGTTCGGTCCATGCCGTCAAGGCCTTGCGCCGGGCCGGCGTGGAAAGCATCATCATCAATAATAACCCGGAGACGGTCTCCACCGACTTTGACACGGCCGACCGCCTGTATTTTGAGCCTTTAACCCTGGAAGAGGTCTGTGCCGTCCTGGACAGGGAGAAGCCGGAAGGGGTCGTTGTCCAGTTCGGCGGGCAGACAGCGATTGGCCTCGCCCAAGGATTGGCGCGGCGCGGGTATCGGATTCTGGGGACGGCGGTGGAGGATATCGACCGGGCTGAAGAGCGGGGCCTTTTCGACCAGGTGTTGCAGGCGATCGGCGCCCGCCGGCCCCGGGGCGGTTGCGTGGCCAGCCTTGCGGAGGGGGAAAAGCTGGCCGCAGCGATTGGCTTTCCGTTAATGGTCCGCCCCTCCTACGTGCTGGGCGGCCGGGCGATGCAGATCGTCTACGACCAAGCACAGCTCCGTACGGTGTTAAGCCAGGCCCTGCAGGAATTCCCCGGGCAGAGGATCTGGCTCGACCAATATCTGCTGGGGAAAGAAGTGGAGGTCGACGCCATCGCCGACGGGGAGCAAGTTTACCTTCCCGGGATTATGGAGCATCTGGAACGGGCCGGCGTCCATTCGGGTGATTCGATTACCGTCTATCCGCCCCGGCGGATCCCGGCGGAACAACAGACGGCCATCGCCGGGCTGACGGCGGCCATCGCCCGGCATCTGCGGGTGAAAGGTTTGCTCAATATCCAGTATGTCATCTACCAGGACGAGGTTTACGTGCTCGAAGTAAATCCCCGCGCCAGCCGGACGGTGCCCTTTTTGAGCAAAGTGACGGGGATTCCCATGGTGGACTTGGCCACCCGGGTCATTTTAGGGGCGACCCTGCCGGAATTGGGGGTCACTCCCGGCTTGCAGCCGGCGGGGGAAAAGGTCGCCGTGAAAGTGCCGGTTTTCTCCTTCTCCAAGTTGCACCGGGCCGAGCCTTCCCTGGGGCCGGAGATGAAATCCACCGGCGAAGTGATGGGCCTTGATTACCAGTACCGGAAAGCGCTCTACAAAGCTTTACTTGCCGCCGGCCTGCAGATGTCGGCCGCCGGCACTTTACTGGCTACTTTGGCCGACCGGGATAAAGCCGAAGGGATCCCCCTGATCCGGAGGTTCCATGCCCTGGGCTTCCGGATCATCGCCACCGCCGGAACGGCGGCGGCTTTGCGCCAGGCCGGCCTGGAGGTGGAGACCGTGGCTAAACTCCATACCGGCTCCACGGCGATCCGGGACCAGATCCGCAGCGGCCAAATTCAATGTGTGGTGAATACCACCACCCACGGCCGGCAGCCGGCCAGCGACGGCTTTGCCATCCGCCGGGCCGCCGTGGAACAGGGCATTCCCTGCTTTACCAGCCTTGATACGGCCGAGGCCTGGCTGCAGGTGTTGGAAGAAACCTTGCCGAGTTTGATTGCCCTGTAATAAAGCATCTCCAGACAAGTTTCTCTGTAATAAGTTTTTTTGTTAATAAACTTGAACCACCGATAAAAGGGCACCGGCTTGGAAAAGTTGGGCTTAAATGACCGATTATGTTATCCGTTGGGTCAACAAGGCTGTTTAACCAGGTTGTGTTGATTATTGCCAAGCGATTTTTGGGCAAGAACGATTAAGGGAAGGAAATGGGGGATGACGATGGTGCACCGGGAAACGGTGCTTGAAAACCGGCCGCTGGCCCCGGGGGCTGACCTCTACCGGCTTGTCCTCAGGGGGAAGGTGGCGGCCACCGCCCGGCCCGGGCAATTTGTCCACCTGAAAGTCGGCAACTCTACCGATCCTCTGCTCCGCCGCCCCCTCAGTATTGCCGGGATTGACCGGGACAAGGGGGAGATTACCCTCTTTTACCGGGTGGCCGGCCGGGGGACGGCGTTGCTCACCGGGGTACGGGCGGAGGAAAGCTTAAGCGTGATCGGTCCGCTGGGGAACGGGTTTACCGTACCGGCGGCGGGGGAACTGCTGCTGGTCGCCGGGGGGATCGGCCTCTTTCCCCTCGTGGCCTTGGCCGCCGCGGTGGACCGCGCCCGGGTTAAGGTGAAAGTCCTCTGGGGCGGGGAAAACCGGAAGTTTATTGAGATCGTCGGCCGGGAAGCCCTTTTTCCGCTCAGGGTGGATTATGCCGTCGCCACCATGGACGGGAGTATGGGAATACGCGGGCCGGTGACCGACCTCTTACGGGCTGAACTGCGCGGAAAAGATCTTCTTCAGGAAGAAGAGGGTTGTGCAGAAACCGGCTGTCAAGAAAGCCACTGCCGGGACTTGGCGCCGGTGACCATTGTGGATGGCAAGACCCGGAACGGACCGGGAATGATTAGGGCGGCCGCCTGCGGACCCCAAGGGATGTTACAGGCGGTGACCGGTCTTCTTCTTCAAGCCGGGGTGCCGGTGGAAGTGGCCTTGGAGGAGCGCATGGCTTGCGGGGTCGGGGCTTGTTTGGGCTGCGCCTGTACGGTCCGGACGGCTGATGGCGCCTTGGCCCGCAAACGGGTCTGCCGGGACGGCCCCGTCTTTGGCGGCCGGGAGGTGATCTGGGATGACCGGGATTGACCTCACCACCCGCCTGGGCCCTTTGCAATTAAAAAACCCGGTGCTGACCGCCTCCGGGACCTATGGCTTTGGCGAGGAATATAAGGCTTTTTACGACCCGTCCCTTTTGGGGGCGATTACGGTCAAAGGGATCACCCCTTGGCCGCGCCGCGGCAATCCGGCGCCCCGGGTGGCGGAGACCCCCGCCGGGATGCTGAATGCCGTCGGGTTGGAAAATCCGGGTTTAGAGGCCTTTCTCACCGCTTGTCTGCCCCGACTGGAGAGACTGAATACTCCCGTCATCGTCAACATCTCCGGTTTTTCCCTGGATGATTACGCGCTGCTGGCCGCGGCCATGCCGGAAGATTCCTGTATTGCCGCTTTGGAGGTCAACATCTCCTGCCCCAACGTTAAGGATGGCGGATTGGCCTTCGGGACCGATCCCAAGCGGGCCGAGGAAGTCTTGGCAGTGACCCGCCGCCACACCCGGCTGCCGCTGATCGCCAAACTCTCACCCAATGTCACCGATATTGCGGTGATGGCCAAAGCGGTGGAAAACGGCGGGGCGGATATAATCTCATTGATTAATACCCTCCTGGGGATGCGGATTGACATTAAGACCGGCCGGCCGGTGCTGGGCAATCTCATGGGCGGACTCTCCGGCCCCGCGGTGCTGCCGGTGGCCGTGCGCATGGTCTATCAAGTTTACCAGGTGGTTAAGTTGCCCATCATCGGCATGGGCGGGATCAGCTCTTGGCAGGATGCGGTCGAGTTTATGCTGGCCGGCGCCACCGCCGTCAGCATCGGGACGGCCAATTTCGTCAACCCTATGGCGCCGCTGGAAATCATTGAAGGGCTGGAAGCCTACTGCCGGGAGAAAGGCTACACCGCGGTGGGGGAGATTGTGGGACGCGCCCACCGCCGATAGGGTGTTTACGACCGGAGACAAGGTGGTCACCAAGTCGCGCGGTTGTCCAATTGTCCAGTTGCCGGGGCGTAACGGATTGTCACCCTTGATGACGGTAAGATAGAAAAGCAGAAACAACCGAATAAAGCTTGCCTTGGGGAGAGGAAGATTCCCCTGTTTCGGGAGAGGAGGAATCACCGGGGCAAGCCTGGGTAGGAAAGAAGATCGCAAACGGGAAAAGGAGGAAACGCCGATGGAGAACAGTCCGAACCGGGCCAATCCGCTGCATGAAAAGGTGATCGTGGCTTTGGATGTGGCTTCCGGGAAGGAAGCCCTTGCTTTGGCGGAGGCCTTGCAAGGGACCGGCTGCTGGCTCAAGGTTGGCCTTGAGCTTTACGCCTTAACCGGCCTGAAGTTGATTGAGGACTTTAAACGAATGGGGTATCGGGTCTTTCTCGATTTGAAGCTGCATGACATCCCCACCACCGTGGAACGGACCCTGCGGGTGTTGTGTGCGGCGGGAGTGGATATGATTGATCTCCACTGCGCCGGGGGTTATGCGATGATGGCGCGGGCGGCGGAGGTCTGTCACCAGGCCGGGATCAAAGTAATCGGGGTTACGGTCCTGACCAGTCTGGGAGAGGAAGACTTGCGGGAGTTGGGCATCCAGGACCCGGTCCAAACGCAGGTGGTCAACCTGGCTCAGCTGGCGAAGAAAGCCGGTTTGGACGGGGTGGTTGCTTCAGCCCGGGAGGCGGCTATGCTCCGGAAGAGTCTCGGGGCGGATTTTCTCTTGGTGACACCGGGCATCCGTCCACCCGGCAGTGCGCGGGGCGATCAAGTCCGGGTGGTTACCCCGGCGGAGGCCATCCAAGCCGGCAGTTCCTATCTGGTCGTCGGCCGCCCGGTGACGCGGGCCGCGGATCCGAGACAAGCTTTGGAAAACTTGTGGAAATAACCTGTTTGGGGGCGGTTGGTGACGGAGGAGGGAACAAGATCAAGACCCATTACTGATCTGAACAGGTGAAATTTCCGGAGGATTCTCTACCGGAAGGAAAAGAAAGGGGGAAGGCAAATGCAGGAAACGTATAGTGAAAGCGGAGGGGAGATAAGAAACCCCGAGGAAATCATGGCGATCTTCAAAGCCACCGGAGCACTGCTGCAAGGACATTTCTTGCTGACCTCAGGGAAGCACAGCGCCCAGTATATGCAGTGCGCTTTGGTTTTGCAGTATCCCCGGCTGGCGTCCCGTTTGGGAGAGGCTTTAGCCGGACAATTTAGTGGTCTGGGTGTGGAGGCGGTGGTCGGGCCGGCGATGGGCGGGATCATCGTCGCCCATGAAGTGGGGAAAGCCCTGGGGGTAAAGGCCCTGTTCAGTGAGCGGCAAAACGGGGAGATGACCCTGCGCCGGGGTTTTACCCTGAAACCGGGGGAAAAAGTTTTAGTGGTGGAGGATGTGATTACCACCGGGGGTTCAGTCCAGGAAGTGCTTGCTCTGGTGAGAGCGGCCGGCGCCCGGCCGGTGGGGGTAGGGGTTCTGGTGGACCGCAGCGGCGGCCAGGTTACTTTTGACGGTCTCCCGTTTAGGAATTTATTACAGCTAAAGCTCGAAACCTATGCCCCAGAAGACTGCCCCCTTTGCCGCCAAGGGATTCCCCTGGTGAAACCGGGGAGCAGAAGTTAGAACAGTAAGGTCTGATCCTCGGAGGAGGAATCACCGTAAAGTGGTAGTATATTATTATTTGCTATGCTGCGCAAATCGGTCCAGGAAAAGGGGAAAGAAAATGGCGTCAAAGGGTTGGCCGGTAAAATTTTTCCGCTTTTATCAGCAGATCGAAAAAAGATTAAACAAGTTTTGGAACCTGACGGCAGCGACCACCCCTTTCGCCCGCCTTAAACTTTTGTTCTTCCTTATTCTTGCCGTGCTTTCCCTCCCGTTTTTCTTTATCTATGGGCAGCGGCATATTATCCCTCAAAAGGAAAAGATTGCCGTCTATGCCCGGTCGGAGATGAAACAGATTGCAGCCAATCTGAAGGTGAAGATGGATGACTACGAAAACATCTCCTTTCAATTGACCGCCAATCAAGATTTAAATAACATGTTGCAGGAATATGTTACCGCTACCGAAACTTATGGCGTTTCCCAGTTTAATCTGACCTTTTCCCATTTCATGGATGGCTATGCTTTTTTTGATCCGGTGATCGGGGAGGCGGTTTTCCTTGATCTGAATAATCCGCGGCGGAAGGCCTTAACCATGGGGGAGTTCGTCTCCAACCAATTTCTCCGGAGCTTTCGCGAGAGTGAACAGTACCGGCGGATCACGGCGGCCGGGGGGAAAATTGTCTGGTTCGGTCCCTTAAGTTTGCGCGGAAATCAAGATTATTTTTTGGTCCTGGGCCGGCAGATCAATCACTTGTATTCCGGAGAGCCCCTCGGTCTTTTTTTATTATTTCTTCGGGAGAGATATCTGGATTATTCGATCAATGATCATCTTTATAAAGAAGAACATTTTTTGGGCGGCAAACTCAAGAGCGATTATTTTCTGCTGGTGGACGGGGAGGGAACCGTTCTTTCTTCCCCCTTTAAAGAGGAGATTGGGACGAAGGTGGCTTCCCTTTTTTCCGATCCTGGTTCTCTGCGCCGCCCTGATCTGCTGAAAACGGAGGTCAGTTTCTTTACTCAAATCCACGGCAGCACGGCTCTGGTGGTTAATTACCCGCTTGAAGAATACAACTGGCTTTTGTTCAACGTGATCCCGGTCGCCCAAGGTATTGTCAGAAAAACTATTATTTCCTATTATTTCCAAATAATCTATTGGCTGATCTTTACCGGTCTGGAACTTTTTCTCCTCTGTTCGGCCCTGGTAATCTATAAAAAGGTACTGCCGGAGTTTACGGGCGGGTACTCCCCCCTTTCTTCCGAGCCTCCCCCTTGGGTTAAGAAACTAAACGAACGGGAGATCCAGATTTTAACCCTTATTGCCCAGGGCTATGACAACCGTGAAATTGCCGAACGGCTCCACCTGGCTGAACAGACTGTGAAAAATAATATAAGCGCGCTCTATGCCAAACTGCAGGTGGATAACCGGGTCCAAGCTTCTTTGAAGGCGATCGAAGCCGGTTTCATCAACGCACCCCCGCCCCGAAAACAATAAATTATTTCTTCCTGGAAAGTGTCGGACCATAAAGGCCGGCACTTTTATTTTTATGGCAAAAAACATAAAAAATGACAGGGAATGGTAACCCATTTCTGCGCTTGGATTAAAAAATGATAAGTACTTTGGTACTAATTCATTACTAACGGGTAAATAAGTACGCCGGTACCCTCCAAAATCACTATAATCCAAAGCGAAAGCGAAGAGGAAATTGGCCGCAAGACCAGTCAAAGAAGAGTTTGACCCGTAAGGAAAAAATTCGGCAGGGAAGAGGCCGGGATGGAAAGGGGGGATTTAAGTAAACTAGCAACCGGCATCCGCCAAGGGCGAACCAGACGATGGACAAGAGAAATCCTGGACCAAACAAGGCAGACCAAATAAGGTAAATGACGGCGATTAATAAAACATTTAAGGAGGAAAAGGATCATGAAAAAAAGAGGTCTTATGTTGCTCCTTGTTTTGCTCCTTATCGCGAGCTGTGTTCCTCTGACCATTGCTGCGCCCAAAGCTAAAAAGGAAAAACTGATGGTTTATACTTCGATGAAGGAACAGTTAATCGGTCAGCTCCGCGATGCCTTTGTGAAAAAATACCCCAATATCCAATTTGACTACTATTCGGCCGGCGCCGGCAAATTGATGGCGAAACTCGCCACCGAGCGCCAGGCGGGCAATATTGTGGTGGACGTGATCTGGACCAGTGAAATTCCCGACTTTTACCAACTGAAAAGCGAGGGGATGCTGGAAAAATACGTCTCGCCGGAAGCGGCTAAAATAGTGAGCCCGGTGAAAGATCCGGATGGCTATTTCACCCCCGTCCGCCTGGGTACGTTGGGAATTGCCTATAATACCAATTATATCAAAACACCGCCCAAAACCTGGGATGACCTCTTAAGCAAGGATTATGCCGGTGCTTTTGGGATCGCCAATCCGGCCCTCTCCGGGACGTCAATGGTCAGCGTGGCCGCATTGGTGCAGAATTTTGGCTGGGATTACATTGAAAAACTTCGGGCCAACGGGGCCGAAATCGGGAAAGGCTCCGGCGAAGTGATCGACGATACGGCGCTTGGTGAGCTCAAAGCCTGCCTGGCGGTGGACTATATCACCATCGGGAAAATCCAGAAGGGTGCGACTTTAGGCTTTGCCTACCCGGATAAAATCCTCGTCATCCCCAGCCCGGCGGCGATAGTGAAAGGGTCGAAGAACATTGAGGCGGCCAAGAAATTCATCGATTTCCTGCTCTCCACGGAAGGACAGGCCATTATTGCCAACAGTCTAACCCTTCCGATCCGTCAGGATGTGCCGATTGTGAAGAATGTCGGCCTGGTGACGCCGGAGGAAGCGGTGCGGCGGGCACTGCCCATTGACTACAATTGGGTCTTGGCCGAGAAGAACAACATCATCGACCGGTTTACGAAGATCATGACCAAATAATAACCTGTCGGGTTAAGGTGAGTGTCGTTGCACGTTCCTTTGGTGCAACCGGCGGAAAGGGACGTGCAACTTTTTTATCCCGGAGGAAATCTATGTCGAAAGCGGTGATGAATGGATGGCTGAAGTTAGGTTAGTGGACGTCAGTAAACATTATGGCAGCCATAAAGTAATCGAGAATTTTAATATCACCATCAAAGACGGGGAGTGTCTGACCTTCTTGGGGCCCTCCGGTTGCGGGAAGACGGTGGTTCTCCGGTTAATTTCCGGTTTTGAGCGTCCAAGCGCGGGCGAGATTTTTATTGGCTCCACCCTGGTCAGCAGTGCCCAGAAGAATGTCTTCCTCCCTCCCGAGCAGCGGAAGATCGGGGTGGTCTTCCAGGATTATGCGGTCTGGCCCCACATGACCGTTTTTGAAAATGTAATCTATCCCCTGAAGATCCAGAAGGTCGAGAAGGAAGAAGCCCGGGAGCGGACGAGGAAAGCCATCGCCCAAGTGGGTTTGGCCGGTCTGGAGGAACGCCTTCCCTATCAACTCTCGGGCGGGCAGCAGCAACGGATCGCGCTGGCCCGGGCGTTGCTTTCCAAACCCCAGATTTTGCTACTGGATGAGCCCTTGAACAACCTGGACGCCAAACTCCGGGAAGAGATGCGGTTTGAGATCAAAGAACTGCAGAAGGAGACCGGCGTGACCATCCTTTATGTCACCCACGACCAGGAAGTGGCCCTGGCCCTCTCCGACCGGATTGCCATTATGGATGCGGCCGGGAAGATCCGGCAGGTGGGGACCCCCGAAGAGATCTATGAGCAGCCGGCGGATAGCTTTGTCTTCAAATTTATGGGGGTTTCCAACTTTATTCCGCTGCTCAAGAAAGACGGCCGCGTTTGGTTTGAAAGTACGCAGGAGGAGGCTAAGGCCCTGCAGTTCCTGGCCAAGACCGGTGAAGACGGGAAAATCCTGGCCGCGTGCCGTCCTTCCGATATTGAGTTGACCCGGGAGGATACGGGTACCAGGGCCCGCGTGGAGAGGGCAACCTTCCTGGGGCCCACTATCGACTACAGTGTGAGTTTAGGCGGAATCAATCTACGGGTGGAACAAGATACCCACGAGGCGATCAGCAACAACTTGCTGTTTAAAGAGGGAGAAACTTGCTTCCTCAAGTTTCATCGCGTGAAGTCCTTTGCCCATGAGGCGGAAATGGAGGGATTAAAGTGAGGTTTCCACGGCTGTCCGGCTTAAAGAACTTTGGCCTGGCCGAGCTGATGCTTTTGGTCGCTATCGCCATTCTCGTGGTGGTCGTGGCCTTCCCGATTCTCTTGATTTTCTGGAATGCGTTTACCACCCCCGAAGGTAAGTTTAACCTGAAAGATGTTATTACGATTCTCGAAGAACCCCAAACCTATAAGGCCCTTTGGAATTCGGTGGTGATTGCGGCCGGGGTGACGGTCCTGAGTACGGTCTTGGGCGTCTTTTTTGCCTGGCTGGTGACCCGGACCGATTTGCCCTTTAAAAATCTGATGAAACTCCTCTTTGTGGTGCCGTTCATGCTGCCCTCCTTTATCGGGGCGATTGCCTGGAAGATCCTCTGCTCCCCGCGGGGCGGTTATTTGAACGTCTTCCTGATGCATCTTTTTGGTCTGGAAAAATCACCCTTTAATATTTATTCGATGACCGGGATTATCATCGTCGAAACCATGTACCTCTTCCCCTTCGTCTTTATCCAGGTCAGCGGGGCGCTGGAGCGGATGGACCCGACCTTGGAAGAGTCCGCCCTCATTTCCGGGATTGACCTTTTCACCATAACCCGGAAGATTACGTTTCCGTTGATTAAGCCGAGTATTGTGGCCGGGGCGCTGCTGGTGGCGATGTACTCCCTTTCCCACTTTGGGGTGCCGTCGGTTTTGGGGCAGAGTGCCGGGATCTATAATATTCCGACCCTCATTTACGAGGTGATCCATGCCAGTGGTGGGAGCTTCGACGCCATCCGGACCGGGACGGTCTTGGCCTCGCTCCTGGTGGTGGCGGCGACCATCATTCTCTACCTGCAGAACCTGGTCTTAAAGAATGGCCGTTACCAGATTATCGCCGGGAAGAGCATGCGCCCGATGCTCTTGAAACTGCGGGGCTTGCGGGTGCCCATGCTGATCCTGAGCATTCTCTATATTGCCGTGACGGTTCTCCTGCCGACAGCCATCATCTTCCTGGTCGGGGCATTAAAGACGTATGGTCTGCCGTTGAAGTTGGCCAACATGACCCTGGATAACCTGAAATATATGTTTACTTGGAAGATGACCAGGGATTCAATTAAGAACAGTGTACTCCTTTCCTTAGGCGCGGCTTTGGTGACCATGCTGGTTGGGACCATGATCTCCTATGTGATTGTCAAGGTCAAGGTGAGAGGCAAATTTATCCTGGAGTTCCTTGGCATGCTGCCCTATTCGGTACCCGGGATCGTCATTGCCTTGGGCGTGATCCTGGCCTGGAGCGGGAGATTCGGCATCAACCTGTACAATACGGCCTGGATTATCTTTGTGGCTTATATCGCCCGCTATATGGCCTTTGCCCTGAAATCGACCTCCGCTTCGCTGGAGCAAGTCCATGACTCCTTGGAAGAGGCCTCCCGCGCGTGCGGGGCCACCCATTGGCAAGCCCTAAAGGATATTGTCTTGCCGTTGATTAAACCGGGAATGGTCTCAGCCTTCTTTATGATCTTCCTTCCCGCTCTCCGGGAGCTCACCACTTCGGTGCTGTTGTACGGGCCAACGACCCGGACGATCGGGGTGGCCATCTACGCTTTGCATGAAGACGGCGAGACGGTCTACGCCACCGCGTTGGCTTCGATTGCCCTGGTCATCATTTGTATTGGTGAGATTGTGATCCGGAAAATCGGGAAAACGGAGAGGGGGAATGCTTGATGGCACAGGTGGAACTCGTTCATGTCACCAAGCGCTTTGGCAAAGTCACGGCGGTTAATGATCTCAATTTAAAGATCGAAGAGGGAGAATGCTTCTCCATGCTGGGGCCGTCCGGCTGCGGCAAAACGACCACCCTACGGATGCTGGCCGGTTTTGAGGATTTGGACGAAGGGGAAGTGATCGTTGGAGACAAAATTTATTCCTCCAGAGCCAAGAAGATCTATATTCCCCCCAACAAGCGGAACTTTGCCATGGTCTTCCAGGCTTTTGCGGTGTGGCCCCATATGAACGTCTACGAAAATGTGGCCTTCCCCTTGAAGTACCGGCGGTTGCCCAAGGCGGAGATCAAGGAGCGGGTGGATAAGGCCCTCCTGCATACCGGCTTAACCAAGGTGAAGGAGAGTTATCCCAATGAGTTGTCCGGCGGGCAACAGCAACGGATTGCTCTTGCCCGGGCCATTGCCTTGAATCCCACCCTCATGCTTTTGGATGAGCCCTTATCCAACCTGGATCCGAAGTTAAGGGAGGAGATGCGCTTTGAGATCAAAGAATTGCAACGGAAATTCAACTACACGGTCATCTTTGTCACCCACGACCAGGCGGAGGCGATGGCCATCTCCGACCGGATGATGATCATGAAAGAAGGCGTGCTCCAGCAGGTTGATACGCCGATGAATATTTATAACCACCCGGCTAATAAGTTCGTTTTCGGCTTTGTCGGCCTCTCCAACTTTATTCCGGTTCTGGTGAAAGATGGCGGTGCGGTGGTAGAATCCGCGCCGGAAGCGGGGGTGTTGACCAGGGAAATTCCCGCGGCCTTTAAGGAGTCCAGAGCCACGCTAGCCTGCCGTCCGTCGGAGATCCAGTTTGTCAGTGCCGGCGAAGGCGGCGTCAGAGGTGTGGTGAAGCGCCGGTCCTTTTTGGGTGAGGTCATTGATTATCGGATCATGGTCGGCGCTACGGAAATCCGTGTCCAAAAACTATACCGCCAAGGTGTTCTCCGGGAAGGAGAGACCTGTTATCTCCGGTTTGACCGCCTGCATTGGTACGAAGCATAACCGGCAACCGGATGCCTCTTTTACCTGGAAGTCTTGCTTGAGCCAAGCAAGACTCTTTTTTTGATATTTATATTGCTTTTATCGGGGATCTCATAGGTTGAAATTGGCTTTAATCCATTGTTTTTTCAACTCATATGCAGGATGTTCTCTCGGCAAACTTCGGAGTGCCGGAAAAAACCTTTAAATGCATTCCCAAAAAAGAGGTACATATTACAGACGGTGGCGACCCCGGACCCCTTGAATCCCAGATCGTAGATTCTCCTACGGGGAGGATTCCCCTTTCCTACAAGCATGGGCTTTGCAAGGTAGAGCCAATCAGAGGCGACGGAGGAACCATTCAAATTCTTGACAATCGCAATTTCCCGGCCTGCGAAACCGTAGCGGCGGCTCTCGTAACAGTAGAACCAGGCGCGATGAGGGAGATACATTGGCATCCCAATCAGGACGAATACCAATATTATATTAAGGGCAAGGCAAGAATGACAGTATTTATGCCAGGCCCTAAAGCCCGTACATTAAATTATGGTCCTGGCGATGTCGGCTATGTCCCGGCAAGCGGCTTCCATTATGTTCAGAACATTGGCGATGAAACCCTGCAATTTTTTGAGGTCTTTAACAGCGAGCATTTTGCCGATAATCACTTGCGCAATGGCTCGCCATGACCCTGCGTGAAGGGGTGAAATCAGTATTAAACCTTCCCGATTAATTCCTTGATAATTTACGCAAAGAAAAAAATCCTGTGGTAAAATAGAAAAACTTTGAATTTCCGCCTGCCAAAGGCGGCTGGCTGATTTTGGCGGCGGTCACAGGACTGTGGATCCCTTCACCCTTCCAAGAAATCTGGCTGGCCGTAGGCGGCGGCGGAAGTTTGATCCTCACCGGCGTCTTGTTGCGGAAACAAGTGATCAGAGATGCATGACGGCTTAATCCAAAACCTCAATGACCTTTTCCAAGCCAAAGCACGGCTGGGGATCATGACTGTCCTTACTGCGATGGGGGACAGTGTTTTTTTACCCTCAAAAAACACCTGGGCTTAACCGACGGCAACCTCAGTGCCCATCTCCGGGTTTTGGAAGAAGCCGGCTATGTCCAGGTGGAAAAAAGTTCGAGCAACGAAAGCCCAAAACCATCTGCGGGACGGGAAGCCTTTCTGAATTACCTGAAACAGTTAGAGGAGATTATTCAGCTTGGCGCGGAAAACGGAAAAAAAAGGGAACCGTTACTCTATTGAATTATGAAGTGTGGATGTCAAGCCAATACATCTTTTCTGGTGAAGCTTATCGCTGGATAAAATCAATAAAGCAAATTCTTAAGAGGCTGCCCCTTTGGGCAGCCTTTAATTATTGGCCAACCGGCAGTGCTTCTGCTTTATGATCCTAGGCCAATTACAAAAAAAACTTCAAAAACAAAATGAAATTATGGAGTAAATATGAGGATGAGAGCAAGCAAATATATTGTGATGACGAGCTATATAGGGATAATGGTTAATGTTGTCTCTAAAATAACTCCAGAATAATTTAATAAACTTGAAGGTTTTCTTCGAAATAAAGCGAACCACTTAACGAGGTGATCATTGGTGACTGACTTACTGGAGCGAGAGATCAAAAACCCCCATGAGACTTTGGTCAAGACACGGTTCCTTCTCCCCTCATTGACCAAAGCCGAAAAGAAGGTGGCCGTCCTACTACTGGAAAAACCGGCTTTGGTTTTGGAGCTGACCCTGGCCGAGTTGGCAAAGGAGGCGGGAAGCAGTCAAGCGTCGGTCTTGAGGTTTTGCCAAAAATTGGGACTGGAAGGCTTTTCCGAACTCAAACTTCACCTGTCCAAGGAACTCAGCGTCAAACAACCGTCGTTGGCCGGTGAGGAATTAAGTCTGGATGATAGCTTTGTTGAGATCATGGAAAAGGTGTTCCTCATTAATATTCAAACATTGAAAGATACTTTGGCCCTTAATGCCCGGAACTGTGAAGAAGCTTTAAACGCCTTGTTATCAGCCTCCCGCATCGTTTTCTTTGGCATGGGCGACGCCATTATCCCTTGTTCTTTTGCGGATATCAAATTTAAGCGTTTGGGAATTAACAGCCAAGTGCTTTGCGATCCTGATCTGCAATTGACGGTGGCCAGCTTGCTTGAGCCCAACGATGTGGCCATTGCCGTCTCCCATTCGGGGCGCAGCCGGACGATTGTGGAAGCGATGAGGTTGGCCAAGGAACGGAAAGCGACGACGATTAGTATTACCAAATATGAGAAGTCGCCATTGACGAAGGTTAGTGATATCACTATTTTTACGGCTACGGTCGACACGACCCTCGGCAAAGAGATTATTGCGCGGAGGGTGGCGGAGCAGGCAATTTTAGAAAGTTTGTACTTGGGTTTGCTGGCGAAGAAACGCCAGCAATACCAGGAGAATTTAAGAATAACCGCTGAGGCCATTAAATTTAATAAGATTTGAAACCATAAAAAAGGATTTTTGCAGAAGCAAAAAATGAGGTTTTAATAATTGAAATTGGAGGTTACAACCGAGCATGAAACGATCTTTTCGCGACGCCCTCAAAGAAAGCTTATTATCCCTTGGCCGAGAGTACCCCGCGCTGATGGTCGTTACTCCGGATTTGGCCAAATCCCTGCGGATCGTGGATTTTAAGCAAACCTTTCCGGAAAGGTTCATCACCGTCGGAGTCAGTGAGGCTGATATGATCGGAGTGGCCGCCGGACTGGCGACGACCGGCTTAATCCCTGTTGCTACGGCTTTTGCCATGTTTGCGGTGGAAAAACCCTTTGAGCAAATTCGTAATGCCATCGCCTACCCTAACCTTAATGTAAAGATCGTCGCTACCCATGGGGGAATTTGTGTCGGTCCCGATGGCGCCACCCACCAGGCCATCGAAGACCTGGCCCTGATGAGAACTTTACCCAATTTTACCGTGCTGGTCGCGGCGGATGCGCTGGAAACCAAGGCCGCTTTAAAAGCCGCCCTTGAACATAAGGGACCTGTTTACTTAAGATTAGGCCGGGATGAGGCTGAGGTTGTCTACCGGGAGGAAAAAGAGTTCATCATCGGCAAAGCCGACTTGCTCAGAGAAGGTAATGATGTCACGCTGGTGGCCTGCGGCCCGCTGGTGGCAAAAGCTTTGCAAGCGGCCGAGGAGTTGAAAAAGGTAAATATTGAAGCCCGGGTCATCAATATGCACTGTTTGAAACCCCTTGATGAAGAGCTTCTCTTGGCAGCGGCGGAGGAAACCGGTTGCTTGGTTACAATTGAGGACCACACCCGGATCGGAGGCTTGGGCGGGGCCGTGGCCGAACTGTTGGTTGGCAGGCATCCGGTTCCCGTCGAACAGGTGGCCCTTGATGATCAATTTGGCGAATCGGGGGAGGCGGAAGAGCTTTTTCAAAAGTATGGCCTGACGGTTTCCCACATTATTGCTGCCGCGGAAAGGGCAATTATGCGTAAATTTTAATCAAGGAAAGAAGGTAGAAAGATGCAAAACGACAGCCTGGAAATGCAGCAACTCCAAAAGAAAGCGCAACAGATTCGACGGGATATTCTTGAGATGGTTTACCGGCGGCAATCGGGACATCTGGGCGGCTCTTTCTCGATCGTCGAAATTCTGGTGGCCTTATATTACAAGATCATGCGGATTGACCCGGCCAATCCCAAGTGGGAAGCGAGAGACCGCTTTATCCTCTCCAAGGGGCATTGTGCGCCGGCCCTCTATGCCGTCCTTGCCGATTTGGGTTTCTTTCCCAAAGAATATTTGACCAAGTCGTTCCGTTGTGTCAACGGAATCCTCCAGGGTCATCCCGACCTGAAAAAGACGCCCGGTGTTGACATGTCCTCCGGTTCCCTGGGGATCGGTCTATCCGTAGCTTGCGGCATGGCTCTCGGCGGCCGGATCAAAGGTCAAGATTTCCGGATTTTTGTCGTCATTGGCGACGGGGAGACCAACGAAGGACAGATCTGGGAAGCGGCCAAGACCGCCGCCCATTATAAACTCGATCAGATAACGGCCTTTATTGATCTGAACGGCTTGCAAAACGATGGTCCGACGGAGAAGGAAATGTCCATGGCGCCCATGGCGGCAAAATGGCGTTCCTTCAATTGGAATGTGCTCGAGATCGACGGGCATGATTTCCCTCAGATCCTGGCGGCGGTTAACCGGGCCGGGCAAAGAACCGGTCAACCGACGGCCATTCTTTGCCGGACCCTGAAAGGGAAAGGGGTTTCCTTTATGGAAAATCAGCTCAAATTCCACGGGACCCCGCCCAATGTAGAAGAATACCGGAAAGCCCTGGCGGAACTCTCTTGAAGCACTGTGGTTACCCTTACCAAACAGGCCAGTTGCTCCACCCTGACATAGCGGAAAAGGAGGAAGGAGAAGCGTGGAAAAAAAATATTTAATCGGAACCGATATTGGGACCTCGAGCACCAAATCAGTGCTGGTCGACTTAAGCGGCAAGGTCATGGCCTCTTCGCTGCTGGAATATGAAGTGTTGACCCCCCAGGCTTTGTGGGCCGAACAATGGCCTGAGGTCTGGGTTGACGCTACGGTGAAGACGATTAAAGATGTTCTAATCCAGTCGAAAGTAAATCCCGCCGCGGTGGCGGGGATGGCCATCAGTGGCTTATATGGCGGAACCGGGGTGCCCTGTGATGAAGCGATGAATCCGGTCCGTCCGTGCATCATCTGGATGGACCGGCGGGCGACCGCAGAGAGCCGCTGGGTGGAGGAGCGGATCGGCTTGGACCGGTTGTTCCGGATCACCGGCAATGGCTTTGATCCTTACTTCGGTTTTACGAAAATCTTATGGATCAAAAAACACGAACCGGAAAATTGGAAACGGATTAAATTGTTTTTACCGCCCAATGCTTATGTGATCTATAAGCTCACCGGCGAGGTGGCCATCGATTATTCTTCCGCCGGCAATCTGGGCGGGATCTTTGATCTGTCGGCCCGGACCTGGTCGGAGGAATTAATGAAGGAGTTGGGTATTCCCAAGACCATGATGCCGGAGCGGATGATCGAGGCGAAAACGGTCGTCGGCGGCCTGAACCGGTTTTTCAGCGAGCAATTGGGGCTGCCCTCCGGCCTTCCGGTTTTGGGCGGCGGCATTGACTGCATTGTCGCCATGCTGAGCGCGGGGGTGCTGGAACCCAATCAACATGTGGCTGTGATCGGCACTTCGATCAATTGGGGAGTCGTGCATGAGAAGTTTCCGACCAACCGGACCTTGGTGACCATGCCTTACATTAAAGATCCTTTGGCGAAGAATTACACTTACGGGGGAGCTTCGACGGCGGGCGCTTTACCCCGGTGGTTCCGGGATAACTTTGCCGAACTGGAAAAGGAAAAGGAGAAAAACGGAGCGCAGAGCGCCTATGCCGCCCTTGACGATTTGGCCGCTAAAATCAGGCCGGGCAGCGACGGACTGCTGGTCTTGCCTTATTTTATGGGGGAACGGAGTCCCATTTGGGACACCAATGCGCGGGGGACGATTTTCGGTTTGACTTTATCCCATACGAAAGCCCATGTTTACCGGGGGATTTTGGAAGCGGTGGCTTATGCGCTCCGTCATATTATGGAGACCAGTGACGCCGGTGTAAAATACGGTGACCAATGCATTTTAGTCGGCGGCGTGACCAAATCGAAGCTCTGGAAACAGATCTTTGCTGATGTTACCGGGTTGACGATCATCAGCCCGCAGCGAAATATTGAGGCACCGTTGGGCGACGCTTTGCTGGCGGGAGTGGGCACGGGCCTTTTGCGGGATTATTCCGTGATTAAGGAATGGGTAAGTTTTGAGGACCGTTCCCTACCCGATGCCGGAAATTACCAACTTTACTCCCGGTATTTCCAGGAATATAAAAATCTCTATCCGGCGCTGGCGAACAACATGAAAGCATTGGCGGAGCTAAGATCGGCCGCCGAATGACTGGCAGAGGCCGGTCTTTGATAAAAATGTTCACAAGGATGCGATTATTTGGTTCGGTGTGGATGCGCAAAGGATCAAAAAATAAATATCCCGTGTTATAATAGGTCCCAGGGGGGAAGCTAATGTATGCGGCTGAGCGGTTAGCGAAGATTAGAAGAATCATCAGGGAAAAAAAGCGGATTGACGTCGCCACGCTGAGCAAATTATTGGCGGTCTCCGAGGTGACGATCCGCCGTGACCTGGTTAAATTAGAGAATGAAGGTTACATCATTAAGACCTACGGGGGCGCCGTGTTACAGGAATTGGTTGATGAAAATCCAAAAAATGGGCCGGCGCCGGAGGTCAGTCCGAATGATGATCCTTATTTGGCCGAAAAGGAGCAAATTGCGAAGATAGCTGCCAACTTAGTCCAGGACGATCAGATCATTTTTCTGGGGCCGGGGACGACCTGTTATCAAATTGCGGCGAGTCTCACCAACAAAAGGAACTTGACGATTGTGACCAATAATTTATATGTCATTTCCTTGTTGCAAAAATTGCCGACCATCAACGTGATTGCCGTTGGCGGGGAGGTCAATTATGCCCGGAATTGCCTGGTCGGTCCGATCGCGCAGAATTGTTTAAAACATTTGCACACCAATATCAGTTTTGTTTCGGTGGATGGGATCAACCTTGACCGGGGATATACTTTGAATGATTTTGATGTGCTTGACATCATAAAAGCGATTCAGCTTAACTCCGATGAAGTGGTTTTGGCGGTTGACTATAGCAAGTTTGATAAAATCGCGCTTACCTCCATCGGTGACTTAACATACTTTAAAAAGGTGATTACCAACAGCCGTATCCCGGAGGAATACAAAAATTATTATTTTCAGAATTGTATTGGGCTTTATACAACTATGGAAATCGAAGCTTAATTAAGGATGTGATAATAGTGGTTGGCCCAAAACTGCAATTTGTGAATGTGACCAAGAAATTTGGCGAACTGAACGTTCTGCAGAATATCAATCTTAGCATCGCTGCCGGGTCCATTCACATGATCACCGGAGAAAACGGCGCTGGAAAATCCACCTTGGCCAAGATCATGGGCGGGATTTGTCAACCGGACCAGGGTGATTTGTTCATGGATGGGGAAAAAGTCAGATTTCGGGAACCGGCGGATGCCCAAGCCCATGGGATTCATATGGTTCACCAGGACTGTATTCTGATCGAGCAGATGAACGTGGCCGAGAATCTGTTTTTAAACCATGAACCCCGGTTGAATGCGTGGTGGGGGAGGTACCGCATCAATCATAAGCAGTTATATGGAGAGGCCAACAGATTATTATCGTTGTTGCCGGTCAAGATCGATGCCCGTCTTCCCGTTTCTAAATTAGGGTTGGCCCAGAAGCGATTGCTTGAGATCTTACGCGCCTATTACCAAAACCCCCGGGTTTTAATCCTGGATGAGCCTTCGGCTTCGCTAAACAGACCGGAAGCCGAATTGCTTTATAAATTAATCAGAGAGTTGCAGCAAAGAGGAGTCTCGATTGTTTATTTTACAAACCGGCCGGAAGAAGTCTTCACCTTGGGCGAACAGGTCTCGGTTTTAAAGGACGGAATCCATATCGGTACCTTTCCGGTGAAAGACATAGAGTATAACCGGTTGTTAACCTATTTTGCCGGTGCGGATTATAAGGAACGCTATCCGAAATTACGCGTCCAGCGGGGGGCGGAGATTTTACGCGTTGAAGAGCTGGGCAGCGAGAATATTCTGGACGGGATCTCTTTTTCGCTGCACCGGGGAGAGATTCTTGGCTTGACGGGGAGCGCCGGTTCAGGCCGGACCAATTTGGCCCGTATTTTGTCGGGGCTGGGGAAGGCTTCGTCCGGGACCATTTTTTTAGATGGTAATGAAATAACCTTCCGTAATCCCCGGGATGCCATCAGGGCGGGCATTTGCTTCATCACCGAAGACAGAGAGCAGGAAGGAATCTTTCCTTTGCTGAATCTCAAAGAGAATATTACCATTTCCGATTTATCCCGGTTATGGAATGGTTTTTTCCTCAACCGGCACCGGGAAGAAAGAATTGCCGAGTTTTACAAACTTGAACTGGGCATCACCAAGACCGGCTCCGATGCGAAAGCCGCCAATCTGAGCAGCGGAATGAAGCAAAAGCTGCTTTTGGCCCGGTGGCTTTATAAAAGCAGCCGCATCTTCATCCTGGACGAGCCGACCAAAGGGGTGGACATCAGTTCCAAGATTGATATTTATAATATTCTCAATGAGTTGGTCTTGGCCGGAGCGGCCGTTTTGTTGATCTCTTCCGATCTGAAGGAATTGTTGGGCATGAGCGACCGCATTCTTATTCTGAACAAGGGAAGATTAGTGGCCGATTTGGTTAACACTCCGGAATTAAATCAACAAAAATTATTGGATCGCCTGGTCCAATAAGAACCCGGACGACAAGGGCGAAAGCCAGGAAAGAAAAAAGGGAAATAAGTTTCGTCAATGATAAAAATAATCATAGACGAAACTTATTTTTTTCTTTTTAAGAAGGAATTGCTCATCATGTGTCGTATCTTGTAAAACAGGTAAAAGATATTAACCTGGTAAATTGGTGGTAAAGGAGGTGGGAGATGATTAAAATGATCACATTTTACCAAGGGCATACACTATAATAAAAGGAGGAAATGATTTTGTTTAAAAAGCGGTCGTTACTTGGCTTATCCTTGCTGCTGGTCTTGGTTTTCACGATTGCAGCAGGCGCTTACGTAAAAATCGATGGTAATCCTTACCAAGCGTCGTTGATTAAACCGGTCAAGAAAACCCTTAATTTTGTGTTCATTCCGAAAACGGTCCATCCTTGGTACGAAGAGGTAAAAGACGGAGTTAACTACGCCATCAAAGAATTCGAGAAGCAAGGGATTAAGATCAACGTCACTTGGGATGCGCCGCCGACTCCCGATATTTCCTCGCAGATTAGCAAATTTGAATCCCATATGGCCCGGCGCCCGGATGGCATTGCCATTGCTTGTATCGATCCCCCCACCAACGCCCAGGTCATTAATGAAGCGGTTAAAGCCGGCATCAACGTAATCACCTTTGATAATGATTCCCCCGAAAGCATGCGTCTGGCTTATGTGGGTCATAACAAGGACTATGATGACGGTTTTGAATTAGGGGAATACCTGGCGAAGAAGATCAATTACAAAGGCGAAGTCGCGGTGCTGACCGGGACACCGACCGCGCCGAACCACGTGGGACGGACCAACGGTTTCCTTGCGGCGATGAAAAAATACCCCGACATTAAAGTTGTGGCACAAAGGGCTGACAACGACGTATTGGACAAGGCCGTGGAAATTGCGGAAGGTATTTTGCAGGCCTATCCGAATATCAAAGGCTTCTTCGGCTGCAACGCCTCCAACCCGATTGGGATTGCCCGGGCGGTTAAAGATGCGGGTAAAGCCGGTAAAATTTGCATCGTCGGCATGGACGACCTGGATGAAACGGTGCAATTCATGAAAGAGGGCGTTATCGACGCCGTTAAAGTGCAAAGACAATGGGAGCAAGGGTATTGGAGCGTTAAATACCTGGTCGCTTTGAACGAAGGACACACCATTCCGAAGGAACACCCGACCGGCTCCCGGATTATGACCAAAGCCGACCTAAAATAGGTTTCAAGGACCAAAGAACCATTCTACCGGCGGTTACGCCGGTAGAATGGTCTTCAAGGGTTCAGGGGAAGGGAGTGAAGGAAATAAATACCAAGACTGTGCTTGAAGTAAAGAAGATCTCCAAACACTTTCCGGGGGTCCAGGCGCTACATGAGGTCAGTCTCTCCCTGCGCGAAGGGGAAGTGCATGCGGTCATTGGCGAGAACGGGGCGGGGAAAAGCACTTTGATGAAAATAATCTTCGGCCTCCTCCAACCGGATGCCGGAGAAATATACTACAATGGCCGGCAGGTGGTTATTGACAACCCAATTACGGCGCAACGCTTGGGAATAGGGATTGTTCCCCAGGAACTTAACCTGGTGCCACAGCTGTCCGTGGCGGAAAATATCTTGTTGGGAATGGTCCCCAAAAAAAGGTTTGGTCTGATTGATTGGAATAGAATGCAACAGGATGCGGCCGCTATTTTGGAGACGGTCGGGGAAGTTATTGATCTGAAAAGAAAAACGGCGGAGTTGAGCGTGGCGCAACAGCAGATTATCCAAATTGCCAGAGCGATGGCCTTTGGGGCCCGGGTTCTGATCTATGATGAGCCTACCGCCAGTTTGACGCAGAAAGAAACAGAAGGCCTTTTTAAGATCATCAATAGTTTTATTGAAAACAAAGGTTCCGTCTTTTACATTTCCCACCGGTTGGAGGAAATCTTACGGATTGCCCACCGGATTACGGTTTTACGTGACGGTTGTTATATTACGGAGCTTGATCCGAAACAGACCACTACCGACGAGATGGTCCACTACATGGTGGGCCGGGAGATTAAAAAGGCAAAACGCACCGCCCGGAGTTTTAACACGGATCAAACCCCGGCGCTTGAAGTGAATAACTTAACCAGGCATGGTGAGTTTAGCGGAATTAGTTTCCGGCTGTATCCAGGAGAAATATTGGGTTTGGCCGGGTTGGTCGGCGCCGGCCGGACGGAGTTGGTCCGGTGTATCTTTGGGGAAACGCAACCGGACGAAGGATCGATTCAGATTTACCAGCGGGAAATCGATCATCCTTCTCCGATCAAAAGCATAAAAAACGGCATTGGTTTTCTTCCGGAAGAACGGCGTAAGTTGGGACTCTTTCCCGTCCTCTCCGTAAGTCAGAATATGACCATGTCAACGTTGGGGAAATATACCAAGTGGGGGCGGATTAATCAACGGCGAGAGGCTGTTGATGTCAAAAAGTACATCGACGAACTGAAGATCAAAACCCCCCATCCCCGCCAACTGGTAAAGAATTTGAGCGGGGGTAATCAACAAAAGGTAATTTTGGCCCGTTGGATGCTGACCGGTTGTAAGATTTTGATTTTGGACGAGCCAACCCGCGGGATCGACGTGGGGGCGAAGGCGGAGATCTTCCAATTATTACAAGAGATGGTGGCGCAGGGTTATGCGGTAATCCTTATCTCTTCGGAACTGCAAGAAGTGATTGATTATGCGGACCGGATCTTAATCATGCATGAAGGTCGTCTAAAAGGGGAAGTCAAGGGGATTGAGACCACCCAAGAAGAGATTATGCGGATGGCTTTAAGCTAGGCGATGCAGAAGGAGGATTAACCATGCCAAAATTAGCGGATCAAATATGGAAAAAGCTTAAATTTAGGGAAAGCGGAATTATCCTGGCCTTGCTCATTATGTGTTTTGGTTTGTCGCTGGCCACCCCCAGTTTTTTAACGGCTTTTAACTTGGGGATGGTGATTCGCCAGGTCTCTTTCACGGCCATTATCGCCCTGGGACAAACCTTGGTTTTAATCAGCGGAGGCATTGATCTTTCCGTCGGGGGGATTGCCGGTTTAAGCGCGATTGTAGGGACCTTGCTGATGACCAGTACGGCGATGGATCCTTATCTTTGCGCACTGATTGCCGGTCTTTTTGGGTTATTTTGCGGATTGCTTAACGGTTTTTTAATTGCCAAAATCGGGCTGAACCCATTTATTGCGACTTTGGGGACGGGGGAAGTCTTTTACGGCTTGATCCTGGTGTTGACAAAGGGTTATCCGGTCTTGGGCCTCCCCCAAAAATTTCTGTGGTTGGGGCAAGGGATGATTGGCGTGGTACCAGTCCCGGTGATCATTATGATTCTTACGGCGGTGATTGTGGCGTATATCCTGAAGAACACGCCTTTCGGCCGCTATGTCTATGCGATCGGCGGCAATGAATCGGCCGCCAATTTGGTGGGGATTAATGTGCCGAGAGTCAAAATCAGTGTCTTTGCCATCTCCGGATTTTTGGCCGCCTTGTCCGGGATGCTTTATGCCAGCCGCATGGCGGGCGGGCAACCGACGACGGGCCAAACTTGGGTGATGCCGACCGTGACCGCGGCGATTATCGGCGGGACTTCCCTGGCCGGCGGTGAGGGCACGATCCTGGGAACGATGGTGGGTGCGATTTTAATGGGTGTGCTGACCAACGGGATTGTTCTGCTTAATATTTCTTCTTACTGGGAGCGGGTCATTATCGGGGTGGTTGTGATCCTGGCTGTGATCATCGATATCTTCCGGAATAAGAAGGAGAATAACCCGTTGGCGTTCATTAAGAAAATCTTTGCGAAGTAGTCTCCCCTCCCGGCAAGTCGGGGCGGGCGAAAGGATGAAAAACATTATCAGCTGAGGTCTCCGCCGGCGCTAAACGGTGTTTCCTTGCTCCGGTGAATTTCTTCGGGTATTCTAGGAACTCAGCTCCGTAGAAAGCAGGCAGCCGCTATATGGTTCCTCCTGAACCAAAAGCGGCGCAGGGCCTTCATGCCCTGCGACCCGCTTTCAACCTCCGCTTCGCTAAGAATACTTCCGAAGAAATTCCAGGCGATGGAGAACACCATTCTGTCCCGGCTGGGTAACTTCATTTGCAAGAACGATAAACAGTACTTTCATTGGTAGTATTCCATTCCTATGGAAGGGGGGATGCGGAGATGGGCGGTTATCTGTTGGGGATCGATTATGGTACCGGCGGCGCCAAAGCTTGTATTACCGACACCGATTTAAACGTCCTTGCGTATGCCTTTCGTGAGTATCCGATTATAATCAATAAACCGGGCTGGTCCGAACATGACCCCGTGCTTTACTGGACGATTACTTGTGAGCTAATCAGGGAATGTATCCAAAAGGCCGGGATTTCCTCCCGTGAGATCCTGGGGATTGGCACCTCCGCGGCGCTACCTTGTCTGGTGATGGTGGATGCCAATCATCATCCGATTAATTTGGCTTACAACCTGATGGATCGCCGGGCTACGCAAGAAGTGGAGTGGTTGAAGGAGAAGATCGGCGCCGACCGGATCTTTGCCTTAACCGGCAACCGGCTCGAAGACCATCCCTCCATCGTCAACCTCTTGTGGGAGAAAAACAACCGGCCGGAGGCGTACGGACGAATCTATAAAGCCCTGACGATTGACGGTTTTATCCGGTTGAAATTGACTGCTCAGGCCACGACCAATTATTCGAACGCCGCTTTTTACGGCGTTGCCTATGACATTGTGCGCAAAAAATTTGATCCTGATTTGTTGGCGGAAATCGGCATTGATCCGGCGTTGCTTCCTGATAATTATCCTTGCGCGGCCATTATCGGTACGGTCACCGCCAAGGCCGCGGAGGAAACCGGATTGGTCCCCGGCATTCCGGTGGCGGCGGGACAGGCGGATGCCTGTGCCGGTTGGGTCGGCGGGGGAGCGATCGAAGAAGGCGATCTGCAGATGAATTTAGGTACCTGCGGCAATTTTGGCGTGATCCACCGGGATACCGATTTTATCGACACAATGATTGTTTGCCCCTATACCGTCGATCCGGAGCATACCTATGTTACCATTCCGACCACGACCACCGGCGGGCAGTTGATGAGGTATTTACGGGATAATTTTTCCGCTTTGGAAAAGGCCATGGAGAAACTGACCCCCTCGCTTAATGCCTATGATTACCTTAATCTGGAGGCGGAAAGAATTCCGCCGGGCAGCGAGGCGCTGCTTGTCTTACCCTATCTCATGGGGGAGCGGACTCCTTTGTGGGATGTGGATGCGCGGGGTGTGATTTTTGGTCTGTCGCTTTCCCATAGCAAAGCCCATCTGATTAGAGCGATGATGGAGTCGGTGGCTTATGCCCTCTACCATTCGTTTACGATCATCAAAGCAAAAGGAAAGAAAACCAATTATCCGATTGTCCTTAACGAAGGCGGCGCCAAAAGCAAACTGTGGCGCCGGATCATTACTGATGTGTTTAATATTCCGACCGTCCTTGTCAAGCAACGGGTGGGCGCACCCTATGGCGATGCGATTCTGGCGGGGGTGGCGACGGGGGTCTTTGCCGACTATTCCATTGCCAAGGAAAAGGCCGAATATATTGAGGAAATGGAGCCGATCCAAGAAAACCACGAGCGTTACATGGAGTTCTTCGCTCTTTATTTAGAACTTTATCAGCACTTGAAAGAGGACTTTAAGGCATTGGCCAAATTGCGGAAGAAATATTTCTAGCTTACTTTTTTGTTTCGAGAAAATAAGGCAGCCGGCGTGAGTGCCTTGGGAGCTGGCGCGAAACGCGATTTTGCGGAAAAAGACTGCTAAAGGGTGGTGCGGATTGAAAGAAGATAAAATGGCCCTTTCAGAATTGGCGCAAAAGGCCTTGGCGACCCGGCGTGAGGTTTTGCGCCTGATTTACCGGGCCGGAGCCGGGCATATTGGCGGGGCGCTTTCGGCGGTGGATTTGCTGGTGGTCTTGTTTTACGATGTTCTGAATTACCGGCCGGAGGAGCCGGACTGGCCTTTGCGGGACCGGTTTATCTTAAGTAAAGGCCATAGCTGTGAAGGGTATTATGCAATCCTGGCTGACCGGGGCTTCTTCCCCCGGGAGGAACTGGCCAGTTTTATGAAATACCAAGGTAAATTGATGGGACATCCTCATCCGAAGGTTCCCGGAGTGGAGATTGCCACCGGATCCTTGGGCCACGGGCTGTCGGTGGCCACCGGAATGGCCTTGGCGGGAAAACGGGACCACCTGCCGTACCGGGTTTATTGCCTCTTGGGCGATGGTGAACTGGCCGAGGGCTCGGTCTGGGAAGCGGCCATGGCGGCTGCCCATTACGGGTTGGATAATTTGGTTTGCCTTATTGACTGTAACGGTCTGCAAATTAGCGGCCCGACACGGCAGGTCATGAACACACAACCTTTGGCGGCCAAGTGGGAGGCTTTTGGCTGGGAGGTGCGGGAGATCGACGGGCATGATCTCCAACAAATCAAGCAGAACCTTGACCAAATCCCCTTTACCATCGGACGGCCTTCGTTGGTGATTGCCCGGACCGTAAAGGGGAAAGGGATTTCCTTTATGGAGAACGATTATCACTGGCACCACAAGGTTCCCAACAGTGAAGAGTACGCACGGGCGCTGAAGGAACTGGAAGGGGTCGGCCCGGGCGAGATTGGAGCGTGAGATCATGGAGCGTCCGAACCGTCGCGTCTTTACGGAGACTTTGTTGACGTTGGCCAAAAATGACCGGCGGATTATTGCCTTGGCCAGCGATTCCCGGGGAAGTGCAACTCTGAATGAGTTCGCCGCGGAATTACCGGAACAGTTTGTGGAAGTGGGAATTGCCGAGCAGAATCTGGTGGGAATCGCCGCCGGGATGGCAAAATGCGGCAAGATCCCTTTTGCTTGTTCTCCCGCGTGTTTTCTTTCGATGCGCAGTGTTGAACAGATCAAAACGGACGTGGCCTATTCAGGAGCAAATGTCCGTTTAATCGGGATTAGCGGCGGGGTTAGCTATGGGGCGTTGGGTTCGACTCACCATTCATTACAAGATTTGGCGGTAATGCAAGCCATTCCGGGCATTACGGTAATTCTTCCGGCCGATAACCGGGAGACAGCGATGCTCACCCGGCAGTTGGTGGATTATCCCGGTCCGGTTTATATGCGTTTAGGGCGGGAAACGGCGCCCCGGGTTTACGCCGATGATTTTCAGCCGGAAATCGGAAAAGGCACTCTTCTCCTCCCCGGTGACGACTTGACCATTGTGGCCACCGGGGAACTAGTCCGTTCCGCCCTTGACGCCGGTTATCTTCTGCGCCAAGCGGGCATTGCCGGCCGGGTGGTGGCGCTTAACACCTTGAAGCCGTTGGACACCGAAATTATCTTGACCGCCGCGCGGGAAACAGGCGCCCTGCTGACAGTGGAAGAACATAGCATTTACGGGGGGGTGGGGAGCCGGGTCGCCCAGTTGCTGGGTGAATGTTGTCCGGTTCCGTTAACCATAGCCGGTTTCCCCGATGAACCGTTGGTCACCGGTAATCAAGAGGAACTTTTCAGGCATTACGCCTTAGATGCAGCGGGTTTGGCGGAAAAGGCCAAAGGATTGCTCCGCCGTAAACAAGCGACCCGGCGATAACCGGAGCCAGGTATGGCAGACGGGAAAAGGGGTGAGCAATTGTGGGCGAAAGAGATGATTTAATTCTGGTCATCGATCAAGGCACCACCGGCAGCAAGGTGCTGCTTATGGACGGGTCGTCCCGGATTTGCGGCCGGGCTTACCGGGAAATAACCCAGTATTATCCCAAGGCGGGTTGGGTTGAACATGACCTCGCGGAGATTTGGACCGGGATCGTTGACTTGATTTCCCAAGTTTTATCAGGCGTTGATGTGCGGCGCGTCAAGGCGTTGGCGCTGACCAACCAACGGGAAACCGTGGCGGTGTGGGATCGTGCCAGCGGCCAACCCTTGGCTCCGGCGGTCGTTTGGCAGTGCCGCCGGTCGGCGGATATTTGTCAAGATCTGATCGAACAAGGGTATAATGAGCTTTTCCGGCGGAAGACCGGCTTGAAGATTGATCCCTATTTTTCCGGCACCAAAGTAAAATGGCTGCTGGATAATACCAACGGCTTGAGGGAGAAAGCGGTAAAGGGTCAGGTTTGTATCGGGACGATTGATTCCTGGTTGTTATGGAATCTGACCGGCGGACAAGTCTTCGCGACGGATTACTCCAATGCTTCCCGGACCCTTTTTTACAATATCTACACATTAGAATGGGACCTGGAGTTGCTGGAGATCTTGGGGATTCCGGCGGCCGCCTTGCCGGAAGTTAACCCTTCCTCCTGTTTTTACGGGAAAACCGTCGCGGTCGGCAAGCTTCCGGCCGGGGTGGCGATTACCGGAGTGATCGGCGACTCGCAAGGAGCCTTGTTTGGCGAAGCCTGTTTCCGGCCGGGAATGGCCAAAGCCACTTATGGAACGGGGACCTCGCTGATGATGTTTGCCGGAAAGAAACCGGTTCTCCCGCCGGAAGGCTTGGTCGCCACTTTAGCCTGGGGATTAGGGAACGAGCCCGCTTATGCCTTGGAGGGTGTGATCAATGTCACCGGTGCCACCATGCAGTGGTTACGGGATGGACTGGGGATCCTGGATGATGTGGCGAGAAGCGGGGAAATCGCCCAAAGCCTCGCCGGTAATGACGGCGTTTATCTGGTCCCGGCCTTTGTCGGACTGGGAGCACCGTATTGGGATATGAATGCCCGGGGGTTAATTTGCGGTTTAACCAGAAGTACGACCCGGGCCCATCTCATCCGGGCCGGTTTGGAATCCATTGCTTATCAGGTGCGCGAAGTGGTTGATCTGATGGAAAAAAGCGGACTTAAACTTGATTCCCTCCGTGCCGATGGGGGAGCGGCGGCCAATGAATTTTTAATGCAGTTCCAAGCCGATTTACTAAACGTTGAAGTGGCCAGACCGCCCCTGCGGGAGGTGTCGGCTTTGGGCGCTGTTTATCTGGCCGGTCTGGAGGCAGGCTTCTGGCGGGATACCGAGGAAATTGCCGCGGCGTGGCAGGCGGAGAAAAAATTCAGGCCGGAAATGTCCGAAGCGGAACGGACGGAATTGTTCCGTCAGTGGCAAGCAGCGGTGCAGAGAGCATTGAGCGGAAATTAAGCGCAAGCGGAATTACCGGATGCGCGAGGAAACTCCGGAATTAAAAATCGCCCTGGAATGCCCGGGTAAAATTATAAAGAAACAGGATGTGCAAAGATGAAAGCTATTCTCATCGGTTGTGATAACGCGGGTGTTGCCCTGAAAAACGGTTTAATTGAGCTGTTACAAGAAAAAGGGGTGGCTTACGAAGACGTTGGCGTCGCCTGTGAAACGGATGACACGCCCTATCCGTCAATCGCCCACCTGGTCGCGGAGAAAATTATTGCCAGCAATTACCAATATGATGGGATCTTAGTTTGTGGCACCGGGATTGGGATGTCCATTGCCGCCAATAAACACCCGGGCATTTACGCGGCGGTCTGTCATGATATTTATTCGGCGGAGCGCGCCCGGTTAAGTAATAACACCAATATTCTTTGCCTGGGGGCGCGCGTGATCGGATTGGAATTGGCCAAGAAGATTCTGGTGGAATGGTTGTCTCTGGAATTTAAGGGCGGCCGCTCCCTGCCAAAGGTCGAAAAAATAAAAGAGATTGAAAGAATGACGATGAGATGAAACGAATTTATCTGGGGACCAATTTAAAGATGTACAAGACCAACCGGGAGACCGTAACCTATTTAAAGGAGTTGACGGAAAAAACGGCTGCTTTGCGCTGCCCCGGACTGGAACTCTTTGTGATTCCCTCCTTTACCGCTCTCCCGGAGGCGGTAGAGGCGGCCGAAGGCAAAATCAAGATTGGCGCCCAGAATATGTGCTGGGAAGATGCGGGGGAGTATACAGGGGAAATCTCCCCCCGGATGCTCAAGACCATCGGGATCGATTTGATCGAGATCGGCCATTCCGAACGGAGGCACAAGTTTGGCGAGACCAATTTTGACGTCAACCGGAAAGTTTTAGCCGCCCTGCGTCACGGGTTTACCCCGCTCCTTTGTATTGGCGAGACTGAGGCGGACAAAGCATATGGGGTCACCACCGAGTGTTTGCGGGAACAGCTCAAGATTGGGCTTTACGGGGTAACTGGGGAACAAGCCCGCCGGGTTTGGGTGGCGTACGAACCCGTTTGGGCCATCGGGGTCGGGGGTAAACCGGCAACCCCGGAATATGCCAACCGTTCCCAGCAAGTGATTAAAGACACCTTGGCCGAGCTTTTCCCGGATAATGGCGGGGAAATTCCTGTTTTGTACGGAGGGAGTGTCAACAGCCGGAATGCGACCGGTTTGATCGAGCAACCGGCGATTGACGGCCTGTTTATCGGCCGTGCCGCTTGGGAAGCGGAAAGTTTTGCCGCCATTATTAAACAAGTGCTTGACGCGGGAAAAAGAAATTACTGATTACGCTGGAAGAAAGCTGGCAAAGGGGAATGATTGATCGTGAAAACTGAAAGCTTTTACCGGAAAGAGATCGTTGAAGTCGGGAAAAGGTTATATGCCAGAGGCCTCTTGGAGGGGGGCGGCGGGAACCTGAGTATCAGAATTTCCGAGCATGAAATTTTGATTACTCCCTCCGGGATGTGTAAGGGATTTTTGGAACCGGATCAACTGGTCAAAATTGATCTGGAGGGAAAGGTGATCACTGCCCTTAAGGAATATAGCAAGCCAGCCCGTGACTACCGGATGCATCTGGCGTTATATCAACGGCGTCCCGAGATTAAAGCGATTGTCCATTCTCATCCGCCAGTGGCCACCGGGTTCGCCATCGCCGAGTACCCGCTGGATGAGATTGCCGCCCCCGAGGTTATGTTTACCTTTAACCGGATTGCCGTGACCGACTATGCTTTGCCCACGACCGAAGAGGTTCCGGTCGCGATTAATAAGGCTTTGGATAAATATCCAACGGCGAATGCCATCATCTTGGCCAAACACGGCGCCATTACAGTCGGTAATGAGCTTTGGGATGCCTATTATAAGATGGAGACTTTGGAGGCCTATCTGAAGTCACTGGTCGTCGCCAAACTGTTGGGCGGTTTAAAACCTTTGAACGCGGAAGAGATTAAAAAGATCGAAGAATTAATGGGTGTTAAGCATTAAGAGCGGCAAAGTCCAGCATTAACCACGGGAAAAGTGAACGCAGGCGCATGAAGGGGTGTCCGGATGTTTATCGGCTTTGACCTTGGTACCACCAATTGTAAGGCGATCGTGCTCAGTGAAAACGGAACGGTGTTGGGTGCCGCCGCCCAGGAATATCCGGTTCGCTATCCCCAGCCCGGTTATGCCGAACAAGATGCTTCTTTGGTTTGGCAATTGGCGAAGGAGGTCATGCAGGTAGCGGTCAAGCGCAGCGGGGTTAGAGCGGTGAAAGCGATCAGTCTTTCCGTCCAGGGTGATGCCGTAATCCCCGTCGACCAAAAGCTGAATCCGCTTTTTCCTGCCTTGCTCGGGATGGATTACCGGTCCCTGCCCCAGACGAAGCGGTGCCAGGCGATCTTTGGCGATCAAGCGCTATTTGAACGGACAGGGATGCGGCCGCACCCGATGAATGCACTGACGAAAATCTTATGGCTTAAGGAGGAACGGCCGGACATCTTCAGAAAAACCTGGAAATTCATGACCTATGCCGATTTTCTCCTCAGCAAGCTGGGCGCCGGGCCGGTCATCGACCAAACCATGGCCTCCCGGACCATGGCTTTTGATTTATTACAGAAGGACTGGTCGAAGCCGATCCTGGACCGATTGGAAATTCCGGTGGAGAAATTGTCCCGGCCCGTGCCTTCCGGTACGGCCGTCGGGAAAATAAACCCCGTGGTAAAAGAGGAGTTGGGTTTGGGCGGCGAGCCGCTGCTCGTCACCGGCGGCCACGATCAAACTTGCGCCGCCCTTGGCGCCGGCGGGATTAAAGAAGGGATCGGGATCGATTCCACGGGAACCGCCGAGGTCTTATTTACGGCCTTTTCCCAACCTTTACGAAGCGAGAAGATGTTCAGCGCCTATTACCCCTGTTATCTTCATGCCAAACCCGATATGTACTGTTCCTTTTCTTTGAATCATACGGGCGGGGTGGTCTACCAGTGGTTTCGCGATCAATTTTGCGGGGAGGAAGAAAGGGAGGCCCGGAGACGGGGCATGAGCGTCTATGACCTTATTAATGAACAAATGCCGCCCCAACCGACAAATCTTTATTTATTACCGCATTTTAGAGGCAGTGGGTCGCCCACTTGCGCTTTGGACGCGAAAGGATCGGTTTTTGGCTTAACGCTAAATACAACCAAGGGCGAAATCGCCAAGGCCATTTTGGAAGGGCTTACTTACGAATTGCGGTTAAATCTTGAAACCATGCAGCAGGCCGGGATCAACATCCGTGAAATAATCGCCGTGGGCGGGGGGGCAAAATCCCCCGGGTGGCTGAGGATGAAGACGAATATAACCGGACGGCCCCTCAAGATTTTAAAAAATAAAGAAGCAGCCCCTTTAGGAGCAGGAATTTTAGCCGGAGTTGGGTGCGGCCATTACCGCAGTTTCGAGGAAGCGGTCGACACCATGGTCAAGGTGGAAAGGGTCTATGAGCCCGATCCGGCGGAATGCCGTGTTTACGAGGAACATTATGAAGTTTACCGCCGGTTGTACGCTGCCGTTCTTCCCTTATACAAACAAATCCGGCCGGATTAAGCCCGGGCCAACCGGGGAGAGAGCCCTCTTGACGAGGGCGTTTTTTTAATCCCGTGGAACCGGGATAAGTGGGTTATGCTTCCTCCGCTGGGAACAGCGGAATTGATTAAGGCGGAGGCGGGATTATGCTTTTTCAACTTTCTGATCTGCAACGGATCGCGCGGAAGAACAAATACGCCATTCCCCATGTCTTAGGTGGCAATCTGGAAATGGCCTACGGGGCAATTCGTGCTGCCGAAGCGTTGGCATCGCCCATTGCGCTCGGGGTGGCGCCCGAGGTTTTTACCAGTATCCCGATGGAAATCTCTTTGCCCATGATCTTGAATATGGCCGGCCGGGCAAAGGTCCCGGTGGCGGTCCAACTGGAACATGGAAAAAGTTATCACCAGATTGCCAAGGCGATCAAACTGGGCGTGAATTCGGTGATGTTTGACGGCTCCTCCCTTCCGTATGCTGAAAATGTGGCGCAGACCAAAAGAATTGCCGAACTGGCCCATGCCTTTGATGTTTGTGTTGAAGCCGAGTTGGGACAGGTAGGGGGTTCGGCGCTCAGAAAACCGGCGTCCGCGCCGGCGGGTTACAAGACCGATCCGGAATTGGTGCCGGACTTTATCGCCAAAACCGGCGTGGATGCCCTGGCCATTTCCTTTGGCAATGTCCATGGGCCATATCAAGGCAAGCCCGAAATTGACCTCGACCTGGTGGCTAAGATTGCTTCCCTGACGGATGTCCCCCTGGTCATGCATGGCGGTTCCGGCCTTCCGGAGAGTATGTATGGAAAAATCGTCGCGGCGGGGATCAGCAACATCCATTTTTATTCCGGCGTCGCAAGGTATGCCTGGAGCGAATTGGAAAAGAAGATCGGGGAGGATGATCCATATCCCCCTTATCACGAGATCGTGGCGCATACTCTGCAGTTTTTTGAGGAAAAAACAAAACACCTTATCGAGCTGTTGGGGAGTGCGGGCAAGGCCGGCGATTTCTATAGTGTTTAAGATTTTGAATTTAAAAGTCCCGCAGAATGCTCTCCGCCTCGACATCCCTTTTTTGTTGATAGTTCTTGCGCACCAGGCTTTCCGAATAATTGGCGTAGCAGTATTTGCAAAGGTGCATACAGGTGTTGTACTGCCCGATATCCTTACTGACAATACAACCGCAGAACCTGCGCTGCCCTTTGTCTTTGAGATTGCTTGACCGCCGGCCGGTTTCTCCGCCGGAAAATAAGCTTGGCTGCGGCGCTTCATACCCAAGAAATTTCATTAAGGCTTGGTCCTGGGGGAAGAGCCGGATCAGCAATTGATCATCGATACATTTATTATGCGTGATCCCGTAAGCCGAGAGATCAATTTCTTCACTGCAGGTCGCAATTTGGAGGCCCCAGTCCCGGTTGATTTTCTGGAGGCTGGCGGCGATTGCTTTCATTTGCGCCTGGTCGAATTCGCAATAGTCGGCAAACCCGCCCTTCGTAAGATTACGCTGCACCCGTCGGTAGATGGAAATGTCGGCAAAACTGATCACCAGTTTTTCTGTGAACGGATGCAGCGCTTCACCGACACGTTTTATTTTTCGGAGAAGTTGCCCGACGGTTAAAGTTTTGCTCAGGATTAACGGGTCAAACCGCCAGATTACTTTCTGCTTGCCGATGGTTTTTGCCAGTTGTTGAAAGGTTTGCATCCTTTCGGAAAGCCTGGGCAGGTTCGGTTCCAGCCCTTCCGCTTCGTAGTCGTTGACGGTAAAGGTAAAGTAGTAATTGATTCCCATCCGGTCGAGGACTGGAAGGTATTTGATTAAGGGCTTTGCGTTTTTGGTCCAAAAGACAATCACCCGTGTTTTGGCAAAGGATACATATTGAGCTTGTCCGTTGAAGGGGTTAACCCACTTGACATAACCGGCCGCCAGCCTGCGCAGGAACCAGTCACTATAAAAGGCTGGAATGTCCGTGGCCCGGCTGGCGGAGATGATCACCGGCGTGATGGCCGGCTTTATCCCGTCTTTGGTTTGCACCTGGGCGCTTTCCCATCCTTGAAAAGGCATCAGCTTAACCCCCTTGGCAAATAAAGTTCCATCTTACATCTTAGATGATGCATTAATTGATAACGGCCCGTGGTCTTTTCCCTAAATCAAAGGCGTCACCGAACCAGTTGATGGAAAATTGCGGATTAATTCGTTGCCACGTTATACCCTTGTTCCTCTCTTTATCGGAGGAAACCAAGAGGAAAAGGGTGTAAATAGCCCCCGGCGTCTCGAATTTTTTACCTCAAACAACCGGCTAACGTTTCTTTAAAAGGGCTTTTTTAGATCAAATTAAAAACATTGATGGACAGGTTAATCGACGCTGAAAGCCTAAGCCCTCCCACGGCACCCAAAGACACTGCATCCGCCATTGTCGCGCCAGCATTCTTCGTGGTGGGGGGTTTCACAAACGGGACAGACGATGGTTCTTTCCGCGGGTTGGATGGCGGTCAGGCAGTAGGGACAGGTGCGCACGGAGTTATCGGTTTGGTTCCGGCCGGGAGGGGGAAGGTTTAAGATGACTTCCCTCTCCGTGGTGGGTGCTCCCGGACGGGAGGTAAAGAGGGACCGGATTCTTTGATATACTTCCTGCCGGTCGTTTTGCCGCCGGAGGCTGCGGACCTGGTTTCTCCTATCCAGTTCAGCTAATAACTCGTTGATTTCGTTTTTTAAGTCGTCAATCTCCTGAAACAAGTGGTTGAGCTCCGGATCGGGCAGCCGGTTTTGGTAAGCGTATTCTCCCATCTGTTCATAAAGGTTTCTTAATATCCCTTTCAAATGGGATATTTTTTTATTGGTGGTATGCAAGCGGTCCCGTAATGGATGGATCCTTTCTTCCAGCTCTTTGCTGTAGTTTAGGCTATGGCGTCTTTTCGCTTCCCTAAGTTCCCGGGAGAGGTAGGCAATTTCCTGCTCCAGTTGATTTTTTTCCCTGGTTGCGGTAAACAGTTCGTCATCGAGCGGTCTAATCTCTTGCCGGAAACGGGGGATTTCCCCGCCGCCCCCTCCTTGGCGGTAGATGGTTTCCCCGATTTCGCCGTAAAGCAGCCGGCATTTTTTATTCCGCCGGCCGATGTCGATCCTTGTCTTTACGGTATCCATCATTTCAAAAGCCTTGGAGGCGATCAGACTGGTTGCATGATATGTCGTTTGATATAGGGTCCGTAAGGAGTCTTTCCAGTTCATCCGGAATAACACCTCCCCAGCAAAGCTTGTTGAGGGTTGTTTAATAGACTATCCAGGTTGTTTCTAATTATCTTGGTTATCTTGGTTGCTTCTAAAGGTAAAGATTCGGATTGGTCCGGAGTTTTCCTGCCGTTTCCCTTGTTTTAGCTTCCGGAAGGCCGGCGGGCGGGAAAACTACTTTTTTGTTTTCTTTTCGTTTTTCAGGTTCGTGACCGTGAGGTTTATGGCCATGGACAGCTTTTGTCCGGATCGAGTTTTACAATGAAGATGAAGACAAAGGGGCGCCCCGATTAAAAAGGAGGGACTTTTAGTGAATAAGCTTACCGTGACCATTATTGACCAGACCGGGAATAAACGGACTGATGTGACGGTCCCGGACGACCGGCCGGTGCGGGCGATTATCCAAAAATTAATCGAGGGGATGAAGCTGCCGACGACCGGACCGGATGGACAACCGTTATCCTACAAGTTACATCATAAGGCCAGCGGGAAACAGTTGAAAGAGGATCAGACTTTCGCTGAAGCCGGCGTCAAGGAAGGCGACATCTTAAGGCTGCAACCGGAGATTACCGCCGGGAGGGGGAGAGCATGCCTGACCGGATGGAACTGACTTTCACTCCGGAAGACCGCTATGCCCGGCTCCGGCTCATCTCCTGGTGGGATCAGGACCTGTTACGAGCGGCCAAAGTCCTGGTGGTCGGGGCCGGCGCCCTCGGAAACGAAATCCTGAAAAACCTGGCTTTGCTCGGGGTAGGCCATATCTTCCTGGTTGACATGGACCGGGTGGAGCTCTCCAACCTTTCCCGCGCAGTGCTTTTCCGCGCCACAGATGAAGGAAAGTTCAAAGCGAAAGTGGCGGCCGTCCGTTTACGGGAGATCAACCCTGAGCTTGAGGTGGTCCCTATTGTCGGGAATATCAACTTCGAAGTGGGGCTGGGTCTCTTCCGCCATGTGGATGTGGTGATCGGGGGGGTGGATAACCGGGAAGCGCGGATGGCCATCAACCGCCGGTGCTGGCTGACCAACACGCCCTGGATCGACGGGGCAATCGAGGCCTTAAGCGGAGTGGCCCGGGTCTTTCTTCCGCCGGAAGGTCCTTGTTATGAATGCACCATGACCGCAGAAGACTACCGCCTAGTCAACCTGAGGCGATCCTGCGCGCTCCTTTCGAAAGAAGAAATGCTGAGCGGGAAAACTCCGACCACGCCAACCACCTCGGCGGTGATTGCCGGGATTGCCGTGCAGGAGGCGGTAAAACTGCTGCACCGGAAGAAGGAGCCGGCTTTGCCGGTCCTGGCGGGGAAGGGGTTTGTCTTTAACGGGTTAACCCATGATTCCTATGTCGTGACCTATCAGGAGCGGGAAGATTGCTACGCCCACGAAAAGATCGAACGGCTAGTGGAATTGCCCGGTTTTACGGCGGCCGGGACTACTTGGCGGCAACTCCTGGCCCGCGTGCGGGCGGAAATGGGGGCGGAGGCCATTGTGGAACTCCTGAATGATCTGGTCTACCGGCTGGTCTGTGCGCATTGCGGGAAGGAGGAGGATTACCTGGGAAATCTGGCCCAGTTGTCGGCTTCCGCAGCGGTTTGTCCGGTTTGCGGCCAGGTCAGGCAGGTGGTTTTTACCCATCAGATCACCGGGGATGAGCCTTTCCTCGATTACACCTTGCGGTCAACAGGCGTGGCGCCCTGGGAAATCCTGGCCGGACAGGCCGGAGCCGAACGGATCTATTTTGAACTCAGTGGTGACCGGATGTGGAGCGGAAAGGAGGGAGCAAATGCCCATTGATGAACAGCACGTAGAGAAGGGGAAAGATCCAGGAGTTGACTTGGGAAAGCAAACAGAAACTCCGGATAATTTTGAGATCATTGTTGGCCCAAGTTACCGGCTGAGGGAGGTTCCGGCGGTCAATGGACCGGTCCTTGTGGAGCTTGCCCTGCCATTGATGGCGGAATTAGTGGAGTATGCGGTTGGTGACCTCCGCCACGAACAAGGGGGCTTTCTTCTTGGCCGGTGCCGGGAGGCAAACGGCCAAGTGGTAGTGGAGGTGACGGCCTGGGTCGAAGCCAAATACGCCACGCACCGGCAGGCCAGTCTGACCTTCACCCACCGGGATTGGGAGTACCTGGCGAATGAGCAGGAACGGTTATACCCCGCTTTGCAGGTGGTGGGTTGGTTCCATACCCATCCCGGCTTCGGGGTGTTCCTCTCGGCCTACGACCTCTTTATCCACCGTTACTTTTTCTCCTCCCCCGAGCAAGTGGCGCTGGTGATCGATCCGGTACGGAAAAAAGCCGGTGTGTTTGTCTGGAGAAAGGACGAAGTGGTGGAAGGGGCTTTCCGGATTGCCAATGGCGAGCGCAGGATAAAGGAGAAAGTTGGAGCAGCCTCTGGCAAGGAGGAGGAAAGACGGTTGGCCGAGGATGGCTCAGCGGGCGACGCAGGCCGGAAGGAAGTGGAGATGGAAAAACCAACGATGACGGGGGAAAAGGGTCCGGATCCGGAACCGGACGTAACCGGAGAAAAAGAGAAGGAGGGTTAAACATGAGCACACCACGGCTCAGAAGGCTGCAAGCCGATTACGAACAGGTCATGAAGGCTTTTACCGGACATCCCTATATTACTGTCCGGGCCAGTGGCGGAAACCCGCCCACTATTTACCATGTTACTTACCGGGTACCCGGTTTGCGGTTGGGGAAAAACGGGCCGGAAGTGATCGACCGGCATGAGGTTGTTTTCCAACTGACTGCCAACTATCCCCAGATCAAACCGAGATGTACCATTCAAACCCCGATTTTTCATCCGAATTTCAAAAACGGCGTTGTCTGTCTCGGCGACTATTGGGCGGCGGGCGGGGAAACCCTCGTCGACTTAATCGTGAAGGTCGGCGATATGATTCAATACAAAGAATATAACATCAAAAGCCCGATGGACCGGGAAGCGGCCTCCTGGGCCCTGGATAACGAGAGAAGATTCCCGGTCGGTAATTTGGAACTTTACCCGGGGGAACCGCAGGCCAGTGGCAGAGAGGATGATTGGGAGATCGAGTTTAAACCGGCCGGTGGGGAAAAAGATGATTTCGAACTGATCATCCATTAAGGGAGACCTGCTGCGCTTTTCCCCGAGAGACCGGAGCCGGGCGGTATAAAAGTGAAAATTGGCAAGTAAAGGGGGTATTCGGATGTTGGCGTCCATGAAAGGAGAACGGCAACTCCTTTGTGTCTTTCTCTTGCTTGGTGTGCTTTTAGGAATCGGCATCGGCCATTTGGCGCCGGCCGGGGAGCAGGTTACCAATTATGTCAAACGTTTGACCTACCCGGCTGTGGTCACCATTGAAACGAAAACGGCCTTAGGCTCGGGCTTTTTTATCTCCTCCGCCGGACATGTGCTCACCTGTTGTCATGTGCTGGCCGGCGGGGACGAGGTGACGGTGGTGAACGGGAATGGCGCGCGCTTACCGGCCAAGGTGGCGGCGGCCGATCCCCAAAGGGATCTGGCGGTGCTGAAGGTGGATGCCGCCTCTACTCCCCTCCTCCGGCTGGGGGAGAATAAAAACGCCTGCGAAGAACGGATTTATCTTTTTGGCCACCGGGGGGGGAGCCCGGAATGGACGGACGGCGAGTTAATCACCACTGAATTGCCGGTTGATGGTCACCGGTATATGCAAATCCAAGGCAAGGTAGTCCCCGGCTACTCAGGAGGACCGCTGCTGGATGCGAACGGAAATGTTTTAGGAGTGGTTACGGAACTTGTGGAGGGAACCGATTTGGCGCTGGCCATTCCGGCCGGGGTGATCAAGGATTTTTTAAACAACCAGCACGTTCCCTATAGTTTTGTCAGTGATGAGCTTTTACCGGAGACCAGCACCGGCCGGCGCTGGATGTTGAGACCTGACAACTGGGCGAATTTATCCTTGGCCGGGAAAGGGCTTATCCTCCTGCTGCCAACAGCCGTGCTCGTGGGGTTCATCTCCTTTCTCCGGTGGTGTCAACGGAAAAAAAGGAAGCGGCGGGAGGATGATTTTGAAATCGAATTCCCGGCGGGCAGCGGCTACTGAAAGCCGGGAGATCATTATTCCGGGTGTTGGGTTAGGGGGAAGGAAAGCCTTCCCCGCAAAGGATGAGGGCAGGTATTGACCGGGGGATGAGGCTGATTTTGGTGGCAGGTGAAAGCCGGTTTGAACGGAGGAAAGGAGGGAGATCCGCATGACCAAGGAGACCGGCGGGGAAAAAGCGGGAGCTGGACTTCAGGAGGAAGCCCAGCAAGCAAAACAGCAAGCGGAAGAACAAGCGGAGACTGGAAGAGGAAAGGTTTGGCCGGGGGAGCAAGACGGGGGGACAAACGCTCCATGCCGTTGGGAAATAACCGCGGAAGAGTTGGACGCTGTGCTGGTGGAACCGGGAACGGCGGCCGGGGCGGCGGAGCATTCTTCCCCTTGGGAAATTACTGGGGCTGAACTGGATGACATTAGGCAGGCGCTGATTTTTACGGCTGAAGAATTGGATGCCGTCCGCCCCAGGCTGGAGTTGTTTCCGGAGGAATTGGATGCGGCGGGCGCGGTTAAAGGGAGTTTCCCGCCGGAGCAAGGAGAACTTCCTTCCCAAAAAATCCCTTCCAAACCGGAAAGTTTCAAGGCCAAAATGCGCGGGCTGATCCCGACCAATCTTTGGCAGATGGCGGTGGCCGGCTTATGCGGCGCGGTGCTGGCTTGGCTGGTGGATGAATGTTTGTTCCCGGATCATTACACTTACGGGAGCTTTATGGAAATGGTGCTGGGAATGGCCTGGTGGGGCTGTCTCATCTCGGGAATCATCGGTTTTTCCTTCGGAACGGTAGAATCATTACTCAACCGTCAGTATGGGCTGGCGCTCCGGAAAGGTTTCCGCTGGATGCTCGGGGCGGCGCTTGGCGGGTTCATCGGGAGTGGAGCCGGTCAAATGCTTTACAGTCTGCTCGGTGGGGGCGGCATAGGCCAGCCCCTGCTCTGGCAAATCATCGCCCGGACGTTGGGGTGGACCCTGCTGGGCGCCGGCATGGGGATGGCCAACGGCTGGATGGCGGGGAATAAAAAAAGGATGGTGAATGGTTTGATCGGCGGAATGGCCGGAGGGGCGGCCGGCGGCTTAGTCTTTGATCTGATCTGTATCCCCTTGCCCTACGGGGAAGGCAGCGTCGCCCGGCTGGTTGGTTTTTTGGCCCTTGGCGGCGGGATCGGCGCGCTCATCGGCTTGGTTGAACATTTCCGGCGGGAAGTCTGGTTGGCGGCCGTCAGCGGCCCCATGCAGGGAAAGGAGTTCATCCTCTTCGGCGCCCGGACTGTTTTTGGGTCTTCCGGCAAGGCCGACATCGTCCTGTATGGTGATGCGTCGGTTCCCCCTTACGCTTTCCGGGTTGACGTGATTAATGATTCGAGCTACCGGGGAACGGATTTAACCGGGCGGGGGATGGTCATGCATAACAATCATTCCGCTCAGCGCTTTACGTTGCGTAACGGGGATCTGATTGGCATCGGCAAGCACCTTTTGCAATTCCGGGTCAAAGAAGGGTAAGATGAGAAAGAAAAAAACTACGGAGCGGGCGGACGGGCGGGTTTTGAGCGGCCAGCAGAAGTTTAAGAGTTTACTTTGGGCGAGAAAGCGAAAAAGAAAGCGTACCACAGGGTCGTAAGCGAGTGGCGGGGACAAGACGGGTAGAAGGTCTTGTCCTCTTTTTTATTATGCTTACCTTTTTCAAAAAGGAAGGAATCCGGTAAGTATAAGCGAATTACATAATAAATTGTTAAATTAGAATTTAAGCCGGAAGGTGGTTTCGTGGCGGCGCCGCTGTCCGAAAAATTCGAGGAGTTTTGTCTGGAGTTCGAGCAATCCCCTGATGCTTCGCTGGCGGAGATCGCTTCCCGGCTGGGGCTTTCGGTCAAAACCGTCCAGCGTTACCGGGAGAAATACGAACAGATTTTAAAAGGCGAATTTTTTCAGATCGATGATTTTTCCGGACGGGCCATCCGGTTTCTTCTCTGGTTGTCCAGATGCCGTTTTCCCGTCTCCACCGAGAGGGCCCGTTCCTTTTTTCGTACCGAATTTGAGGCCAGCGATAAAACCTTTGACCGCTTTTTGCACCGGCTTGGCCAGGAAGGGTTAATCCGGGAGACGGCCGAAGGGTGGCAGTTGGGCGAAAAAATCTTGCCCCGGCTGAATTTCTCCTTTGCCGAACTGGAGAGTATGATCCGGTTTATCCAAGGCTACGAGGCGAAGGGCCCTTTAGGGCCGGAATTAAATGCGGTCTTGGCGAAGTTGCGGCTAAGCATGGTCAATCTTTCGCCCCGTTTGTTGGAGAGGGCGGCCAAACGCCAAGCCCGCCTGGTCATTAAAGGACCCCTTTGCCGGCAGAATGGGACCGCCTTCCGGGTGATGGAGCAATTAACCGCCCTGGTGGCCCAGGATCAGATGGTGACTTTTACTTACCGCTGCCCGCAGGAGCCGGCTTCCCGGTGGACGGTCTTGCCCTGTTATGTCGTATATAACCTGGCCTTGGACCGGTGGTACCTGGCGGCCGTCAATCAGACGGACGGCGGGGCCGGATTCTTTCGCCTGGACCGGATGGCCAATCTGACGGCCGGGGGCAGGCCGCCGGCCGGTTTGGATCCGGCCAAGTGCGAACGGTTAACCTATGCCCTTGGCGCGGAGGACGGTCCCTTATGTGAGGTGAAGATCCGTTTCCGGAATGACTTTAATGTTCTGGACAAGGTGAGAAGGGACGCGTCCTTGCGTCCCACCGCCCAAGTGCAGGAGGAACCCGACGGGTCGTTGCTCTTTACCGATACGGTCTCCGGCCTGGGGGAGATTAGCCGCTGGGTCCGGCAGTTTGGCGCTTCGGCCGAAGTATTGGCGCCGGTGGAGTTGCGGGAGCGCATCATCGCCGGCGCCCGCCGGAAATTAGCCCGCTATGCGGCGGAAAGTCAAGGGGGCGCGCAGGACAATGGATGAAACCTTGGACCGCCTCAGTCGGCTGGTTTATTTGCTGAAGAAAAACCCGTCCGGTTTAAGTCTGGAGGAACTGAGCACCAAATTGGGGGTCAGTCGGGCCCGGGTGCGGACCGATTTGGAGATTCTTAGCCATGAATTGCCGCTGACCACCCAGGATGATGATACCGGCGGCGGGGAATGTTGGTCATTAATCTCCACGGAGGTCTCCGCGCCGGCGCCGGCCTTCACCCCGGCCGAAGCCCTGGCTTTGCTGTGGGCCCTTGAGCGTCAGGATTCGCCGGAACTTAACCGGGTCCGGGCCAAATTATGCCAGGCCTTGCTGGGAAAGGGAGAGCAGGCGGCCTTGGGTAAACGGCAAAACAGGCTGCTCGTCAAAGGCTGGCGGGGACTGTACGACTCCCCCACTACGGAAAAAATGGTGACCAGCCTGGAAGAGGCGATCTTGGCCGAACGCCGCCTTTTCCTTGATTATGTGGATGCCGCCGGCGCGGCTTTCCGTTTTGAAATGGAACCCTACGGGTTGGTTTATTACTGGGTCTGGGGCTTTTGGTACCTGGTGGGTCTCATTGAAGGGAAATTGACGGTCTTGCGGGTTGATCGCATCAGGGACTATATGGAGACAGGTAAATTCACCTACCCTCCTGATTTTTCTCTGGAAGAGGTCTTTGCCGAGGCTTGGGGGGTTGATCTCAGTTCGCCGTTGGTTACGGTGAAAATCAAGTTTTACGATGAGTATAACGTCTGGCGGCGGGTTCTGCGGGACACAGCCCACCGGAAAAAGGCGTCGGTGACAAAAATGGAGGGATATCTCATCTATACCGACCAGGTCCGGGGGATTAACGAGATCAAACCCTGGATCCGGAGTTTTGGCTCGTCGGCAGTGGTGCTGGCGCCGGAGGAACTGAAAGACGATATGATTCGTAGTGCTTATAAGGTTTTGGATTTATACCCATCGGATTAAAGGCGATTCAGCGGAGAGGTTGCAGCTTTAGGATTCGGATTGCGCCGTGAGGGAGGGGTGACTTAATGGACAACTTCGGGTTTTTAAAAACAAAATGGCCAGATTTGGCGGAAGTCGGCCATTTGGCCGAGACTCTTCTCGGGGTGGATCCGAAGGCGACTTTATCGAAATTACGGTTGTTTGCCGAGTTGGTCACCGGCCAAATTATGCAGGAAGCGGGGATCCTGCAGTCGTCTGTCTGGGAAGACCACCGCTTTTTGCGGGAACTGACGACGCTTCGGAAATATAGGGCAGCCCCCGACTTTATCCTCAATTACCTGCATACCTTAAGGATCGAAGGGAATAAGGCAAATCACCGAAATTACGGCAATTACTATCTTGCTGCGGCCATGCTCCGGAAAGCCTTTGCCCTAGGGATCTGGCTGATGAAAACCTACGGACCCCCGGGTTTTGTTCCGCCGGAATTTTCTTGGGATTACGGCCGGGAGGAAGCCGGAGAGGAAGAGAAGGGAAGTGTTCTCCTGCTTAACATTTTTGCCCCTTTGGACAAGGTTAATGATGAGGAGCTAAGATCCCTTGTTGCCATTTTACAAAACATCACCCTGGCCAACTATCTAAAGGAAACCGGGAGTAAAATCGGGAGTTTCCTCACGAAAAAATTGAACCAGGCCGGAGCGCTGATCGGGCACGGCGATTGGGTGCCGGAGGTGGAGATTAAAAAGGTTTCCGATCTGATTGATGAGGCCACCCAAAACCTTCAGGGCTATCGTCGCGAGGAACTTATTTCTCTCTTCCAAGCGGAACTGGCGAAACGGGTCAACCTAAACGGGGAAATCAGCCCGGAAGCCCTTTCGGTGACGATAATTAATGAAGCCGCCAAGGGGCTCCGTCTGGATAGCGGTTTATCTTTGGCTCAAAAAGCGCAGCTGGTTTATGAGCGTTACAAAGAACGCCTCTGGGAAGAGGCGCAAAAGTGGGCGAAGCGTTTCTCAGGAGAGGAGAAAGAGAAAGCGGCCGCGCGCCTGGACGAAGCGCTCAGTGGACTTAAAGAAGAGGAGCGGCGTGCCCTGGAAAAGTCGCTAGGGGTTGACCGGTTAACTGGAACGGTGATTATGAAAGCCCTCACGGGGGCGGCCGGCCCGCTTTCCCTGATTGCGCTGGTCGAATTGACCGGGTTTGGAGCTTATCTGATGTTGACGACAGTGCTGCACGCCGTCTTTACGACGATGCTCGGGATTACCCTTCCCTTTTCCATTTATACCGGCGCGGCCAGTCTGTTAAGCTTTTTAACCGGGCCGGTTGGTTGGCTCCTGGCGGTCGGCTTTGGCGGTTTCCAGCTCCAGAAAGGGACTCTGGAGATAAACCGTAACCTGTTGGCGATGGTGATCTGGTTTAGCCTGAGCCACTATCAAGGACAGGTGGCCCCTTGGGATGAGGATTTGCCCAGTTGGGCGGAGGGTGAGGAACGGGCAAAGGTGGAGGCGGTGGACCGGCGGCTGCATAAACTGGAGGCAGAGCGGGCTGATTTAACGGCAAACCTGAAGACGGCCGCCGGCCGGTTGGATAAAGCAGAGGCCTTGCGGACGAGGCTGACTGAGGAAAAGCAAAAAACAACGAATCAACAGGAGATTTTGGCCAAGGAGTTGCGTCAATTGGAAGAGGCCTGGGCGAACGGGACCTGGCGGAAGCAGCAAATTACACCGGGCTACCAAGCGAAGGCCAAGGTTTGGGTGGAAAAGCTCACCCGAAAAGTGCCAACTCTTTCTCCACTTGAGAAATTATTTCCCGGCGAAGAAGAACAGTATCAAAACGTCCTTCGGAAGAAAAGGGAAGAAGTTGAGCGCTTGGACCAAAAGCTGGCGGAGTTAGAAAAGAAACTGGCTGCTACTGCCCAGGAGCTGAAGCAGGCAGCGGACGAAAAAACCACTCTGCAAAGAGCGGTCGAAGAAACCGGTCAGCAAGTGGAGGCTTGCCTCCTTCCCCGGGCGCAGGAGATCCAAAACCTATGGGAACTCCATTTCCGGCGGCTTTTCTTTGCCGAACCGGCCTTACGTCAGGTGGCTGCGCTGCCCTTGGCCCGTCGGCTGGTGCTCGAACGGTATTTGTTGGAGCTCAATGAACTGAACAACCCCGTTTTGCTGGCGGAGGGAAAGACTACGGTGGACGGGAGAAATTGCCATTATCTCTTTATTACGCTCGCCAAGGGAGAAAAAATCCGTCTGGTTTACTTGGCGCAGCCGGACGGGACAACGAAAATCCTACAAATTAGTGCTTCTTAATCCCTACCTTTACCAGTTGGGGATTTAAGAGTTTGACCAGGTCCTGCGGGTCCATTTCCACCAGGAAGCCGCGCTTGCCGCCATTGATGTAGATTCTGGGCAGGTCCAGAATGGTCGCTTCCATATATACCGGCATCCGGTGCCGGGTGCCGAAGGGTGAGGTCCCCCCGACCAAATAACCGCTGTGCTTATTGGCGGTTTCCGGAGTGCAAGGCTGGATTGTCTTCACGCCGAGAAGCCGGGCCAGTTCCTTGGTGGAAACCTCCAAATCGCCGTGCATCAAGATGATGAGGGGTTTTTTCTTTTCATCTTCCATAATCAACGTTTTGATGGTGGCGTGTTCGGGGATGCCCAATTCCCGCGCCGCGACCTCCGTCCCACCCCTGTCTTCATAGCGGTACAGATGTTCCGTGTAACTGACCTTTGCCGCCCGCAAAAAACGGATTGCCGGGGTAACCGGGTATTTTGCTTTATCTCCCATGGAAACACCAGCTTTCAGAATCTTTGTTATCCCTTACTAAACCTTTGGTATTATTTTACCTCTTCCTTGTTAAAGATTGTAGCAGAGCAATGAGTAAAGTAAGAAAATAAGAAGAATCATGTCTAAACCGGTGTCTGTTCCGGTAGCTGTCTTGCCGACGAAATTGTCCGGTGGAAGCAGCAAAAGACCACGTGGGTTATGATCCGTCCGGGGTTCTGCACATATGAAAAGAAGTTTTAATTAAAATAAAAAGGCTGCCTAAAGCGGCAGCTTTACAATTAGGTCAACCAACCATCAACCATGTAACAAAATCCGGTCATCGGTCAATTCCCGGCCGCTCTTGGCGGCAAACTTGGCAAGCAGGTCGTTGACGGTGAGCTTCTCCCTTTCTTTCCCTTTGATGTCCAGGATGATTTCTCCCCGGTCCATCATGATCGTGCGTTTGCCCATGGCCAGGGCCTGCCTCATGTCGTGGGTGACCATCAGGACGGTTAATTCATACTCGGCGACGATCCGGTCGGTAATGGCCGTAATCTGTTTGGCCGTATTCGGGTCCAGGGCTGCCGTGTATTCATCCAACAGAAGGAGCTGGGGATGGCCCATGGTGGCCATGAGCAGGGTAAGGGCTTGCCGTTGGCCGCCGGAGAGGAGTTTAACCGGATAGTCCAGGCGGTTTTCCAGACCCAGATCCAGTAAGGAAAGGAGGCGCTTAAATTCGGCCCGTCTGTTCTTGTCCAGTCCCGGCCGTAAACTCCGGCGCCGGCCACGTTTGACGGCGAGGGAAAGGTTCTCCTCGATGGTCATTTCGGCGGCCGTTCCTTGCAGAGGATCCTGGAAGACCCGACCGACGAGGGACGCCCGTTTATAAACCGGCCAGTGGGTGACATCCTCGCCGTTAATCTCCACCGTTCCCGCATCCGGGAAAAGGGTACCGGCGATCAGGTTCAGCAGGGTGGATTTGCCCGCCCCGTTACTCCCGATGATGGTGATGAAATCCCCCTTGGGGACGAACAGGTTAATATCCTTTAAGACGTAGTTTTCGTTGACCTTTCCGTAGTTGAAGATCTTATGCACCTTATTTAGTCTGAGCATCGGAAACGCCCCTTTCCATTAAGCGTTCGGCAAATTCATCCTGGATCATGAACTTCCGTAAGGACGGGGCGCCCAAAGCCAGGATGACCAGGATGGCGGTGACAATCTTCAGATCGGTGGGGGCGAAGCCCAGTTGGAGGGCGACGGCAATCGCCAGCCGGTAGATGATGGAACCGATGATCACACCTACGGTGGCATAGACGATTTTGCTGGTCCGGACCACCACTTCACCGATGATCACCGAGGCCAAACCGACGACGATCATGCCGATCCCCATCCCCACATCGGCAAAGCCCTGGTACTGACAGGTCAGCGCCCCGGAGAGGGCGACCAGGCCGTTGGCCAGCCCCAGTCCGAGGATCTTCAAATGATCGGTATTCTCGCCCAGACTTTCGATCATCGCGGAACTGTCGCCGGTGGCCCGCACCGCCATTCCGATTTCGGTGCCAAGGAAATAATCGAGGAGGAATTTGAAGAGAAGCACGATCAGGGTGAAGATGATTAATGCCAGATACCGCTCGGGAACTCCCCATTCTTTAATCAGGGTCAGGATGGTGGTCTCCCGCAAAAGGGGGATGTTGGCCCGCCCCATAATCCGGAGGTTGACGGAGTAGAGGGAAGTCATGGTCAAAATCCCGGCGAGCAACCCGGAAATTTTCAGTTTGGTGTTGATGAGCCCGGTGATCATCCCCGCCAGGACTCCGGCGAGGAGGGCGAGGAAGGTGGCGAGGAAAGGGTTGACCCCGTTGATCATCAAGGCGGCGGCCACCGAAGCGCCCAGCGGAAAGCTGCCCTCCACTGTCAAATCGGGAAAGTCTAAAATCCGGAAGGGGAGGTAAACACCCAAAGCCAGTAAACTGAAGACGAGCCCCTGTTCAATTGTGCCTTGGAGAATACTTAACCACATATAAGTCACTCCAGTTTTCTTTCAGTTGTATTTGGGAACGCTCAAAATTGCTCCGTTCTTTGTTCCGCCCTGATCTTTTTTTGGCCATGTCGATGATGCTTTTTTTATTGATTATGAACAAAGGAGGCTTTCGCTCTTAAGTCGTCGGGAATGTCAATCCCCAACGCGCTTGCCACGTCCTCATTGATGACCAGTTCATTTTCTTTCTGGCTCTCAATGGGCATGGTCTCCGGTTTGGCGCCCTCTTCAATAATGCGGAGGGCCATCTCCGCGGTCTGGCGGCCGAGACGGTAGTAATTAACCCCGACGGTGGCCAGGGCACCCTGGGCGACTAAGTTCTCTTCCCCGGCGATAATTGGAATCTTGTTCTCCTCGGCGACCTTAACCACGGAGGAAAAGGCGGAGACCACGGTATTGTCGGTGGGGACATAAATGAGATCAACCCGGCCGATGAAGGACTGGGCGGCTTGTAAGACGCCGGCGCTGGTATCAACGGTGGCTTCGATAATTTCCAGGCCTAACTTGGCGGCGATTTCCCGCGCCATGTTGACTTGGGTCACGGAGTTGGTCTCCCCGGCGTTATAGATGATCCCAACCCTTTTAACACCGGGCACCAACGCCTGGGCCAGTTTAAACTGGCCTTCCATCGGCTGGAGATCATTGGTCCCGGTCACATTCGTCCCCGGCCTTTCGGCGCTGGCTACCAAGCCGGCGGCGACCGGGTCGGTCACTGCGGTAATCAAAATGGGCTTGTCTTTGACCAGATTGGCTACGGCCTGGGCGGCGGGGGTGGCAATGGCGAGGATTAGATCTAAATGCTCATTCTTGAATTTCTGGGCGATGGTATTGGCGGTAGCCATATCGCCCTGGGCATTTTGGATTTGATAGGTGATCTTCTCTCCTTCCACGTACCCGTGTTCCGTCAGCAGGTCGATAAAGCCTTGCCGGGCGGCATCGAGGGCCGGATGTTCCACAATCTGCACAATACCGACCTTTAGAGTATCCGTGGCCGGTTTGCGCAGGAGAAAAAAGAGCGCCCCCGCGACGGCCACCAGAAGCACGGCTAACCACAAAACCCCATTTTTCTTCAACTGGTCCACTCTCCTTTTCCCTTGGTTTCCTGGTGGAAAAAGGAAAAGCGCTCCGGTAGGAGCGCTGCTTTTACACGAAACGGAACAGTTAACCCCGTCTTTCTATGGGTGGCGGGCTAAAGTCTGTCCCTTTTGCTTTCCTATTTCCTACCGTTCTACCAAACTGCTGATATAAATCAAAACAATTCTATACTAAAGGCTGGGAAAAGTCAAGAAAAGGGGGGAGCATCTTGCTGCTCGGTTTCCCCCAGGTTTTTGAAGACCTTTGAGCTTTAAAAGCAGAAGGGCGTCGATCTGTTCTTAGCTTTTGTTGTTATTAAGATAGATTTTTTAGGTTAATAATATTCTCCGGGCGTTAGAAAGAAGCAATACTTTTTTTAATATCGAAAGAATTATTATGACATCTGGACAGTTCTATAAGCCCATAAAAGTGAAATATAAGGAATATTTATTTTACGCAGAGTATATTTAATGGAGGTAAACTCACAACGCAAATAATATTACTGAAAATAATAAAAAAATAAGAATTAGCGTGAATGTATTAAATGTGAATAAAAGACGCCTAAAGCTCTACCTAGGAAATATGAAACGAATCCTATTACAACAAGCAACCACAACTTAAGTTCTAGAGGAGTGAAATTTGCTTTTATATACTCTTTTAAATTATTCCAAAGGTCGGACATCATTAATCACCCACTTTATGAAGAAAGTATTTAAAGTCTTATTGTCAAGCCTGATATCCAGGCTTGACAATAAGACCAACTTAAGACTAAAGAAGTAAAACAAATATTTTATTCATAATTCTTTATCGGTATCCTTTTTTCCATTGTAAAAACCTAAAGCGCCACATCCTGCGACAATTACAGTCACAACTGCCCAGAATAAAACACCGCCACCATCAATTTCTTGTAGCTCTTGTACTGTTAACTCTCTCATAATTTTCAACCTCCTTGTTAAAAACTATTTATTAAAAACTATTTTCTAGAGTTTGTAAAGTAGGAATAAGCTTTACCTAATGCGTATCCTGCTCCATAGGCAGTAGCTGCGGCTGTTACTATTTTTGCTACTAAAGACGCAGTTACTGTTACACCCAATATTACTACTGCCCCACCATCAATTTCCATCGACTCAAGCGTTCCAGGATGTTGGTTAAAAACTTATTTTCCATTGATCAATTTCCGGAAACTCATAGTACTGCAAAGAGTCTTCTTGCACACTTAATTATATACTACGTTTAATTGAAGGAAAATACTTTTCTAAAGGGAAGATATTTCAAGAGGTGCCTTTTCATGATTCATTCATCTTTACAAGACTTCCATCCCTTGGTCGCTCAATGGTTTACGGAGACCTTTGGCGCGCCGACCCCGCCCCAAGCGGAGGGGTGGCCGCGGATCGCCGCCGGGGAGAATGTGCTCCTTTTGGCGCCGACCGGTTCCGGTAAGACGCTGGCGGCTTTTTTAAAGGCCATCGACGGGCTTTACCGCGAGAAGGAGCAGGATGCGACGGTGCTGAAGCTCGGAACGGCCAGAAACCCCGGGGTGAAGATTTTGTATGTTTCCCCGCTGAAAGCCTTGAATAATGACATCTACCGCAACCTGGAACTGCCACTGAAGGGGATCCGGGAATACAGTGCGAAGCTGGGACGGGAGCTGCCGGAGATCACGAGAGCGGTCCGGAGCGGTGATACGCCCGGGGCTGAGCGGCAACGGATGTTGCGCCGGCCGCCCGAGATCCTGATCACCACGCCCGAGTCGCTTTTTTTGATGTTGTCTTCCAAGGCCCGGGCGATCTTAAAGACCGTCCGTTGTGTCATTGTGGACGAAATCCATACCCTCTTTACGGAAAAACGCGGCGCCTATCTGGCGCTTTCACTGGAACGTCTGGAAAGTCTGGTGGCGGAGGCGGCCGGCCCGGGCGAGCGACTCCAGCGGATCGGTTTATCCGCCACCATCCGCCCGCTGGAGGAAGTGGCGGCCTTTCTTGGCGGATATGAGTTGGATCCGGTGCGCGGCGGGTACCGGCCGCGACCGGTGACCATTGTGGACACCGGCCAACGGAAAGAGCTGGATCTGCAGATTGTCCTTCCCGTCCCCAATCTCCGGGAGTTGCCGGAGAAAACCATCTGGCCGTCCATCTACCAACAAGTGCTCGATTTGGTACACCAACACCGTTCGACCCTGGTTTTCGTCAACAACCGGCGGCTGGCCGAACGGGTGACCGCCAATCTTAACAAGCTGGCGGGCGAGGAGATTGCCCGGACCCACCATGGCAGTTTGTCCCGGGAGATCCGGCTGGAAGTGGAGAGGAAGCTCAAGTCCGGGGAGCTTAAATGCGTGGTGGCCACCGCCTCTTTGGAACTGGGGATCGATGTGGGCGAGGTGGATTTGGTGATCCAGCTGGAGTCCCCCAAGGAGGTCGCCCGGGGCCTGCAACGGGTGGGCCGGGCCGGCCACGTGCTTAACCTCCCCAGCAAGGGACGGATCATTCCCAAAAACCGGGCGGACCTTTTGGAAGCTGTTGCCTTGCTTGAGGAGATGAAGGCGGGCCGGGTCGAGCCGATGAAAGCCCCCCGGAACTGCCTGGATATTCTGGCCCAGCAACTGGTGGCGATGACCGCCACCGGCGAGGTCCAGGTGGAGCAGGCCTGGCAAATCGTGCGTTCCGCCTATAATTATCATACCCTGGCCCGGAGCGATTTCGAACGGGTCCTGGCCATGCTGAGCGGGGTTTACGAAAGTAAGGAGTATTTGGATTTACGGCCCCGTCTTTACTGGGACAAAAGCGCGGGTGTCCTCAAACCGGATGCCTACGGGAAAAGGCTGGTCTATACGGCCGGCGGCACCATTCCGGACCGGGGCTATTTTGGGGTTTATCTGGCCGGCTCAAACGTACGCCTGGGCGAACTGGACGAAGAGTTCGTCTACGAACGGCGGCTGAACGACCGTTTCGTGTTGGGGACTTCGGTCTGGCGGATTGAAGAGATCCGGCAGGACCGGGTGCTGGTCGCCCCGGCGGACAAGGGCGGCGAGGCCCATGTCCCCTTCTGGCGGGCGGAGCAGGGGGGCCGCTCTTATGAACTGGGGAAACGGGTCGGCGCCTTTCTGGGGACGCTCGAAGCCAAGCTGGAAGCGGGAGAGCTCCTCGCTTATCTTCAAAGGGCGTGCGGCCTCAGTCCGGAGGTGGCCAAGAACCTCCATGCTTATCTGGCTGCCCAAAAAAGGGCGGCCGGTTATTTGCCCACCGACCGCCGGCTGGTCCTTGAGGAGTTTCCCGATGAGGGCGGTGAATGGCGCCTGCTGATCCACTCCCCCTTCGGGAACCGGGTCCATCTGGCGCTGGCGCTCCTCCTCAATGCCGCGTGGGAGGAACGGCTGGGGGCGAAATTTCCCTTTATTACCCAGGATGATGGAATCATGTTCAGCCTGCCGCGGGGGAGCATGCCGCCGGTCATCGACTGGCCGGGTTTGGTGGCCGGGGAGATCGAAGCCAAAATAGGGAAGGGCTTGGCCAAAACGCCACTCTTCGGCGCGGTTTTCCGGCATGCCGCCCAACGTTCGTTGGTGCTGCCCCGGGGCGGCTACGGCGGGAAAAGGGTCCCCCTTTGGCTGGCCCGGATTAGGGCTGATAACCTACTGCAGATCGTGGCCTGGGACCCGGATTTTCCGTTGGTGGTCGAGGCCTACCGCGAAATTTTCCAGGATTATTTGGACCTGGCCGGGCTCCGTTCCCTCTTGGCGGAGATCGGCGACGGAAAACTCCAGATTTACCGGAAACAGCACCAGACTCCGTCTCCCTTTGCCTACGGACACCTCTTCAACTTTGTGGCCAACTTCATGTATGATACCGATACGCCAAAGGTGGAGGGGGGAGAGCGCCTCTTCGGCCTGGGGACGGCGACCTTGAAGAGCATCGCCGGCGGAAGCGGTTTTCGCGCTTTATTCCGGACCGAGATCATTAAAGAAGTGGACAAAAAAGCCCGCGGCCTCGACCTGGTGGCGAAGGGGGTAACCGAGGAGCGGGTCGGGTACTGGCTGGTACGGTGCGGGGATCTGACCGACTTTGAGATTACGGAGGCCTTTCCCCAACGGGAAGGAGAGGTACGGGCCATCCTCTCCGCTTTGGTGGCCAAAGGCCGTGCCGTTTTGGTCGGGATGGCGCCGGCGGCCGGGCCGCGGGTCAACCCCGCGCTGGAGGGGGAGGCTCACCACGAAGCGACGGACGAAACCGGTTCCGAGACCGGAACCGGCGGTGGGAGCGGCCGGCAATTACTGGTGAACCGGGACGAGCTTGCCACCTATTTGACGGCTCTGCCGGGGGCCCGGGTTTTGGCGGAAGGCGCGGCGGAAGGGGTGGAAGACGGCGGGAAAGAGACTGCCGGGATGGCTGCCCGCCCGGCGGCGACCCTCACTTACCGGGAGGCCAAAGCCCGGATTATTCAGCGGTACGTCCGGACCCACGGTCCGTTTACCGCCCGGGAGCTGGCTGCCCGCTACGGCTGGTCCGTGCCGGAGGTCGAGGAGGAACTGGCCGTTTTGGCTGCGGCGGGGCTGGCGGAAGCCGGGGAATTTAGCCCCGGCGGGCAGGAGGAGGAATGGTGCGATCCCGAGCTTTTAAGGGAGATCCACCGGCGGAGCCTGGCCCGGCGGCGGCAGGAGGTCAAGGCCCGCACCCGCCTCCGGGAACCCCGGGAGTATGCGGCCTTCCTGGCCCGCTGGCAGGGGGTGACCGGGGGGCGGAGCGCGACGGAAGGTCTGGCCGAAACCTTGGCGCAGTTGAGCGGATGCTGGTTTCCGGCGGCCGCCTGGGAAGGGTATCTCCTCCCGGCCCGGGTGCGGGGGTACAAACCCGCCCTTTTGGACATGCTCTTTGCCAGCGGGCAGTTCCAATGGCGGGCCCGGGGCGGGGCGGATCATTTTGAAGTTATGATCGAAGCATTCCACCTTCCCGGCGACGGCGGGGAGCCGCTCTTCTTTTCCGGGACGGCGCCCTTTCTCCCGGTCGCCGGTGGTTGGCCAGGAACCGGTGAAAAAAGCGGCGAACCGCCGGCCCCGTCGGCGGGTGGCGGGCAAGCGGCGGAGACGGTGACCGCCCCGGTTTTGACCGGACTGTCCGGGCCCGCCCGGCTGCTTTTAGATCTATTAAAGCAAAAAGGCGCGGAAACTTTACCTTTCCTTTTGCGGGAAACGCGGCTGCCGACCCCCACGGTCTGGCAGGCCTTGGAAGAACTCATGCTCCTCGGACTGGTTACCAATGATTCCTTTGGCCCGGTTCGCTATCTGCTCCGTACCAAACCCCGGGACCGGGTGGGAGCCTACGGGGTGCTCCAACCGGCGGTGATGGCCCAGCTGGGAAGATGGTCAATCCTTCACCCCTTCCAGCCGGACCAGGAAATGTGGATCTGGTCCCTGCTGAACCGGTATGGTATTCTTTGCCGGGAAATTGCCCAGGCGGAGGGGATCCCCTGGGGGGAGATCGCTCCGGCCCTCGCCACCTGGGAAAATCTTGGCCGGGTGCACCGGGGTTATTTCATCCAGGGCTTAAGCGGGGTCCAATATGCGCTTCCCCAGGCTTTGACCGCTTTAAGCGCCGCCGGGGAAACCACCGGCCGGTGCTGGGCCCTGGCCTGGTCTGATCCGGCCAATCCCTTCTTGTATCTCACGGAATGGCCGGAGCTACCGGAGGCCAGGAAGCCCGCCGGCGATTATCTGGTCTTCGCCGACGGCCGGCCCATTCTGGTGGCGGCGGGGCGGAACCTCCGCCTGCAAACCTTGGGGTCTATCTCCCCGGAGCTGGTGGAACAGGGCATCAAGGCGCTGCTGCGCATCGTGTATCCGGCCTATCCGGACCAGAAGATTATTGTCCAGAGCTTCGACGGTGAACCGGCCAGCCAGAGCTGGGTCAGGGAGATCCTGGCCGCCGCCGGTTTTGAAGATGGTTATCAACGGATGACCCTCTGGCCTTCCGACCGGAAAGGAGAGTAACCCCTAGAAATCCAAGCTCAAACCAAACCTGACCACCGGCTCGGCCTCGTCCACCCAGGGGTAGAGGACTTCGGAGAATAAAAACCAGAAGTGGCTGCCGATCAGCAGATAAGGATATTCATCCACGTTTTTCCGGGAAAAACGGTAACCGGCGCCGCCGTAGAATTTGAAGAATAAAAACTCATGGGGCAAAAGGTAAATCCCGGTCAGATGCAATTTGGTGTCGCGATTTGAAGCGTAATACTCAATGTTGGTCCCGGCGTAGAAATCATTGAAGAGGTGGAACTTGATACCGGTGGCGAGATTCTCTTCGATTTTGTAGAGCTGCAGAAAACCTGCGGTGTAGGTGTAATCATCCTTATCCTTACTGGTGCTGGCGAAAGCAGGGGCCGCCGTCAGGCAGAGAACGAGGAAGACCCCGCAAAAAAGCAGAAAGACCCGGGTATGTTTTTTCATCGTTTTTTCCTCCTTAGAAGATGATCTTCAACCCAAAACGGGATTGGGGAGCGGTCTCGAGTTCCCAGGGATAAACCACTTCGCCGAAGAGGAAGAAGAAATTAGTGCCGGCCATGAGGTAGGGGCACTGGAACCCCTTTTTGTTGGTGAACTGGACCCCTCCTCCCCAGTAAAAGGAATGGAAGCGGGAATCGCCGGGGAACAAATAAACCGCTCCAAGCTGCAGCTTTAGATCCTTTTCCCGGTAGGAATATTCGATATTTCCCGTGGCGTAAAGGTCGGATCCGATACGGTATTTTAAACCCGGCGTCAACATTTTTTCGTAACAATACAGGTTCAAGATGGCCACCGGCGGGGAAGCCGGCTCCTTGAGTTTTGCTTTGCCCTTTGCTTTGCCGATCAGCGTTTCGTCTTCCTCGCCATCCTCGTCTTCCTCGTCATCATCTTTGGGGGTTCCCTGTGCAGAGGATGGTTGGTCTTTCCCGGAGAGCAGATAGATGGAACCGCTGGTGGTGGAGGCATAGATTTCCGCTTCGGCCTCCTGGTCCTCGAGGAAGTAAATTTTATTCCGTTTGCCAAATCTTCCCGGAAGATCCGTTTCGATCCTTCCGCTTTTCGTCTCGATTTCTCCGGTGAGTTTGACGTCCTCCGGCAAGAAGAACCGGATGTTTCCCGAGACCGTTTCGACCGAAAGGGAAGTCTCGTCGGCGAGGGAAGTGCAATGGACGGAGAGCGCGCCGCTCACCGTGGAGGCCTTGATTCTTCCCCTTTCGAGACCGCGGATTTCAATCTCCCCGGAAACGCTGTGTAATTCGCCAATGACGACCGGGCCTTTGAGTTCGATGTCACCGCTGACGGATTCGGCTTCCACGAAAGCCACCGGCGTGGTAAATTCAGCCTCAATCTCTCCGGAAGCGGTGTGGACCTTCAAGTTTTCCACGCTGCCCGTGAGCGAGATATCCCCGGAGGCGGTATTGGCGGTTAAGATTTGGACCGTTCCGCGAAAGGAGATATCACCGGAGGAGGTGGCGGCGGTGATACTTTTGACGTCAACATTGCGGAATAAGCAATCGCCGGAGCTTGTCTTTATCTCCAGGTCAATCTCCGCGGGGACGGTCAGCTTTATACTGCCCGAACAGCGCTGCATACCATAGAAATTTATGTATTTGTCCGGGGTAGCGCGGATCTCAAGCAGATTTTCCCCGGCCGTGAAGACCGGTTTATAGGCGTCGATTAACCGCTGGACGTTCTGCTTGGAAGAGGACGAAATCTCCATTTTTACTTCAACCTCAACGGCAGGCTCGGCGGTGTGATATACCTCCACATTCTGAAAGGCTGCTTCTACCACGACCAAACCGCCCGGCGCGATGAAAAAAGACTCCTTGGTATAGTAGGAATCGGTCGCGGCCAGGACGGCCCCGGACGGGACGGATAAAATGAAGAAAAGCAGACAGAACAGACCGGCAACGATCCGGAAAGGAATATGTCGCATTGCCATCCTCCTTCTGAGTTTACTAACGGTTAGAATTTGATACTAAACCCGGAGCGGAATTCCGGTTCCACCTCGGAAGCCAGGGGATAGACAGATTCGGCGAAGAGAAAGAGATAGTTGACACCAACTAAAAGGTAGGGGTTGTTTTGACCTTGATTACGTGTGAATTGCCACCCCGCTCCCCCGTAGAAATAGAGGTCAACCGGGATACTGTCAAAAAGCAACTCTTCTTTTGGGAGCATATAAACCAGACCTAAGCCAAAGGTTAAGTCGGACTCCGCCCGGTGGTAATCGAGATTGGCCGTGAAGTAGACCGGAGTAAAAAGTTGTTGCTTCAGCCCCATACATAAAGATTGATCCATCCAATATATGTTTAAGAAACTGTCCGGTAGGATTTGGGCATCTTCCGGAAAAGCAGCGGCCGCCGCCGGCGCTTCGCCGGCGCCGCATAAGAGCAACAAGATTAAAGCAGTAAAAAAGAATCTTCTCATGTTGAACCTCCTCAATTAGGATTGCTCCGCTTTTGTTGTTTTTTTTAAACAGATTTGAAAATTGATGGACAACTACTTCTCTTTCAACCGGAATAACCCTTTTTTTTGGTTGTTGAATGGCGGTTAAATTTAGGCTTTGTCTTGGGAAGACGGTGGGAGCGGGGAGCGGCCGGTCATTTTCCTCATGGAGCAAAGAGGACAGGAAGTAAAAAGAAACAAAATATTGTAATAATATACATCTATTCTTTACATAGACACCCGACATTTCTCTTGACAGTAAGGATCCGGCTTGATATAATCGGTGGAAATTACACCTCAAACGTTATGCAAATGCGATGAAGGAGCCTGGTATCCCGGTTAAATTCTTCCAGAGAGCTGATGGTCGGTGCGAATCAGCAGAATTGCGGGGTACCCGTCTCTCCGGAGCAGATCTTCCGAACAGAAAAGGCATCAGGCCACCGGCTTTTGTCCGGCTTGAGCCGGACGGGAGATGGGCGGCGCCGGATAGCCCGCCGGCAACTTTAGGCCTTTTCTCAGTAAGAAGGTACGGTAAGCCCCGTTAGCGGTGAAGGTTTGTTCGAACCTCATGAGGCCTTTATCGCAAGATAAAGGCGAATCAGGGTGGTAACACGTGGTAAGCCCTCGTCCCTGTCGCTGGTTAACGGCGATGGACGGGGGTTTTTTTGCACCCTTTTGGGCGCACTTTGGGTTCCGGCTTTCTTTCCACGGCCGCCGGCAGCCGGACGCGGCCGATCGACGTTTCTTGCTCTTTATCCAACCAAATAGAGAAGGGGCGTGGAGCATTACGTCATAATCCATAATTGTTAAATTATTGAAATTATGTAAATTTATGCTATAAAACCGCGGCGCAAGAAGGGAGTGGCAGTCATGAACAGGCATGTTCTTTCGGTGCTGGTGGAGGACCAATCGGGTGTGCTCAGCCGGGTAGCCGGCTTGTTCAGCCGCCGGGGCTACAACATTGACAGCTTGTCGGTGGGGAAAACGGAAGAGCCCGGGATTTCCCGGATGACCATTGTCGTCTGGGGTGACGACCAGATCCTGGAGCAGATTAAGAAGCAGCTCAACAAGTTGATTAACGTGCTCAAAGTGGTGGAACTGGATCCGGACCGCTCGGTCTTCCGGGAACTGGCCCTCATCAAGGTAAAGACCGATCTGACAACCCGGGCTTCGGTCATTGAGGTGGTCAGTATTTTCCGGGCCAACATCGTCGATGTGGCGCCCGACTCCCTGACGGTGGAGATGACCGGGGACGAATCGAAGATCGAAGCCTTTATCAACCTGATGAAAGCCTATGGAGTAATTGAAATTGTCCGGACCGGACTGACGGCAATCCAGCGCGGTCACAACGCGCTTAGTGAAGAAGAAAACATGGAGGAGGTCTAAAAATGGCGAAGATGTATTATGAGCAGGATTGTAACCTGGAGGTCCTAAAGGGGAAGAAGGTGGCGGTGATCGGCTACGGCAGCCAGGGTCATGCCCATGCTTTGAACCTGCGGGATTCCGGGGTCGAGGTGGTCGTCGGCCTTTACGAGGGGAGTAAATCATGGAAAGTGGCGGAAGAAGCCGGACTGAAGGTGAAGACCGCTTTCGAGGCGGCCAAGGAAGCCGACATTATTATGATTTTGGTGAACGACGAAAAACAGCCCGCCCTCTATAAAGAGAGTATCGCTCCCAATCTGAAGCCCGGGAAGTACCTTGCTTTTGCTCATGGTTTTAACATCCACTTTGGCCAGATTGTTCCGCCGCCGGAGGTTAATGTCTTCATGGTGGCGCCGAAAGGCCCCGGCCATACCGTCCGCAGCCAGTTCCTGGAGGGGAGAGGGGTGCCTTGTCTGGTCGCAGTTTACCAGGATGCGACGGGTGACACCATGGAACTTGCCCTGGCTTACGCGGCAGGGATCGGCGCCGCCCGGGCCGGGATTCTGGAGACCACCTTCAAGGAGGAGACCGAGACCGACCTCTTTGGCGAGCAGGCGGTCCTCTGTGGCGGCCTCTGCGAGTTGATCAAAGCCGGCTTTGACACGCTGGTGGAGGCGGGTTACCAGCCGGAGAGCGCTTATTTTGAATGCCTCCATGAGATGAAACTCATTGTTGACCTGATCAACCAGGGCGGCCTCAGTTTGATGCGTTACTCCATCTCCGATACGGCCGAGTATGGCGATTATACCAGCGGCAAGCGGATTATCACCGAAGAGACGAGAAAAGAGATGAAAAAGATCCTCCAGGAGATCCAGGATGGGACCTTTGCCCGGAAATGGCTCCTGGAAAACCAGGTCAACCGTCCGTATTTCAACGCCCGCCGCAAGATGGAGCAGGAGAGCCAAATCGAGCAGGTTGGTAAAGAACTGAGAAAAATGATGAGCTGGAATAAGTGATATTTATAAGCGTTACCTTTCATAATCTTTTCGCACCCATTTTCTTCGTTGCTTCTTGATAAGGGTAACCGGCGCTTGTTTCAGCGGAAAGGAGTACCATGGCAAGACGAGTGTACATTTTTGACACCACCTTAAGAGACGGGGAGCAATCCCCCGGTTGCAGTATGAATATTCAGGAAAAGGTGGAGATGGCCAAGCAACTGGAGCGTCTAAAAGTTGATGTCATTGAAGCCGGCTTTGCCATCGCCTCCCCCGGTGATTTTCAGGCGGTGAAAGCCATTGCCGAAACGATCAAGGACTGTACCGTGGCCAGCCTCGCCCGGGCCAATGAACAGGATATCGCCCGGGCGGCGGAAGCCCTGAAGCCCGCGGTCAATCCCCTGATCCACACCTTCATCGCCACTTCGGAGATTCATATGAAGTATAAGTTGAGAATGACCCGGGAGGAAGTTTTGGCCCGGACCAAGGCGATGGTGGCCTACGCCCGTAACTTCTGTCCCAACGTGGAATTTTCCGCCGAAGATGCGACCAGGAGCGACCCGGAGTTCCTCTGCCGGGTCTTTGAGACCGCCATTCAGGCGGGGGCCACGGTGATCAATGTCCCGGATACAGTCGGCTATACCACCCCCGAGGAGTTCTTCAAGTTGATCCAGTATCTCCGGGAGAAGGTGTCCGGGATTGACCGGGTTATCCTCTCGGTGCATTGCCACAACGACCTGGGGATGGCCGTTGCCAATTCCCTGGCGGCGGTCAAGGCCGGGGTCAACCAGGTGGAGTGTACAATCAACGGCATCGGGGAGCGGGCGGGAAATGCGGCCCTGGAAGAGATCGTGATGGCCCTGAAGACCAGAAATGACCTTTTCGGCGTGGACTTGCGGGTGGAGACCACCCAGATTTACCGTTCGTCCAAACTGCTCAGTAATATCACGGGGGTTGCCGTCCAGCCCAACAAGGCGATTGTCGGAGCCAACGCCTTTGCCCATGAAGCCGGCATTCACCAGCACGGGGTCCTGGCCGAGCGGAGCACCTATGAGATTATGACGCCGGAATCCATCGGGTTAAAGAAGAGCTCCATGGTGTTGGGGAAACACTCCGGACGTCATGCCTTTGAAGAACAGCTGAAGGCGATGGGTTACTATCTGAGCAAGGAAGAGCTGGATGCGGCCTTCGCCCGCTTCAAAGTGTTGGCCGACCGGAAAAAGGTGGTCCAGGATGCCGACCTGGAGGTCATTGTCGCCCAGAAGCAGGTGGAGATCCCCGCCGTCTACCAGTTGGATCGCTTTGTGATAAATACCGGCAATACCATTACCGCCACGGCCGCGGTCCGCTTGCGGAAGGAGAACGGCGCCTCCACCCTGATCGAGGAGGTTTCCACCGGCGACGGCCCGGTTTATGCCGCCTTTAAAGCCATCGAAAAGATTGTGGGCCACTCCTTTGTCCTGGAGGATTTCAAAGTCAATTCGGTCACTGAAGGCCAGGACGCCCAGGGCGAAGCCTACGTAAAGATCCGGAGAAACGGCCGGGTATTCACGGGGAAAGGAATTAGTACCGATATTTTTGAAGCCAGTGTTCTCGCGTATATCAACGCCATCAACAAGATGATCTATGAAGAAAAACTGGAGGCCCAGGTTTAACCGGGTAAGGGGGTGATTGGTATGCGGCCTAGAGTGGACATCTTAGATTCAACCCTCCGGGATGGAGCCCAGGCTGAAGGAATCTCCTTTTCAGTCGAGGATAAGCTGAAAATCGTCGAGGCTTTGGATCAGCTGGGGGTGACCTATATTGAAGCCGGCAATCCCGGTTCCAACCCGAAAGATGTGGAGTTTTTTGCCCGGATGCGGAATGTGCCGTTAAAAAAGGCCAAATTGGTGGCCTTTGGCAGTACCCGCCGGCGGGAGACCCCCGTTACCGAGGATAAAAACCTGGCCGCCCTCCTGAGCGCGGAGACACCGGTGGTGACGATTTTCGGTAAGAGTTGGGATTTTCATGTAACGAAAATTCTCCAGACCACCCTCGAGGAAAATCTCCGGATGATCCAGGAAACAGTCGCTTTTCTCAAGGAAAGGGGCAAGGAAGTAATCTATGACGCGGAGCATTTCTTCGACGGCTACAAAAACAATCCGGATTACGCCATGAAGACGCTCCGGGCGGCCCTCGACGGGGGTGCCGACTGTCTGGTCCTCTGCGACACCAACGGCGGCTGTTTCCCGTCGGAGATTGTCCAAATGGTCCAGGCGGTCAAGGAGCAATTCCAGGTTAAACTGGGCATCCATACCCACAATGACTGCGGGATGGCCGTGGCCAACAG
>DATCJZ010000029.1:0-3206 GCA_036562545.1 Capillibacterium sp. | reverse complement strand
GAGTACCACTGTGTTAACAGCACCTTTCTCAATATTGCCGGGGCCGGCCATTTGCTCCGGTGCGGCCGGGCGGTGATTGAAAATTGCACTTACAAAAATATCATGAATGCCGGTATCCTGGTGGGCGCTGAGTTATCCACCCATTGCGAAGGGGGGCACGCAGCCGGGGTGCGGATTAGTAATTGCCACTTTGAAAACTGCGGTTTTAAGCCCAGGTATGGAAAGCACGGGATGGGGTGTATCGCCAGCAAAGCCCAGGGTTTTACGGAAGCGGTGAACAAGGATCTTGTGATTGAAAACTGCACCTTTGCCAATTCGGCCAGAGCCATTGAGCTCTGTAACGTCCAAAATGTTTCCATTCGCCATTGTCGATATCATGAAATCGGTGAAGAGGTGCTTTTGGCTTAATCCCCTTTGCGGTGCATGTCCGCCCGGCCAGGCAACGGGCGCGGGAACTTGCAAAGGTGAGATAGAGACAAAAACAGAAGGAGGAAGAAAGATGAAGAGAATTCTTGGTTTGGTTATGGTATTGGTCTTAATCCTTGCCAGCGTCCAGGTGGGATTAGGAGCCGCGAAGGGAGGTAAACAAACCCTCAAAATTCTTTACAGCGGTACACCCCAGCCCCACGAAAAAGAGTACATCATCAACACTTTCATGAAGGGCTTCGAAGAGAAGTACAACGTCAAAGTAGAAGTGGATTTTGTCACCCAGGCCGATGCGATTAAGAAAGTCGGCGCCGAGCAGCAAAGTAAAAATATCGTCTCCGATGTGTTATATATCGATACGGCCAATATGGCGCCCTATGTGAACGGGGGCTGGATGGAAGACATCACCGATCTGGTGAAGAAGAGCGGTTCCACGCTCACCAATATGTTTGACGGCTCGGTCATGAAGAACGGCAGGAGATATTTTGTGCCGGTCAGCTTTGACGTGTACATCACCATTGCCAACAAGGAAGCCTTAAAATACCTGCCGGCCGGTCTGACCGAACAGGATGTGATCAATGGGATCACCTGGGAACAGTACGCCGCTTGGGCGAAAGCGATTGCCGCCGGGGAGGGTGTCGGCAAGACCATGTTACCGGCCAATCTCACCGGTTCCCAGCTCCTGTACCCCATGGGTGGGATGGGTATGGCCTATGGCGCCAAGTTCCCCGAATTTAATACGGACGGTTTCAAAAAGGCCTTGGCGATTCTGGCCGATATGGCCGCCGGCAACGCCTTCTATCCGGAGCAAGACCAATACACCGCCCCGACCGATCCGTTAAAGAGCGACGATGTTTGGCTGACCTTTGCGCATATGGGTCCCGTGGGCGTGGCCTACAATGCGGCGCCCAATAAGTACATCATCGGGGCGGCCCCGAAGGGTTCCAAGGGCGCAGGGTCAACGGCCGGCGCCTGGTGTTACGGGATCCAAAAAGGCACGAAGAACAAAGCCTTGGCGGAGAAGTTTATCAGCTATGTGATCGATCCGGAGGTCAATTATGAACTTTGCTACGAGTTTGGCGGTCTCTTGAGCCCGATTAAAGAAGTGGAAGCCATGTTGGGCGAGGAAGACGTCATCATGCGGGCCGGCGCCAAGATGCTGGATACGACCATCATTTCCGGCGTGCCTTCCACCGAGTACACCGACTGGAACGCGGTGAAACTGCTCTACGGAGAGATCTTTAACAAAGTCTTGAGCGAAAAAGCCGTCCCGAGCGACGCCTACTTAAACGAGATGCAAGCCAAGCTGGAGGCCCTCAAGCTGAAATAAGAAACCAAATAGGGATTACCAATGACATGGGGATGGATATTTTATATCCCTCCCCATATTTTTAAAAATGGGAGAATTAACAATGGATCATCTGAAAAGGGAAAAAGGCGAGCTCCTCAGTTTGCCGCCGTTAGAGAAGAATAAGCTCTCCGCCATGCTCTTCAGCAAAAAGGCCCTTCCCTACTGGCTGTTGTTGCCGGCCTTTATTTATTATGCCGTTTTCTGGCTAACCCCGGTCCTCACCGGGATCGTCCAAGTGTTTACCGATACCGATGGCAACTTTACTTTGACCGGAAACTTTAAGCTGATGCTGGAGTCGGATTTATTCGGGCCGGCGGTCATGAACACGGCGCTCTTTGCGGTGGTCTCCGTCCTGCTCCAGTTTTTCATCGCCCTTACCCTGGCCGTCTTATTGAACCGGAAGTTTAAGGGCGCCAAGTTGCTCATGTTTATTGCCATGATCCCGATGGCCATTACCCCGACGGCCGTGGCCATTCTCTGGAAAACCGGCCTGATCAAAGACGGCTGGCTCAATACGGTACTCATGTTTTTCAAGCTGATCAAGGAACCGGTGGTCTTTATGAATGCCGGGGGGCTCTCGGCGGTCTTGCTGCTCATCTTGATAGACACCTGGACGGTGACGCCGTCGGTGATGATTATTCTCTCCGCCGGACTCCAGGGCATCCCGAAAGAAGTTAAGGAAGCGGCCTACACCTTCGGGGCCAACAAGTGGCAGACCTTTATCCATATTGTCCTGCCGATTTTGAAGCCTTCCATCATCACCGCGGTGATTTTACGGTTTATCGCCGCCGTTCAGGTCTGGGCCATTGCCGTGATGGTCTTGGGCTTTAGCAAAGCCCCGTTTTTGGTGGAGCGGATCGCCTTTTATGTTGATATGGTGCCCGGCCTGCCGACCAGTGAAAAGATTGCCTTTACCCTCTCCTTTACCACGACGGTCATCGTTTTGCTGGGGACCGTCCTTTACCTGAAGGTCGCCAAGAAGAGAGCTTAGGGGGTGACACCGGATGGATAAGCTAAATATCGTGCAAAAAGCCGTCGTCAGTATGGTGCTCGCCACCATGGTTCTCCTGGTCATCGTGCCGCTTTTATTCTTTCTCAATGTGGCCTTTGCCTCCGATGTGGAAATGTCCCAATTTCCCAAGCCGCTGTTGCCCAAATTTACCGTGACGGTGAAGGTGGTCCCGGCGGAAAACGGCCAGTATGAAATCTTCCATGACAGCGGCAAAGGTTACCGTTCGATCCTGACGACGGGGAATGCCACCAGATTACAAAATCATTTCCGCCGACAGTACGGGGTGACTGTTTCCGGGGAGAAGCTCCTGGCCGATTTCAGCCGGACCCGGGTCCAGGGGCCCATGGAATTCACGTACCGCAAGAATATGCTCTATAATTTCAAGCAGTTTTTTGCCATCGTCAATAAGGCGATGCC
>DATCJZ010000021.1:0-62264 GCA_036562545.1 Capillibacterium sp. | reverse complement strand
GTAAATCTTTCAAACATCGTTTTCACCTCTCTCCACAAAATTAATATATATTATCCCCGTGCCATTCTTAAATGTTCCCGGACCACGGCCGCCCGGTAGTAATCCCGTTCCTCGGGGATCAGCTCCTTCCCAATCAAATGTTGGAGAATGGCCGGCCGGATCAGGAAGAACAGTTCTTTGACCCGTTCCTCGTTGACACCGGGAATCAGCTTTAATTCCACGCCCAGCAGTACATTGTTCCAGAGGGTCAGTGCCTCTTCCGAAGTGAGCAGGCGGGCCTCCCGCAGCAGGCCATAGGCCCGGTTCACCTGGTCCTCCAGTTGCAACCGGGACTCGTTGAGCAGCGCTTCCCGGGCAGAACGCTCCTGATCAATCACTTGTTTGGTCACCGAATGAATCTTACTGATAATCTCCTCTTCACTGAGGCCGAGAGTTACTTGGTTGGAGATCTGGTATAGATTCCCTACCGACTCCGTCCCTTCCCCGTAGATTCCCCGGACGCTCAGCCCCACATGGGGGAGGACCGAGAGAACTTTTTTCACCTGATTCACCATCTGTAGAGCCGGCAAGTGCAGCATCACCGAAGCCCGCAGCCCGGTTCCCACATTCGTCGGGCAAGTGGTCAAGTACCCGATCCTATCGGCAAAGGCATATTCCAATTCCGCCTCCAAAAGATCATCGATTCGGTTAGCGCCGTCCCAAGCCTCCTTCAGACGGGACCCGGAAAGGATGCTCTGGATCCGGAGGTGGTCTTCTTCATTAAGCATAATGGCCAAGTTTTGTTCCCGGTTTACCATAACCCCCCGGTGGGACGGGTTCTTCAAAAGATCCGGGCTGATCAGGTATTGTTCCACCCGGAGCATCCGGTCGTCCTCGCCAATGCCGTCCATCCGTTCCAACGTAAAACCAGCCTTTTTTAAAGCGCTTTCCACTTCGCCGATGACCGCTTCCAGCTCTTTTTCCCCGGCCTGGTGGGGAAAGGGATAGCGGGCCAGGTTTCTGGCCAGGCGGATCCGGCTGCTCAGCACCACATCATCATCGGGAGCCGGTCCCTGGAGCCAGCCGGGAAGTAACTGCTTGATTTTGTTCTGTATATCCACGGCCGCCACCTCCTACTTTAACTTCTCTTGCTTCGCTTTGATCTCATCACGAAGCTTTGCCGCTTCCTCATAGGCTTCCCGCCGGATGGCGTCCTGAAGCTTCCGGCGTAGGTCTTCAATCTCCTTCTTCAGGCGCACTTTTCCGCCGGTCCGCCGGGGAACTTTCCCCGTATGGGTAATATTCCCGTGCACCCGCCGGAGGAGGGGCTCCAGATACTCGCTGAAAATCCGGTAACAATTGGCGCAACCCAGAAAGCCGATCTTTCTAAAGTCAGTAAAAGTCAGTCCGCAAGTGGGACATTTCTCCGTCTCTTCCTCATAGGGGCTGAAGCCCTCAGGCGGACCCGCAAATTCATTCTCCAATAACCCGACTAATAAGTTATGGAAGGAGAATTCCGGTTCAAAAAGGAAGCCCAGTTCCTTTCCGGGGTTAATCCCGCTTTCTTGGGCACAGACCGCGCACAAATGAGACTCGGTTTTATAGTTGTTGACGATTTTTGTAATGTGCACAGTCGCCGGCCGTTGTTTACACCGTTCACACCACATCGCTCCCACTCCTTTCGTTCGTCGTCTGAACTATACCCGTCCGCAAAAGAACTACGACCTTCCACAGAGCACCAAAAGGGCCGTCCGGAGCAGGATGGCCCGGGCCGTTTCTTTCTTCTCCTCCGGAATGGCCGGATTCTCCAGCTCCCGGTTGATGATCTCCCATAAGCGCCAAGAATCCTTCTCCGTGATCAGCTCATCCCGGACCAAACGCTGAAGCAGAATGGCCATGCCCTCCCGGTTAATTTCCGCGCCGATCAGATTGGTCAGTTTCTCCGGAAAATCGGGTTCCTCGTACCAATTAACCCGGATGATCTTGATATATCCGCCGCCGCCCCGGCGGCTGACGATTAAATAACCGTGATCAACGGTAAAACGGGTTTCCAGGACGTAATTGATTTGCGAGGGCGCGCAGCGGAACATCTGCGCCAACTGCCGGCGCTGGATCTCCACACTTCCGGTTTTAGCAATTAAATCTTGTAAATATTGTTCAATGAGGTCGGAAAGTGAACCCATCGGCGACACCTCTTTTCCTGACCTTTCCTGACCTTCGTTTTCATTTTAAATCATCCTGACCGGATCGACAAGAAGTTTTTTCCCTTTTTCTCCCTTATTTTTGCCGAAAAAAAAAGAATGTAGGGGGTTATCCCCCCTTTATGCACATTCTTAAAGGCTACCGCCTTTTTTCTCCCTCACAAATTTTTCACCGGAGATAAGATAAAGGATCAACGGTCTTTCCGTCAAGTTCAAGTTCAAAATGGAGGTGGTTGCCGGTGGCATTTCCGGTCCGTCCCACTTTGGCGATGACTTGCCCCCGGCGGACTTCCTCCCCGGCGTGCACCAGGTTCTCGGAATTATGGGCGTATTTGGTTTTAAAGGTACCGTGGTCGAGGATGATCAGCAGGCCATAACCCCTTTGCCAGCCGGCAAAGACCACTTTCCCGGCGGCCGCCGCTTGAACCGGCGTTCCCGCCGGCGCGGCAAGGTCAATCCCCCGGTGCATCCGTCCCCGGCGCATTCCGTACCCGGAAGTCAACTTGGCGTCGGCCAGAGGATGATGTAAAGGGAAGGAACTTTGGGTGGTTCCCGGTAAACTCCGGGGCCCGCTCCGTCCCCGGCTGGTGGCGGTGGTCCTTCGTACTTGGAGATACTGCCCGGACCGGATCTTTTCCGGATCCAAGCCGGGGTTGAGGGCTTTTAATTCCTCCACACTCATTCCGTACCGCTTGGCAATGGCCCAACAGGTGTCCCCCCAACGAACCTGGTAGCGCTCCTCGTCGTCAGGGGTGTTGACGGTATTGGCGTCCACCGTCTTTTCCCGCGGAACCTCCGCCATGGGAAACGGGGCCGGGACTGCCTCTGCGGTCACGGTTGGGAGCATAACACTTTTTACCGCTGGACGCAGGAGATCCCAGGGGTCGAGGAATTGCCTTTCGCTTTCCTCCTTTCCCCCGGCCGGACTGGCCAGCAAAAAAAGGGCGATCAAATAAAAGATGCTTCGACGGCCGATCTTTATCCTTAGGTTTTCATCCATATGAGGTCTACCTCCACAGTTTTCGTCAGCTTTTCCCTGTTCCGGCCAGAAAAATACCATCGCTTACTTTATCATGTCCGTAACTAATTTATTTCATACGCGGACAAAAGGTTAATCGGAAGTTGACGGGTGGAGGTTAAAGGCGTGTACGGCAAGGACGCTGGTCAGTTTCCTGTCGGCCCCCTTTTACTGAGCACATTTTCGGCAAAGGAGGAATTTAGGATCAGACTCTGTAATTCTTTGTTGTTTTCCGTATGAGCCAGCCGGTCCAGGAGGAGTTCCATCGTTTCCGCCGGCCCCAACGAACTAAGGAGTTTCCTTAAAACCCAGGTCATTTCGAGTTCTTTTTGGTCAAGCAAGAGTTCTTCCTTACGGGTGCCGGAACGGACCAGATCAATGGCAGGAAAGATTCGCCGGTCCGCCAGTTTTCGGTCCAGGTGAAGCTCCATATTACCGGTGCCTTTAAACTCTTCGTAGATCACGTCATCCATCCGGCTCCCCGTTTCCACCAGCGCGGTGGCCATAATCGTTAAACTGCCGCCTTCCTCAATCTTCCGGGCGGCGCCAAAGAACCGCTTCGGCTTGTGCAGAGCGCCCGGATCCACCCCGCCGGAAAGGGTCCGTCCGCTGGGCGGTTCCACCAGGTTATAAGCCCGGGCCAAGCGGGTAATGGAATCCAACAGAATTACCACGTCTTTTTTGACTTCCACCAGACGTTTGGCCCGTTCCAGGACCAGTTCGGCCACCCGGACATGGTTTTCGGCCGGTTGATCAAAGGTGGAACTGACCACCTCGCCCGAGACCGACCGCTCCATGTCGGTTACTTCCTCAGGACGCTCATCAATCAGGAGGACAATAAGGTAAATCTCGGGATGGTTCTTGGTCAGACTGTTGGCGATATTCTTCAATAAGGTCGTTTTCCCGGCCTTCGGCGGGGCAACAATCATCCCCCGTTGGCCCTTGCCAATCGGCGCAATAATGTCCACCAGCCGCATCGCCAGTTCTTTCGGGTCGGTTTCCAGAAGCAGCCGTTCCTTGGGATAGATGGGGGTCAGTTCCTCAAAATAGGTTCTTTCCTGGTAGAAGTCGGGATCGAGGTAGTTGACAGCCTGGGTTTTGAGGAGGGAAAAATAACGCTCGTTCTCTTTCGGGGGGCGGACCTGTCCCGCTACCAAATCGCCGGTCCGCAGATGAAAGCGGCGAATTTGGGAATTGGAAACATAGACATCATTCGGGCCCGGTTCGTAATTCTCCACCCGCAGGAACCCAAAGCCTTCGGGCAGAATCTCCAGCACCCCCTGGGAGAAGATCCGTCCTTCCTGGGTGGCCAAGACTTTAAGAAGCTCGTAGATGAGCTCCCGTTTACGGTAGCGGGTATAATTGTCGATGCCGAATTCTTTGGCCATCTTCTGGAGTTCGGCCAGGGTTTTCTGTTCAAAATCGGCCAGTTGCATTTACTCACCTCAACTCGGAAAAGTATTCGTGGTTGGCGCGTTGTTGCACGTCCAAACAATCCATGATTCCTTTAATATAAAGCAAAAAACTGGGCGGCCCGGAGCATTTCGCTCCTTATCTGTTGCCGGACGGCGGTCTTTTGGTCCGGCGGCAGTTCCAGCCAGCCCCACACTTCGGTTTTAAAATCAGGATCGGCGTCATAGCCTTCCAGAAAGCCAACTCCGGCTTCCTGGGCCAAATTGTCGGCGAGAAAAACCAAGGCCGTCGCCGCCCAGTAATTTCTGGTCTGGGCCGGTTGGTGATGATGTTGTAAGACCTCCACGTATAAAGGAGGAAGGTTCCATTTTACCGCCAGCATCTTCCCGACCAGCGTATGGTTGAAACCCAAGACTTTTTCCTCCGCCCGGATCAGAGGCAGACGGCAGTCACGGGTCAGACGGATTAATTCCTCAAATTCAGTGGTTAAACAGAGATCCAGCAGGAGAATCCCCAGATCATGAAGGAGACCGGCGATAAAAGCCTCTTCTTCCAGCGGCAGTCCGGCCTGGCGGGCCAAAATCTTGGCGCCGGCCGCCGTTCCCACCGCATGCTGCCACAAGGCGGTCCGGTCAAAACCGGTATGCGTATTCTTCATCCGGAAAAGCTCGGCAACGGAAATGCGGAGGACCAGTTCACGCAGGGCTTTGTAGCCCATAATCACAATCCCTTGCCCAACCGTGGTAATCTGGCGGGGAAACCCGTAATAAGCCGAGTTGACCAGTTTTAAGACGCGCGCGGTTAAAGCCTGGTCATGTTTGATTACTTGCTCCACTTCGGATGCGGAAGAACTGGGGTTATTAATGAGGCTGACCACCCGTTGCGCTATTTGCGGGAGGGTAGGTAGCTCGCGCATCCGGGTTTCGACCAACTCAAGGAGTGTCATCCTTCGCCCCTCTCGCCATCTTTTTCGCGCTGAAGCGGGCCAAGATCTTCAAGAGGGAACCGGGAATTTCCGGCAGCGGTAACTGGTAATGAACCGCTCCCATCTCAACGGCAACCCGCGGCATCCCATAAATGACACAAGTAGCGGGGGCTTCGGCGATGGTGATCCCACCGCCTTCTTTAATCAACTTTAAACCGTAGGCGCCGTCGGCGCCCATCCCGGTCAATAAGACCCCGATTGCCCTTTTTTTACTGGCTTCAGCTACCGAGGCAAAGAGGTAATCAACGGAAGGCCGGTAAATGGCGTCACTTTCTTCCAATTTAATGAGAAATTTTCCTTTTTCCCACACAACCCCCGTTTGCAGGCCAGAAGGGGCGACGTAAACCTGGCCGGGCAATACTTCGGCGTTTTCCGTGGCCACCACGACGTCAAGGGGAGAGAGGGAATCCAAACGCAGGGCAAAGCTTTGGATAAATTCCTTGGGTAAATGTTGGGCGACGATGATCCCCCACGGAAAATCGGCCGGCAAATGTGACAAGAGATAACGCAAGGCCCGGGGCCCGCCGGTGGAAGCGCCAATTGCCACAATGCCGGGGGGTAAATCACTGGTCAGAACTTTCTTCTGTACCGGTGTGACGGTCGGTAACTGCCGGATCCGATCGGGAGTAACCTCGGCTGCCGCTTTCACCTTCCGGACCAGTTCGTCCTGGATGCGCCAGAGGGCTTCGGAAGGACGGGAAGTCGGTTTGGTTATAAAATCAACGGCGCCAAGCTCCAAAGCTTGGAGGGTCTGTTCGCCCCCTTCCACCGCCAAGGAACTGACAACCACTACCGGAAGCGGCCTTTTCCGCATCACTTCGGCCAGAAAGGAGAGGCCGTCCATGCGGGGCATCTCCAAATCCAAGGTCACCACCTGGGGATGGTAAAACTCGATTTTATTTAAAGCGTCAAGGCCGTCGGTGGCAACCCCTACCACTTTAATTGCAGGATCGGATTCCAGCATTTGTTTGATCAATTGGCGCATAAAAGCAGAATCATCCACCACTAAGACATTGATCGCCAAACGCGCTCGCCCTCTCTCTCGGATCCTTACCCACACTGCTGCTGAAACTGCCCAGTGTTACTCTCGACTCACCCGGTTTTAAAGGTGCAACACAGGCTCATGCCGGCCGAAACCGGCATAAGCAACTCCTTATCTTCTTTTAATTCGCTAGATCCCCTTTTGATCCTGCTTTTCCCTAACAAAGAGCGGTTCTTCATTCTCGCCCGATTATTTTATGGACGCGGTTTTCCCAATCGAGGAGGAGAAAGCAGATGCTTCCCGGCGCCAGCGCCGAACTGGAGGGATTAAGGTGCGGAGAGAGGATGACCCGGTAGGTTTGGGCTTGGTCCAAAGGTTGAACGGTCAGCCGGCGTCCGCCGTCCTCCACGGCCAGGACTTCTACTTCGGCGCCGACATACCAACCGTCCACCAGGCGGAGGATTCCTTGCTGGTCAAAGTAAAGACGGACAAGAAAGTTAAACCCGGGGACAATGGGGCGTAAAGCCGGAAGTTGTCCGGCCGTACCATTCACAAAAATTTCAGCCTCCCCGCAAGGAAAAGCCTTTTCGGGAGCCTGCTGCGGCCGGAAGCAAAGCCAACCCTCCCCGACCGCTGTGACTTCCCCTTCGGCCACCGTTAACGGGCCGTAGTTTTCTTCACAGGCGCGGAGGGCGGCGGCTACCCGGTAACGGGCCGGAAAGATAAATCCGCTGCCGGTTGCCCCGGCCCAGGAAGCGACAAGCAATAACCAGATGATGGTCAAGGCGACCTTTCTTTTCATGTGCTAACCACCCCTTATTACCATTCTTGGCCAAAATAAGGGGGGTTATACCTTGCTTTGTTCTAATTTATTGCTGCAATTCCGTTTAGAAGACTTCCCCCAGGCTAAAATGCCAGCGGGGCTTTGGCTCCCCGGCCTTCAGCGGGATCGCATAGTCCAAACCGATATTTAAACCCGCTAAATAAAAGCGCAAACCGATCCCGGCGCCCATGGTAGGAGCGGCCGAAACCCGCCGGTTGCCCTCCCACACCCAGGCGGCATCGGTAAACGCCACCAGAGAAAGCCCGATCTTTCTCAACTGCTGGTAGGAAGCGGGCCAAATGAGCATCCGTAACTCTACATTACTTAAGAAAAAGCCGTCCCCGCGTAAATGGTAGTACGGGTAACCGCGGAGTACCGTGTCGGCTAAAGTCCCCAAAAACCCTAGATTGGTCAGGGTCCCTAAACTGCTGATACTGACCTGTTGAATCCCACCCAGGGCAAATCCCCGGTGGGCGGGGTAAGTACCCCATATTTTCCCGCTCCGTCCGGCCAGAATCAGGGACGCCCGCCCCCGGGACCAATACTTCCGGTAATCCCCTTCCACTTTCAGATTTTGATAGGCGGTCCCCAGCAGGGGAAGGGCGCCACCCACACTAAGGTAACCCCGGGATCCGGTCTGGGTCAGAAAGACAAAGTCATCGTGGGTCAGTGTTGCTTCCAAGCCAAAAATGGAGGCGGCGTCCACCGGATACCGGAAGTCGCTTTCGGGGGCAAAATCTTCATACTGAACCCGCAGATCCAAACGGGTTTGATTGCTATAATGCCGGCTGGCCAAGAAACTGACGCCCAGTTGCCGCTCCCAAAAGCCCACCCCCCAGGGGGAACTGGTGTAAACGGGCATGTGGTAAAGGTTCAAGCCATAAGACCAAAAGGGCGCATGATACGTATAGCTTAAAACCAAGTTCAACAATTCGTCTTCCGACCCCAGCATGACGAATTTAAGCTCCTGGTCCCGGAGGATACTGCTCATCTGGGCGTAAGTGGCCGCGGTAAACGTGCCGTCATAATAGATAAAGGGAATAAAGTATTCCATTTCCAACTGGGAACGGTATTCTTCATACTCACTCCCTGCCGCATCCTGGGCCTTCACCCCGGCCGGAACAACCAAAAAAAGTAAAACCAGCAAAAATTGGATAGCCACGGCGATTCTTGTTTTTCCCATCAAGCTACCCCCTTAAGGTTGGAACCGGTAAATTTCCGCCCGCTTGTCATTATACAGGATCAGGAAAAAGCCATCCTCCGCCGGAGCCAATTCCAGCACACTCTCCCGGTAGGGCCAGAAGGTTGTCACCGTACCGGTGGCCGGATCGACGGCCGCCGGACGGTAGTAACCGTGCTCCCCGGTCAGGCAGTATAACTTTCCATCCCCATCCCAAACGGGAGAGCGGTGGTGCTCGTTCCCCCCGGTCAACTGACGGGTGGTCTCCCCGTCCCAAAGATAAAGCTGGTCATAGCTGCCCTTGGAGGCCACATAGACCAACTGCTGCCCGTCGGCTTTCCAAGCCGGTGCGGTTTCATCCTCCTCCGAGTCGGCTACTACTTCCAATAGTCGTCCATCCGGAGTCAGCAGAAAAAGATCGGTGTCACCCTTTAGGTTAGCGGCCACCACCAGGCAATCCCCTTGGGGAGACCAAGCCACCTCGATCGGATTGGTTATTTCCGCGGCAATGGGAACAACCACCCCCGAGGTCAAATCCAACCGGTAGAGCCGGCGTTCCCCTTCTTCATCAGAAAGGAAAACGAGCTCACGTCCGTCGGGAGCGAGGTCATAATCTAAAACAGTCTGCTCGGTCAGTTTGCGTACCTGGGTGCCGTCGGCCATGTAGAGGTCATAGATCCGGCCCAGGTGGGTGGAGAGGAAAAATACTTCTCCCCCGGGGCCGGTCTTAACCGCATATTGGCTCTGGTAGTCGGGGAACAACGCTTCATTTTCCCCGGTGAACGGGGGTAAATCGGCTCCTGCTTGATAAATCGTCTTCAGTTCCTCCCGCCAATCCGTCCATAATTCCTCCAGGCTCCGGCCGAAGATCCGCTTAAAGGTTTGGTCCCGGTGGCCCTGTTTGACCACAGCTTCCAACATCACAACCAACTTGTCCTTCCCGTACGTTCGGGCCAGATAATCAATTAATGACCAGGCTTCGGCATAATGTAAATTCCCGCTGACCGTCGAGATGGTGCTGAGCTTGTCAACCTCGTCCCGGAGAACCACGTCGCGGAGGGCAACCTCCCGGTTGGGAAAGCGGGTCTCGGCGGGCATATAGTATTCGGCCAATCCTTCGGCAATCCACCCGGGTACCCCGTCGGTTACCCCGTACAACAGGTTGTTCCGGAAAGGGCCGATCGTAATCAAGTGGGTAATCTCATGGGTGAGGACCCCCCGTAAATCCCGGAAGGTCGGTTGGCCAATCACCACCAACCGGTTGATCAGAATATGGGCAACCCCTTCCGAGGTATCGGTAAGGGACAGACCACTGGCCTGGGAATTCTGGTACTCCTTCCGGGAAGCAAAGAGAATCACCCGGATTTTCCGGTAGGGCGTCAACGTGTATAGACTCCTAAAATCCGGGAACACCCGGCCAAAGGCCTCCTCCTCCAGAATCCGGGCACTCCGCTGGGCCAGTTCTTCCAGGCCTTGATAGAAGAAGATCTCAAAATGGGGGGTGGTCAGTTTTCGCCAGGATAAGGGACGGGACAAGGCTTTAACCTGCCCAAAACGGTATTCCGCACCCGTATTGCTTAACTCCACAGCCGACTGCACCGGTGAAGTCAAAGCCAGACTCAGGCAGAAAAGAAATAAAAACTTAAAAGACAGGTTCTTTTTCATCCTGCACCTCGTTTTGTTTCGTGGTAACAAGTTCCTCCTTGATCTGGAGAAACTTTTATATCCTTCCATAAAGCAACAAGGATTCCTGCCGGGAGCGGATGTAAAAAAAAGAGGTGTTTCCCTCTTCTTTTCCGATTGGCTATCGGATGTAGCTTTTGTCCCGTATTTACCGGTCCACTTTCAACCGGAACTGTGTTCTCGAAGCAGGTTGGGTATTATTTGAAAATCTTCCCCAACCATCCCTTACTCTTCTGGGTCAATGATTCATTACTGTAGACAAGGGAGTTGATCACCCCCGTCAGGCCGACTTTCCCCTGATCCAAATTGAGTTGGGTCAGATGGAGGTTCTCCCCCTTAATCGTTAAGACACCGTCTTCGGTTTCGAGAAGAAGTTCGGCCGGGTCGTAACTGCCTACATTGGTGACCCCATCAATGGTCAATTTTTCCCGGTGAACCAGGGTCAATTGATGATTGTTCTTTATTCCCCGCTGCTCCATTCTTCCCACCTCTCGCGGTTTCTTCTCTAAATATCATATGAGCAGAGATGGGCATTCGGACCAATAAGGAGGATAAAGGTCCGACACTGACCTTGAATATATTAAAATAGCCCCGCACTTAACCAGCCGGGGCGTTCTTTGGCAAAAGTATTCCTTTCCAATCGGCGGCAAACTCTCCACGTAACCGGGTAGTCGCCGGTGGCTGCCTACCACAATTTCGTTACCTTCACTTCCGGGTAATAGTGCTTGACAATCTCCTCCGGAGTTTTCCCCTTTTTCGCCAGGGCATAGGCTCCCCACTGGCATAACCCGACGCCATGGCCGAAACCCCGTCCTTCGAAGACAATTCCGTCGGCTTCATGTTTTATATCGGTCAGCCAGATGGAGCGCATTTTTTGGGGATCCGCCGCAATCCGGAAATCGGCACCCGCCACCGTGGCTTCACCTTTCGCCCCGGTAAATTTCAAGGCCGTTGCCCGTTGGGAATCTTTACTCCGGGCGGTGACGGCAACCCGGGAAACGGCGCCAATATCCTTCCCCAGTTCGGACAGGGCTTTCGCCAGTTCCTCAGGGGAAAATTTATGGGACCAGTATAATTCGCTCTCCGGGATCACTTCCGCCTCGGGGCAGGCAACCGACCGCATGTATGCCGGCTCCTTATCTTTATAACCAAGACCGTCCCGGGCCAAGGCGGTCCGCCCGCCGCAACTGGCCGAAAACCACCCCTTCACGTACCGTCCCCGGTAGGTCATCACCATTCCCTTGGTCCGCGCCACCGCTTCCCGGATGGCCGGCGTAATCGCCGCCGCGTTATAAGCCTGGGCTTCTTCTTCGTCGGTGGAGATATCGGTGCCGTGCTCTTCTTTGGTCCCGCCGTCGGCAATAAAATCCATGGTAAAGGTCCGGGCGACGATCGCCTGGGCCGCATAGGCCTCCACCGGCCAGTCAGGCCGCATCTCCCCGGCCACCACCCCGAGGAGATATTCTTCGATCGACATTGTCTTCCGCTCTTTGGTCTCATGGAAGTAAACAGTGATTTCCGGTTCCTCTTTCATTTTTTTCGCCACATTCCCTTCCCCGTCGGGACAACCGAAGAGGCTGGGAATGAGGAGCAAGAGACCAAAGAGAAACCAATAAGGACGCCGTGCCTTTCTCGGTTGAGCCATGCTCATCCCTCCCCGTAATCTGTTTAAAATTTAACCGACGGGGAGCGGGATTATACAAAGCCACCTCATGAATCCGATTTAAGCTTGTCCTTCTCCTCCTCCCAAAGGGCGTCCATCTCCGCCAAGGTGAGATCGGTAAGCTTCTCACCCTTCGCCGCCGCTTTCTCCTCCAGGCGCCGAAAACGCCGGACAAACTTATCGGTACTTCTTAACAAGGCGAGTTCCGGCCGGATCTTCAAAAAACGGGCCAAATTAACCAGGGAAAAAAGGAGATCCCCAAATTCCTCTTCCAACTGCCGCTGGGTTTCTTCGTCCTTTGTCCCGGCCTCCCAGGCCGCCACCAATTCTTCCGCTTCCTCTTGGACTTTGGCAAGTGGACCTTTGATATTCGGCCAGTCGAAACCGACCCGGGCCGCTTTCGCCTGGACCTTCTCCGCCCGCATCAAAGCCGGGAGGGTCGTCGGTACCCCGGAAAGAGCCGAGGGCCTTTCGTCCCTTTTTTCTTCAGCTTTAATCCGTTCCCAGTTGGTAATTACCCCTTCCACCCCGCTCACTTCCTGCCCGGCAAAGACATGGGGATGACGCCGGATCAGCTTTGCGTTAAGGTCGGCCAAGACATCGGCCAGGGTAAACCGGCCTTTTTCCGCCGCCAACTGGGCATGGAAAACGATCTGCAATAATAAGTCCCCCAATTCCTCCCGTAAATGTTCCGGGGAGTCTTCCTCGATCGCCTCCAGAACTTCATAGGCCTCTTCTAGTAAAGACGTGCGCAACGTCCGGTGGGTTTGTTTCCGGTCCCAGGGGCAACCCTTTTCACTCCGGAGCGTCCGCATAATCTCCTCCAAACGTTCCAACTCTTCACCGCTACGCACTGGCCAACTCTCCTTCTGGTCTTAGGTTTATCCCAAACAAAAGCTCTTTTTCCGTTAATGGTTAAGGAAGAAAACCAGCAAGCCGCCGAGGACAGTCAGAATCACACCCCGGCATAAACTGGCCTTTTCTTTGGTTTCCCTGTAATCCAGTAGATATAGTATCCCCCCGGACACCGGGAGCAACGGACTGTAAGACAACCAGCCGTTGACCGCCAAATCCCGGTGGCCAAAGAGGACCACCAAACCGAGGAGAATTAAAATGATTCCAAAATTTCTGGCCCGCATCGGTTCACCTCTCATTACCAAAACCTTCGGCACATCCTTTACAAATGTTAATTCTGGCAAGTAGTTTCATTATAGCACGGCCCGGAAAAGTATGTATACCTTTCCACCAAACTACATAAGATACAATGTGTTAATTTTTCCGAAAGGTGGAGGGGTAAGTTTGTGGTTCACCCTATCACGGAAATCCCCCCAGTGGCAACCTTTTCTTCCCTGCCGCATTGATACCAGCAGCGACAGCGCCGCACAGTTATGTACGGAACATCTTTACCGGTCCTTGACCCACTTCTGCACCGCCGGTTCCTCCCTTGTCCTGTTATGTATCGGCACCGACCGTTCGACTGGGGACAGTCTGGGGCCCTTGGTCGGCAGCAAGATTAAAGATCATCTCCCCCCACAAGTGGCGGTCTACGGTACGCTGGACCATCCCGTCCATGCGGTTAACCTGGAAGCGACCATCACCGAGATTAACGGGCGGTTCACCCGTCCCTTCATTATCGCCATCGATGCCTGTCTGGGGCGGACGGAAAGTATCGGTTACATTAGCATCAAACCTGGTCCCCTCCGTCCCGGGACGGGTGTAAATAAAAATCTGCCCGAAGTAGGGCAGATGCATATCATCGGCATCGTCAATGTCGGCGGCTTCATGGAATATCTTGTCCTTCAAAATACCCGCTTAAGCCTGGTCATGCGGATGGCGGAAGTGATCAGCTCCGGTTTAATCAAGAGCTGCCAAAAATTCTACCAGCAAGGGGAGAGAAACTTGCCTAAACCCGGCCCCTTACTCCCGCTCCGGACTGAATAAGCTGACCAACGCCCGCTTCTCCGGGGGGAAGCCAAGAAGCGCGGCGCCGACAATCCCGGCCTCATTACCAAGGACCGCCAGTTTCAACTTAGCAACGGGGATTCCTTCCTGACCGTAAGCTTCCCGGGCCACCTTCTCCGTAAGGGGCCGTAACAAACTTTCCCCTTGTTTGGAGACCCCTCCGCCCAGGACAATCACTTCCGGCTGGAAGATATTAATGATGTTCCCAATCCCGACCGCCAGGTACTCCAAATATTCATCAACCACGGCCGCCGCTACGGCATCCCCGGCCTGGGCCGCATCAAAAGGTGTTTTCGCGGTGATCTTACTTAGATCACCGTTTACCATTTCATACAGCAAGGAACCGGGATTTCCCCGGGCCGCCGCTTGTGCCGCCTCGATTAACCCCCGGGCCGAAGCATATGCTTCCCAACACCCTTTCCGCCCGCAGGTGCATTGTTTTCCCCCGGCGACAATGACCATATGCCCCAATTCGGCCCCGGCGTTGTTAAACCCGCTGTAGATGTTATGGTCGATGATCACGCCGCCGCCGATCCCGGTCCCCAACGTGACCGTGACCGAATGGCGCACCCCGCCGGCGGCGCCGAGCAACCCCTCGGCCAGCGCGGCACAGTTGGCATCATTATCCACATAGACCGGCAAAGGAAGGTATTTTTGCAGGGCGTCCCGGACCGGTACGTTACGGAACCCCAGGTTGTTATTGTAAATAATAACCCCCTTTTGTACATCGGGCGCCCCCGGGGATCCCACTCCTACGCTGTTTATCTGTTCCAACCCCACGCCGGCCTCCTCCGCCACCTTCAGCGCTAGGGTGGCCATATCCTTCAGAATCAGGTCGGCACTGCGTTCCCGTCCGGTGGGAACACTCCCCTGGTGGATAATCTGTCCTTGCTCATCCACCAAGCCGGCGGCAATATTCGTCCCGCCTAAATCAATTCCCAGATAATACATGCTAACCTTCCTTTCTCCCCTCTCCCTTTCAGCATTACCCCTTTGCCAATACCTACCTAAATGAATGCCTCGTCCCTTGTTGCTCGGCCGGGGCAGAATGGTGTTCACCGCCGTTCCTTGTCGATTCATCCGGCTTTAATCCTCCCGCACTTTTGGGAAGCCGGCGGCAGCCGGTGTAAGCAACTGTTAAAAATTTCTCCGCAAGGAGCTTCGCAAAACGGAAAGACCATTCTGCCCCAGCTTTAGCTGGGGTGGGTTACTTCTTAATAATGAAAATAATCCCTCACCGCAACGATGAGGGATTATCGGCATCAAGATTATCCCATCAAGGAATCGCTTTTTCGGTTTCCTTGTCAAAGAGATGGATCTTCTGGGTATCAAAGACCAGTTGATGTTCGGACCCCTCTTCCGCCTTCGTATGGGCATCCACGGCGGCCGTAAAGCTGTGCGGTCCGTTGGAAACATAGAGATAGGTCTCGGAGCCAATTACCTCGCTAACCTCAACGGTGGTCTTGACCACGTCCTCCATATTGGCATTGGACGTACTCTCCAGATCGCTGATATCCTCCGGACGGATACCGAAGATAACTTCCTTATCCACGTACATGTTGGCCGTCTGGAACTTGCCGGCCGGGATATAAATCTTGAAGGTGCCGAAGTCCACATACAACCGGCCGTTATCCTGACGGAGGACGCCTTCCAGGAAGTTCATCGGCGGGGTACCGATAAAGCCGGCCACAAAGACATTGTTGGGATGATCGTAAATATCCAACGGACGGCCCACTTGTTGGATGACGCCGTCTTTCATTACCACAATCCGGTCACCCATGGTCATCGCTTCGATCTGGTCGTGGGTAACATAGATAATGGTTGTCTTTAACCGGTTATGCAACTTCTGTAACTCGGTCCTCATTTGCACCCGGAGTTTGGCGTCCAGGTTGGAAAGGGGCTCATCCATGAGGAAGACCTTGGGTTCCCGGACGATGGCCCGGCCCAACGCCACCCTTTGCCGTTGACCGCCGGAGAGCGCCTTCGGTTTCCGGTCGAGGAGATTTTCAATCCCCAGAATTTTCGCCGCTTCCTTCACGCGACGGTCAATCTCCGCTTTGGGGAATTTCCGGAGTTTCAAACCGAAAGCCATGTTATTGTAGACATCCATATGGGGATAAAGGGCGTAGTTCTGGAAAACCATGGCAATATCCCGGTCTTTCGGAGCCACATCGTTCACCAGGGTATCGCCGATATAGATATTACCGGAGCTGGCTTCCTCCAAACCGGCGACACAACGCAAAGTGGTTGTTTTCCCGCAGCCGGATGGTCCGACCAAAACCACGAACTCTTTATCTTTGATTTCCAGGTTAAAGTCGTTGACGGCTACCACGCCGTTGGGAAACTTCTTGTAGACATGTTCAAAAACTACCTTTGCCACAATTATTTACCTCCCATCAATTATTATTATTTAAGCATAGAATTGTCGTTATCTTCCGCGCTAAAAGGGATAAAAAGAAAAGCCCCCTCTTTTAGGGTATAAACTCCCCCCTTCTACCGACCAGCCACCCTAATCTCCTTCTATCATAAGGCGTTTCCAACTGTCTTCTGGTCATTACAGTAAACTTTTCGCTCGAGCTTTGATTGTTGTTTATATTCGACATAAGTTCAAATTTTCCTGCCAAGAAATTCCCCCGACTTCCCGGGCCCCGCCTTCGTCAATTCATTAAAATCATATGGCCCGGCCAAAAATTTATGTATCAAAAGTGCGAAAAGCGGATGAAACCCGGTTTTTCCCGGGTTTCATCCGTTCGTTCAGGGGCAAATGCTTGCTGCCGGTTCTTGCTTAGAACTGCAGATCCAAACCAGCGGCCACTTTCGGTTGGTTATTGATGAGGTCATAGCCAACGCTGAGTTCCAGTCCGTTGGGGGCATTGTAGGATACCGTAGCTTCCAGTTCGGAAGCTTTTGCGGTGTCGAAATTATAATCCCCCGCCAGTTCCGTGTCGAAATCCATCCCCGCCAGGCTTATGGTGCGGGTGACGGAGTAGTCAACGGTTTTGTCGTAATCGGCATAGTCGGCGGTGAGTTCAAAACCGAACTGGTTGGCGGTTGCCCCCACCGTATAACCGGTTCCGGCTTCGAGGACATCTTTGTCGTCCTCCATGTGGGCCGGGTTAAACGTTAACGGTACATCTTGGTAGCCGGCCCGGACCTCCAGACCTTCCAGCACCTGGTACTTACCGTTCACCCGGTAGGCCTTTTCCCCTTCCTGGACCGCAGCATAGGTTCCGGCAATCTCTGCCTGCTCCACCGGTTGCACGCTGGTGGAAAGCGCATAAGACAGTTGATCTTCGGCTTTCACCACGGTAGCCTGGGCTTCAACGCCTGCCAGCGGGTTGACTTTCACGTAAGCACCCCGGTCCGGCTTTTCACTCTGGTTTAACGAATAATAACCGCCAACGGTCACCGGGCCCATGGTTAATTGGTCCACACTGATTCCGGTCGTGCTAATCTCGTTGGCGACAAAATCGGAGTAGTCCACATTCAAGGTTCCGATTCTGGTGGTGAACTCGGGAGTGCCCGGAATTAAAGCGCCCTTGGTTTCCAGCCATAAACCTTTAACGGTCAGCGGCCAACCATTCCAGGGAAACTCATCTTTTAGACTGCCAAAGCTTAAGCCGGCTTTCAAGTCTTTTCCAAGGTTGGCCTTGAGTTCAATCTCGGAGGTCCCGCCAAATTCCTTACCATACTCGGCTGTGGTCTCAATCTCGCCGGTAAAGTCAAAATTGGCGGCCATAACAACGGGGGTAAAGGTGACAAGCATTAAGAGGGCCAATAACGATGCGACAATTCGTTTCATCAATTCGTTCCTCCTTAGGTTCTGCGTTTGTTTCTTGATTCATTGCGATTCCTTAATTAAGACTAGTGCTGCAACAGGAAAAGAAGGAACTTGAGCTTGCCATGTTTCCTCAACTTCCCTTCTCTTCCGGCGGTGAACGGTAGTGGGATGAATTACTACCCCTGACCCGCCGCCCAATGCCCAAGTCCTTGCCACCTCCTTTCCACCGGACGGTGGTGCCGGGTGTAGTAAACTTTAAACCTGATTTTTACTGCGAAGCCGGTATCTTGTTTTCATGGACCGTTGTTACGCCTACTAATTCGCCTTTCAGAATATATCTCCTGCTAAACCCCCTAATGTATATATTGACTCTCTTGGTGGATTTAAGCAGTCTCTCTTAAAATACTCCCCGCGCTCACGCGTTGTTGCTCGGGTAAGAATTTACTCTCATCAAGAAACCGGGGCCGGATGGTGTTTCCTTCTTCCGGTAAATTTCTTGGCGTATTCTAAAGCTCAGCTCCGTGAAAAGCCGACATCCGCTTTATGGTTCTTCCTGAACCAAAAGCGGGGCGCACGGCCTCCATGCCTTGCGCCCCGCTTTCCACCTCCGCTTCGCTAAGAAGACATACCATGAAATTCAACTCATCCGGGAACAGCATCCAACCCCGGTACAACATTGGTAGAACACTATCGCAACGGGCTTTATTCAATATATCAGAACCGACCTAAATGCCTATCCCATCTCTTCCAAACCTTCCAAAACCGCCCGTGCTGCACTGGCCGTCATTCCTTCCACCGCCATCAACTCCTCCAGGGTCGCCTCGCGGATTTTCTGGATGGACCCGAATTTAGCCAGCAGGGCTTTTTTCCGTTTTGGCCCAATCCCTTTAATCCGGTCTAAAGCCGAGACCAAAGTCTGCTTCTCCCGGCGGGACCGGTGGAAAGTGATGGCAAAGCGGTGCGCTTCATCCCGGAGCTGCTGGAGCAAATGGAGGGCATGGTCACTTCGCTCCAGGCGTAAGGAGGTATCCTTCCCCGGCATAAAGATCTCCTCTTCTTTTTCGGCCAGGCTAATCACAGGTTGTCCGCCGAACCCAAGCTCGGTCAGGACTGCCCGGACGGCATTGAGCTGACCTTTCCCCCCGTCAATCACCATCAGGTCCGGAAAAGGCAAGAAGCCGGAGTTCGTAGCCCCTTCTGCTTCCTCTTGGCGTCCCCGCAAGATCCTTCTTCTGACCACTTCCTGGAGGGAAGCGTAATCATCAATCCCGGTCACGCCCCGGATCCGAAACCGGCGGTAAGCCTCGGGCACCGGACGGCCATCCTGAAAAACCACCATGGCCGCCACCGGCTCTTCTCCCTGGAGATGGGAGATATCATAGCATTCCATCCGCCGGGGTAGGCCGGGAAGGCCCAAGAGGTCCTTGAGCCGCAACAAAGCCGCCTCTTGCTCGGCCGCCGCCTGTTTACGCCTGGTAAGCTCCCTTTCCAGCAAAAGACAGGCGTTCTCCTCCGCCATTTTGAGAAGTTGCCGCTTTTCCCCTCTTTTCCCCGTACTGAGCTCTACTTTTTGACCTTTCTTCCCTTGCAGCCAGGCGGCCACGGCCGCCTGGTCCGGCAAAACCAGCGGAAGGATAATCTCCTTCGGGATGTAATCCTGCTCATCATAATACTGCAGGAGAAAGCTGGAGAGAAAATCTTCGGCTTCTCCCAAATGATCGGTAAAGAAAAAGCTCCCCTTCCCGATGAGCTTTCCCCGGCGGATTTGGAGCAGTTGGATCATACTCCCCTCTTCATTGGTGGCGAAGGCAAAAACATCCCGGTCGACAGGGTTGGTCGAGACCACGGTCTGGCGTTCGGCAATCTTTTGCAAGGCGCGGAGTTTATCCCGGAGCACCGCCGCTTCTTCATATTCCTGCCGCCCGGCGGCCGCTGTCATTTCCTGCTCCAGTTTGGCGGCCAGCTGTTCGGTATGGCCCTCCAGAATCCGGCAAAACTCCTGGATCATCTGGCGGTACTCTTCGGCGCCGACCTTGCCGGCACAAGGCCCTAAACAACGGCCAATGTGGTAATTCAGGCAAGGCCGGCTCCGCTCCTCGCCGCTTAAGTCTTTCTTGCAGGTACGGATGGGAAAAATCTTCCGGAGCAGGCGAAGAATCTCCCGTAATGCCCCGCTTTCGGTAAAAGGGCCAAAGTAACGGGCGCCGTCCCGTTGCGGCCGCCGGACAATAAAAACCCGGGGATACTTCTCTTGCCAGGTTATTTTGAGCCATGGGTATTGCTTGTCATCCCGGAGGCGGACGTTATATTTCGGGCGGTGCTCTTTGATTAAATTACATTCCAGCGCTAAAGCCTCCAACTCCGAGCTGGTGGAGATAAAGTCGATTCGCGCCACCTGCTCCACCATCCGGGCGATCCGGGGAGGATGCTTTTTCGAAGGTTGAAAATAGGAGCGGACCCGGTGACGAAGGGAGATGGCTTTCCCGACGTAAATGATCTGATCGTTTCGGTCCTTCATCAAATAGACCCCGGGGGTCGTTGGGATCAGCCGCAATTCTTCCTCATTCATCGGTCATCCTCCTTTACTCGAGCCCCGTCATTTGGTGCGGACTTTCGTTCTGGCCTTAACTGATGCGCGTAACCGCCCGGAAAGAAAACCTCGCGGCCGGGGATGAAAAAAATAGTGGTCTTTCCCTTCCGACCACTACGGTTTCGCCCGCCCCGACCGGTCAATCTTAAATAATCTCGGTGTAGTTTGCCGTTCCATCCGAAACCAGTTTAATTTTGAGGCGGTCCCCTTCAAAGGAGACAAATTGATAAATCCGGAGGTTCCTTCCGGCTTCCAGCAAACGGAGGCGTCCCCTGTCCCTTAAAAAAGATAAATTCGCCGCCCAGTCATTGGTCCGGTGTTGCTTTAAATATTCAATAATTTCTTCTATAATTTCTTCCCCTTCCCCGTTCATAAACAAAAAAAGCCCTCATTTCCTCAGTTAGTCAACATAAAAAGAACGTTGCCTTCGCTATTATAGTTAAGAGCCTACCCCTTGTCAATAATTTTTATGTTAATGGTTACCCGGCCCTGCTTCCCTAGGAAAGGCGCCGTTCGATTTTGAGTAAACCATCCGGCGGCAAAAGCACCTCTTTGCCCCGATCCGCCCCAGTGAGAAATTCAATCTTCAAATGTCTCCGGGTTACATCAGTAACCAGCCCCACCTCAAGGTTATTTAATAAAACCACACTCCCCACCGGATATAAAGCAACGGACCGGGCCAGCAGCCTTATCATTTGCGGGTCGTATTTTTCCGGGGCTTCACTCCGAAGCTGGGCCAGTGCTTCATGACTCCATAACGTCCGGCGGTAACTACGGCCGGAGGTCATCGCATCATAAGAATCGGCCACCATCACAATTTTCGCGTATAAATGGATCTGCTGGCCGGTCAGCCCCCGGGGGTAACCGGAACCATCTTCCCGTTCATGATGCTGGTAAGCAACGTGGGCTGAGAGAAGGTTCGCGCCGGGAATTCCCTTCACCAATTCATAGCCGTATTTAGGATGGGCGCGCATCTCCACAAACTCTTGATAGGTCAGACGCCCTTTCTTTTCCAAAATGGAACTGGCGATACACATTTTCCCGATATCATGAAGCAAAGCGCCCGCCGCCAGTTCCTTGAGCTCCTTCCGGCTTAACCCCAGATTTTTTCCCATGATGGTGGCGATGGTTCCGACGTTGACCGAATGGAGATAAGTATAATGATCATGATTACGGAGGTCGATAATATTATACAAAACATTTTGATCCGTTACCTCATCGACCATAAAGTCGACCACATCCAAAACGGCTTTAAAATCCAGATTTTGATGTTTGGCCACGCCCAAAAAAAGCTCCCGGACAGCCCCCAGTGCCTGACTAAAAGTTTGCTCGCTGAGCGCGCCGGCAAACTCCCGATCCTCCGGGCGGTCACTGACAAAAAGGAAAGCATAGTTCATTGCTTTCAGCTTTTCCAGATAACTCTTGGTCAGTTTGGTCCCTTTGGCCAGCAAAGTACGGCCATCTTCCCCAAAAATACTTCTGGCCAGATACATGCCTTCTGCTATATTTTCCAGCGGTAAATAGTGCACAATCAAGTCCTCCATCTTTCGTAAATAGTAATTATTGGCGCAACTGTTGGTATATCGGAAAAAATATCCACGCACCAAACACCAGCTTGGCAAAGGGGTCATTTATCTCAAGTATAAGACAAAATCTTTAATTTTTCCATAATGATTGGTAAAGAGATCAATTAAATGTTATAATCCGATCAGACGATTGGACTTGTCCAATCGTAAAGAATGCCGAATTAAATTATTCGATAATTATTCGATAATTATAAGATTATTTACTGATAAAGGGGAAAGAAGGGGAGTCAGCATGCATACCGACTTGTCTTCCTTTAAGGATCTCCTGACCGACTACACCGAACTGCGGTCTCAAGAAAATTATAGTTTGGTCATCGGTTTTTTACAAGGAGACAATACAACCAACACCCGCTTGACGACCAGCGGTGTCTCGGCCCGGGTTTATAAGCAGGGAGCATGGGGGTTTGCTTCCTACCCGGAGATCTCTAATGAAGGGGTAAGGTTTGTCATCACCACCGCCACCCGGAACGCCAGTTTTCTGGCAAGCATGGAACCGCGGCCGGCCCACCCCCTCCCCGGCGGAGCGGTGGCCAGCCACCGGGATGAAGCGGGAAACCCAAAGCGGCCCCACCCGGAGTACCTGGTGGCTTTCTTAAAAGAAATCGACAACTATATGGCCACGAAATATCCCCGTCTGACCGGCCGGGCCGTAAATTTAAACTGTTCGGAACTGGAAAAAACCCTCCTTACTTCCGACGGCGTCTTCGCCTACACCCGCCTGCCGCGGTCTTTACTCCAGATCGCAATGACCGTCGAACAAGAGGGCGACCCGGTCCAACTCCAGGAGATCTTTGGCGGTCGCGGCGAATTCGAGGAACTCTTCACCTCCCCGGCCGATCTTTTTCCCCAAATCGACTGCCTTTACGAGCATTTGATGCGGAAACGGGAAGGGGTCTTTGCCGCCGCCGGTTTGAAAACCTGTATCCTTGCTCCCGAAATCACCGGGATTCTCGCCCACGAAGCCATCGGCCACACCTGCGAAGCCGATCTGGTGCTGGGTGGCTCCATTGCCGGCTCCCATCTTGGCCAACCGGTGGCCAGCCCTCTGGTTTCCCTGGTGGACTTTGCCCATACGGCCCTGGGTGAAACCTGCCCGGTCCCGGTCTATATCGACGATGAAGGAACATTAGCCCAGGATGTGACTTTGTTGGAGCATGGCATCCTCAAAGGTTTTCTTCATAACAAGGAAAGCGCCAGACACTTCGGGGTCGCTCCCACCGGCAATGCCCGGGCCTACCGCTTCTCCGACGAACCGTTGATCCGGATGCGCAACACGGCGATCCTCCCGGGCACCGCCCGCTTGGACCAGATGATCGCTTCCCTCGAGGACGGCTACTACCTGATGCGCGCCAGTAACGGTCAGGCCGACGCCACCAGTGAATTTATGTTCGGCGTAACCCTTGGCTATGAGGTAAAAAACGGCAAACTGGGGCGGGCGATTAAAGATACGACCATCTCCGGCCTTGCTTTTCAAGTCCTGCAAACCGTAAGTGAAGTCTCCCGGGAATTCAAATGGATCAGCGGTGGAATGTGCGGGAAAAAGCAACTCATTCCGGTGGGCTTGGGCGGGCCGGCCTTGAAATGCCAAGTTATGATCGGAGGTCGTTAAGATGGAAATGAAAAAGCTTAATACCGACGCACTCCAGGCCCTGACGAAAGCCGGCGCCGATCAAGCCGAAACTGTCCTGACCATCGCCGAAAAGACCGAAATGAATCTGGAAAACGGCGAACAAAAACTGGTCCGCACGACGGTCGACCATCACTGGCGCCTGACCGCCCTCCGCGGCCAGCAACAAGGGAGTATTAGCTTAAACCAGGTCAATGCCGGGGCTTTGGAGACGGCGGTCACCGAGGTCATGACCATCGCCGCTGCTTCCGCGCCGGACCCGGCGCATGATATTGCCCCCTACCAACCTGCGAAAGTCTTCCGGAAAGGGGAGACCAAACCCAACTTGGCATTGATGTTTCAGCGGCTCAAAACTTTCACGCAGGAAGTTGCCGCGGTCTTTCCCAGGATTATTCTTCTCTCCGCTCAGTTGGATTTTACGAAAACAACCCGTTATTTCCAAAATTCCAACGGAGTCGACTTCACTACGGAGGAGGGGGTTTATAATTTCTCCGTCACCTTCTCCGCTAAAGAAGGGGCCAGTTCTTCCTCCTTTAATTACTCGGGTTTTTCCACCCTTCATCTGGAGAAGGAACTGCTGGAGGGTGGTTCGCTCCGGACCCTCCTCCGCCAGGCGGAAGCCGGGCTCAGCCCGGAAAAAGCCCCCGGCAAGTTCGAAGGGACCGTCATCATCGCCCCCGATTGCCTGGAAGGTTTTCTCCACTCTTTCCTGGGGATCACCATCACCGACGGACCGCTGATCACCGGCGCCAGCCTCTTTAAGGACAAATTAAACCAACCGGTGGCCAGCCCGTTGTTGACCCTGGTGTCGCAGCCCTTAGGTCCGGAGATTATCGACGGTTACTTTCTTACCGGCGACGGGTATGAAGCGCAAAATGCCACCATCATTGAGGACGGCATCCTCAAAACTTACCTCCTAAGCCTTTACGGGGCCAACAAAACCGGTCTTCCCCGGGGGGTGAACGATGGCGGATCCTTTGTCGTCCAGCCCGGTCAACAATCTTTAGCGGAAATCGTGCAAGGGGTGAAAAAAGGCATCCTGCTCACCCGCTTCTCCGGTGGTAACCCCAGTTTAAACGGGGACTTCTCCGGAATTGCCAAAAACAGTTTTTACGTGGCCGACGGCGCCATCCAGTACCCCTTAAAAGAAACGATGATCGCCGGCAACCTGATCAGCCTTTTCCGGGAAATTACCGCCGTCTCCCGGGAGCGGGTCGATTTTGGTTTCGCCCTCCTCCCCTGGGTTGCCTCCCAGGGGGTAACCATCGCTGCTCAATAAGCCGGTCCCCGGCAACAACCTTTCCTCCCCCCGCATAGGATATACTGTCAATCCAAAGAACGGGGGTGGATTTATTATGAAACGGGCATTGGTACTGTCCGGAGGGGGGAGCAAAGGGGCGTTTGAGGCCGGAGCCATCGCGTACCTCTTGACCGAAGAGAAACTGGATTTCCACCTTTTTACGGGGACGAGCGTCGGCGCTTTAAACGCCGCCTATCTCGGCCAGGCCCGGAACCATCAAGAACTGCAGGAACTGGCTGAAGATCTAAAAAATACCTGGCTCACCATCAAAGGGAACCAGGATATTTACCGCGGCGGCATCCTGGGAACGTTTTGGCGGGTCCTTTTCCGCGGCGCTTTATATAATCCCACCGGCTTATGGAATTTGATTAACCAGAAGATCGACCGGGAACGCCTTTTTCACCGGCGAACGGTGGTCAAAATCATGGTGGTCTCCTTTGAAACCGGCAAATTATGCTGTGTCGACAGCCGGGAGCCCAAATACCGCCAGGATTTTCTCGCTTATGTTTTGGCCAGTGCCAGTATGCCCTTTTTCTTCCCGGCCGTCCCCATTGCCGGGGAGCATTGGTATGACGGGGGATTGCGGGATCTCACCCCCCTGTCCGCCGCCATTAAGGAAAACCCCGACGAGATCATCGTCATTACCACTTTCCCGCTCAGTCCGGACCTGGAAGTGATCCTGCCGCCGGCAAAACCCGGGAGCGCCCTCCAAGCGGTCTTGCGCACGGTGGACATTCTACTGAACGAAATCTCCGCCAATGATCTCCAACTGGCCCAGGCAATCAATAAGGCTTGGTGGCGTTATCCGGGAAAACGGCCGATTCCCATCCGGATCATTGTCCCCACCAAGCCTCTGCCGGGGAATGCTTTAGATTTTGATCCCCAAAAAATCCGGGCCAATTTCCTGGCCGGTTACGAAGCGGCCCAAAACCCCCGGGCTTTGGCGATGACCCGCTTTCCGGCCCCCGCCGGCCATTCGCTCCAGCAGCCTAAGCCGCAAATTTCGGGGAAGGAAGCCCCCTGATTCCCGGCCGGTAACGGAAAACCCCGCCGGCCAGCGGCTGGCGGCCCAATTCTTTCTGGTCAAGGGGATAACGGGCCGTCGTGATGTATAACTCGTCCAGATCCGGGCCGCCAAATTGGCACGCGGAAACCAGCGTTACCGGCAGGGTAACCGTCGCCAGGAGAGCGCCGGTGGCCGGATCCCAGCGGGTGACACGCCCCCCCTGCCAATGGGCGGCCCACAATTTCCCTTCCGCATCCACCGCCAGTCCGGCGGGTAAACCGGCTCCCTCCGGAAAGCTGATAACCGTGCGCCGATTCGTTAATACTCCGGTCTCCGGTGTGAAATCAAAGGCCACAATCTCCCCGGTCGGGGTATCGGCAAAATACATCACCCGGTAATCGGGACTCCAGCCCAATCCCCAGGGCAAGGTCGCATTGACTAAAACCGGCCGGACGGTGAAATCCTGTTCCATACAGTAAAGGGTGCCCCAGGGTTTGGGGTGGAAAAGGTCGGAAGTGCCGGCCCAAAACCGCCCGGTCAGATCACATTTCCCACTGATGAAACGGGTCGCGCCCAGGGAGGAGTCGGGTGTATAAACCGGCGCCACTTCTTTCGTTTGGGGGTCCAAAAGGTAAAGCCCGCTCTGGAGGGCAATGACCGCCCCCCCGCCCTGCCGCGGGACATAGGCCCCCACATGCTGGTTCACCTCCAGCCACCGCTGGGTTCCGGTCGCCGGCTGGTAAGTATAGACTTTACTCCCCATCAGGTCCACCCAGTAAAAGGTCTGGCTCTCCTGGTCCCACCAGGGGTTTCCCCCCAGCAGTGTTCTGCTGTCCACCACAAGCTCCACCTGAGTTTTCACCGGCGCCCCTCCTTGATCCTGAATCTTCCTTACCCCTAGTTTCCCCGATGTAACAAAAAATATCCATCCCCCATGAACAGTTAGTTAAATTAAAACTCGGCGCTCTTCACGGTCCGGGGGAAAGGAAGCACATCCCGGATATTGGCCATTCCGGTCATGTACATGATGGCCCGCTCGAACCCAAGGCCAAACCCGGCGTGTTTGGTACCGCCGTATTTCCGGAGATCAAGGTACCACCAATAATCATCAAAATTCAGCCCGCACTCTTTCATCCTGGCTTCGAGCACGGGGAGGCGCTCCTCCCTTTGGCTGCCGCCGATGATTTCGCCCACCCCGGGGACCAGCAAATCCATGGCGGCCACCGTCCGCTGGTCGTCGTTGAGCCGCATATAAAAGGCCTTAATTTCTTTGGGATAGTTGATGACAAAAACCGGTTTCTTGAAGATTTGTTCCGTCAAATAACGCTCATGTTCAGTTTGGAGGTCGGCGCCCCATTCCACGGGATAGGCGAAGTTTTGCTTGGCTTTTTTCAGGAGGTCAATGGCTTCGGTGTAGGTGATCACCCCGAAGTCGGAATTAATCACATTATCCAACCGGGCAAGCAGTTGGGGATCGATAAAACGGTTGAAAAACTCCATCTCCGCCGGGGCCTGCTCCAGACAGTAACTTAAAACGTACTTAAGCATCTCTTCGGCCAAAGCCATGTCATCATTGAGGTCGGCAAAGGCGATCTCCGGTTCCACCATCCAAAACTCGGCGGCGTGCCGGGGCGTATTGGAGTTCTCCGCCCGGAAAGTGGGGCCGAAGGTATAAACCTTCCGGAAAGCCAGGCAAAAGGCCTCCGCTTCCAACTGCCCGCTGACCGTCAGGTTTGTCTCCCGGCCGAAAAAGTCCTGACTGAAATCGACTTCTCCCCGTTCGTTCCGGGGCGGAGCTGCCGGGTCCAGGGTAGTGACGCGGAACATGGCGCCCGCCCCTTCACAATCACTCCCGGTGATAATCGGCGTATGAACATAAACGAAATCCCGTTCCTGGAAGAAGCGGTGGATCGCATAGGCGGCCACGGACCGGAGGCGGAAGACGGCGGCAAAAGTATTCGAACGCGGCCGCAAGTGGGCAATGGTCCGTAAAAACTCCAGGGAATGCTTTTTTTTCTGCAAAGGGTAATCGGGCTGGGATAAACCTTCCACCTCAATCCGGGCGGCCCTTAATTCCCACGGTTGTTTCGCGCCCGGACTTTCCACCAGTTCCCCCTCGATCCGCAAGGCGGTCGCAATGGGCAGTTTGGCGATTTGCTCAAAATTTGGCAGACTGTCGTCAAAAACCACTTGTAAATTACGGAAAAAGGAGCCGTCGTTCAGTTCGATAAAGCCAAAGGTTTTCGAGACCCGGCTGGTCCGTATCCAGCCACTGACCTTCAGCTCCCGGTGCAAATAGGCGTCGGGATTCCGGAAGATCTCTTTTATTAACACTTCACCCATGTTCATTCCCCCAACTCATCATCATTCTTAGCGCAATATATTTTAGTTTTTTGGTCAAGCAAAAACCTCTCTCCCTCAGGCGGTTGCCACGCCGCCCCTTGCCCGCAACAGGAATAATGCCGGAAATTACAATAGGAAGATCGACCCTTCCCGGCAGGCGGCAATCATCTCCTCCGGCCAGACCGAGGCTTGCACTTCCCCAATATGGGCCTTGCGTAAGAAATACATGCATAACCGGGACTGGCCGATCCCGCCTCCGATTGTGTAGGGAAGGTTCCCCCGGAGTAATTCCTGGTGGTAGGCGAGGACTAACCGTTCTTCACAGCCGAGTTCTTTGATCTGCCGCCGCAGGCTCTCCGCATCCACGCGGATCCCCATGGAGGTCATTTCCATGGGTTTTTCCAATAAATCATACCAGAACAACAAATCTCCGTTTAAGTTCCAGTCATCATAATCGGGAGCCCGTCCGTCATGACGCCGGCCCGACTTCAGCCTGCCCCCAATCTTCATAATAAATACCGCTCCCCACTCCCGGGCAATGGCCGCTTCCCGTTCCTTGGCGGATAAATCCGGATAACGGTCTTCCAAGGCCTGGGCGGTGATAAACTTGACCTCCGCCGGCAGCTGACGCGGTAATAAAGGAAAAAGCCCCCGGATATAATCCTCGGTCTGGCGGAACGCCCGGTAGATCGCCAGGACGGTCTCTTGCAAGGTCGCCACCGTCCGTTCTTCCCGCCGGATCACCTTCTCCCAATCCCACTGGTCCACATAGATGGAATGGAGATTATCCAGTTCCTCATCGCGCCGGATGGCATTCATATCGGTATACAAACCCTCCCCGGGCTGAAAACCGTAGCTTTTCAAGGCCATCCTTTTCCATTTCGCCAGCGACTGGACGATCTCACAAGTTCCGCCGCATAAACCTTTGACCTCAAAACTAACCGGCCGCTCGGTACCGGTCAGGTTATCATTGAGCCCCGATTCGGGGCGCACAAACAAGGGGGCGGTGACCCGGATTAAACCCAATTCGTCCGCCAATGCCTGTTCAAAATAGTCCTTCAGCTTTTTAATGGCTACTTGCGTATCGCGCACCCCAAGGAGCGGCCGGTAAGCCTTGGGGATTGATACGGAATAAGCTGGTTTAATCATACGCTTTCCTCCCAATGAAGCAAAAACATCACCTGGTGGAGAAAGGCGGATCAGCGGCCCCGCAGTCAAAGCTAAAAGAGATAAAACCGGGCGTTCTAAGCGATCCGCTTCTCGATCCGGGATAAGGCGCTGACCGGTAACTCCAGCAGGTCGTTAAGCTTATCCGTTTTTTGCAGAATGATTTTGGTGGCGGAAACCGCCACCACCACCCTTTCCTCCCCGCCGGTCAACTGGACAACACTTCCCACCGGATATAAAGCCACCGACCGGCGTAAAGCCGCCACCACCGTCGGATGGTATTTGGCCGGGCTCTCCTTTTCCAGCTCCTGGAGGGCTTCGTCATTCCAAAGGGGGTTCTTATATACCCGTTGGGAGACCATGGCATCAAAAGAATCGGCGATCCCGACAATTTTGGAATAAATGGGAATATCGACACCGATTAAACCCAGGGGATAACCGGAACCGTCTTCCCGCTCATGGTGCTGGTAGGCGATATTCGCGACCCGGGCCGGAAATCCGGTAACGGCCCGGAGAATATCAAAACCCCTCTTGGTATGCTGTTTAATCTGTACGGTATCCATCAGGGAAAGGGCTTGAATCTTCTTCACGGCAGATTTAATATAGGCTTTCCCCAAGTCATGGAGGAAAGCGCCGAGAGCAAGTTCTTTGAGTTCATCCCGGTTAAATTTAAAGACCTTGCCCATCAGAATCGAAAGGACGCACACATTCAGCGAATGATTGTAAATATAATTATCGGCGGTTTTCAGGTCGATAAGGTCAAAGACATAATCCTCCCTTTGGAGAACCTCTTTCAGGATTCCTTCCACCACAAAGGAGATCTGTTGCTCATTAAGGGGTTTGCGCTCGACGACCCGAATAAGGGATTGCCATAAAACACACATCGCCTCCGCCCGGATCCGGTCGCTTAAGGGGCCGGTGCAGTTCCATTTTTCATCGGCCGCTTCATAAACGTATAAATGGGTATAACCCATTTTCGCCAGCCGCTGTAAATAAGAGGGTGTTAATTTGGTTCCCTTGTTCAACAAGACCCGTCCGTCATTGCCGAAGATTGAGTGGGCGAGAAACATTTCTGCGGTAATCCGGTTCAGTGGTAAATGTCGCATTTCCTCCCTCCCCTCCGGCCTGTCAAAACAGGCTTTAGAGAGGAATTCTCTATCGGTATTTTTTTCCCTTTCACCGCCGTTGTTTCTAATTTGTTTACGTTGAAGCAGGCCAGTTCTTCAGCGCCAAAACAATTGAAAAAGGTCGTTGAAGAGCACAAAAACGGCCAGCGCCATCAGGAGCACAAACCCGACCATGGAGATACCGGCTTCCCGCTCAGGAGGAATGGGTTTTCCTCTCAACGCCTCCAACACATAGAGGAAAAGCTTCCCCCCGTCCAAGGCCGGTAATGGCAGCAGGTTGGTGGCGCCAATGGCAATACTGATCAAGCCGGAAATATTCAACAAATTAAGGATGACCAACGACACAGTCGGGCTGTAACTGACCGCTTCACTCATCATACTGACAATCCGGACCGGACCGGCCAGTTGGGTCAAGGAAACCTTCCCCGTCAATAACCAGCCGAAACTATAAACCACACTCCGGATCACCGCGTAGACGTAAATGGCGGCTTGGCGCAGGGTTTCACCAATTCCCCCCCGGCGCACCTGGAAAGAGAGGCCGGTATCATAATAGGCTGTTCCCTTTTCCAAACGGGGGGTCATCGTCAGGGTCACTTCCCGGCCGTCCCTTAAAACAGTCACGGTGAGCGGCTGGTCTTTATTCTTTTGTAAAAGCGCGCTGATCTCTTTTTTCGTCGTCACGTTCTCCCCGCCCAGGCGGATGATCCGGTCCCCCGGCAGCAAGTTCCCTTCTTCCGCCGGGGAGGCGGGGACAATATATTCGACCAGCGTTGAATCCTCACCGTAAGGTTCTTTGGCGCCAAAACCCAGCATATAACGATCGGCTGGTATCAAATCCGGGGTAAACAAGAGTTGTTTGCGCTCCATCCCCCGTTGCAACTGAATAATACTGGGTTTTCCGTTGTTGACCGCCATAAAAGAGTAAAAATCGGAAGGTTGGTAGACCCGGTGTCCGTCATAACGGAGAATCCGGTCCCCTTCCCGGAGACCGGCTTCCGCCGCCGGTGAGCCCGGTGGCACCTCCCCAACCAGCATGGAACTATACCCGACCGCTGTAAAAACAATACAGAGAAAAAGAAGGGCCGAAAGGAAATTCATTACCGGGCCGGCGGCCACGACCGCCATCCGGACGCCCAACGGTTTTTTACTGAAGGAGCGTTCACTGTCAGAAGCCTCCTCTTCCCCTTCCATCAACACATAGGCGCCCACCGGAAAAAGCCGGAGGGTAAAAACGGTCTCCCCCTTCTTTTTACTGAACAGTTTTGGCCCAAAAAAGAGGGAAAACTCCATGACCCTAATCCCCGCGGCTTTCGCCACCAAATAATGGCCCAATTCGTGGAGGATTATGATTAGATTCAAAGCCAAAATCGCGATTAATACATTCAAACCGCATCCTCCTTTATCTCATCCAACGTTAAGAAGTCCTTCCCTGGTTGAACGTGACGGTTCAGAGAAAGTTCCCTTCTTTACTCCGCCCTTCCCATTATACTCGAAAAAAGGGGTCCTTAACCAGGCCCCTTTTCCGCGTCTGTTTTCTCCCTCAAGCATAAACCAATCCGTTCCTCACAGTCGGATCCATATTTATGGATCCGGTCAAAAATTTTATGTAGGAAGCAGCTAGAGGTTAATTGTTGGTTAGTAATTGATGCCCAACCCGATTTGGAAACTGAAATTCTTCCCGTTTTGGTCGGTTTCGGCCAGTAAGCCGCCCCGGAGATCCAGATTTTTAACCAAGTCAACAACCAGGCCTAACTCCAAAAGGGCGGTCAGCCGGTTACTCGCCAACGAGAGACTGAGCTCTCCAGCCACATCCATGTAATCATCCAGCGGCATTGAGATATTGACCCCTAAAAAAGGAGCATTGTTCACCGCCCCTAAAAGCAGCGCCAGATTGGAATCAAATTCATACTTGGCCCCGATCTTCGTCAAGTCTTCCCTGATCGTCACAATCAAGCCGACTTCGGAGGTAATTCCATATTCTGTTCCCAACTGCAAACCCTTATCCCCGACAAACATCAGGGCGGTCTCACCGCCGCTTTCATGTACGTCCGCTGTGGAAAAGGCCAAAGCGGCCTGGGGCGCCAAAAGCAGACACAAAACCAGGCAGCCGACGGCTAAATACTTTCCCATCCTGATCTCCTCCCTTCTTTGTTTCTTTGCCGACTCCCTTTATTCGAGCCAATACCAAATTCGCGCCGGCGGGGGCGGTTTCCTCTCTTCGGGAAACTGGGAATTAATGCTTGTGTTACCACCCGGACTTACCTGTTCCTTCAACCGGCGGAGACAGGCTCACCGGCCGGGTTTACTGACCCGGCCTTGTCAAGTAACCCGCCAGCGGTTCTTTGACCATGTAGTAATTGTTACTGTTATTCCATAACGTAAAGCCGGCCGCCGGTGAAGCCAGAGTACCGGTGACCTGTTTAAGCAGATACTCAGTATAAACGGGCGCCGTCATCCGCAATTCCCGTCCAAGCAGGAAGGCTTGGACATAAGGGCGGATAATACATTCGCCCCCGGTCAAAGCATAGGCCCGGAAGGAACCTTCCCGGTAAATATAGTAAGCGCGTTCCAGATAATCCCCGGCATAAAAGGAAGAGGGAAAATGGGAAGGATAATACATGGGACAGATCACATCCACGTATCGGGCAAAAACCCGAATATTCTGTCCGGTCAAGCCCTCCATCTGATACCAGCAATGAAAACCGTAAAGATCAGTGCTGATGGGAATCTGCAGCCGGTTCCTGGCCATGGCTAAAAAACCTTCCAGCGCGTCCACGGCGGTGGCTCCGGACGGCTGGTAGCGGTATCGACATCGGCCAATCGGCCCGTCGGTCGGAAACCGGATGTAATCAAACTGAATCTCATCCACCCCCAGCGCTTCCAACTCCGCGGCGATGGCCAGGTTATATTCCCAGACGTCGGTGGCATAAGGATCAACCCAGTGTTCCCTCTGTTCGTAAGTAATTTCCCCCGTCGCGGCCTTCGTCTCCACCAAGTACCGCCAGGGTCCGTCCCCGTCCCGGTCCCAGATGGCATATTTATAGTTATTATACGCATACAAACGGCTGTCCTTAAAAACCACCAGCCGGCCGATGAGGTAAATTCCGTTGGCCTTTGCCTTTTTGATCAATTCTTTTATGTCAAAGCGTTTCCGGACCGCTCCTATCTGCCGGGCCAAGGAGACTTGGGTATCATAAGTAATGTATCCCAGATCGTCTTTGAAATCGACCACCATTGCGTTGAGGCCGTTTGCTTTCAAAAACCGGAGGTGCTTTTCCAAGTTTTGGCCGGAGGCCTTATCAGACCGGACATAAATCCCATATTTATGAGCCGCCTTCGCAAGCCTCGCTTCCTTCGCCGGTTCCATGGCCGGCCGCGGTGGCGCCGCCACCAAATCCTGCCGGACAAAATCGGGCCAGGAGTAAATTTCGGTTCCCGATTCATAAGTAACCCGCAGCCACCATCCGGTCTCCCCGGTGGGAAATCCTTCTTCCACAGCCGCCGGTTGGAAAGAAAGGTTTTTCACCAATTGGCGGGTAAGATGCCCGGTCTCTAGTTTCTCCCAGATGTTGAGGGTTTTATTATACAGGTAAAGACCATTGCCAAACCCGCAGGCCAAGATTAGCTTGTCCGGATTTTCCGGATGATAGGCCAGGGCGGCGATCTCCTCTTCATAGGGGCTTTGCCGGAGGAAACTTAAATTGGTCGAGAGCTTCTTCCAAGTCTGGCCGGCATTGGTGGTCTCGTAAAAACCGGCAAAGGAAGTGCCCACCAGAAGCTGTTCCCTGTTGACCGGTGAAAGGGCTACCGCCGTGATCACACTGCCGTTGTTAAAGGGAATACGGCGCCAGGTAGCACCATAATCCTCCGATAGGTAGATCTCTTTGCTGGTGGCCACCGCCACCCGTTGGGGCTGGACCGGATCCACCCCGATGGCGGTCAGCGTCCGGACTTGCCCCGTCCCGGCCAATACCTTCCGGGGTAATCCTTCATTGCGCTCTTCCCAAGTTTCTCCTCCGTCAAAAGAGACCAAAAAACCTCTCTCGCTCGAGCTTCCGTAACAAAGAAGCGATCCGGTCCCCACGACCTGCTCGGGTTGGGGACCGGCGGGTTCCGGTTCTTCCGCCAACGTCAAAATTTCTTCTTCCTCCGCGGTTGTGGCCAAACCCTCTTCTTCCTCCGCGGTTAAGGTCATGCTCTCTCCTTCCTCGACGGCAAAAATCCAGTTCCCTTCGTCCACTTCCGCCACGGCCACTGTCTCTCCCCCGTCTTCTGCGCGAACCAAGGGTTCTTCTTTTTCCGCCAAGACCGAAGGCCGAGCCCAGCTGGAGAAGATTAAAAACGTCATCAGGGAAAAGCCTAAGAATAGCGGTCGCCTCTTCATCACCAAGAAACTCCTTTATTTTAAATGTTCCGGATTTAAGCCGGCCAGTTCCGGCTGGACAAAAAGGCCGTCCTTCCGGATCAGCCGGTCGTCAAAGTAGATCTCGCCACCACCGTATTCCGGCCGTTGGATCAAGACTAAATCCCAATGGATCGCCGATTTATTTCCATTGTCACATTCATCATAACAGGCTCCCGGGGTGAAATGGATGCTTCCGGCGATCTTCTCATCAAACAAAGTATCCTTCATCGGCGTCAGAATGTACGGGTTGACCCCAAGGGAAAATTCACCGATAAACCGCGCTCCGGGGTCGGTATCCAGGATCGCCGCCAACCTTTCCGGATTGTTGGCGTTGGCACTGACAATCTTCCCGTCTTTGAACTCCAGGACCACTTGTTCAAAGGTGAAACCCTCATAGATTGAGGGGGTGTTAAAGCTGATCTTCCCGTTCACCGAATCCCGTACCGGAGCCGTGAAAATCTCGCCGTCGGGAAGATTACAATGGCCATCGCATTTAATCGCCGGCATGCCCTTGATGGAAAAACTAAGATCGGTGCCCGGACCGGTGATCCGGACCCGGTCGGTGTTGTTCATCAAATCAACCAGGGGATCCATCGCCCGGGACATTTTGGCGTAGTCCAGATTGCAAACGGTAAAGTAAAAATCCTCAAACCGTTCCACGCTGGTCTCGGCCAGTTGCGCCATGGAAGCGTTGGGGTAACGCAGCACACACCAGCGGGTGCGGGGACACCGGACCTCGGCATGAACCGGTTTCTGGTAGTAATTCTTATAGATTTGCAACTGGGCAGCGGGCAAATCGGCCCATTCATTCACATTCTCCCCGGCCCGGATGCCGATGTAGGCGTCCATCTCCTCCATCCGGGCCCGGTCCCAGCGGCCCATCGCCGCAATTTGGTCGACCGTGGCCTGCTTTAAAAGTTCCCTTTCGAGCACAGGGTCGACCAAGGAGAGAAAAGGCACCCCGCCGCTCTGATAAACCTCCCGGATAAGGGCTTGGGTAAATTCGGGAACCCGGCCAACGGTTTCGATTAAAATTTTATCCCCCGGTTTTAAGGCGACCGAATAGTTGATTAAGGATGCGGCCAATTTTTGTAAACGTGGATCCAGCAAAAAGATCAACCTTTCCTTTCTTGTTTCATTCCCCGGCTTCCCGGCCGGCCAACGGTAAAGTGAAAAAGAAGGTGCTGCCCACGCCGGGTTTACTTTCCACCCACACGTTTCCTCCATGGGCGGCAACTAAATTTTTCACGATATATAGCCCCAGGCCCAATCCCTCTGCATTGGCCGTGCCCACCCGGTAATACTGGTCAAAGATATGGGGCAAATCCTTGGGGCTGATCCCGGGGCCTTCGTCGCGGATGGCAATCTCCAGCCAGTCGCCGGCACGGCGGAGGACGATCTCAACCCCGGTCGCCGGGGGAGAATATTTTAAGGCGTTGGAGAGCAGATTGACAAAAATCCGCTCCAAGCGGCCGGGATCGGCGCTCACCGGCGGCAAGAAAGATTGACCGGTGATCCGGATCCGGTCAACCTCCATCACGCCCCGCATCCGGTGGAGAAAATCCCGGAGAAAAGCCTCCACATCAATACTGGACGTTTTCAAGACTAACTGGCCGGATTCGATCCGCGTCGAATCCACCAGATCGGCAATCATATTATTCATTTGTAAGGAAGAGGTGGCAATTGTTTGCGCGCTTTCTTTGATCCGGGGTTCGTCTTTGGCCAGTAAACCCAGTAACTGAGCATGAGATAAAATGACGGCAAGCGGAGAACGGAGATCATGGGAAACCATATGTAAATAGTCCTCCCTCATCTGTTCCAACCGGCGTAATTCCGTCACATCCCGCAGCGTGACCAGGATCAAAAAGATCCGTCCCTCCGGGTCTTCAACCCCGTTCCCGCTGACCAATAAACGCCGCTCCTTCCCCTCCGCCCCTTGCAGCCGGTACTCTTCATTGGCAAAATACTGGCCGGCCAGCAGACGGGCGGTCAATGCTTCACCGGGGGCGAGCGCCGAGCCATCCTCCCGGGTAAGCGTATACCCGCTAAAAAACTCCTCAATCGTCTCCGCCTTGCCATCACCACCCGCGAGTTCCAAAGCCACCCGGTTGGCGGCAAGCAGCCGGCCGTTGGTATCGATGACCAGGACCCCTTCCCCGATATTATCGAGGAGGACCTGTTTTTGCCGGGCTTGTCTTTCCGCTTCGGCCCGTGCCTTCCGCTCACTGGCCAGGATTTTCTCCCGTTCTTCCTCCGCCTCTTTCGCACAGGTGATATCACGGACCACCACTAAGCCAAAGATCAATTCCCCCGCCGGATTCCGCACCGGCGTGCCGCTAAAACTACCAATCCAGGAGCGCTTCCGGACCACATCATCGACGCGGAGTTCCCGATTGACAAAAACCTCCCCCGCCAAAGGACTGCGCAGAGGGTAATCCTCCGCCGCCAAAAGGGAGCCGGAAAGCTCCCGGAAGCGGAATCTTCGGTAATAATCGGCCAGCGGGCGGAGGCCTTCTTCGTTGTGAAAACCGAAGATCCCTTGGCCGGCCGGGTTAAGATAAACGACTTGGTGTTGGGGATTGATCAGAATTATCCCCTCCGTCAAGCTGTTCATCACGGCCTCCAGCTGGATCAGACTGGTCTCGGCAATGCGGGCCAATTCCTCCTGTTTTTTCCGGATTTTGATCTGTTCAGTAATATCAATAATCATAAACAAAAGCAGTGGCGGGTCTTCCCCACCCTTCTTCAAGGGAACAATCGTCAGACGCCAGTAAGCCCCTCCCGGCTGACAACCGTCAATCCAGAATTCGGAAGCCAAAAAAGGTTTCGCCGTGGACACCACGTAATGACAAGCCGCCACCAAACCACTACGCTGGGCGTTAGGAATTAAGCGGGTTAATGTCAACCCTATTAACTCAGCATCCCCGGCGGTTTTCCCCATGATCGCCCGGAACACGGCGTTGGCCCATTGAAGTGTCAGGGTTGTCCCGTCAAAGACAGCAATTCCTGCCAGCGAATTATTAAGAACCGCGGTCGAGAGAAGCTGTTCAATCTCAGTTTTTTGCACAAAATTACATCCTTCCGGCAGGGACTTTACCTTTGGCCAGCATAATGGAGCATGGTCCTGTTTCATCATAAACCTCCCATCCTTTTTTTGGGAAGCTTACTTTACTGTACTTCGGAAGATAAACCTTTTTTCCTGTTATCAATCGCCTTTATTATAACATAATTTCGGCGGAACCTTCCCATATACCGATCGCCCTAAGTTGCCGAGGGTCAGCCCAGGAATACTCCGGCCGGCCTATGTACCGGTTAAAATAAAAAAGCCAACCCAGGGGCTTTATTAACTAAAAAAGACCGTCCATGACGGTCTTTTCTTTTCGTAGTGGTGCGCCATCAGGGACTCGAACCCCGGACCCGCTGATTAAGAGTCAGCTGCTCTACCAACTGAGCTAATGGCGCTTTTTATATTTTGGTGGCGGTGACTGGATTCGAACCAGTGACACTACGGGTATGAACCGTATGCTCTGACCAACTGAGCTACACCGCCCGATCGCAAACTGCAAAGTAGATTATAATACAAATTCCTTCAGGAAGCAAGATCCTTTTTCCGCCAAGTTCATCCTCTTTCTAAAGCGATCTCACACGCCCGCCGCCTCTACCGCCGCGTTTCGAATCCAGGCTTCTTTTCAAATCCGATTGCCGTTCATCCGAATCTTTCAAGAACTTAGCCAGTTTATCCTCAAAGGATTGTTGGCTTTGCCGGTTTGGCTTCGGTTGGGCCTGCCTAATCGAAAGACCGATTTTTCCATCTTGCATGGAGAGAATTTTCACTTTTACCTGATCGTTCAGCTGAATGAAATCTTTAATATCTTTCACATAGACATCGGCCACTTCGGAAATATGCACCAATCCCGTCAATCCCGGAGAAAGCTCCACAAAAGCGCCGAAATTGGTAATCCCGGTGACCTTTCCTTCCACAACCTGGCCCACCGCAAAAGACATATTCAGTGTTTTCCTCCCCTTTAAAATTAGAATACTCTTCTAAACTAATATATCATATTATATCCCCGGGAAAAATGTGTTGTCAAGTTTGCGCCAATAAATATTACTTCACTCCACTTCTTTCAAGGAGAGGGCTATGCGTTTCCGTTCCAAATCGACCTTGAGGACCCGGGCTTTGACTCTTTGGCCGACGGAAACCACTTCCAGGGGATGGCGGACATATTTACCGGACAATTCAGAGATATGGGCAAGTCCGTCCTGTTCAACTCCAATGTCAATAAAGGCGCCAAAATCCACCACATTGCGGACGACGCCATCCAGAATCATCCCGGGTTTCAGGTCGTCCATGGTCTTTACATCCCGCCGGAAGACCGGCCCCGGAAGTTCCTCGCGGGGATCCCGGCCCGGCCGGCAAAGGCCATCCACAATATCCTGAAGGGTAGGCAAGCCGACCTGGAGCTGCCGGGTCAGGGGTTCCAGGTCAAGGGCTTTTAACCTGTTGCGGAGTTCCGCCAGGCGGGGCGGGTTTTTCAAGTCTTCGCTGTTAAACCCTAATGAAGCCAGAAGCGCTTCGGCAATATGGTAGGATTCCGGATGGATACCGGTATTTTCCAGGCTGTATTCCCCGTCCGGCAAGCGCAAAAAACCGGCCGCCTGGGTGTAGGCATGCTGACCCAAGCGTTTAACCTTCAAAAGCTCCTCCCGCCGGCGAAAGGGCCCGTTCGCCTCCCGGTATTCCACAATTGAACGGGCCAGGGAGGGTCCGATGCCGGCCACATTCTGCAATAAAGAAGCTGAAGCCGTATTCAAGTCCACGCCGACAAAATTCACACAGGATTCGACTACGCCCTTTAGTGCCTCTTCCAACCGGTTTTGGTTGACATCATGCTGGTATTCCCCGACACCAAGGGCTTTCGGTTCGATCTTCACCAATTCGGCCAGGGGATCCTGGAGGCGCCTGGCGATGGAAACAGCGCCACGCATGGAGACATCATAGTTGGGCAATTCTTCCCTGGCCAGTTTGGAAGCGGAATAAACCGACGCGCCGGCTTCACTGACAATCGTATAATAAACCGGGCGTTGGCTTTCGGCCAGGGTTTCGGCGATCAACTCCTCCGTCTCCCGGGCGGCCGTTCCGTTCCCGCTGGCCACCAGATCCACCTGGTATTTTTCAATCAAAGATGTTAAAACCCTTTTGGCCTGCTCCCACTGGCCTTGGGGCGGATGGGGGAAGATGGTCGTCGCTTCCCGGACCCGGCCGATGGGGTCCACCACCACCACTTTACAACCGGTGCGGAAACCCGGATCAACGCCCAGCACCGTTTTCCCCCGGACCGGCGCCTGCAACAGCAATTGGCGCAAGTTAAGCCCAAAAACCTTAATCGCCTGTTCTTCCGCAGTTTCGGTCAGGTCCGCCCGGATTTCCCGTTCGATACTGGGAAAGATCAGCCGGTTAAAACTATCCTCCAGGGCGGTTTGCAAGTGGGGCGTAAAGATCGAGGCTTTGTTTTTTATAAGTAAAGCCTCCAATTGCCTCAGGAGCGGAGCGGTCTCCAGTTGCAGGCCTACCTTTAAGCAACCTTCCTTTTCCCCCCGGTTTAACGCTAAAACCCGGTGGGGCGGAATCCGTTTCACCGGTTCCGTGTACTGATGATATTGCTGATAAACCCGGGCTTCCTGGTCATCCTTCTTTAATTCCGAGCAGATCACGGCATGCTCCCATAAATAATCCCGGATGATCTTCCGCCACTCCGCCCGGTCCGCAATCTGTTCGGCAATAATATCCATCGCGCCGGCCAAAGCTTGTTCCGGATCTTCCACCCCCAGGTCGGGACGGAGATAGGCCGCCGCCACCGCTTTGGGATCCCCGGCCTCCATTTCCTGGGCCAGCATCAACTGGGCTAGGGGTTCAAGCCCCTGCTCTTTGGCCTTGGTAGCCCTCGTCCGCCGTTTCGGGCGGAAAGGCAGGTAATAATCCTCCACTTCCTGACGGACGGTCGCCTCCCGGATGGCTTTTTCCAGTTCCGGCGTTAACTTGCCTTGCTCCGCAATGCTCCGTAAAACCTCTTCCTTTCTTGCCTCCAGGTTCCGGAGATAGGTGAGGCGTTCTTCCAGCTGGCGAAGGCGCTCCTCATCCAACCCGCCGGTAACCTCTTTCCGGTAACGGGCAATAAAGGGTAAAGTGTTGCCCTGGTCAAACAGGTCAACCGTCCGGGCCACCTGTTCCTTCTTAAGTCCGAGTTCATTCGCTAACTGTGCAATCAGGTCCAAGCTGTCCATTCCACCCTTTCTCTGGTCTCTTTCCGGCAGGACCGGCCTTTCTTTCCTACTCGTCTTCTGTCTTCTGTGCCGGCTCAAGTTTCAGCTCGCGCAATTGTCTTTCCAGGCCTTCCACCAACAGTCGTTTTTCCTCCAAGAGCGCCTCCATTTTATGTAAACGCTTGTTATAACTGATCAAGTGATAGAGGCCGCTGCCCAATTGAATGATCAAGGTTAAAAACAAGATCAACAAAAAAAAGGTTAAGCCGTTTCTCCGTAACCTTCTTCCTTTATCCTCCGGTGGCATGCGATCGGGAAAATAGATCACCCGGTCCATCCTGTCCACCCCTTTCGTTCCGGCTTGTCCCGCTTGAGGTTTCCTCGGCAATCATCCCTTAACCGCTTAATATTCGTGATCCGCCCGGCCGATCCTCCCTTCAGGTAAAAAATCCCTGCCTGCGCCGGAGCTTCCGTTTTACAAACCGGAAAAAAAGAGAGACCCCCGGATGAAAAAGCCGCCGGTAACAGAGAACCCCCACCAGTAACCCAACTCCCCAAGAAACCCGGAGTTCACCATAGGTTGTAAAGAGGAGCACCGGAAAGATTAAAAAGAGCGAAAAGAGCCAAAAACAAAAATCACCAAGCTGGCGGCGTTTGGCAAAAAGAAAAGCCATCCAGTCATAAAGGAAACTCCAAACCAGCCCCGCAAAAAACAGGATCATTAAGGAACTGATTTGCTTGTCGATTCCTTCCACAGCCATCTGCGCCTTTCTCTAGGTTTTGTTATTACCTTATGTTTGCCCGGTTTAATTATGCCTGTGGCCGTTGGAAGTTCTTTTTATCAAAGATTAGACCAGTGCTTCTTACTCCAGATCAATAAAACCGTCCATAACGCCGACGTGAAAATAAAGAACCACCGCAGAATGGTCCGGAGCAGGCAATTCAATTCATATTGAACCAAAAACCGGTCGGTTCCGGAAGCCGCCAGTAGTTTACCGATCCGCCCCAGATAAGTCCGGGTCTCCCGGTACTTAGGGCGGACAGCGGTCAATTCCACATTGGTTAAGCCGGCATTATAGGCCTCCAAAGCCCGGCCGGTCTCCCCGTCAAAATAATCAATAAGTTGACGGAGGTAGCGTATGCCGGTGGCGATGTTGGCTTCGCTATTATAAATACAATCCCGTCCGTGATCCGCTTCCCCCGGCCGGTGCCGCCCATCGCAAACCGACTCGGGATTAAAGGCCTGCCAAACCAGGGGTGTAATCTGCATCAAACCGCAGGCCCCTTTCGGCGAATAGGCCTTGGGGTCAAACCCGCTCTCCACCTGAATCACCGCGATGACCAGTTGCGGACTGACATTGGCCAGGAGCGCATGGCGGTAAATAATCTCCTCCATCTCCGTACTGACCGGGACGGTTCTTTCCGCATAGGTAAAATACCCCCCGATCATCTTTTCCAGTTCCGTTTGGGAGCAGACCATGATAAAATACATAGCCGCCATCGACAGGAAAATGCCCAGCATGAACCAGAGGAAAGCCCGGACAATCGGCCGGGAAGGGCGCGGCCGGAAAATATCGATCAAAAGCAGAAGAGGACTACAAAGGATCCGGAGCAGTTGAAGGAGGTGGTTGTCCCGTTCTTTGCCGGCTCTGCTTCGTTGGACGATTCTCCGCGCCGGGAACAGACGGGTAGTGATCGCCATCTTCTTCCCTCCCTTTTCTCTTTTCCTTTTCTCTCCTTTTCCCTCCTTTCCTTCCTGATTTTACTTAGCCTTCCTGCATTTTTACCCCATAAAAAAGGAAAATCCGGCTTTCCGGATTTTCCTTCCGTTCTTCCTTTTCTCTGTTATAAAGCTAATCATCGCTTGACCTTTTCCAGTCCGTCGCTTTCCGCCCGTTCCTGCCGCTGGCCGGCTACAGCTTACTTCTTCTTTTTGTTTTGATAGGCCAACGCCGCCCCGACAAAACCGCAGAAAACCGGATGGGGTTTGTGCGGCCTGGATTTAAGTTCCGGATGATACTGGGTGGCAATAAACCACGGATGATCCGGCAGTTCCACCACTTCGACCAAATTCTTGTCGACCAGCACTCCGCTGATGGAGAGACCCTTCTCTTTTAAGATTTGATAAAAGCGGCTGTTCACTTCATAACGGTGACGGTGGCGTTCCTGGATTACTTCTTGCCCGTAAAGGGAATAGGCTTTACTCCCGGGCAGCAGCCGGATGGGCTGGAGGCCCAGGCGCATCGTCCCACCCATATCTTCTACCTCTTTCTGCCCGGGCAGGAGGTCAATCACGGGGTTCGCCGTCTCCGGCTGAAATTCGGAGGAATTGGCATCAGTCAAACCGCAGACATGACGGGCAAATTCAATAACCGCACACTGGAGCCCTAGGCAGATTCCTAAATAGGGAATCTTTTGTTCCCGGGCAAAACGGGTCGCGGCAATTTTCCCCTCCACCCCCCGGTAACCGAAACCACCCGGCACCAGGATCCCATCCATCCCGGTCAGGAATTTTTCGGCGCCTTCGGCTTCAATCTTTTCCGCGTCGACCCAATGGATCCGGACGGCGGCCTCATGGGCCACTCCCGCATGATGTAAAGCTTCCGTCACACTCAGGTATGCATCGGGGAGAGAGATATATTTGCCTACCAAGGCAATATCAACGGCAAAGCGGGGGTGTTTAATCTTCTCCACAAACTGCCGCCAAGTGACCAAATCCCGTTGGCCGCAGTTTAAGCTCAGCCGTTTAATGATCAATTCGTCCAACCCGGCTTCTTCAAACCAGAGCGGCACTTCATAAATGGTCTCCACGTCCGGATTGGAGATCACCGCCTCTTTATCAATATCACAGAAGAGCGCAATTTTGGCCTTTAAGTCATCGGGCAGGGGTTTACCCGACCGGCAGACAATCACATCGGGCTGAATCCCAATTCCCCGCAACTCCTTTACACTGTGCTGCGTGGGCTTGGTTTTTAACTCGGCCGAGGTTGGGATATAGGGGACCAGGGTTACATGGATATACATGGCATCCTCCCGGCCCACGTCGGACTTATATTGCCGGATTGCTTCCAAAAACGGAAGACTTTCAATATCCCCAACCGTTCCGCCTATTTCCACGATGACGACATCGGCTTGGCTTTCGTCGGCCACCAGTTTAATACGGGCTTTAATCTCATTGGTAATATGAGGGATGACTTGGACGGTACCACCCAAAAATTCGCCTTTACGCTCTTTATTCAGGACAGACCAGTAGATTTTGCCGGTCGTCACGTTATTATTCTTGGATAAGTTCTCGTCAATAAAACGTTCATAATGGCCAAGGTCCAAATCGGTCTCCGCCCCGTCGTCGGTGACAAAAACTTCACCATGCTGGTAAGGGCTCATCGTGCCCGGATCCACATTAATGTAGGGATCGAACTTTAAAATGGTTACCTTCAGTCCTCTGCTCTTTAAGAGCCTACCGATGGACGCCGCCGTGATTCCTTTTCCTAAGGAGGATACTACTCCTCCCGTAATAAAAATGAATTTCGCCATTGTCCTCCCCCTGGTTTTGTAAAGTACATGACGGATTTGGTTAACCGGGTCTGGTTTAGCTTTTGCCTTTTCGGGAGTCCTCAACCGCTTGTCAAAACCTTTCCGCGCCGCCTATTCCTCCGGGGTGGAAACGGCCGGATCGGGATATTTGGCTAAAACACCGTTAAACAAATGGATCATCACTACCAGCACATAACTGCCGTAAAAGAAGATCAACAAGGGAATAATTTTATAAAAGGCCAGTCCAATCAGGACTAAAAGTAAAAAGGCGCCAATGGTGAGGAAAATATTGTCCAGCACCACCAGAAAGGTCTTACGAAAGACTTTTTTCAGGGTATTTTTTTGCAAAACAAGAAATCCGGGCAGATAGAGACTCCAAAAAAGCAGAAATAAAAACAGATAAATCAGGAAACAACCGAGGATCTTGAGGCCGAATTCCTGCAGGGTAAAAAAGCAAATCATGAGATCGACAAAGCAAAAGATGAGCATCCCAGCGTAAAGGGCATAAACCCGTGCCGCCAGCCAATAGTGTTTCCGGAACCCTTCCCAAAAACCCCGGAACCGGGCTTCATTCATCAACACCTCATTCATCTGGTAGAACAAGGCTGTATGGACCGGCCCCAAAATGAAAGCGGCATAGGGCACGCCAAAAGCCGCAAGATTAATGAGTAAGCTGAGGGGGTACTTTGTATCTTCCAGAAACATCTGGAGCATTGGATTGATAATAAGCAACAACGGGAGCAAAACAACCATACACCAAAGCACGCTGATGAGGAGGGAATAACCCAGGTGATTGTAGATATCGATGGCGCTTTGCTTCAAAATAAGAAAAAGATTCCGTTCCTCCGCGATTTTTATCCTCATCTCACTCCCCCTTTAAAAAAATCACGGGAAAAAACCATTAAAAGAAAGGTCACCTTAAGTAGGGACCTTTCCTTCGGTTTAGGAAACTTTTTTATCACTGAGCGATGAGACGTTGCCGCCTTCCTTCTGGTTCCCCGTTTTTCGGTTGTCGGTTACATAAAACCCGCTGCCTTTGAAGATAATACTGCCGTTACGGCTGATCTGGCGATAAACTTTACCGCCACAATGGGGACAGACCGTCAAGGGGTCCTCGGTGATCCTCTGAACCCACTCAAAATGTCCGCACTGCGAACACTCATAGTCATAGGTCGGCATCTCCTCACCTCCATGAGTCACTTGTTCGTAACCGCGTAAGTTGGCGCGCTATTACTACCTTGTCCCCAACCTACATTCCTATACTATAAAATACTTCCTCTTCATTGTCAAGGATCTTCCCTCCGCCCCGTCTACGGCTGGACGCCTGCATCTGCCAAGGCGCCTGCCCCGGTTACATTAATTTCACAAAAAGAGGCGCCGGAGGGCGCCTCTTCTCTTTGGGGATTCTTCCTTCAGCTTCTTCATTTCAGAGCGGGCTTTTGGGGATGAGGAGTTTTTTCCCGGCACTCAACTGTTGATCGTCCGCGTTCAACTGGTTTACCTTGGCAATTGCGGCCATGGTCGTCCGATAACGCCGGGCAATCCGCCACAGGGTATCGCCCGGTTGCACCAAGTAAAACAACATACTCGGCTTTGGTCTTTCATCCGGAAGAAGCAGGACGGCATCCCTCACCAGGGATAAACGCCTCGTTTGGAGGAGAGTAAGAAAGGCTTTGAATTCCCAAACCAGACGGATGGTCCGCCCATCCACCTGTTCCACTTTGAATTGTTGCGGATGAACACTGACCCGGACTTCCCTGCCTTCTTCCGCTCCCGGCAGTTCTAAAGAGGCGCCAAAGGTGAGCGGTTCGGTCCCGCCGCTGCCCCACCCGGCCGACACCACCATCATCTCCGCCGTTTCGTTGCTCTCCGCCAGGTAAAGCAGGGTCCCGCTCGCTTCGCCGCCCATCATCAATTGTTCATAGGTCAACTGCCAATCGTATTTAGGTTCCGTAACGCTAAATTGCAATATGCTTCTGATCTCCGGCCGGTCGGCCGGCAGGGCCAGCATCTTCTCCACCACGAAGGAGCGTTCCACTTCCTCGACCACTTCCACCCATTCGCTTTCCTCCCGGAGAAGATCGATGATGCCTTCCCCCGCCGGCGCCCCGTCGGTCACCACCCGCACTTCTCTACGGTTGACCACGCTCACCCGCGCCCCCAGCCGGGCCTCCACCCGGCAACTCTCGGGATGGGTTGCACTCGCTTGTATCCCTTCAACCCATAACTCATACCGGATCGCCGGTTCCGAAAGGGCCGGTGCTTCCAGGCTGATTTGGAAAGGAATCGCCTTTCCATTTTCCTCCGTCCATCTCTGGACTTCAAGACCGGCCTCTTGCCCGTCTTCGGTCAGGCCGATATACAACAATTCCACATCCAATTTGCCCTCGATATTGACCCGGTCCTTTCCATATGTTGCGCTGGTGGTCACGGGGAAGACCTGACAATTGAGAACACGGGCCAAAGGCGGTTTGGGGTAAGTGAGGGAAAAATTGGCCTCGACTTCCCGGCGCACGTAGGCCGTGACCACCGGCTCTTCAATCCGGAGTTGCTCTCCTTCGGTCCGGACTTGCGGATCGGCTTCAATCTCCTCAATAAAAGACACGGGCATGGGTTGACGGGTATAAAGCTTGATTTCCAGGGTCAATTGATATTTGAGGCGGCGGTCCGTTTCCGGTTGGAGCTTAATCTTCACCAAACGGGCGTGCCAATCCCAGTTCTCCCCCTGCTCCGGGAGGCTAAGCTCTCCGTTAAAAACCGCCCCTTCCGTCCCCCGCCAAACCATACCGCACTCGGGAAGCCGGTCTAGACTTTCTTTCCCCCGGTAAACCAGGTGGGTTTCAACCGTCCCGGAGAGGACCAGTTTATCTCCGCTGATCTCTCCGGTAAGCTCCGCCAAATAACCATGGACGGAAAGCACTGTCTCCAGCGCGGGGTATCCCTCGGGGAGATACAGCTCGCCTTCGACCTCCAAATACTTGCTGGCCGACAATGAACTCTTTTCCAACGTGGCTTGCCCGTAACGGCAAGTTAACATGCTACCCCCTCCTTGTCAAAATACCTTCGCCGCGGCGAAGAGGCCTTACCCTCCTTTCTAAGGCCGGATTTTTTTGCTATAAAGATAATTATGCCAATTTTTTCTCCTTCATGACCAAAAGCCGGGGGGTAGCCAGAAAATAGCGGTTTCCTTCCTGGCGCCAAACTTCCTGCCAATCATCCAACCCGGTCAGGACCAGCCCGCGGAGGTTTAAGCGATCAACCTGGTTGAAAATACCCCGGATCGTAAGGTGATCAGGCACCAGAACCGTTCCGGTTCGGTCTTGATTCCGGTAGCGGTAAAGGATCCAGCCCTCCTCACCCAGCCTTTTCGGGGCGCCAATCCGGTTTAACCGCGCCAGCCTCCCCTCGGCCGGGGTTAGCTCCCGTTCAACCCCTTCTTCCGCCTTAACCTTTCCACGCAGATCAAAATGGAGCAACAAGCGGGTACAAGGATAATAGGTTAAGATCCTTTTTACCTCCCGCCGCCACACGTCGTGGGTGTATGTTTCAGAAACGGAGACCGGGATCGTGATGATGATGGCATCGGCTTCTTCCGCCGAAGGGAAGTAATTGCTGTCGGACCCCAACCACCATATTAATTCTCCGTTCATTTTAGCCCGTAAGCGCCGGAGCATTTTTCTCCGGCGCGGGGTCAAAGCTTCCGTGGTTAAATCAACCGCCAAAGAACCGGCCGGCACGCAAAATTTTTCCGCCAAGGCGTTGAGCTCTTCTGTGGTCACATGATAAAGGAAGTCTTCCTTCTCCGGCTTTTCCGCAAGGTTTCCGGTTGTTCGTTCGCTTCTGACGCCAAAGATCAGTTCCCGCTTTTCCAGCATAACCAAGCGTCCGGTCTCCACCCGCCGTAGACGCCGGCGGTTTTCTGGATCTTTAAAAGCCTGTGTCCCGACCCCGAAAAGCCCGGCCAGAGTGTGGAGGTTCTCCCCTTCTTTTATCCTTTTCAAGATACGATTATGAAGTTTCTCCTCGGTCAGGATTTTACAGGTATCCGGACCGGCCACCCCGTCAACGGAAAGGTGGTACGCCCTCTGCAGAGCTTTCACCCCTTCCCTGGTTAAAAGATCATATTCTCCTGTAATTCCGGCTTCATAAAGGCCTAAGGCTGTCAAGAGTTCTTGTAATTGCCGGACATCCTTTCCCCGGTCCCCTAAGCCTAACCACCGTTTGCCCAAGGGCAGGTCATTGAGGGGTAATACCTCCAGACGGGGCATTTTTCCCATCTCCCATTCAAAAAGTACCTGCGTTGCTTGATTCTCATTCCTGGTTACCTGAAGCAATAAGCATTTTTTCCAAACAATACATGATATGAAAAGGCAAAAAGCATGGTGCCAGAGGCAAAAAAAATGGCCCCTTGGGGGGCCGGCTCTCTTCATTCTTCCGATTTAATGGCTTCCAAAAGTGCTTTTGCTTCCTGGTTCCCGGGTTTGAGCCGCAGGACCGTTTCCAGTTCCTCTACGGCTTCCTCCACCCGTTGCTGCCGGTAATAGATCGCTCCTAACATATGGTGGAACTCCGCCACTCTGTTATTAAGGGCAATCCCACGCAAACAATCTTCCTCCGCTCCTTCCAGTTCATCCGCATTATAACGGTGGTATCCCCGGTTAAGATAGGCGCGGATCAGGAGATTTTTTCCTTCCCGATCCTCGGGATCCAGTCTCATACTTTGCTCCAGATAAAGAACGGCCTCATCCCATTCCCTCGCCGCCAGAGCCCGGGCGCCTTTTTCCAGATAAACCCCATTTAACATCCACTTGGTCAAGGCCGAATCCGGATTTAAATGATAGCTTTCCTCCAGGGACAAAAGGGCTTGATCCAAATCCCCCTTCTCCAGGGCGACCCTCCCCGTTTCGAGCGGAAGATGCCATTTGGCCGGGGGCGGCAGCGCCGCCTGGACGATGGTGGTGGTCATTAAAACAAATAAAAGGATGCGCCAGAGCCAGCGCCCCGGAAGTTGATCCTTCTTCCCCAAGCCCAGGGCGTAGGCACACAGTAAACCCGCCACCAACCCCCCCAGATGCCCCATATAATCGATCCCGGGAAGCACAAAGCTCAAGACCAAATTCAAGCCTAAAGTCAGCCAGAGACTCCGCCCAAAAAGACCTCTGGCCGTCTGGGGGCAACGGATACTGAAGTAGATTAAAGCGCCCAAAAGACCGAAGATGGCACCGGAAGCCCCCACCGAAATGGTATCCGGACGAAAAAGGACACTGGCCACCGTGCCGCCGATCCCTGCTGTAAAGTAGATGGTTAAAAACCGGCCGGCGCCAAATAGCTTCTCGACGATTCCTCCCAACTGAAGGAGGGCAATGGAATTAAAGAGGAAATGCTCCCACCCGGCATGGAGAAAAAGGGGGGTTAAAAAACGCCAATACTCCCCCATCCAGAGCCGGGGATTATATTTGGCCCCCAGTCTAATCAGGACCAAGGTTTGACTACTGCCCCCGTTTACGATCTCCACCCCAAAAATGACCAGGTTGATCACCAGCAAGATCCAGGTAAAAGTCGGAAGCGCCAGTCTCCGCCGCCGCCCGGCCACAGTCCGCTTTTCTTCCCCGGCAGCGGAAGAAGAGGCCGACCCGGTGGCCAGCAAAAGAAGTTTTTCCTCAACCTGCCAACGGAAATGGGTTTTCACCCGTAACAAATCCTCACCGGCGATCTCCCAAATAGCTTCGACCCAAGGCATCTCCCCGAGATATTCCAGAATCCCGCTTTCCCTTTGCCCCTCGCCCACGTCCATAATTAAAACAGCCAAGGCTAACGTCTTCTGCTCATTCCGCTCTGCCAGTACTGTCTGGATGATAAAACTTCGCCATTCCTCCGTCCGGTGTAAATTGCTCCCGATTAGCAGCAATTTACGGTGGAAAGGCTCCTCTTTGACCAGGAGAAGAAGGCCTTCTCTGGACGGGGTTTTTCTGATTTGGTAGCCCTGGACGGTTAACCGGGAAAGCAAACCTCTCAGCGCGTCAGGGTTCATCGCAACACCTTCCCTTGTCTTTGACTTATTTCGTTATCCGGACGGAAATCCCTTTTCCGTCCGTCCCTGCCGCGCCGGGAAATCGGCTAATAAAAAAAGCCGGGCTTTCCGGCTTTAATCGAAGGCTACCGTCTTGACTTCCAATTCAGCCACCTCTTGCAGTTCAGCGGTTAAACGGCTCACCGCCGCTGCTTCCTGCATCAAGAGGACAATTAACCCGCTCTTCTTGTCCGGGCTGGGAAGGCCAAACCGGCCGGCAATATCCTGGCCATACCTGGTGAGGATGGCTTGGACTTCCGGAGCCAGGTCCGCCCGGTTCGCCACACGGAGCGCGACCACAAAAGTTGGCTTGGGTTTCGCGAAGACAGGCACCACCTTTCGGCTAAACGCATAACCTAAGAGTAAAATAGGGGGCAAGGAGGAACAAAAATGTCTGAACATGAGGTAAAAAAGTTCCCGAAAAAACGGGTTTATAAAAGGCGAAGCGCAACTCAGGAAAAACCGCAACCGCCACCGGCGCCGTCAGCCCCGGCAAAAGGATTATCCCCAGAAGATCTGGCCGCTTTCCGCGAATTGGCGCCCAGACTTAGTCCAAAGGGACAAGAATTAGTTGCCCTCTTAATCAAGGTTTTTAACGAGAAAGGAGAACTCAACACCGATCAATTATTCCAACTAATCAGCAATTACACCGGCCAAGAGAAGAACAGTCCGGCAAGGAGCCACTCAAATCCGAATCTCTCCCCGCTGATCAGTATGTTACCGCTGTTGACCTCCTCCCTTAGCAACCAGGGTATTAACCCGACCGTCCTCGCCAGTATCGTCAGTATGCTGGCAGCCAACCGGCCACCGCGGGATTAGGGATAACCCCGGGAGTACTTGCCCGGGGTATAATTTATTGCTCCATTTGTTTGGCAAGAAAACCGGCGGCTGTTTCTGCCACTTTAATTTCCAGATCCCCCATGGTCACCCCGGGTTCTTTGGAAGTTAAAATGACAGCCCCAATCGGATCCCCTTCCGCAATGATGGGGGCAATCACCTGTGCCGTAAATTCACATTTCCCTTCCTCTTCCAGAATGGGACAGGCTTCGCAGTATTTATGCTCGCCCGGCGAGGGCATAAGCACAACCTTCCGTTCTTCAATGGCATTCTCCACTGCTTTGGAGATGGGTTTATCGATAAACTCCTTTTTGGGCGCTCCGGCCACTGCGATAATCATATCCCGATCGGCAATTAGGGAAATATGTCCGGTCGATTCATATAAAGAATCCGCATATTCTTTGGCGAAATCACCAAGTTCACCGATGGGGGAGTATTTCTTCAGGATCACTTCTCCCTCGCGGTCCACAAAGATCTCCAGGGGATCCCCCTCCCGGATCCGGAGCGTTCTCCGAATCTCCTTGGGAATAACCACCCGACCAAGGTCATCGATGCGCCGAACGATACCTGTTGCCTTCATCCTTTTTCCCTCCTTCTTCGATGTCCTCCATCCGCCACTGTCGTTGCAAAGCTTTCCGCATCACCAGGATCTGAACCCTTCCTTCGCTTACCAGGATTTTTTGCTATTTATTAGTATTATATACTGTGCTAAGCAGGAATATTCACTGGTGGATCTGGCGTCAACTGGCCTCAGATGGAAGGTTGACATGATTAGATTTCCCTGTCCAACTTTGATTATACTTTCTTTAAAGAGACTTCTTCTCCCCTAACAGATAAAGGAGGGTGCCTTTCACCAATTTCCAGGTTTCCGCCGCGCCAAGTCCGGCTGTTCGCCAGCGCAGGACCGGTTGGCGTCCCGGCTGGTAACGGACCAGTCCCCGGTGGTTAATGAGCAAAGCGGAGACCCGGTCCGCATCCAAAGCCAAACCCGGAAGGAAACGGGCGACCAGATCCCCCCGTTCCGTGGTGACCGTGCTGATTCCCGCTTGTTTCGCCAGGACTTTCAAACGGGCAATCTCCAAGAGATTCCGGACCGGCGCCGGCAAATCCCCAAAACGGTCCTCAATCTCCTCTTCCACCGTATCGGCTTCGGCCAAGGAAGTAATGGCCGCGATTTTCTTGTAGATTTCCACTTTTTGCGCGGGATCGTTAATATATTCATCACTAATATAAGCATCCATAACTACCTCGATGGTGGGATCGGGGGTATCCGGTTTTTTATCCCCGCGCCGCTCTTTGATGGCTTCTTCCAAAAGCCGGCAATAGAGATCAAAACCGATGGCGGCAATATGACCATGTTGCTCCGCTCCCAAAAGATTACCCGCGCCCCGGATCTCCAGGTCCCGTTGGGCGATTTTAAAGCCCGAACCCAGATCGGTAAAATCCCTGATCGTCGCCAGGCGTTTCTCCGCCACCTCGCTTAAATTTTTATCTTTCCGGAAGGTAAAATAGGCGTAGGCAACCCGGTTGCTTCGTCCGACCCGTCCCCGCAGTTGGTAGAGCTGAGCGAGGCCCAGACGATCGGCGTCATAGACAATAATCGTATTGACATTAGGAATGTCCAATCCATTCTCGATGATGGTCGTACAGACCAAAATATCACTGGCGCCCTCGTAAAAACTGAGCATAATTTCTTCCAATTGATCCTCGGACATCTGACCGTGGGCAATATCAACCCGGGCCTCAGGGATAAGCTGTTGCAGGTAGCCGGCCATCTGGTCAATCGTCTGGACCCGGTTATAGACAAAAAAGACCTGCCCGCCCCGGTCCAACTCCCGGCGGATGGCTTCGGCAATCACTTCCTCATTGAATTCGATCACGTAGGTTTTCACGGGGAAACGGTCCTCCGGCGGTGTTTCGATCACACTGATGTCCCGGATCCCAATCAGCGACATGTGCAAAGTCCGGGGAATGGGCGTGGCGGTAATGGTCAGCGCATCCACGTTCTTTTTCAGCTCTTTTAACCTTTCTTTATGGATGACCCCGAATTTCTGCTCTTCATCTACGATCAAGAGACCCAAATCTTTAAAGGAGACATCTTTGGACAACAAACGGTGGGTGCCGATCACCAGATCAATGGTGCCGTCTTTTAACCCCTTCACCACTTTCTCCTGCTCGCTGGGGGATTGAAAGCGGCTTAAGAGGCCGATGTGCACTGGATAACCGCTAAAGCGCTGAATAAAAGTTTGATAATGCTGTTGGGCCAGGATGGTGGTGGGGACCAGCACCGCCACTTGCTTGCCGTCGGTTACAGCCTTAAAAGCCGCCCGCATCGCCACTTCGGTCTTACCGTAACCCACATCGCCGCAGAGCAAACGGTCCATCGGCCGTTCCGATTCCATGTCTTTTTTGATCTCCATAACCGCCCGGAGTTGATCGGGAGTCTCTTCATAGAAAAAGGCGTCCTCAAACTCCTTCTGCCAGACGGTATCGGAGGAGAAAGCATAACCTTTGGCCATAAACCGGTCCGCATAAAGGGCTAATAATTTATCGGCCATCTCTTTAATGGATTCCTGAACGCGGCTTTTCACCTTTTGCCAATCCCCGCCGCCTAACCGGTTAATCCGGGGGGGATTCTCTTCCAGACCGATATATTTCTGGATTAGGCCCAACTGGTCGGTGGGGACAAACAAACGGTCCTGATCGGCATATTCGATCTCCAAATATTCCCGTTCCGCACCATTAATTTCCAGTTTCTTGAGGCCCAGATACCGCCCGATCCCATGGTTGATATGGACCACATAATCACCGACGGCCAATTCCCCAAAATCAGAGAGTTTAATCCCTTCTTTGCCGAAACGGGCTCTTCCCTTTTTCGGGCGGCGTTTTCGCCCGTAAAGCTCGTTCTCGGTCAACAGAAGAAGCTTGTCGGCGGGCAGCTCAACCCCTTCCGCGAGAGCCAGTTCTGTTAGATAAAGTTGTCCGGAGACCAATGCTTCCGCTTCCGGCCAATGATTGGCCAAAAGCCCCTCCGCCTTCAAGGTTTCGACCAATCCCCGCCGGCGTTCCGCCCCGGCGATCCCAATCACCACCGTCCATCCCTTTTCCAACCGGGCCTTTAAATCCGTAATCACTTTCGTGAATTGACCGGCGTAATCGGGAGCCGGCCGCATGGGAAAACTAATGGTCGCCGTTACCTTACTTCCCCTGAGCGCCCGGTTTAACGTGGAAAAATGAACTTTGGCCTGTTGGGCCAGGAAGCCCTGAATTTCGTCGCAGGATAAATAAAGAGCGGTCTCCTCCGGCAGGACCAAGCCCCGTTCGATAAAACCCCCAAGCGTCCGGGCATTTTCTTCTGCCAGCGAACGCAAATATTCGCTCCCCCGGACCGGTTCATGGAGAATGAGCAGGGCATCTGGCAGGTAGGCCCAGAAAGGAACCAGATCCTTCCGGATGAGCGGTAAAAAGCGGTCCATCCCCGGGAAGACTGAACCGCTGGTCAACTTCTCCAAGAGTTCACCGTAGCGCATTTCCAGTAAAGCCGCCGCTTCTTCCGGTTTTTCACCAGTTTTGGCTTTCCTCAACCGCGTGCACTGCTCCTGCACGCAGGCTTCGATGGCCGGTATTGCCGTCTGGAATTGCTCCGTCGTCCATAAACCTTCCCGGGCCGGCAGAATCTGAATCTTCTCCACTTTGTCCACAGATTTTTGGGTTTCCGGGTCAAAAGTCCGGATGGAATCCACTTCATCCCCGAAAAATTCGATCCGTAACGGATCCGGTTGGTTCAAAGGAAAAAGATCGACAATATCCCCCCGGACACTGAATTCACCGGCAGTTTCTACTTTTGCCACCCGGTTGTAACCCATTGTTACCAATTGCCGGAGAAACCAATCCCGCGCGAGCTCGCTCCCAACCGCCACCGGGAGAAAAAATCCGGCCAAGGCTTGAGGCGGGAGAACCTTCCGGAGCAGCGCCGGCCAGGAAGTAACGACGATTATCTTTTCCCCGGTCAAAAGTTTACCCAAAACAGAAAGGCGTTGCCCGGCCACTTCCTTTTCATAAGCTTCCTCATGGGCTAAGAGATCATAAGCGGGAAAGAGAAAACAGTGTTCTTCGCCCACCAGTTGACAAAGGTCGGCGGCCAAGTGTTCCGCCGCCGACGGTGTACCCGTGACAATCAGCAGTCTCTGACTTTGCTCTCGCCAGAGCAGAGCAAAGAGGAAAACACTTGCTGTCCCGCCAACCCCCTGCCCCAATACGCTCCCTTTTCCCGTTCTAATGGTGTGGAGTAGGGTTCCGGTTTCCGCCCAAGCCTGGAGTGGTACCAGCAATTGATCAAACAAGCGATTACCCCCTAAAACAAAGCACGACAAGACTACCCAAGAGGGAAAAGGAAAGCTGCTCCCCCTCGGCTGCTCTTTCCGAGACCAGCCTTGTCCTTGTTTTTGCCGGTCCTAACTAATAAAAGCATATGGTTACAGGTGTTGCAATATTCTATGCCAACGCCACCGGACCGTTGAATTTACTCATTGTTTTTTCGATGCCTTCCTCCAGCCAGGCCTGGATGGCACGGGCCGCCCGTTCGGTGATCGCCGGCAGCATTTTTTGTTCTTCCGCGGTAAATTGCCCCAAAACATAATCAACCATCCCGACTCCAGCGGGAGGAGCACCAATCCCCACCCGCAACCGGGGAAATTCCGCACCGAGCACCGCAATGACGGAAGCTAGTCCGTTATGCCCGCCGGAACTTCCCCGCGGCTTCAGCCGGATCTTTCCGAAGGGCAGTGCCATATCATCGGATATTATTATTACCCGCTCCAAGGGAAAGTGATACTTCTCCATCAAAATCCGGACGGCTTCCCCGCTCCGGTTCATATAGGTCAGCGGCTTCAGGAGATGAAGACAGCGTTCTTTCTCCCTCACCACGGCCGTCGCATAGACCTCCCCGGTCTCGAACTTGACTTGGTAAAACCGGGCTAAACTGGCCAATACCAAAAACCCGGCATTGTGCCGGGTTAATTCATATGCGCTGCCTGGGTTACCCAAACCTACAATTAGATATTCCTTCATCCCTCGACCCTCAACAAGGTTACTCCTCCGGTTGTTGTTGAGGCGCAGCTTCAGCCGGTGCCGCTTGCTCCGGTTCCGCTTCGGTCCGTGGCGCAAGAGCGACTACCACCGCTTCATGAGCCGGGGTGACAAATTCAACTCCCGCCGGAGCCTGAAGATCAGCGATGGTGATACTGTTATTCACCGTCAAACCGGAAACATCCACTTCGATTTTGGAGGGGATATCCGCCGGTAAACAGGATACTTCCACTTCGTAAAGGACGGTTTCAAGGACAGCCCCATCATTGACCCGTTTCTCTTCGCCCACCAGCACGACGGGGACCTTCACCACAACCTTCTGTTTCATGGAAACTTGGAAGAAATCATAATGCAACGGTGTCCCCTTGATCGGATCATACTGCACCTCTTTGACTAAAACCGGCAGATCTTCCGCCTTTCCTTTCTGCTCCAAGCGAAGGGTAATTAATTGGCTATACCCGTTGATATTAAAGAACTTCTGGGCTTCTCTGGCGTCCAGGCAAATGTTGGCCTGTTTTTCGCCATAGATCACCCCCGGAATCTTTCCGGCTTGACGCAGGCGATGGGCCGCTCCTTTCCCTGTTTCTTCCCGCAGCGCCGCCTTGAGTACTGCCTCCATCACTATCTACCTCCATCTTGCTATCATCTCGTCATAAACCTTCTTTTATTATCCATAAACATTAAATAATTATATCATTAGATCCTCCGGGGGGCAAACTATTCCCCGACTTTTAGAGCCCCGATTTTGCTCGGCAGCCACCCTTCTTTAAAGGCTCTGGCCTTCAGTATCGTCCCTTCTTTTAAACACAAAGGTTCCTGGTAAGAAAGGCTTTCTTCCGTCGGTTCCTGCCCGTCGGTGGAATAATAAATACGTACTTCCGGAGTGGGACAAGCGATCGTCACCCGGTAAACCTTTTCCCCCTCCGCCGTCTCCACGTGGAAAACCGGCGGCATCACTTTGGAAGTCTGCCGTGCTCTAGCCATGGTTACACTAAAAGCCGGCACATCCCGGGTAATCGTTGAACCGGCACCGACCAGCGCCTGTTCTCCCACTTTCACCGGGGCCACCAAATTGGTGTTGCTGCCGATAAAAGCCCGATCCCCAATTATGGTCGGCCATTTCCGGGCCCCATCATAATTACAGGTGATCGTTCCGGCACCAATGTTTACCCCCGTTCCGATGGTGGTATCCCCAATATAACTTAGATGCGGAACCTTACTGTTAACCCCCACCGTTGAATTCTTGATTTCCACAAAACCGCCCACTTTCGCCTGATCCTCCACCCTTGTTCCGGGACGCAAATGGGCATAGGGTCCCACTTCCACCCGTTGCCCCAAAACCACCTCAGTCAAGGTGCTAAAATAAACATGGGAACCGTCCCCCACCACGGAAGAGGTGATCTGGGTATAAGGCCCAAGCCGGCAGTTGGCGCCGATTGTTGTCTCCCCCATCAGAATAACGCCGGGATAAAGGGTGGTATCCCTCCCGATCCGGACCCGTGGATCAATGTAGGTACTCGCCGGATCAATAACCGTCACTCCCGCCTCCATAATCCGGTCCAGAATCTCCTGTCTCATCCTGGCCTCGGTCCGGGCGAGGGCTTTCCGGTCATTGGGTCCCATAATCTCCTCCGGGTGCTCACTTTTTACCGTCGCCAGCGGTTGCCCGGCAGCTGCCAGCCAGCCAATGACATCGGTCAAATAATACTCCCCTTGGGCGTTTTGGGGTTGAAGCGCCGTCAGGGCGGGCCTTAATTGGGCAACCGAGAAACAATAAATCCCGGTATTGACCTCACAGATGGCTTTTTCTGCCGGGGAAGCATCCTTTTCCTCCACAATCCCGGTCATGCTGCCCGTGGGGGAACGGAGAATCCGCCCGTATCCGGTGGGATCCGCGAGTTCGGCCGTGAGTACGGTCGCCGCCACCCGCCGACTCCGGTGCACCTCCAGCATCGTCCGGAGCGTCTGGGCGGAAATAAAGGGAGTATCTCCGTAAAGCACCAACAAATCACCGGCAAACTCCGGGAGTTGGGCACATACCTTTTTCACCGCATCCCCGGTGCCCAACTGTTCCCTTTGCCAGACATATTCGGCCTGGTCACCCAAGGCGGCAACCACTTGCTCTCCCTGGTAACCGACTACCACCATCGGTTTTAAAGGGGATAATTGGGCCGCTTCCCAAAGGACATATTGGACCATGGGTACGCCGCAAAGGGGAAAGAGTACTTTGGGGTGATCCGATTTCATCCTCGTCCCTTTCCCAGCGGCCAAAATCGCCACTCTCAGTTCAGACACGCTGTTTCCCCCTTAACTAGGAGTCGCCCTCGCCGGCTTCTGCCAGTTTATGCCAAGTGATGGAAAGACAATAACGGGTGTGTCGGCGAGCAGCAAAATCTATTTCCACCTAGTTTATTTTTCCTCTTAAAGATAAAAAAACTCCGCCGAAGCAGAGTTCATCAGGATCGTATAGAATGGCTGGGGCGGCTGGATTCGAACCAACGCATGCGGGAGTCAAAGTCCCGTGCCTTACCGCTTGGCTACGCCCCAACAAGCAAAGACTATTATAGCAGATAATTTTGGATACTGTCAATAGCCAAAGCTTTACATTTCCTTACTCGGCTTTTTCATATTCGGCCAAAATGGCATTCTGGATCAGTTGGCGGGTATCAGAATTAATGGGATGCGCGATGTCCCTGAACTCCCCGGAGGGGGTTTTCCGGCTGGGCATCGCCACAAACAAACCATTTTGCCCCTCGATCACTCTGATGTCGCGGACGACAAAAGCATCATCAAAAGTGATGGAGGCAATCGCTTTCATTTTGCTTCCGTTCTCAATTTTTTTCAGGCGTATATCTGTGATGTTCATAATTTCACCTCTTTTTGAAAATAAAGTCAGCACTAGGTAATTCGACAAAGAGATTCGGAATCCTGCCTAGTCTGAACTTTTGGTAAAAAAGGTGAAAATTATTTTTAAAACCAGCGGACGCTTCTATTCCTGCTCCAGAATGGCACGGGCAAGCAATAGATCACTGGGTTTGTCAACATCAACGCCGATCTCCGGATACATGGAGAGGATCCCCGCTCCCCGCACCTGTAAAATCTCCTCCACCCGGGCTTCAATTTCGGCGACCCGTAACTGCCCGGTGAAAAATTTCAGCAAAAATTTTAAACCCAACAAACGGCAGAGCTTGATCGGTTGTTTCCGCAAAGCAATCGCCTGTTCAATCCGGTCCCGGTAAGCCAAAAGAATCTGTGGTCGGACTAAAAAAATATTCCCTCCGGTCACCGTCGCCTCTTTCAGACGGACATAAGTCCTTTTCGTGGCCGGATACTTGGCGCGGACCACTTGTTTCGGAACAAAGGGGTAGTAGACCTCGGCCGGCCGCTGCCGGCAACGGGCTAAAAAATCCCGGATGGCCTCTTTGGTAATGAAGGGAATATCAGAAGCAACCACCAAGACATAGTCGGCCGGCCGGACCTGCTGTACCGCCCCGATTAAACTGTCGATCATCCGTTCCCCGGGCGGCAAAATTTGAACCTTAGCCCAGCCTTCCGGTGTAATGATCCCGGGGTGAATCACCGCCAGGACCTTTTCCACTTCTTCCATCTCTTCCAGAACCTTAAGAATATACTCCACCATCGGCCGGTTGTTGATGGGAATTCCCGCTTCGTAAAGGGTTCCGCCCGCCGCCTTCAGGGGACCCGTCGCTAGGCCACCGCCAAGGACGATTGCTTCCATTCCTCTTCCTCCCTGGGAACCTTCTTTTATTCTTCGTGCTTTTCGCCCCGGATCATCTGCATCATACTGTTTTCCGCATTTTCGATATGTTCCTGGGCCAATTTCCGCGCCAATTCCGAATCCCGGGCGGAAATAGCATCCACAATCTCCCGGTGTTCTTCCAAGGCCAGCTTCATCCGGCCGGGAAAAGAAAGGGAGGTCTGGCGAAACCGCTGAATCTGTTCGCGTAAATTATTGATAATCTGTGCCAAGCGCTCATTGCGGCTGGCTTGATACAGAATTTGATGAAAACCGGTGTCTACCTCCACCATTCCTTTGAGATCCGCCTGATTGATGATTTCCGCCGACTTTACCAGTTGTCGTTCCAACGCCTCCAATTCCTCATCGGTGATCCGCTCCGCGGCCAAAGCGGCGGCCAAACCTTCAAGAGCACCGCGGATCTCAAAGACCTCAACCACATCTTTCATGGAGAAACTGGCCACATAAGCCCCTTTCCGGGGAACCATCAAAACCAGCCCTTCCAATTCCAGTTTACGTATGGCCTCACGTACCGGCGTTCGGCTCACTCCTAACTCCTCCGCCAGTTGAATCTCCATCAAACGTTCCCCCGGCGCCAACTGACCCTTAATGATCGCTTCCCGGAGAGCTTCAAAGACCAGTTCCCGCAAAGGTTTATAGCTGTCAAGCTTAATCGGGATCAAGGGTTCTCTTCCCATAGACATTCCCCCTTTTCTCTTCCTCTATTACCTCAATTCCTCGCCCGTGGAAAAAACCGTGGTACGTCCACCATCCTCTCCGCCTGAGACCCGCCTCCACCGTCGCCAGGGCGGGGACCGCCTGTTTGCTGTCCATGCCAAAAATGAAGAGTGTCGGTCCACTCCCCGACATCCGCACCGGCAGGCCGAATTTACCGATCCAATCAAGCACCGTCTTGAGTTCCGGATAGAGCTTCATTGTCACTTCTTCCAATACATTACCCCAGTGTTCCGGGATCCGGTGATACGTACCCTGTTGAATCAAGGCGGCTACCTGTTCGACCTCCGGATGGCGGGCCACAACAGACAAGTCCAGATTTTTATAGATGTGGGCAGTACTAACATTAAAAGACGGTTTCGCTAAAAAAACCGGGAGCGAAGGTAAAGGCGGCAAATCGACAAGCTGTTCCCCAATGCCCTTCGCCAGAACCGTTCCGCCCCGGAGGCAAAAGGGAACATCCGCCCCGAGGCTCAGGGCAATTTTTTCAAGGGTGGCCAAAGGCAAATGCAAGCCCCACAACTGATTGAGGCCAATGAGAGTAGCGGCGGCATCAGCGCTGCCTCCCCCCAAACCGGCCCCGACCGGGATCCGTTTCCGCAGAAAAATCCGGGCGCCGGCCTTAAATCCGGACTCGGTCTGAAGTTTCCGGGCCGCTTTCATTATAATGTTCCGGTCATCAAGGGGAAGACGTTGACCGGTCATTGCCAAGGAAAGGCTGGATGCCGGCTCAAACTGGAGTTGATCATAAAGATCAACCGACTGTAAAATCATTTCAATTTCATGATATCCGTCGGCCCGGCGCCCAATGACATCCAGAACCAGATTTATTTTGGCGTAGGCTTTAACCTCAATTTTTCCCGCTTTAACTGAGTTAGCCATTTCCGGAAAATTCCCTTCCCGAAAAGAAAAATAATGCATAAAAACCCGCCTCGCAAGGCGGGTAAAATAATTGACCGTGCACCGGTTTTTGACGGACCCTTCCCGATCGTACTATGATCGTTAGCTCCAATCAGGTTGCCCCGCGGCACACGAAGGGGCCGGCTTACCGTTGCTTCCTCCCGGACCTGGCGGGGTTCACCGGTCTCCGTTGCGCAGGACCTGATCTTCAACACCACTTGTCATAGCCGGTGTCACGAAGAGCCGCCGCCCACCGGA